>NZ_PVNC01000002.1:0-797550 GCF_003001875.1 Paraburkholderia sp. BL18I3N2
ATATCAGCCTGTTCCACTACCGCAACCAGGGCGCGGACTACAGCTCGATTCTGGTCGGCATCCAGGTGCCGGACAGCGAGAACGAGGCGTTCAACCAGTTTCTCGCCACGCTCGGCTATCCGAACTGGGAAGAGACGCAGAACCCGGTGTATCGACTGTTCCTCGCTTGATTACTTAGGACCGCAATCCGCAGATGGCTCTTTCGCTCGTCGACAAACTGGTGGTGGCAATCTCGTCGCGCGCGCTGTTCGACTTCGAGGAAGAGAACCGCGTGTACGAGGAAGGCGATCTGCAAGCCTATGAAGCGTTGCAGCGCGACCGCCTGACCGTGCCCGCCAAACCGGGCGTGGCGTTTCCGCTGATCCGCAAGCTGCTGGCTTTGAACACCGGCGGCCATCGCGTCGAAGTGGTGATCCTCTCGCGCAGCGATCCGATCAGCGGACTGCGTGCGTTTCATTCGTGCCGGGAACATGGACTTGCCATCGAGCGTGGCGTATTCACGCGAGGACGCGCGCCGTTCGGCTATCTGAAGCCGTTGAACGCGTCGCTGTTTCTGTCCGCGAATCAGCAGGACGTGCGCGACGCGCTGGCCGCCGGATTTCCCGCCGCGCGCGTCTTGCCCGAATCGGCGAAAATGGCGAGCAAGTATCCGGACGAAATCCGCATCGCCTTCGACGGCGACGCCGTGCTGTTTTCCGACGAAGCCGAGCGCGTGTTCCAGAAGGATGGCCTGCGCGCCTTTGTCGGCCACGAGATTCACAATAAGGATCTGCCGCTCGCGGACGGTCCGTTGAAGCCGTTGCTCGAAGCGCTGCACCGGCTGCAAAAACTCGCGGACGAAGCCGCGCCGATGCATATTCGTACGGCATTGGTCACGGCGCGTTCGGCGCCCGCGCACGAACGCGCGATCCGCACCTTGATGGCGTGGAACATCGAAATCGACGAAGCGATGTTCCTCGGCGGCCTCGACAAGAGCGCTTTTTTGCGCGAGTTCGAGCCGGACTTTTTCTTCGACGACCAAATTGGCCACTGCGAATCGGCCCGCGTCGTGACGGCGACGGGGCACGTGCTGAGTGGCATCGTGAACGCATCATGACACCCGAACAATCACCGCTGGGCAAGCCCTCCGCTTACACCGAACAATACGACGCGTCGCTGCTGTTTCCGATCGCGCGAAAAAATGCGCGCGAGGCGATCGGCATCGGCGCGCAGTTGCCGTTCTTCGGCACGGACATCTGGAATGCGTATGAGTTGTCGTGGCTGAATGCGCGCGGCAAGCCGCAGATCGCGGTAGCAACGTTCTTCGTGCCGGCGGATTCGCCGAATATCGTCGAGTCGAAGTCGTTCAAGCTCTACCTCGGCTCGTTCGCGCAGACCGCGTTCGAGTCGATGGACGTGGTGCGCGATACGATCAAGCGTGATGTGTCCGCGTCGTGCGGCGCGACCGTGTCGGTTCATCTGGCCGCGCCGTATGAGTTCGGCAAATTGCAGATGGAAGAGTTTGAAGGTTTATCGCTGGATCGGTTGGACCTCGATACGGATGTTTATCATCCCGATGCCTCATTGCTGACGGCTGCGCTTGATGAAGCGCCCGTCGAGGAGACTTTGGTCTCCAACCTGCTGAAGTCGAATTGCCCGGTGACGGGGCAGCCGGATTGGGGCAGCGTGCAGATTCATTACGTGGGCCCGCAGATCGATCACGCAGGCTTGCTGCGCTACATCATCTCGTATCGGAATCACACCGGTTTTCACGAGCAGTGTGTCGAGAAGATTTTTCTCGATGTGCTAAAGGCCTGCAAGCCGGTGAAGCTCGCCGTGTATGCGCGTTATACGCGACGCGGCGGGTTGGACATCAATCCGTTCCGCACTAATTACAACTTGCCGATGCCGGACAATATGCGGTTGGCGCGGCAATAATAAGTGGGTTGTTCGCCGCGGCAATTTGATCGCGAATCCGCGGCGAACGAAACCGGCTAAATCTTCATTCAGGGTTAAGCCGTGGGCTTCTTATAAGCCACACAATCCACTTCAACCCGGCAATCGATCACCATCGAAGAAACGACACACGCGCGCGCCGGCGGATTCTCGCCGAAGTACTCGCGGAACACCTTGTTGAACGACGCGAAGTCACGCGGGTCATCCAGCCACACGCCGCAGCGGACCACGTGTTCCGCGCCATAGCCGGCTTCCTTCAGGATCGCGAACACGTTCTGAATCGCCTTGTGCGATTGCTCGACGATGCCGCCGTTGATCACTTCGCCGTTTTCCATCGGCGTCTGTCCTGATACGAACAGCCAGCCGTCCGCTTCGACCGCACGCGCAAACGGCATATGCTGACCGCCCGTTCCCTTGCCGCCTTCAACACCATATCGTTTCATCATCACACTCCTTAAAAAGTCCGGCACGCGTTCAGCAGAATCGCCGCGCGCGCCGCAATCGATCACTCAATTAATCAATCGGTCGAACAAACAATCAGAACGCGCCGTGCGCATCGCCCTTCGACGCCGCACCGCGCGCCACGAAGTGACCCGCGCGTTCGCCGGTCACTTCACCATCGCGATACGTCAACACGCCGTTCACCCACACCGCGTCGATGCCGTCGGCGGCCTGTTGCGGGTTTTCGAACGTCGCCACGTCGCGCACCTTGGCCGGGTCGAATAAAACCAGATCGGCGTGGTAACCGATATGCACCTCGCCGCGCTGCGTGAGCCCATAGCGACGCGCCGACAAACTGGTCATCTTGCGCACCGCCTCTTCGAGCGGCAGCAAGCCCGCGTCGCGCGCATAGTGGCCGAGCACGCGCGGAAACGCACCCCACAAGCGCGGATGCGGCAGCGGATCGTTCGGCAATCCATCCGAGCCGACCATGGTCGCGGGATGCGAAAGAATGCGCCGCACGTCGTCTTCGGACATGTTGTGATACACCGCGCCCGCCGGTTGCAGGCGCTTGCCGGCTTCCTGCTGCGAAACGCCCCACTCCGCCGCAATCTCTTTCACGAGCTTGCCCGCCATCTCCGGATGCGGCTCCGACCACGTAATCGTGATGTCGATATCGCCCGTCACCTGCTTCACATCGAGCGTCGACGAACTGCGGTTGTACGGATAGCAATCGCAACCGATCGGCTGCAGGCGGCTCGCGCCTTCGAGCGACTTCAGCACTTCTTCGCTGCGTCCCCAGTTCGACGGACCCGCGCACTTCAGATGCGAAATCACCACCGGCACGTGCGCGTGACGGCCCACGCGATACGCCTCGTCCATGGCATCGAGAATCGCGTCGAATTCGGTACGCATGTGCGTGGTGTACAACGCGCCGGCCGCGGCAAGTGGTTCGGCCAACGCCATCACTTCTTCGGTCGGCGCTGAGAATGCCGAGCCGTATGCGAGACCAGAGCTCAGACCCAACGCACCGTTGGCCAACGCTTCTTCGAGTTGCGCGCGCATGCCGTCGATTTCCTGCGGCGTCGCCGCACGGTCGAGCCGGTCCATCTGGTTGCTGCGCAACGCCGTATGGCCGATCAGCGCGCCGACATTCACCGCCGGCCGCGCCGCGTTCACCGCTTCGACATACGCGGCGAAGGTCGGATACTGGAATGCGTCGCGCTCACCGAGCAGATTCATCGGATCAGGCGGGTCGCCTTTCAGCGCAACCGGCGACGCGCTGATGCCGCAATTGCCCACGATCACCGTCGTCACGCCTTGCGTGATCTTCGGCAGCATTTGCGGCGAGCGGATCACGTGCGTGTCGTCGTGCGTGTGAACGTCGATGAAACCCGGCGCCAACGCGCGGCCTTCGGCCTCGATCACCTCTTCGGCGAGCCAGTTCGACAGATTGCCGATCGCGACGATGCGGCCGTCGCGAACCGCGACATCGCGTTCGACAGGCGGCGCGCCCGTGCCGTCATACAGTTGCGCGCCGACGATCAGCGTATCAGCGGCTTCGGGATGCGAGTGCATGGATCAGTCTCCTAACGGTTGTCGATCGCCGCCGCCGCGGTGCGTGTCGAGTGCATGCTTCATGCGGCGCAGCAATTCGCGGCTCTCGTCACCCTGACTGACGGCAAGTTCGGTGACGAGCACATCGAGCGCCATCATCATCGCGTAACGCGACGACGACGGCTTGTAAATGAAATCGGTCTCAAAGGCGACGATCGGGATCACCCAATCGGCGAGCCGCGCGAGCGGCGAAGCCGGCGCGGTCAGCGCGATCACGGTCGCGCCATAGCTGCGCGCGATCTTGCAGTTCTCGACCATCTCGGGCACGCGCCCGGTAGTAGAGAGCGCGATCACCACGCATTCGCGCGACACGGTGCTGGCCACCATGCGTTGCAGCAAGCCGTCCTGATACGTCGCGACAGGCCGGCCCAGGCGCACGAGCCGGAAGCGCATCTCGTCGGCGAGCGCGGTCGAGCCGCCGCCCATGCCGAACACGTAGATCATGCGCGCGCCGCGCAAAGCGGCGGCCGCATCGCCCAGCGGCGCCTGGCGCAGCAATTGGTGGTTATGCGCGAGCGCGGTCTGCAATTCATCGAACACGCGAGTCGCGATCGGCTCGGGCGCGTCGCTCGGGCCGCCGGCCTGCAGAAAGCGCTGCCCCACGGCGGCGGCCTGCGCGAGCCGCAGCTTCAGCTCACGCACATCGCGGCAGCCCACCGCCTTGGCAAAGCGCGTCACGGTCGCGACGCTCACCTCGGCCTGCTGCGCGAGCGCGCCGATGCTGGCGCGCGAGGCGCCCGTCAGATCGTCGAGAATCAGCGCGGCGACCTTGCGTTCAGCCGAGCGCAGTTCCGGCGCGCATTCGGCAATGCGCGCGACGATGTCGAAAGCCAGCGGTTCGGCGGTTAGGTTCATTGCAGATATGGGAGGCTGCGCGAAAGGCTGAGCGGGGCATCAATCTCGCGCCTTGCGGCAAGCCGTGGTACTAAATAACATTTCTCCATCCATCGTACTTTCGGTAACATGGTAAAGTCAACTTCCATTCAATTTAACCGGACGATGGAGCAAGGAGACATGAAAGTTACAAACTATCAGGGCGCAACGATTGATCCTTATAGCAAGGGCTTGGGCATGGTTCCGGGCACCAGCATTCAACTCACGGATGCCAAGCGCCTCGAGTGGAATCTGCTGAACGAAGACGTGAGCCTGCCGGCTGCCGTGCTGTATGCGGACCGGGTGGAGCACAACCTCAAGTGGATGCAGGCATTCGTCGCGGAATACGGCGTCAAACTCGCGCCGCACGGCAAGACGACGATGGCGCCGCAGCTGTTTCGCCGTCAGCTCGAAAACGGCGCGTGGGGCATCACCCTCGCCACCGCGCATCAGGTGCGCGCGGCTTATCACGGCGGCGTCTCGCGTATTCTCATGGCCAACCAGCTGGTCGGCCGTCACAACATGATGATGGTCGCCGAGTTGCTGAGCGATCCGGATTTCGAATTCTTCTGTCTTGTCGATTCGGTCGAAGGCGTCGAGCAGTTGGGCGAGTTTTTCAAGTCGGTGAACAAGCAGTTGCAGGTGCTGCTCGAACTCGGCGTGCCGGGCGGCCGCACGGGCGTGCGCGACGCGGCGCAGCGCAATGCCGTGCTCGATGCGATTGCACGCTATCCCGACACGCTGAAGCTCGCCGGCGTCGAGTTGTATGAAGGCGTGCTCAAGGAAGAACACGAAGTGCGCGAGTTCCTGCAAAGCGCGGTTGCGGTTACGCGCGAACTCGTCGAGCAGGGCCGTTTTGCGCGTACGCCGGCTGTGTTGTCAGGCGCGGGCTCGGCCTGGTACGACGTGGTCGCGGAAGAATTCGTGAAGGCGTCGGAGACCGGCAAGGTCGAGGTCGTGCTGCGCCCCGGCTGCTATCTGACGCACGACGTCGGCATCTATCGCAAAGCGCAGACGGACATTTTCAAGCGCAATCCGGTTGCGAAAAAAATGGGCGAAGGGCTGCTTCCCGCGCTGCAATTGTGGGCCTATGTGCAGTCGATTCCCGAGCCGGATCGCGCGATCATCGGTCTCGGCAAGCGCGATTCCGCGTTCGACGCCGGCATGCCGGAACCGGCGCGCCACTATCGTCCGGGCAATGAAGCGCCGCGCGATATTGCTGCAGGTGAAGGCTGGGAGATTTTCGGTTTGATGGATCAGCACGCATATCTGCGGATTCCGGCAGGCGCTGACCTGAAAGTGGGCGACATGATCGCGTTCGACATTTCGCATCCGTGTCTGACGTTCGACAAGTGGCGTCAGGTGTTGGTGGTCGATCCGGCGTATCGCGTGACGGAAGTGATCGAAACGTTCTTCTGATGTGGCTCGCGAAGGGCGCGTTCTCGGGCAACGAGGCGCGCCTTTCGGGGTGTCGCGGAACGCGTGATTTTTCGCGCCGCCGCGCCGAACCGATATGTTTAATCGCGCCCGTCCTTCTGGTGAATCAAGGCTGACGTGGCGCTTCACTCCCCACTGTCTCGGGCGCCTGAGCGGCAGCCTCGCCTGCTCCGGCTGCATTCGCCGTCGCCGCTACTTCGCCGATCCTCGCCTCGAGCATCTTCAACGCACCCGACAGCGCGTTCAGCGCCTCGTCCGGCAACACGGCGATCGTGTCGTGCAGAAACGCATTGCGGCGCGGCAAGCTGGCTTTAGTGGCCGACTGCCCCGCGTCAGTCAGGCGCACATTGGTCACGCGGTTGTCGCGCGTATCCATGCTGCGAGCAATCCAGCCCAAACCTTCCAGCGTTTTCAGTTGCCGGGTCAGCGCGCCCGGATCGACGCGCAGGCGCTCCACCAGCCGCTTCTGCGACGACTCGCCGCCCTGGTCGTGCAGCGCGAGCAGAATGCGCCAGCGCGGCAACGGATGGCCGACGTGCGCCTCGAAAGCCGACATGAACGCCCGATATGTGCGGCCGAATTGCTGCATGACGGCGACGCGGTCCTGTTCTTCCATGATCTGTCAGTAAAACGGTAAGTCTAAAAAATCAGTCCGCGTGAATCACGGGCTCGAGCTTGCGTTGGAGCTTGACCGGCGGCACTCTGCGGCTCTGCCACACCGACACCACGGCGATGATCGCCGCCATGGCGAGCCCCAGATGAATCGCCGACACGAGCGCTTCGCGCGCGGTCTCGAGCAGCATCGCGCCGTTATGGCCCGCATGCGTCAACTGACTGAGCAAAGTAGTTTGCGCGTCGCGATTGATGAGGATCTGCGGGTCGCCGAGGTCCGCGAACCATTGCGACGCGTGATCGTTGTCCAACGCGCTGCGCACGCCGCTCGCGTACATATGGCTGACCAGCGTGCCGGTCAGCGCCGTGCCGATCATCCCGCCGATCATCCGCAGCGACTGCAGCAGCGCCGTTGCGATACCGAGGTGTTCGCGGCCGGCCGTTTGCTGCGCGAAGATCGTCAGGTTCGGCATGACGAAACCGAGCCCCAATCCGCCGACGATCATGAACGACATCAAGAGCCACTGCGGCATGGCGCGCGTTGCAACGACCACACCGAGGCACGCGAGCGCGAGCAGGGTAAAGCCGACATACAGCATCAGATTCGGATTGCGCACGCGCGAGACGATGCGCCCATTGGCGATGCTGCCGATCGTGATGAACACGACCAGCGGCGTGATGACGAGACCCGCTTCTTTCGGCGACATGCCGAAGCCGCCCTGGAACAGCAACGGTGCGTAGAACAGCAGCGAGAACATCGAAAAGCCGCCCAGCACGGCGAGCGTGAAGAGCGCGGCGAGACTGCGGTTGCGGAACATGTCGACCGGCAGGATCGCCGTCGGGCAACGCTTTTCCCACTGCCACAACGCGTAAGCCGACGCGACGCTCAGCACCAGCAAGGCGATCGCGCCCAAAGTCACGCCATGCTTCGGCAGCAACTCGACGAACAGCTGCAGCGAGCCGAGCGCCACGGCGATCAACACAGCGCCGGGCCAATCGAGACGCATCTTGCCTTCGTGTTCGACATGACGCAGATGCGGCAGGAAGCGCCAGACAAAAAACAGCGACAGCAGGCCGACCGGCAGATTCACGTAGAAAACCGAGCGCCAGCCGTAATACTGTGTGAGGAACCCGCCGAGCGATGGCCCCACTGCGTTCGCGATGCCAAACGCCGAGCTCATCAGTACTTGCCAGCGCAGACGCACGACCGAGTCGGGAAACAGATCGGGAATGCAGGCGAACGCGGTGCCGACCAGCATGCCGCCGCCGATTCCTTGCAGGCCGCGCGCGAGCACGAGGAACAGCATGTTGTTGGCCGCGCCGCACAGCACCGAAGCGGCAGTGAACACGACGATCGACGCAATCACGAAGGGCTTGCGCCCGTAATAATCGCCGAGCCGGCCGAAAATCGGCACGGTGATCACCGAGGTCAGCAGATACGACGTGGCGACCCACGCGTACAGCTCAAAACCTTTGAGTTCGGCGACGATCGTGGGTAGCGCGGTGCCGACCACGGTCTGGTCGAGCGCGACCAGCATCGTGACGAAGGAGATGCCGAGCATCGCCAGCAGCGATTCACGGAACGGTAAAACTTGCCCACTCGAGTGATGGGCCGCGGTATGGACAGCCATTTTTGATAGCGCAACAGTTGACTTGTCAAACGATTGGGAATCATACCACGCTGCGACGCTCTAAGCGGGACAAGCCGCTGCGGTTAGCCGCGTCGGCAATCGACGGAAGAACGAAAATCACATGACGCCAGGGAGGCACATGGAGCCGAGTTCGCTCGCAACACAATCGTTATCGGACGACGACCTGAAGGCGCTGCGGCGCGCCAAACACGAACTGGAGAGCCCCGCTCTGGCGATGAAGCTGGCGAGTATAGTCGGCGCGCCGCTGGAGAAACTGCTCTCGCGCATGCCGGCGTTTGCCAACGAAAAGGTCACCGACGCGACGGAGCTGGCGCTACGCAAGTGCCTGGCGATCGCGCTGCGCACGCTCGGGCGGCAGGACGGCGCGACGCCGCTGGCGGTGCCCGACAAGCCGAGCAACTTGCTGCACAAGTTTGCCGTGGCGACCACCGGCGCGGCTGGCGGCGCATTCGGACTGTTCGCGCTGCCCGTCGAACTGCCCGTCACGACCACGCTGATGTTCCGCTCGATCTGCGATATCGCGCGCAGCGAGGGCGAGGATCTGACGTCGATCGACACGCAGCTGCAATGTCTGACGGTGCTCGGCATGGGCGGCACGTCGAAAGCCGACGACGACGCCGACTTCGGCTACTTCATCATGCGCGGCGCGCTCGCGCAGGCGGTGTCGAAGGCGTCATCCGAAATCGCCACCAAGGGCTTCACCACGCATGGTTCGGCGGCCTTGCTGCGCCTGCTCAACACGATCGCCGCACGTTTCTCCGTGCAGGTGAGCGAGCAGATCGCCGCGAAGTCGATTCCAGCGATCGGCGCGGTGCTCGGCGCGATGGTCAATACGGTGTTCATCGACCACTTCCAGCAGGTCGCGCACGGTCACTTCACCGTGCGTCGGCTGGAACGGCATTACGGCCAGGCGACGGTCGAGGCCGCCTATCAGACGATCGACATCGCGCTCGACGGCTGAGCCGCGCGGCTCGTCACGCGCCGCACGAAGGCGGCGGCGCGATCGAGCGCGCGATTTGCCTCGGGGATGAACGGCGCGAAGATCGGCCAGACGTGCGGCATCTTGTTCCACACTTCGAGTTCACAATCGACGCCTGCCGCGCGCGCATTGTCGGCCACGCGCCGCGAGTCGTCGAGCAATACCTCCGTGCTGCCTGCCATGATGAAGAGCGGCGGCAAGCCATGCAGGTCGGCATAGACCGGCGACGCGTAGGGATGCGTGGCCGGCGAGTCGCCGAGATAGATCTTCCCGGCCCGCTCGATCGCGGAGCCGCTGAACATGGGATCGAGATTGTCGTTGCTGCGGATGCTGGCGCCGGTCGCGGCCAGATCGGTCCACGGCGAGAACAGCAGGCCGCCTGCGGGCATAGGGTCGCCCGCGTCGCGCAGCGCCACCAGTGTGGCGAGCGCAAGGCCGCCGCCCGCTGAATCGCCCGCGATTACGATCGACTCCGGCGCGATGCCGTCGGCGATCAACTGACGGTAGGCCGCGGTCGCGTCATCGAGCGCCGCCGGGAAACGATGCTCCGGCGCGAGACGGTAGTCGAGGGAAAAAACCGGTGCATCGGCGCGCGTCGCCAGACCGAACACGATCGAGCGATGGGTACGCGGGGAACAGAAGTAGTAGCCGCCGCCGTGGCAATACAGCACGGTCGGTCCGGCGTTTGCCGCTGACGCGCGGTCGGTGCGCTCGATCCACTCGCCGCGCAACGGCGCATCGTTCAGACTGTAAAGCTCACGCAGAAGCCAGCCGCTCGGCACCCGCGGCGACCAGGCGCGCTTGGCGGTCAGCGCGCGCGCCCTTTCGACATCGATGCGCGGCTTGAGGGTTTCCGGTCGAAACTGCCGGCGCAGATACCAGCACGCGAGTGCGCTTTGCCAACTCATCGGACACGCTCCTTCGATTGTGTCCTGCCATGTTACGTGCGTTCGCGGCTGCGCCGGTGGATGGCGGCTTCTAATCTTGAAAAACGCCCGCAGCGCCGGGTAAGGCCTTCCGCTCGCCTAGTTCGCCGGCAAAACCTGCCCACGGATTTCACCCATCGGGTTCTGCGCGGTATGAACGTTGAAGTACCACTGGCCCGCCATCAGGTCCGTCACCTGCTGTTCGGTCAGCGCCGCCGAGCCTTTGATCGGGCTGGCGAGCGCGCCCTTGTCGATGGGCACCTGAACCTTGGCGTTCTGGCCGACCGGCGCGGGTCCGTGGAAATGCGCGGCGGTTGCCGGGCCGCTCAAGCCTTCATAGGTGACCGTCCATCGCAGGGATTTCGTCGACGTGTCGAAGGTGGCGTCCAACATGCCGTGCCCGTGGCTCACGCGAGGCGGCACTTCGCTCGAAGGCTCGAGATCCGCCTTCAGCGCCACCGTATCCGCGAAGGCGACGCCCGACGCCAACGCCCACAACACCACTGCAAGATTCACTTTTCGAAGCGCAATCATGGTCTTCTCCGGACTTGATGCACCGCCGCACCGACACTCGGCCGCGCGCGAAGCCACCACATACTAGTGCAAATCCGTCAAATCTGTTTGTGCTGGAGCGCGCGTGGCGTCGCGCGTTTTTTAGTCAGATTTCGTTTAGTGCAGTCGCTTTCAGGCGCATTGAAACACGTGGCGAGTTTGTAGGTGTCCGTAGCGATTCCTAGGGCGTTTCAGACACACGTACGTGCACGTGATATTGATCCGAACGCGTCCGGGCGACGTTTTCATCGATTTCCTCAAACAGTTAATTGCGGATTTTGTAATGAATGAACTGCAATATCCCGGTTATGCTTCTGCTTGCGAGAAGTGACTCCTTCATCGAGGGAAGTCTCCAAATCTTTAACGCGGCTTCGGCCGCGTTTTTTTTCGTCTGTTTGACCTGCTTGGCGTATTTGTCGCGCCCTTGTCGACAGAGGCGCCGCCGCTTCAAAGCGATTACATTCGCAGGAGCGGTACTCTATACGAGCAAGGCGGCCTGCTGTTCGATTCCGTCGAGCATCGCATTGCACTTGTCGATTAACAGCATCCCGTCGTCACGCACACGTTCCGGCGGTTTGACGGTGATTTCACGGCGATAGTCTTCAAGCGCCTTGAGCAGCGGCGGATATTGCAGAACGCTCGCTGCCCCCGCCACGCGATGGAGCCACTCGCGCACACGTTCCACCTCGATACGTTCGGACTCCCCGCGCTCGAGCAACGGCGACAACGACTGCACGTCTTCACGCACGGACGACACGAACGAGTCGAGCAAAGCCTTGACGGTCGATTCGCTGCCCCATAGTTGGGTCATGTGACCGAGGTCGACCGGCACGAACGGTTCCGCGCCGCCATGCACATCCGGCACCGCAACCGCCGGTGTGCTGACTGCTTCCGAAGGCGCGGCTTGCCACGCGCTGTCAGTGCCAAACCAGCGGCTCAGATAATCACGCAGCGTGGCGAGCCGGGTCGGCTTCACGAGGCTATCGTCCATGCCCGCGTCGCGGCAAAGATTCAGGTCTTCGGGCGCGGTGTTCGCCGTGATACCCAGAATGGGCAGGCGATAAGCGCCGTCCTGCTCACTTTCACGAATACGGCGCGTGAGTTCGTAACCGGACACGTTCGGCATGTGGCAATCCGTGATCAGACAGCCGTAATTCGTATGTTCAAGCGCGGCCAGCGCCTCGGCGCCGTCGTTCGCCACGTCGCAGGCAAAACCGAGCAAGGCGAGCTGATGACGAATCAACTCCTGATTGACCGGATGATCTTCTGCGACGAGGATCAGCCGCCCACTGGCAATGGCCCGCTCCCGATCCGGAGGCGAAGCGCCGAATTCCGACGTGCGCGGCATGCCCGCCGATCGAGGCCCCGCCGACGGCAGCCCCGTCATCGCAGCGGCGCACGCGGCGCCCAGGCCGCGCCACGAAATGGGATTGATGCTGACGCGCACGTTGTCGTCGAGAATGCGGTAACCCGTCGGCTTCGGCTTCTCGGTCAGACAGATGAATCGCGTGCGCGGCCTGATGTCCGCCGGCAAGATCACATCTTCACTTACGAACAGTAGATCGATTTCGGCGAGTGCAGCGCGATCGCGCAGTTCCGGTGCATCAGGCGAGATGTAGCGCAACTTGAGTCCAAGCGCCTCGCCAAAGTGCAACAGCGCCTGCGCGATGCGCGCGTCGCCGGTTGCCACGATTCCGCGTTTGCCGCGCAAGCCGTTGACCGAATAGCGCTGTGTCTCGACAGGCATGGCGAGCCGCACGGTCATGCGCGTGCCGTTTCCCGGTTCGCTGCGCAACGTGAGCGAACCGCTCATGAGGTCGATCAGCTTGCGGCAGATCGTCAAACCGAGGCCCGTGCCGCCGAAACGGCGTGTGGTGGACGATTCCGCCTGCACGAACGGCTCGAACAGCTTGGCCTGCACTTCTGGCGCAATGCCGATGCCGGTGTCCTCGACGACCATTTCGAGCGTCTGAATGCCGTCGTCTTGCGCGACGACCGACACGCGCACGTCGACCTCGCCCTGCGGCGTGAACTTGATGGCATTGCCTAGCAAGTTGAAGAGAATCTGCCGCAGTCGGACGCTATCGCCGCGCAGCGTGGCGGCGACGTCCGGCCCGATATCCACGCGAACTTTCAGGCCCTTTTCATGGGCGCGGCCAGCCAACAGGCCGACAGCGTTGTCCACCAGTTCACGTATGTCGATGGATTCGGCCTCGATGGTCAGCCGCCCCGCTTCGATTTTCGAATAGTCGAGCAAGTCGTCGAGAATCTGCAGCAGCGCGCCCGCCGACTCATGGATCATGCCCAGCATTTCGCCCTGGTCCGCGTTGAGCGGCGTGCGCTCGAGCACTTCCACGAGCCCGAGCACGCCATTCATCGGCGTGCGGATTTCATGGCTCATCATGGCGAAGAAATCGTCTTTGGCACGGGAGGCCGCTTCGGCCAGATCGCGCGCTCGCGCAAGCTCGTCGGAGCGCGCGTGCTCCAAGCTGGCGTCCACCCAGTAACCGCTCCAGACGACGCTTCCATCCGATTCGCGGCGCGGTACCAGTTCGGCTCGCGCCCATTTGATGTCCTGGTCGCCGGCGAAACGGAACTCCATGTTGACCGGCCTTTCGCTGTGCGCCGAACGCTCGAGTTCAGCCAGCACGAACGCCCGATCCTCCTCGCACACCCGTTGGAAATCGACCTGATCGCTGACGTTCTGCAAACTGCCTCGCCCACCTAGGAGATGACGCGCGTCGCCGCTGATATACGGAAACGTATACGCTCCATCCGCCGTGCGACGCAGTTGAAACACGACGGCCGGCAGCGAGCGCGTCACGTCGAAGAGGCGCCGCTCGGTTTCGCGCGCACGCATTTCAGCGCGCCGGATATCGGTGATATCGACCATCGTGCCGAGCACGCAAGCCGGTTGCCCGTCACTGCCGCGACAGATTCGGGTCCAGAAAAGCCCATGCCGCACGTTGCCCGCGCCGCGCTCGAACTGCAACTCCACCTGCGCAGTCTCGCCGCCGTTCAGCATCTCGCGGGTCATCTCGTCCAGGATGCGGCTATTGGCCTCGCCCCACGTTTGCACCTGCAAGCTGGTTCGTCCGACGACCGCCTCGCGGCTCAACCCGCAGGCTTGCTCATAGGCTTCGTTGACTGCGAGATAACGGCCGTTGAGATCCTTGGCGACGAGCGGATAGGGCACCGTCTTCATCAACGTTTCCTGGAAGTTCAGTTGCAGTTCCAGCTCCCGCTCCGTTTTCTTGCGCAGCCGGACTTCACGCTGCAGCAACAGATAGGCACGCAGGGTGATCAGCAGCACGACGCAGACGCCGATCAGCACCGGCAGCAGACGCACCGCGGTCACGCTCCACGTGCCGGCCCCCGGTGCATTGCCCGTGACCCACTTCTGCCGGATGCGCTGCTTTTCCGCAGCCGGCATAGCCAGCAATGCGCGGTCGATCAACCCAGCGAGTGGGCTCAGGTCCGGGCGTACGGCAAAGTCGAGCGCGTCGGAATCGCCAACCGTGCCAAGGATCTTGAGGACGCCGCCGTACTGTTGCTTGAGCAGGATATCGGCGGCGGCCACGTTGCCCACCAGAACGTCCGCCTCGCCGGACTCAACCATCTTGAGCGCGTCGTCGAGACTGGGCGCGACCACGACGTGGTCCGCCGGAATTCGCTGGAATGCCAGCGCAAGCGACCCGGCGACATGCGACGAAACGACAATGCGGCGTGACGCAAAATCGTTCAGCGAGCGAGCCGCCGGTTCGTCCTCGCGCCCGACGAGCACCAGTGGGTAGCTCTCGTACGCGCTGGTGTGCCGCGCCTTCGTAAGGCGTGGATCATGACTCGAAGCAGTGGCGAGGATCGCGAGTTCACCGCGCTGAAATGATTTGATCGCGGCGGGCCAGTCAGCCGTGCTGGCGCGATTGAATACGACGCCGAGCGTGCGGCTCAAATACGTCAGATAGTCGGCGGCAATGCCTGCGGGCCGGCCGGAACCGTCGACGTAACTGAAGGGCGCCCAGCTGTTATCGAAACCAACCTGCAACGGCGGCAGAGAACGAAGCCAGTCCTGCTCTTGCGGCGTCAGCGCGAGACGCGGCGTGGCGGGCACAGGCTTCGCGTCGAAGTTGCCGGATAACCAGCGCATGCGGATCGCCGCCTCGTCGGCCGGGTTCATCGACGCGAGCGCCCGATCGAGCTGGTCCCGCAACGCAGTCTGGTTCCGAGGCACTGCGAAGCGCAAATTGGAAGTTTTGGCGTTCTCCTCGAAGGCCACTCGCAGGCCACGAAACTCGTCGGTGGACAATGCATATTGCACGGCCGCAGTGAAGCCGAGATAGACATCGGCGTCGCCCCGGTTCACGGCGGCGAGTGCGTCGCGCGTCGCCGCGAACGTGATGATCTGGGCGCGTGGGAAGCGCTCCCGCGTCACACGCTCGATCGCAAAACCTTTTTCTAGCGCGATGCGCGCTCCCGCTAACTGGGCGGGATTTCCATAACTGTTACTGTCCCGGCGCACCACGACCGACGAGGAAGAGCGGAAATAAGGCGCGGTAAAACTCAGGCACCGCTCGCGCTCGGGGGTGCGGGCAAGGCTCGTCAGCAGATCGACCTGTCCGGCGCAAGCGGCGGCAAGCAATTGCGGCAGGTCCGGAAACGCCTTGGCTTCGATCACCACGTTCGGCCCGACAAGGGCGCGCAGATAGTCGACGCTCATGCCAGTGAGTTGGCCGTCTTGCAGGGCGTCGAACGGCAGCCAGCTGTTAGCGAGAACGCCGACGGTCAGTTTCGCGGGAAAATTGGCGACAACCTGAGTGTTCGAGCGATTGTCGAACGATTGGGCAACGGCTGTTGTTTGCGCGGCGACCAATGAGAGCCATGCGAACAGACACAGCGAGATGCGTGCAAGCACACGCCTCATTGCAACGCCCGGCACGAAATTGACGGCAGGCACGATGATGGCACTTGGCAACACTCAGGCAACTTCGCCGCGCCCGTCGGCGAGCGTGGCGGCGGCGAGGTCTGCCTTGCCGTGCACAAACGAGAAGAGCGCCCCGGCCATGACACCGCCCGACAGCGGCGCGGCCCAGAACAGCCAAAGCTGATCCAGCGCCCAGTCGCCGACGAACAGCGCCTGGGCCGTGGAGCGGGCGGGATTGACCGAGCCGTTGGTCACCGGAATCGACACCAGATAGACCAGGACCAGGCAGGCGCCGATGACCAGCGGCGCGATCGGCGCCATGTCTCGCCTGTGGGCGATCAACAGGCTTGCCATGATGAAACCGAAGGCCAGCACGAACTCGACGGCCACCGCCGAATGCAGTTGATAGTCGGCAGGAGAATGGTCGCCGAAGCCGTTTGCCGCGAATTCGCTCGCGGCCAGATCGAACCCTGGACGCCCGCCCGCCACATAAAGCAGCAGCGCGGCGGCAACGATCGCACCGAGAACCTGCGACGCAATATAGGGGAGCAGATCCCTGACCGGAAAACGTTGCGCGACCGTGAAGCCTACGGTGACAGCGGGATTGAAATGACCGCCGGACACGCCGCCGAAGCAATAGGTGGCCGTAGCGAGGGCGAGGCCGAATGCCAGCGCGACTTCCAGCACACCGCCTGCCTGCTGGATCGCACCGACGTTCAACACGATGCTGCCGCAGCCGACGAACACCAGCCACGCTGTTCCGACACCCTCGACTAACAACCGCTTACCTAACGCATCCATGCCGCCTCCTGGTTCTGTCCGCCAGGCAGACGGTGTTACACGATTGCCGTCACAAATCTGCCTGTATTCTCACGGCCCGGGCATCGGTCAGCTTGGTGAAACAACTGCTTCATCAGATGAGCACGGAATAAAGCCGCAATGAATTGAGAACTATGAGACGGCAACGTCCGGCAACCAATCAGAAGACTCCTAAATTATTGGTTCTCCAAATTTATTTTCTGACGGCGCAATGCGATGTGCCCGCCGGATGTCAGATCAGGTCAATCCAATCTGCCGCGCATAATCGATCAAGTCGGCTTCCGTTTCCAGCCCAAGCTTGCGCATCGCGCTACGTTTTTGCGTACTGATGGTCTTGCCGCTGCGCTGCAGTCGCACCGCGATCTCATGGACGGCAAGACCTTGCACATAAAGTTGGAATACTTCCCACTCGCGTGCGCTCAGCATGCCGGCGCGCAGTTGCGGCGGCGCGTCGGCCGCGTCAATCGCGACCCGCGCGTGTTCCGACAGATAGATGCGCCCGGCAAAAGCGGCCTCGATCGCGTCGATCAATGCGGTGACAGTCTCGCGTTTGTCGACGATTCCGCCCACGCCGATATGCAAAAGTCCGGACAGCATGTGCGCATGGCAGATCATGGTGAGGACCACGACGCAAGGATGCGACTGGCCCCGCAGCAGGCGGCGCAAAAACGACACCGCGTTGCTGCCGCCATGAATGCCCGGCATGCTGATATCGGAAACGACGACGTCGCACGCGCGGGCGTCGAGCAACTCCGCCAGCCCGTCTGTATCGGCCGCTTCGCCGACACATTCGATGTGCGGCGCGGCTTGCAGCACGCGCTTGACGCCGACGCGAACGCAGTCGTGATCGTCTGCGATGATGACGCGGATCTTTTGTCTCATTTTCTGTTGTCTTATCGATTGGCACGCCCTGCACGCAGTGTGCTTCCCCGGGCGTTGCCAATACATCTTCTATTCGTCGCGCGACGGCGCGACACGTCACTGACTCACCACCGGCTCATCGCCGCTTCGGGATGCGCTCCTCGGGAATCACACCGTACTCGACCGCGAAACGAAACAGTTCTGCGTCGCTGCGCAGGGCGAGCTTGCGCATGGCAGTGCACTTCTGCGCGCTGATCGTTTTGACGCTGCGCTCCAAACGCACGGCGATCTCAGTCACGCCGTACCCCGACGCATATTGGGTGAACACTTCGAGTTCGCGGCGCGAGAGAATCTTCCGGACATAGTCGAGCCGCTGGATCGCCGTTGCGTCCGCGATCAATGCGCGCACCGCGGGCCCGACATAGCACTCGCGCGCCAGCGCCGTGATGACGGCCACGTGAATCAGGTCGATCCGGTCGCGCTTGCTCACCAGTCCCTCGACGCCGAGTGAAATCACCTTTTGAAGTTCGGCCGCCTCGGTTTCCATGGTGAGCACGACGAGCGCGATGTCCGGGTACCGTGTCTTGAATTGCCTGACGGCTTCCAGTCCGCTGCCATCCGAACCGCCCGGCATGTAGAGGTCCATGAGCACAAGGTCGCATGAACGGCGATCGATTTCCGCGAAGAGTTCGGTGGCGTCGGCTGCACGACCGACGATTTCCATATTCGGATAGCTGTTCATCAGGTTTTCAATCGCCAACAGCACCAATGGGTGATCGTCCGCGATGATCGCGCGAACGGGTGTGCTTACCTCGGCGGTGTCGCGCATCTTTTATTTCTCCTCCGTCCCAAATTAACTTCCGCCTCTCTATGAACAAAACGGCTCTTCTCGCGATCATTAAATACTTCACCGAGAATAACCATAAGATCGCTCCGAAACAACCTCACTTAATTCACAAAATAAACTGCTTAGATATGCGATTAAAAATTAAGAATTCCATAAGCACGCACGTAAGAGAAAAGACCGGGATCATTGGTGACGCCTAGTTTTGCCATTGCCTCGCGTTTTTGCCGCGTGACCGTGCGGCGATCGCAACCGAGCGCAGCGGCAATGTCGGAGATCGACTGGCCACTTACCAGCAGCCTGACAACTTCGGCCTGCTTGCCCGTCAAACGCGGCGCCGGCGGTCGTTCGCACTCGGGATCCTGCGGACGCGCCAGTGCTTCGACGATGGAACGGCCGAGGTACGCGTGACCATCTCGAGCCGCCACGACCGCTTGTCGAAGCTCGTCCATCGACTCAGCTTTGCCGACCATGCTCACGGCGCCGTCCGACACAATGGCACGAAGGATCGCGGGGTTTGTCAGAGTCGTCATCACCACGATGCGCAATTGCGGCCAGCCACTGCGGATTCGTCGCACGAGATCGAGGCCGTCGTCGACGGCGAATGAATGATCCGGCATGGAGAGATCGGTGACGAGCACATCGCAGGGCGTGCTCCGCAGGCATTCGATCAGCGAAACAGGATCCGTCGCCTGATCGACGACGATGACGCCGGCCTGCATTTCCAGCGCGGCGCGGACGCCAAGGATTACGAATGGATGATCGTCCGCCAGGATAATTCGAAGATTCACCAGGATTTTCTCTCGTTTGTTGTAGGAGTGAATGCGCATACGCAGAAAAATCTTAACGACTCTGCGCCTGCTTTAACGGCCCCTCGGAACGCATAGCGCGCCAAGGCGGCCATAAAATCATCGCCACAACCCCAAGAAAATCGGAGCGTTCTGAATCCTGCGGAGAAACTAATAGTCCATTGCGGATCTATCCGAAAAAAGGAAAACCTAAATACCCAAAATGAATATTTCTATTTTTTAAGTGGCGCAATTTCCATGTAAACCTGGCGACTCGATCATGCGCTATGGAATTCCGACGCGCCGTCTCGCCCAACCAATTGAGGGACCTCCGCGCCCGCCCTCGGCAATGCCAACGACGGGCGCTGCGGTTCATCAAGTTGCGTCGCAAGCGCGCGCCGTCCCCACTTTGGTTTCACGCGCCGCGCGCGGAAACACCGGCAACGCGATCAATGCGCATATGCTGGTCACGGCCCACACCATCGGCCACGAACCGATCGACAACAGCGGCGGAATCGCCAGCGGCGTCAGGAACAGCGTAAGAAACACACAGGTGTTGCCGATCGCGAGCGCGGTGCCCGCACGGCTTGTCCCTGCCAGCGTTGCGAGTTCCGTGAAGGCCACGCCGTGCCATGCCGACGCGCTTACACCGCCCAGCACGACCATTACTGCGAATACCGCCGTCATCGCCATGCGATGCATGCCGGCGAGGCCCGTCAGCAGCGCGAGCGAGGCGAACAGCACCGCGGTCAGCAGACTACAGGCACGCATGTAGGCCCGCCGGTTGCCGCGCCGGTCGGTCCAACCGCCGCTCCAGACCCGTGCGATCGCAGCGCCCGTTTGCACCGCGGCCATCGTTACGCTGATCGCAAGCACGCCGGCGCGGCTGAAATCGTGAAGAAACACCGTGCCGAACGTCACCACAGCGAGTTGCGGCACGCACAGCGCGCCGGCGCCGAGCGCCACGCGCCAGATGCCGATGTCGCGCAACGGCGAGACCCTGGCCGGCACGCCGCTCGCCGCTGCCGTGTCGCGGACTTCACGCGCGCCGTCCGCATCGGCATGAGAAGGTTCGTGCAACCAGCGCCACGCGAACGCCGCCGTGATCGCGCAGGCGAACGCCAGCACGCTATAGGCGCTCGCGAAACCGAAGCGTGACGCGAGCACCGGCAGCAGCAATGCGCCCAAGCCGCCGCCCGCGGGCACCGCCGTCTGGCGGATACTCATGGCCAGGCCGCGCTCACCCTCGCGAAACCACGCCATCACCGCGCGGCCGCTCGAACCGTTGACGCTGCCGCCGAGCAGTCCGACCAGCAACAGCCCGAGCGCGAGCATCGTCACGCTCGGCACATGCGCACCGGACGGCACGACGAACAGCGCGAGGCCGGCCAGCGCGGCTGCGGTCGAAAGCAGTCCGAGCAGCAGGACGCGCCGGTCGCCCCAACGGTCGGTCAGCATCCCCCACGGCAATTCGCTGACCGCGATGCCGAGGCCGAGCATGCCGAGCACGAGGCCCAGGCCGTCATTGCCCAGGTGATACCCCGAGCGCAAGAAAACCGCTGTCGTCGGAATTCCCGAGAACGCTGCCGAAAAACTCGCGTTCGCGGCGAATCCGACTCCCAGCACCTTCCATCGATGACTTGCCGTTCGCCCGCCGGACAAACCCAAGCCCGCAATTGTTTCGCTTCCCATGACGCCCTCCGCAAAGAATCTGGGGGTATCCTACGGCTGAGGCTTCCATCGGAAAAGGCGGAATTTCAGATGACTTCCATCGGACATACCGAATCATGACCCAACGTGGATTTGACCTGACGCAGTTGCGGACCTTTGTCGCCGTGGCCGAATCGGGCAGCGTTTCGGCGGGCGCGGAGCGGGTGTTCCTGTCGCAGTCCTCCGTGAGCGAGCAGTTGAAAAAACTGGAGGAGCGCGCCGGCCAGCCGCTGTTCGTGCGCAGCAAGCAGGGCGTGAGCGCCACGCCGGCCGGCAGCCGGCTGCTCGACCACGCACGGCGCATCATCGCAATGAGCGAAGCCGCGTTCGAAGATTTGCAAGGCCGCTCGCTCGACGGCGAATTGCGCATCGCCATCACGGACTACTACCGCCCGCACGACATCGCGCGCATTCTCAAAACGTTCTCGGAACAGCACCCGCGCCTGAAGCTGCATGTCACGGTGCTGCCGAGCGCGGTGATCGACAGCAATGCGGGCGACGATGCGTCGTTCGATATCGGGCTCTCGTTGCGGCTCGTCACGGACAACACGCGCGCCGCGGGCCGGCGCACCGGCGCGCAAAGCACCGTTGTGCGGCGCGAGAAACTGCTGTGGGTCAGCGCGGCCGATTCGGGCACGCGACCAGCCACGCCCTATTCGCTCGTGTTGCTGCCGTCGAGCTGCCAGTTGCAGCGCTTCGTCGTGAAGCTGCTGGACGAGCACAAGGTGCCGTACGTGGTGTCGCACTCCGCATCAGGCGTGGCCGGTTTGCAACTCGCGCTGAAGGCCGGGCTCGGCATTTCCTGCCTGAACGAATCGTCGATTGGCGGTGGCGTCGTGGCCTGTCCGGCGAGCGTGGGCTTGCCCGCGTTGCCCGCCGTCGAGTTTCATCTGTTGCCTGGGCGAATCGGCGAAACCGAACTCGTCAGCAACGCCCGCACCGCCTTGATGGCCCTTTTCAGTTGACTCATCGATGATGGGCTCACGCCGTCTTGCCGAAGCGCGCGGCTCATCATCAAACAATCACATTCGCGCGATAACGTCGGGCGCGAGACGATTCACACTGGAAATGTTGAAAGCCCCTTAAGCGACGCCTATGATGATCAGGTGTCCCGTCGAATGAGCTTGTTTGCTATTGACGCTTCGACTGAATTCCTGCAACCTCGTACACGCTGCTGAACGTTTTCAAGCGTTAATTCCCGCAGCCCGAAGCCGCCACCCACCGGCGCATTCAGGCAGATCGTTGTTTATATAAAGCAATCGCATCGCCGTAGCGAATCACCGTTCGCCGTCCAGAATAAGTCCGTTTCGATTTGCTGTTCTTGCAGTCGCTATACAAGAAAAATATCGACAAAAGTTGACCTGCGTCAGCCGTCGGTTTCACTAGCGAATCCACGTGCGAACGCGTGAAAGATAATCGAGAACATAGAACGTTCCACCATCGAGGCCTGGCGTGCATCGTCGAACTATCGGATCGTCGGTTCTGTTTGTGCTTTATGTCATATGGAGCGGCGTGGCGCTCGCCGCCGACGCGTCCGGCGCCATGCCCTCGGCCATGGACGAACGCGTGCGCGCCTGCACCTCGTGTCATGGCGTGCAAGGGCAAGGCCTGAACAACGACTACTTTCCGCGCATTGCCGGCAAACCGGCCGACTATCTGTTCAATCAGTTGACCGCGTTCCGTGACGGCGGCCGTACCTATCCGCCCATGGGCTATCTGCTCGCCTTCCTGCCCGACGACTATCTGCGCAAGATCAGCCAGTATTTCGCCGATCTGCAGCCGCCCTACCCCAACGCCGATCAAAGCAAGGTCGCGCCTGCCGTGCTCGCCGCCGGACAGCGCCTCGTCACGCAGGGCGACCCGGCACGCAAGATACCCGCATGCATTGCGTGCCATGGCGCGCGCATGACCGGCACGCAACCCGGCATTCCCGGCCTGCTCGGTCTGCACGCGAGTTATATCGCCGGACAGATGGGCACCTGGCGCTCGGGCACGCGCCACGCGCTCGCGCCGGACTGCATGCATTCGATCGCCGTCAAGCTGACCGACAAAGACATCACCGCGGTATCGAGCTGGCTTGCGCGCCAGCCGCGTCCTGCCGATCCGCGCTTTGGTCACCATGATGAAGCGCCGTCGCGGACCGGCATCGCTCGTGTCAGGTCTGCTGGTTGGCGGCCTGCTCGTGGCCGGCAGCGCCGCGCTTCTGCGTGCATGGCCTACGCCTGTGCTGATCGCCGAAGCACGCGCCGCCGAGACCAACGCAGCGTCCACGTCAGGCGCCGACACGCGGCCCGACATCGTCAGACGCGGCGAATATCTGGCGCGCGCCGGCGACTGCGTCGCCTGCCACACGGCGCCGCGCGGCAAACTGTTCGCCGGCGGCCTCGCGATGGAAACGCCGTTCGGCACGTTGTACTCGCCGAACATCACGTCGGACGCGCAGTACGGC
This sequence comes from Paraburkholderia sp. BL18I3N2, assembly GCF_003001875.1. Lineage (NCBI taxonomy): Bacteria > Pseudomonadati > Pseudomonadota > Betaproteobacteria > Burkholderiales > Burkholderiaceae > Paraburkholderia > Paraburkholderia sp. BL18I3N2. The sequence continues at coordinate 23,417 of NZ_PVNC01000002.1, forward strand.
ATCGGCACCTGGAGTCAGGAGGCGTTCTTCAAGATGATGCGAACCGGCCGCAAGCCGGACGGCACGTTGATCTACCCGGCCATGCCGATCGCGCAATACACCAAGGTCACGCGTGAAGACTCGGACGCGATCTACGCGTATCTGAAGACGGTCGCGCCGGTCCGCGAGCCGAATCACAAGCACACGCTGCGCTTCCCGTTCAATCAGCGCAACCTGCTGTACGGCTGGCGCACGCTCTATTTCCGCGAGGGTGAGTTCCAGCCCGATCCGACGAAATCAGTCGAATGGAACCGCGGCGCGTATCTGGTCGAGGGACTCGGGCACTGCACGATGTGCCACACCAAGATCAACATGCTCGGCGGATCGTCGCAAAGCGAGCAGTTCGCGGGTGGACTGATTCCGGTGCAGAACTGGTACGCGCCGTCGCTGACTTCGGACAAGGACGGCGGCCTCGGCGACTGGAGCATCAAGGACATCGTCGATCTGCTGCAAGCGGGCATTTCCGATCGCGGCGCCGTGTACGGGCCAATGGCCGAAGTCACGTACCACAGCCTTCAGTACATGACGGAAGAAGACGTCAAGGCGATGGCCGTTTATCTGAAGACCTTGCCGGACAAGAGCGGCCGCAAGTCCGGGCCGTCGGCGGCCACGAATACCAACGTGTTCGCGCTCGGCGAAAAAATCTACGCCGACAAATGCGCGCTCTGCCACGGCGAGAAAGGCGAAGGAAAGTTGCAGCATTACCCGCCGCTCGCGGGCAACCAGTCGATCGAAATGGACTCCGCGGTCAATCCGATCCGCATTGTGCTGAACGGCGGATTCCCGCCGGGCACGAAGCGTAATCCGGAACCGTACGGCATGCCGCCGTTCGGTCAGGAACTGAACGACACCGACGCCGCTGCCGTGGTCACCTATATCCGCACTGCGTGGGGCAATCACGGCCAGCCCGTGACGTCCCGCGAGGTCAACGAGTTGCGCAACGCGCCGCTGCATTGAAGCGCTGCACTGGAGAAACTTTAGATGGAAGCGAACGATACCCGCAGCGCGCCGCCTACCGATGACGAAGTGGAACACGTCGTCGCGGCCGGCCCGCATGGCGCGATCGCCGTGGCCGGGGTCGCCGCGCTGATCGTGATGGCGATCTGGTTCGGCTTCTACTTCGTCGTGTTTCTGCCGCGCGGGGTCGTTCACTGATCATGTCGACCGATTCCAATCATCAACCCGGCGGCGGCCACGCGGTCGCCCTACGCGCCGAACGGCGCTGGGCCATCTTCGCCGTCGCATTGATCGTGCTGATGCTGGCCGTCATCGTGTTCTCCGGGCTGCATTGGGCGATGATGCCGCCCTCGCGCGTCGAGACGATCGACCCGTCGCGCCTGCAACTGTCCGGCGAATTCGTCGAAGACAATCTCGGCAGCGCGGTCGAGCCGGACGGCTCGGTGGTCGTGCGCTTCATCGCGCAGCAGTATTCGTTCACGCCGCAATGCCTGCTGGTGCCCGCCGACACGCCGATCACGATGCGCACCACCAGCGCCGATGTCGTGCACGGCCTGCTCGTCACCGACACCAACATCAACACGATGGTCGTGCCCGGGTATGTCGCGACGCTCAACACGCGTTTCGACGCGCCCGCCGATCACACCATGCCGTGCCACGAGTTCTGCGGCTTCGGCCATCAGGCCATGTGGGCACACGTGAAAGTCATCGATAAAGCCACCTTCTTCGAGCAGGCCCGACAATCCCGGAGGCTGAGCTGTGTTTCACGCTAAGCGACTCGTTCTCGCGCATTTCTGGCTCGCCTTCATTGCGTTTCTGATCGCGCTGCTGCTCGGCGCCTGGCAGATGCTGGTGCGCAGCCCGCTCATGCCGTGGGTCGGCGACCCCGAGCTCTACTATCGCTCGGTGACCGCGCACGGCACGGTCATGGCGTACGTCATGCCCACACTCGTGTCGATGGGCTTCGGCTACGCGATCGTCGAACTCGCGCTCGCGCAGCGTCTCGTCGGTCTCAAATGGGCGTGGGCCGCGTTCATCATGCTGGCGGTCGGCGCCGTGATGGCGTCGGTGCCCGTGGCGCTTGGCCGGGCCTCCGTGCTCTACACCTTCTATCCGCCGATGATCGGCAGTCCGTTCTATTATCTGGGCGTGGTGCTGGTGGTGGTCGGTTCGTGGATCTGGGTTGCGCTGATGCATGTGAACCTGCGCGTCTGGAAGCGCGCCAACCCCGGCAAACCAGTGCCGCTCGCGATGTTCGCCAACGTGGCGGGCGCGTATCTGTGGGCGTGGACCGCCGTCGGCGCGGCGCTGGAGATCCTGTTCCAGATCCTGCCGGTCGCATTCGGCCTCACCAACACGATCGACGCCGGCCTCTCACGCATCCTGTTCTCGTGGACGCTGCACGCGATCGTCTACTTCTGGCTGATTCCCGCTTATATCGCCTACTACACGCTGGTGCCGCGCGCGATCGGTGGACGACTCTACAGCGATTCGATGGCGCGCGTGTCGTTCATCCTGTTCCTTGTCTTCGCGATGCCGATCGGCATCCACCATCTGTTCGCCGATCCGCAGGTCGGCTCCGGCTTCAAATTCCTGCACGCCGTGTTCACCGGCATGGTGTCGGTGCCGACGCTGCTGACGGTGTTCACGATCTGCGCGTCGGTCGAAATCGCCGGCAGACTGCGCGGCGGCAAGGGCGCGTTCGGCTGGTTGACCGCCTTACCCTGGCAAAACCCGATGATGCTCGTGATCGCGTTTTCGTTCGTGATGCTGGGTCTCGGCGGCGCGGGCGGGCTGATCAACATGAGCTACCAGTTGAACTCGACCGTGCACAACACGCAGTGGGTGACCGGGCACTTCCATCTGATCTTCGGCGGTGCGATCGTCATCATGTACTTCGCGATTGCCTATGAGCTGTGGCCGCAACTGACCGGCCGCGCGATCGCGTCGGTGAAGCTGGTGCGCACGCAGTTGTGGCTGTGGTTCATCGGCATGATGGTGGTGACGCTGCCGTGGCATTACGTCGGCCTGCTCGGTGCGCCGCGCCGCATGGCCTATTACGATTACAACGCTCTCGGCTTGCAGTCTCAGGCGTTCTGGGTCGGCTTGTCGGCGGTGGGCGGATTGATCCTAGTGGCGTCCGGCGTGCTGTTCATCTACATCCTCGTGAAGTCGCAATTCGGGCCGCTGGCTCAGCAGCAAAGCTTCCGCTTTGCGAGCGCGGCGCAACCGGTGGACCGCGTGCCGGCTGCGCTCAATAGCTTCGGCTTGTGGGTCGCGCTGATGATCGGGCTCACGGTCGTCAACTACAGTGTGCCGATCGTGCAGTTGCTCAGATTGCCGCAGACCTCCGTGCCGGCAGTCGTCGTCGGAGCACAGCGATGAATGAGGAACGCGTCTTCAGCTTGCGCAACCCATGGTTCACAGTGAGCGTGGGCGGCACGATTGCGATTGCCGTCGTCGGGATACTGATCGGCTTTATCTGGCTGCCTTCGGCGAGTAACGCGTTCGGCGACCGCGGCCTTTGGGCGACGATCTGCAGCGCGGCGGGGGCGCCGTCGAGCTGGTACGGCGGCGCCAATCTCGCCGGCCCGGCGCCTAGCGATGTCGTGGTCTTGCCGCCGTTGCGGCGCGCGCGCGCAGACGCCAATTCGATCGGTCGCGGCGCGACGATCGCGACGCAAAATTGCTCGATGTGCCACGGCGTACTCGGCACGGTGCAGGTCACCGCGCCAGCGTTGGCCGGTCAATATGCCGATGTGGTCTACAAAGAGTTGCGCGACTACCAGAACGGCGTGCGCCAGAACGCGATCATGCAGCCGATCATCGCCGCGCGCAGCGATCAGGATCTGCACGATCTGGCGGCTTACTACGCGTCGCTGCCGAGAGCGCCTGCGGCAGAAACGCTGCCGACTGGCGCAGGACTGGATGCGAACGCGGTGAAGCTTGCCATGCAGGGCGATCCGCAGCGCAATATCGCGCCTTGCGCCGCATGTCACGGACAGCTCGACCGCAAAGGCGCGGCGCCGTGGCTGGGCGGACAATCGTCGATCTATCTCGCCGCGCAGATGCGCGCGTTTGCTTCCGGCGCGCGACATAACGACATCAATGAACAGATGCGCAATGTGGCACGGCAAATGACGCCTGCCGAAATTGATAGCGTGGCGAAATACTATGCGGCTATGCAGTAGCAGCCGCTTTGTTCGCGCGACGTGGTTTGTCGCCACGGCTCAGCACGCCGTCGCGCAAAACAACCGCTGATACTAAGCCGTCGCGAACTCGCCTGCATCGGCCGTCTTCGGCGTAGCAGCCGAACCGCCACGCCGCCCGGCAAACGAAGCCAAAGACGCCGCACCGCTGCCTGTCTGAAACACCGACACAGCCGACGTCAATCGCCGCGCCTGCTCTTCCAGCGAACTCGCGGCAGCCGCAGCCTGCTCTACCAGCGCGGCATTCTGCTGCGTCACCTCGTCCATCTGCGCGACTGCGAGATTGACCTGATCGATGCCGGTACTCTGCTCGAGCGCGGCTGAGGCGATCTCGCCCATGATCGAACTCACGCGCGCAATCGCGTCGACGATCTCGGTCATCGTCGAGCCGGAGCGCTCAACCAGTTGCGAGCCGGCCTGCACGCGAGCCGTCGATTCATCGATCAAGCCCTTGATCTCCTTCGCTGCCGCCGCGCTACGCTGCGCGAGCGAGCGCACCTCGCTCGCCACCACCGCGAAGCCGCGTCCCTGCTCGCCTGCGCGCGCAGCCTCAACTGCGGCGTTCAGCGCCAGAATATTGGTCTGAAACGCGATCCCTTCGATCACGCCGACAATGTCGGCAATCCGCCGCGAATCGTCGACGATGCCATGCATCGTGCCCACCACCTGCTCCGTCAGATCGCCGCCTTGCGCGGCCAGCGTGGATGCGCCCTGCGCAAGCGAACTCGCCTGCTTCGCGTTGTCCGCTGTCTGCTTGACCGTCGAGGTGAGCTGTTCGATGCTCGCCGCCGTTTCTTCGAGCGACGCGGCCTGTTCCTCGGTACGTTGCGACAGATCGGTGTTGCCCGCGGCAATCTCGCTCACGCCGGTGTCGATGGATTCCGTGCCTTGACGCACCGAGTTCACCGTCGCGATCAGCGACTCCTGCATCTTGCGCAGCGCGGCCGCGAGACGGCCCATTTCGTTATTGCTGGTCACGACGATCTGGCCGGTCAGGTCGCCGTTGGCGATGCGCTGAAACTGCGCGATGGTGGCGTCGACCGGACGGACGATCGCACGCACCAGCACCGCGCGGCCGATCCACGAACCCAGCAACGACGCGACCATGCCGATCGCCACCGCGATACAAATCGCATAGAACAGATCCTGCGCGTCCTGGTAGCGCTGCGCGCCGTGATCGAGTTGCAACTGTTCGAGCGTGAGCATCGCCTTTTCGTACGCGCTGTAGAGCGACGGCAGCTTGTGTGCCTGCACTTGCTGGAACGCCGTCTTGTCGCCCGCCTTGAGCGCGGCGAGAGCAGGTTCGACGCCTTCGCGCAGGAAGGTGTCACGCTTGTCCTGCATATCCTTGATCAGGCGCTGTTCATCGGCGTCCGTGCTCGCACGGCTCACATAGTGGGCAAGACGGTCGTTGGAAGCTTTCTGGTACTGATCAAAACGCTTGAGCACGGCATTCGCGCCGTCCTGATCGTTCAGGTCGACGAGCGATGCGTACGTCGCCAGTGCGAGACGCAGGCGCAGCAGCTGTCCGGCGCTGCCTTCGAGGTCGGCGACGGCCGGCGTATCGACGGTGTACATCTGCTGCAGCGAGGCGTTGCTCGAGCGCAGCGACAGCAAGCCGGCGGCGGCGCCGAACAGCAGCACGACGCCGAAGAACACGATCATCAGGGTGAGGCAGGTGCGAATCGACAGATTTTTCAACATCGGGCTTGTCTCCGTTGGGCTGCCTGACCGAATGTTCAGTAAGTGCCTCGGCCACGCGTGCTGCGCCCAAGCCAAGTCGGCCAGGTCCGCAACTCTTGTCTAAATTTAAGCGAACGCCACATATAAGGACTACGGCTCAATCACGAAAAACTTTATGGTGGATGGCGCATGGGCTTGCGATACATCAAGATACAGGCGCATATGAAGGGCAATTCGCACTGGACGTTGCGGGACTACCCGGGTTCTCGGCGAGCGGCGCTTGATAGAAAGTGGCGGGAATGTATCTACGGAGCATGGCGATGTCGGAAATAGGCTCGGCACTGGTGGTTTTCTTTCTCCTGCTCGCCGTGACCGGAATCGGTGTGTGGGTGCGCCCCATCCTGCCCGAGGAGCACAAGGCGCACGAGACGGTGCAGCTGATCCAACTGGTGATCGGCATGCTGGTGACGTTCGCCGCGCTGGTACTGGGCTTGATGACCGCGTCCGCGAAATCCAGCTTCGACACCTCCTCGAATGATTTGCGCACCTACGCGGCGGATCTGATCGAGTTCGACACCACTCTGCGCGAGTACGGCACGGATACCGAGCCGGCCAGACAGTTATTGCGCCAGTACACCGCGGCGGCGCTCGCATCGACGTGGCCTGCCGAAACACCGCCCACTGGCGACTATCCGAAAAACATAGGATCGCAGGACAACTCGCAGAAACTGGAGAGCGTGCGGCTGGGCGACATGCTGACCGCCGTGGGCCGGGAGTTGCGAACGTTGCGGACGGGCGATCCGCTACAACAGCGCGCGCTCGACGATGCACTGAAGCAATACCGCCGCGTCGTGGATGCCCGGTGGAAGCTCATCGAGGAAGCGCACAGTTCGATTTCCCGACCGTTCCTCACGACATTGACGTTCTGGCTGGGCGTGATCTTTCTGAGTTTCGGCTTGATCGCGCCGCGCAATGCGCTGGCGCTGGTCACGATTTCGCTGGGCGCGGTGTCGATTGCTTCGGCGATCTATGTGATTGTGGATCTGGATACGCCGTTTACGGGGCCGATCGTTATCTCCAGTTCGCCGATGAGAGATGCGCTGGATCATTTGAGGCGGTGAAGGCCGCGCGTGCGTCACGGGAGGAGCGCATCGAACTCCGCAATCCGCCGCGCCCGTTCGATCACCGGCCGGTCGACCAGTTTGCCGTCCACCGCGAACGCGCCTTCCGGATGCTCGCGGGAAGCCGCCAGAACGCGCGACGCCCAGCGTCGCTCGTCATCGCTGGGTGCAAAGCCGCTGTTGACCGGGTCCACCTGTCGCGGGTGAATGCACAGCTTGCCGCCGAAGCCGAACCGCCTTGCAGTGGCGACATGTTCAGTCAGACGCGCGAGATCGTCGAGTTCCAGTGTCACACCGTCGATCGGCGCGGGCAGACCCGCATAGCGCGATTCGATCACCATCTGCGAACGCACGTAATCCAGTTCGACGCCGAGCCCTTCGATGCCGGCATCGCCGCAAAAATCCACCGTGCCGAAAGCAAGCCGCATGACCGACGGCGCACTGGCAATTTCCCGCATCGCCACCACGCCCGCCACGGTTTCGATCAGCGCCACGATTCGCATCTGCGACGGCAGCCGCTCGGCGACATCGGCGAGTTGCCGTGCGCTGTCCGACTTCGGCAGCATCATCGTGGAAAGGCCGGACGCGCTCACCATGTCCACGTCATCGAGATGCCACGGCGTGCCCACCGCATTTACGCGGACAATCAGCCGCGTAACGTCCGCCGTCGATAGCCAGCGTTGCAGGCCCTCGCGCGCAGCTTGTTTCGCCGCGGGCGCGACCGCATCTTCGAGATCGATCACCACCGCGTCGGCGCCTGTGTCGAGCGCCTTGGCGAAGCGCTCGGGGCGATCGCCCGGCACGAAAAGATAGCTGCGTGCGTCCATGCTGTTCTCCTGAACGGCACGCGGCGCAAGATTGCTAGTTCGCGTGCCAGTCGCGTTGAAACGTTTCGGAATAACTGTAGCGATCCGCCGGATGCACGCTGATCGTCAACTCGACCACCTGCGCGCGCCGGTTCAGATAGCGGCGGCACAACCACAGCGCGGGCGAACGCGGCTTCGCGTTCAAACGTTGCGCCAGCTTCGCCGGCAGCGCGACCGCGCGGATTTCCTGCTGCACTTCGGTGATCTGCTCGCCGAACTGCTTTTCGATCATCGTGTAGATCGGCACGTGCGTCCGGCCGCTCAGGCCCGTCAACGAGCGAAACGCGGGGTGGATATACACCTCGGTGTGGCAGATCGGCTCAACACTCTCCGGCGACAGGCGAATGCCCTCAGCCAGCAGCCAGGTTTCGCCCGGCTTTGCGCCGAGCCGTTCGATCAAGTCCGGATCGTCGATCTCGACAGTCTGCGTCGACGCGATCTCCAACTCCGTATCGGTCGTATAACGGTGCAGATCGCTCAGGCGCTCCATCACCTGACGGTACGCGGTCTCGCTTTGCGTGGCTTTCACGCGGGTGCCGATGCCGGGCCGCCGGTCCACCAGGCCGCGCTGCTCGAGTTGCTTGATCGCCTGCCGCACCGTGAAGCGGCTGGCGCCAAACTGCTCGCACAGTTCGAACTCGGTCGGCAGCAACGTGCCGATGGGAAACTGCCCGCCCTGAATCTCGTTCAGAAGCGTCTGTGCCAGTTGCATGTAGCGCGGCTGTTGCCCAAGGACTGTCGTGGCCATCTGGATGTGCAAAAAAGTGGAAGAGCGGACGGTTGCCCGCCCGGCCTTATTGCACCACACCCGCCTCCCTCAGCAAAGCGATCCTTTCCGCGCCGTAGCCCAGTTCGTCGAGCAGACGCTGCGTGTCCTGCCCGAGATCCGGCGCGGCGCGCGTCGGCAGCGGCTCGTCGATCCGCACTGGCGCGGCCACGCCGCGCACCTTGCCGAAGCGCGGATGCTCCGCGTCCACCACACATTCACGTTCGGCGACGAAGGGATTCTCCAGCGCCTCCTTGACGTTGAACACCGGCGCAGCGGGCACGCGTCCGCCGAAGCGTTCGAGCCATTGCGCCGTGGTGGCGGTCGAGAGCACTGCGTCGAGTTCGGTCTGCACCAGCTCGCGATTCGCGAGACGCGCCTGGAAGTTGCAAAAGCGCGGATCGGTCACCCACGACGGTTTGTCGATCACTTCGGCGAGCACGCCCCAGAACTTCTCCTTGTTGCACATCAGGAAGATCCAGCCGTCCTGCGTCTTGTACAACTGGCTCGGCGTGAGCGACGGATGCGACGAGCGGTTCTCGCGCCCCGTCACCACACCGCCGTTCAGATACCACGTCGCGACATAGGCGAGGTTATGCAACGCTACGTCGAAGAGGCTCACGTCGATATCGCGCCCTTTGCCCGAAGTCTTCGCGTCGACGAGGCCGGCGAGCAGCGCCATCGCCGCGGTCGTGCCGGTCATCAGATCGATGATCGACAGGCCAAAGCGCGCCGGTGGACTGTCAGGCTCGCCGGTGACCGACAGATAGCCCGCCTCGGCTTGCATCAGATAGTCGTAGCCCGGCCATGCCGCGCGGCTGCCAGTTCGTCCATAGGCGGACAGATGCCCGCACACGATCTTCGGATTCGCCTCGCAAAGTTGCGCGTAAGTGAGCCCGAGTTTCGCCGGCAGATCGCCGCGCAGATTGTTGAACACGGCGTCGCTCTTCGCGACGAGATCCAGCAGCACTGCCCGCGCTTCGGGCTTCTTCAGGTCGAGTGTGAGACTGCATTTGTTGCGATTGAACGCTTCGAAGAAGTGACTATCGCCTTCGCCGAAGAAGTACGGGCCGACCGCGCGGCCGACGTCGCCGCCATTGCTCGGATGCTCGATCTTGATGATCTCCGCGCCGAGGTCCGCGAGATGTTGAGTGGCGAAAGGACCGGCGCCGTATTGTTCGATGGCGAGCACGCGCACACCGGAAAGAGGCAGACTCATATCGGGCTCCGTTCGATCAACTGCTTGGCGATGATGATGCGTTGCATCTCGTTGGTGCCTTCACCGATCGTAAGTAGCGGCGCATCGCGATACAGGCGCTCGACGTTGTACTCCTTCGAATAGCCATACGCGCCGTGAATGCGCATGGCCTCGATGCTGTTTTCCAGCGCGGCTTCAGTGGCGAAGTATTTCGCCATGCCCGCTTCCATGTCGCAGCGCTCGCCGCGGTCGTACTTCTTCGCGGCGGCGTCGACGAGCAGACGCCCTGCTTCGACACGCGTCGCCATTTCGCCGAGCTTCAACTGAATTGCCTGATGTTCGCAGATCGGCTTGCCGAAGGTTTTGCGCTGCTGCGAATAGCTGACCGATTCGTCGAGCGCGGCTTGCGCGACACCGACGCCGCGCGCCGCGACATTGATACGGCCGAGTTCGAGGCCGCCAAGTATCTGTTGCAGGCCCTTTCCTTCCACGCCGCCAATCAATGCATCGGTGGACACGTGATAATCGTTGAACGACAACTCGCACGTATCGATGCCTTTATAGCCGAGCTTTTCGAGTTGCCGGCTGACCTCGAACCCCGGCCCTTTCTGCACCAGCAACAAACTCATCCCACGATGACGCGGCTGCGCCGTCGTATCCGTCTTCACCAGCAGCGCCAGTGTGTTGCCGTGCTTGCTGTTGGTGATCCACGTCTTGTTGCCGTTCACGATGTATTCGTCACCGACGCGTCTGGCCGTCGTGCGGATCGCCTGCAGATCGGTGCCGCAATCCGGCTCGGTGAGGCCGATGCCGCCGCGCCATTCGCCAGTGGCGAACTTCGGCAGGTATTTGCTCTTCTGTTCGGGCGTGCCGTTGCGTTGCACCAGCATCGCGAGAATCAGATGCGAGTTGATGATGCCGCTCACCGACATCCATACCCGCGAGATGCGCGCGATGATCTGCGCGTAGGTCCGCGTCGACAGACCCAGCCCGCCATACTCGGGATCGATGATGCAGCCGAACAGGCCCATCTCTTTCATCTTCTCGACGATCTCAGCCGGGTAGATATCGTCGTGATCGAACTTGTGAACGTAAGGACGTACCTCGGTTTCGAGAAAGCGGTCCAGCATGTCGAGAATCAGTTGATCGTTTTCCAGCGTGTCGAGTTCCGTTGCAGTCATGATGACGTCCTTAGGATGCGGTGTGTCCGGCAAGCGTGTCGGCGAGCGAGCGGGCCGGCTGTTCGTCGAGTTGCAATACGGCTTGGGCGATCTGTTCGGCGGCGCTGCGCGAGACGCTGCGCTGCGCGTTCGCGTAGAACTTGGCGACGATGTCGTCGTTGCTGACGGGCCGGTCCGCGCAGCCGCGATTGATCGCCTCGCGATGCGCGACGCGCGAACCGTCGCTGCGCTCCACCACGACTTCGCCGGTGTAGTGACGCGGGAAGGTCGTGTCGGGGTCGATTTCGTAATCGACTTTTGCGGCGAGCGCCAGCACTGCGGGATCGGCGAGCGCGGCGGGTTCGAGTTCGTCGAGCGTGAAGCGGCCTTTGAGCAAGGCCGTCGCGACGATGTACGGCACGCTGAATTGCGCGTCGTAGGCGGTGACCGGCTTGCGCTTTGCGTCGACTGGTTCGCACACGATTTCGACCGTGCCGCGCGGTACTTTGGCGACCACGCGTCGAATCGAGTCGAGCGAATTCGCCGAGAAGCGATGTTCGCGATTTAGTGCGATCGCCGCGTCGGCGACTGCATGCGTGAAGTGGCATGCCGGTAGCGGTTTGATCGCGACTTCGTCGATTTGCCACGTGCTGCCGAGGCCTTCGGTGGCGAGTTCACGCTCGGCTGTGTCGAGCGGCTTGCCGAGGTGGCTGGCGTACAGGCCGAAGCGTCCTTCGTAGGCCGAACGTGGACCCGTGAAGCCGTGTTTGGCAAGCGTCGCGGCGGTGATCGCCGAGGCCGCCGCGAAACCCGGATGGGCGCGCTTGGTCCACGCGCCGTCTTCGAGAAATTCGAGGCTGCCAGCCGCCATCGACAGAACGATGCCTTGTGCGTGCGCCATGCGTGTCTCGTCGAGTTGCAGCAGACGCGATGCCGCGACCGCGCAGCCGAACGCACCGACCAGGCCCGTCGGATGAAACCCGGCGTCGTGAAACCCGCCCTTCGCCGCCGATGCGACGCGCGTCGACACTTCCATGGCAACGATGTACGCGGCCAGCAAGTCCGCGCCGCTCAGACCGTCGCGGTCGGCGAGCGCGAGCACACAGGGTAATGCGCTGGTGGTCGAGTGAATGACGCCATGTGAATGCGTGTCGTCGAAGTCGAGACCGTGAATCAGCACGCCGTTCATCGTCGCGGAATCGCGCAAGGCGAGTCGCCTGCCGTAGCCGATTACCGGTGAAGCGCCGCTGCCTAACTCTGAGAAGGCAGCGAGCGAGACATCCGCATAGGGGTAGCCACGCGACGCGAATGCAATGCCGACAGCGTCGAGAATCAGATGCTTCGCGCGCGTCTGCACCGCGCGCGGTACGTCGCCCAATTGCAGGCTCAGGCCGAAGCGTGCGTACTGGTCGGACAGGGTGCCGGAGGTATCGAGTGAAGTCATGGGCTTTAACCTTGCTGGGTAGCGGGTAGCGAATCAGAGTCGGTGTCGAGGCTCGGCGAGATCCGCTCGAGTGCATGCTGGTTGGTTTCCACACGCAGCAGCAGAATCCCGAACACCAGCAACGCGAGGACGCTGCTCACCATGGCCAGCACGCCGGACACGCCGAACGAGCTGTAGAGCAGCACCGCCAGAAACGGCGTGCTCATGGAGGCTGCGCGGCCGCATACGCCGGCCGTGCCGGTGCCGCGCAAGCGCAGCTCAGTCGGAAAGAGTTCAGGGATGTAGGCGAACAAGCCCAACGTCGTGACGGTATAGATGCAGGTGATCAACACGAAGCCGACGCTGCTGATCGCCCAGCCCGCATGCATGTTCGGATAGACGAAGCCGACCACGATCGTGGCGATCGCGAAGATCACAAGGCCACGCGCCCGGCCGATGCGGTCCGCGCAGAAGAAACCGACCAGTGCGCCGCCTGGCGCGCCGAACGCCATCAGCGTCGTGAAACCCAGCGATTGCACGATGGTCAGGCCTTCCTTGACGAAGAAGGTCGGCAGCCAGGCGACAAAGCCGTACACCGAAATATTCACGGCGACCGCGGTGAGAATCGCGACCAGCGTGCGGCCGAGCATGGCGTGTGAGAACAATGCGGAGAACGGCGCTTTCGGTACTTCGAGACTTTCGGTGCGCTCGACTGGCGGCAATGGGCCTTTCTGACGCTGCACCTCGCTTTCGATGGCAGAGACGGTGGCCTCGGCTTCTTCACTGCGTCCGACCGATTCGAGCCAGCGCGGCGACTCCGGCATACGGTGCCGCAGCACCCACACGATGATCGCGCCGACGCCGGCGATCGCGAACATATAGCGCCAGCCCAGAAGCGGAATCACGACGTAGCCCACCGCCGTCGACACCAGCAAACCGGAATTGATGATGAGCGCGAGCAACGCGGTCCAGCGTCCGCGTGACGCCGGCGGGATGAATTCGCACAAGGTGCCGGCAGCGACCACCAGTTCGGCGCCGAGGCCGACGCCCATGATCAGCCGTAATACGATCAGCCACATCATGTTCGGCACGAAACACGCGGCAATCGACGCGAGGCCGAAGATCAGCAGGTTCGTCTGATACGACGAACGGCGGCCGAAGCGGTCGCCGAGATAGCCGGCAAAGCCCGCGCCGATCAGCATGCCGAGAAAGGTCACCGAGATGAAAAGCGCGTTTAGCTTCAGATCCGAGAAGCCCGCTTTCACCATCGCGCCGAGCGCGCCGGCGGCGAGATAGATGTCGAAGGCGTCGAGAAAGGCGCCCGCGCTGATGAGCCCGAGAATTTTCCGGTGAAAGGACGCGATGGGCAGGCGATCGAGTCGCGCGCCCGAGTTGACGATACCGATAGCCACCTTTGTCTCCTTGGTGTGCATGCGGCTGCGCAATGTTTGGACATGCGCTCGCCGCATCGCGACGCCTGATTGGGACGCCGCCGGAATCTGCGCGCAGGCTGCTCTTGGTGGCAGCTGGGCGCTGTTTGTTGCTTGTCGTGCTCAGGTTGTGCGGGCCTTCGACCCGAACGTGCGGCGGCTCTCGCCGGAGAACGCGTCGATCAATCGCCGACGCCGTGCCCGCGTGCCGGCACCAACGCGCTGCGCACGAAGTCCATGATCGGCGTGCCGTCCTGCTTGAACGCGCGGGTTTGCACGGTGACGATGCCCTGCCCCGGACGCGACTTCGATTCGCGCTTTTCGAGCACTTCGGATTCCGCGTAGATCGTGTCGCCGCAAAATACCGGGCCGGTCAGACGAATCTCTTTCCAGCCCAGGTTGGCGATGGCCTTGCCGCTGACGTCGTTCACCGACAGACCCAGCACCACGGCGACCGTCAGACCGCTATTGACGAGCAGGCGGCCGAACTCGCTTTTGGCAGCGTAGGCGGCGTCGCAATGCATCGGATGGAAATTCATCGTCAGCAGCGAGAAGTGGATGTTGTCGGCTTCGGTAATCGTGCGCCCGGGCCGGTGCTCGTAGATGTCGCCTACCTGAAAATCTTCGAGGTAGCGGCCGTAGCTGGCGCGAATGCGATTTTTGACTGCGACGTCGGACTCCATGCCTGTCTCCTGTTTCGACCAGTTTGCTTGTCTTTGTTACTTTGTCCGTACAAAGTGTGATTCGAGTATTGTCTTTGGAGGGTTGAATGTCAAGGCGGTATTCGAGCGGACGGCGCACAACCGGCGCAAATGCGCCGCTAAGGCACGCCGGTGCTCGTGATCAGGTTTATCCCTGGCAGGCGGTCAGGGGCGGAGGCGACGGGTTTACGTCTGAGTTGACTGAGCGTGGCGCCAATAAAAAAACCCCGCTGGTTGAGCGGGGTTCTTTGCATCTGTTCGGTGCGAGTGCGGATTTAGAACGGAATATCGTCGTCCATCTCATCAAACCCGCCGCCAGCCGGCGCGCTCGGACGGCTCGCGCCGCCACCGCCACCGCCGCTGCCGCCACGCGCACCGCCGCCCGACACTGCGCGGCCGCCACCACCGCCGCCGCTACGCTCCGACGGCTCACCACGGCTATAACCGCCTTCGTCGCCACCGCCGCCCATCGAACCGCCACGGCCACCCAGCATCTGCATCTGTTCCGCGACGATTTCCGTCGAGTAACGGTCGGTGCCGTCTTGCGCCTGCCACTTACGGGTACGGATGCGCCCTTCCAGGTACACCGACGAGCCCTTCTTCAGATATTCGGAGACGATTTCCGCGAGGCGGCCGAAGAACGACACGCGGTGCCATTCGGTCGCTTCCTTCATTTCGCCGGACGCCTTGTCCTTGTACCGATCCGTCGTTGCAAGGCGGATGTTCGCCACTGCGTCGCCGCTCGGAAGATAACGGACTTCCGGATCGGCTCCGAGATTGCCGACGAGAATGACCTTGTTCACGGATGCCATGAGTTTCTCCTGTTGATTCCGTTACGGGCGGCGCGGCAATACACGGTTTCGCGTTTCAGGGCCGGCAGGCCCGAGACCGGAACTGCGCCTCTGCCCGCCGCCGGGTGAGTTCTGGGTAAGTTCGGGATGCGCCGGTTTACGCTTTGCGCGGCGGCTGTTTCATCTTTGCGGCGATTATAAGCCAGCACAAGACGAGCCCCGAACACGTAAAAAAGACAGCGCTCTGACCATCCGCTTTCAGCAGCCAACCGCCGACCACGCCACCCAGCGCAAGACCGATCGATTGCGTGGTGTTGTACACACCGGCCGCCGCGCCCTTGCGGGTTCCCGGCGCCAGTTTCGACACCAGCGAAGGCTGCGAAGCCTCAAGAATATTGAAGCCCAAAAAGTACACAAAAAGGATCGCCGCCACACTCAGAATCGTATGCGGAGCGACGCCCAATAACAACTGTCCGATCAGGATAAGAGCAATCGCAGAAAGCAGCACGATTTTCATTTTTCCGCGCTTCTCGGCGGCGATGATCGCGGGCACCATCATCACGAACGAAAGGCCCATGACCGGCAAATACACCTTCCAGTGCGACGCAACCGGCAAGCCGCCCGCTTCGAGAATGCGCGGCACGACGAGGAACAATGCGGTTTGCGTGGCGTGCAGCACCAGCACGCCGAAGTTCAGACGCAGCAGTTCGACGTTGTGCAGCACTTCGGCGAACGGCGCGCGCACGTGCACCGGCTTCGGCGCATCGGGCACGATCCACAGCACCACGCCGATCGCCAGAATCGAGAAGATGCCGACGAGCGTAAACAGCCCGCTCATGCCGACCCACTGGAACACGATCGGCGCACCGACAATCGCTACCGCGAACGACACGCCGATGCTGCCGCCCACCATCGCCATCGCCTTGGTGCGATGTTCCTCGGCGGTCAGGTCGGCGATAAACGCGATCACCGCCGACGACACCGCGCCCATGCCCTGAATCACCCGCCCGACGATGATCCACGTCATGTCGTGCGCGCCCGCCGCGACGAAGCTGCCGAGCGCGAAGATCAGCAAACCGGTCGCAATGACTGGTTTGCGGCCGACCTTGTCGGAGACCCAGCCGTAGAAGATGTACAGCATGGACTGCGTCACGCCGTATGCGCCGAGCGCGATCCCCACCAGCAGCACGTTGTCGCCGCCGGGGATGGTCTTCGCGTAGATCGAGAACACCGGCATGATCATGAAGAGACCGAGCATGCGCAGCGCGAAGATGGCGGCAAGCGACACGGTCGCGCGCAGTTCAGGCGCGCTCATGCGTGAGGAGATGGCGGACGGATTGGACATCGGGAGCGTTCGTTGATTGAGCTGGGCGGCACACCGCGGACGGGCACAGCGGCGGAGCGGCCACGACCGCGCGGCTTGCCGCAAGACGGCGGGCCGGCAGCGGCGCGGCGCTCGAGCCAACGGCCTTTCTGCATTCCCGCTGGCGCCTCGCGGCGCCTCGCGGCGCCTCGTGTTGCCTCGCGGTTGCCTCGCGGTTGCCTCGCGGTTGCCTTGTACTCGCGGAAAACGGCCCCAGTTAGACCTCTTCCCGCGGCGCTGGACCGCTTGCCTTACAGCACGCCTCAACGCCTCTTCAGGCTGTCAGGAAGCCGTAACGGCGGTCTTGAAAAGTCGTTATAGTAGCAGGTTTAGCCTCTTCCTCTTTCCGCCAGTTCATGGAATAAATCCGTGGAACAAATCCGTATTCGTGGGGCTCGCACCCACAACCTGAAGAACGTCAACCTCGATCTACCCCGTCACAAGCTCGTTGTCATCACGGGCCTTTCAGGCTCGGGCAAATCGTCGCTGGCGTTCGACACGCTTTATGCGGAAGGGCAACGGCGCTACGTCGAAAGTCTCTCCGCCTACGCTCGCCAGTTCCTGCAATTGATGGAGAAACCCGACGTCGATCTGATCGAAGGCCTGTCGCCGGCGATCTCGATCGAACAGAAGGCGACCTCGCACAATCCGCGTTCCACGGTCGGCACCGTCACCGAGATTCACGACTATCTGCGGCTCCTGTTCGCACGGGTCGGCACGCCTTACTGTCCGGACCACGAAATTCCGCTGGAAGCGCAAAGCGTCTCGCAGATGGTCGACGCCGCGCTCGCGTTGCCGGAAGAAACGAAGCTCATGATTCTCGCGCCCGTCGTGGCGAATCGCAAAGGCGAGCACGTCGAACTGTTCGAGGAGATGCAGGCGCAAGGCTTTATCCGCTTCCGCGTGCGCTCGGGCGGCGGCACCGCCAATGAAGGCGTCGCGAAGATCTATGAAGTCGACTCGCTGCCGAAGCTGAAGAAGAACGACAAGCACACCATCGACGTGGTCGTGGACCGCCTGAAAGTGCGCCCCGATATGAAGCAGCGTCTGGCCGAATCGTTTGAAACGGCACTGCGTCTCGCCGACGGCCGCGCGATCGCGCTCGAAATGGACACGGACAAGGAGCATCTGTTCAGCTCGAAGTTCGCCTGCCCGATCTGCTCGTACTCCCTGCAGGAACTGGAGCCGCGCCTCTTCTCGTTCAACAATCCGATGGGCGCATGCCCGGAATGCGACGGGCTCGGCCAGATCACCTTCTTCGATCCGAAGCGGGTGGTCGCGCATCCGTCGCTGTCGCTCGCGGCGGGCGCGGTGAAGGGCTGGGACCGGCGCAACCAGTTTTACTTCCAGATGCTGCAGAGTCTCGCTGCGTTCTACGAATTCGACATCGACACGGCCGTCGAAGACTTGCCGGAGAAAGTCCGCAAGATCCTGCTGTTCGGTTCGGGCAAGCAGGAGATCCCGTTCTCGTACATCAACGAACGTGGCCGCACTTCAGTGCGCGAGCATGTATTCGAAGGGATCATCCCGAATCTGGAGCGGCGTTACCGCGAGACCGATTCGGTCGCGGTGCGCGAAGAACTCGCCAAGTATCAGAACAACCAGCCCTGCCCGGCCTGCGCCGGCACGCGTCTGCGCCGCGAAGCGCGCTTCGTGCGGATCGGCGCGGACGGCGACGCGCGCGGCATCTTCGAGATCAGCGGCTGGCCGCTGCGCGACGCGCTCGGCTATTTCCAGACGCTTCGTCTGGAAGGATCGAAGCGCGAGATCGCCGACAAGGTGGTCAAGGAAATCGTCGCGCGGCTGATGTTCCTGAACAACGTCGGGCTGGATTATCTGTCGCTGGAGCGCAGCGCGGAAACGCTGTCCGGCGGCGAGGCGCAGCGCATTCGCCTCGCGTCGCAAATCGGCTCGGGGCTGACCGGCGTGATGTACGTGCTGGACGAGCCGTCCATCGGCCTGCATCAGCGCGATAACGACCGGCTGATCGCCACGCTCAAGCATCTGCGCGACCTCGGCAACTCGGTGATCGTCGTCGAACACGACGAGGACATGATCCGCATGGCCGACTACGTGGTCGACATGGGTCCGGGCGCGGGTGAGCACGGCGGCATGGTGATCGCCGAGGGCACGCCCAAACAGGTGCAAGCGAACGCAGCGTCGATGACCGGGCAGTACATGTCCGGCGCGCGCAACATCGAGTTCCCGGACGAACGCAAGGAGCCCGACGAAAAGCGTCTGCGGATCGTCGAGGCGTACGGCAACAATCTGCAGCACGTGTCGCTGGATCTGCCGGTCGGCTTGCTGACCTGCGTGACCGGCGTGTCCGGTTCGGGCAAGTCCACGCTCATCAACGACACGCTGTACCACGCGGTCGCGCATCACCTGTACGGCTCGGCCACGGAGCCGGCGCCGTACGAATCGATCGAGGGCCTCGAGCACTTCGACAAGGTCATCAACGTCGACCAGTCGCCGATCGGCCGCACGCCGCGTTCGAACCCGGCCACCTACACGGGCCTCTTCACGCCGATCCGCGAACTGTTCGCGGGCGTGCCCGCGGCCAAAGAACGCGGCTACGAAGCCGGCCGCTTCTCGTTCAACGTGAAGGGCGGCCGCTGCGAATCCTGCCAGGGCGACGGCGTGCTGAAGGTCGAGATGCACTTTTTGCCGGACGTGTACGTGCCGTGCGACGTCTGTCACGGCAAGCGCTACAACCGCGAAACACTGGACGTGCAGTACAAGGGCAAGAACATCAGCGAAGTGCTCGACATGACGGTGGAGACCGCCTACGAGTTCTTCAAGCCGGTGCCGGTCGTCGCGCGCAAGCTGAAAACCTTGCTGGACGTGGGTCTGGGCTATATCCGGCTGGGCCAGTCGGCCACCACGCTGTCGGGCGGCGAGGCACAGCGCGTCAAACTATCTTTGGAACTGAGCAAGCGTGACACGGGTCGCACGCTATACATACTTGACGAGCCGACCACCGGCTTGCACTTTCATGACATCGCGTTGTTGCTCGAAGTGATTCATCGATTACGCGACCAGGGTAATACCGTCGTGATCATCGAGCATAATCTCGATGTAATAAAGACTGCGGACTGGGTCATCGATCTCGGTCCGGAAGGCGGGGCCGGCGGCGGGCAGATCATCGCTCAGGGCACGCCGGAGCAGGTCGCCAAGTCGAAGGCAAGTTTTACCGGCAAGTACCTGGCGCCTCTGCTGAAACGCGCGGCCAGTAAAAAGTAAGTAACGCGGCACAACTCGGTTGGAGACGGAATAAGCCATGGCCAAGCGGAATCAGGCGCGCGACGACGGGCAAGTGCAGGACCTACGCCCACGCCCGGTCAGGCTAACGAGCGACATGAGCCTGCCGAAGCTGTCGGCGGTCGAAATCGGCAGTTATATCGTGACGCTGTTCGGCATGTGGGCAGTGATCGAACTTCGGCTGCTCGGCGCGTTGCTCGCCGGGCTGCTGGTGTTCCAACTGGTTCACACGATCGCGCCGCGCATCGAGCGCCACATGTCGAGCAAGCGGGCCCGCTGGCTCGCGGTGGTGTTTCTGGCCACGGTGATCGTGGGCGCGCTGACGGGGCTGACGCTCGGCATCATCGAGCATTTCGAGAACGACGTGCCGAGCGTGCAGAAGCTGCTCGACCAGGCCATGCAGCTGATCGACCAGGCGCGCGGCCGGATTCCGCAGTTCGTCGCCAACTATCTGCCGGTCGATACCGAACAGATGAAAACCAAGGCGGCGGAACTCATGCAGACGCACGCCAACATGCTGCAGCAAAGCGGCAAGACGGCGGCGCGCGCGTTCACGCATATCCTGATCGGCATGATCATCGGCGCGATCATCGCGGTCGGCGCGCAGAAGCATATGCAGCGGCTGCCGCTATCCACGGCGTTCGTCACACGCGTGACACGTTTCGCCGATGCGTTCCGCCGCATCGTGTTCGCTCAGGTGAAGATTTCGGCGATCAACGCGGTCTTCACCGGCATCTTCCTGCTGGTGGTTCTGCCGATCTTCCACGACACGCTGCCGTTGTCGAAGACGCTGGTGCTGGTCACCTTCATCGTCGGCTTGCTGCCGGTGATCGGCAATCTGATCTCGAACACGATCATCGTCGCGGTGGCGCTCTCGGTGAGCTTTCCGGCGGCGGTCATGTCGCTCGTGTTCCTGATCCTGATTCACAAGCTCGAGTACTTCCTGAACGCGCGCATCGTCGGCGGGCAGATCGAGGCGCGTGCGTGGGAATTGCTGATCGCCATGCTCATCATGGAAGCCGCGTTCGGTCTTCCCGGCGTGATCGCGGCGCCGATTTTTTATGCGTATATCAAGCGGGAATTGATTTACTTGCGGTTGGTTTGAGGCCGAAGCAAGCGGTCCATCAGAACAGAAACAACGGCGCTTCGGCGCCGTTTTTCATGGGCCGCAGGTTTACGGAGAACTTGCAGCCCAAGGCAACACTCCCGTAAGATGCGAACAATTCCCATTCGCAAAATCGTGTCGTGACACCCCTTTCGAAATCCCGCTCCGTCGCGACGGCTCGCCCATGAGGCGCCAGCTCGTCCGACTGCACCGCTGGTTCGGTGTCGCCACAGCGCTGTTTCTGTTCGTCGCCGGCCTGACTGGCGCGATCATCGCGTGGGACCATGAGCTGGATGCGGCGTTGAACCCATCTTTCTTCAAAGCCCGCACCGCCGGTCCGGCGCTGTCGGGGCTTGAACTCGCGCGCCGGGTGGAAGCTGCCGATCCGCGTCTTCAGGTGACGTATCTGCCGCTGGCCGCCGAGCCCGGCCATACGTTGCAAATGATGGTGCTGCCGCGAACCAACCCGGCCACGCAGAAGCCCTACCCGCTCGACTTCAATCAGATTGCCGTCGACCCCGTCACTGGCGAGATCCAGGGACGCCGCGAATGGGGCGTCGTCTCGCTCGCGCGGCTCAACCTGATCCCGTTCATCTACAAGCTGCACTACACGTTGCAACTGCCATTTACGGGCGGCGTCGACATCGGCACGTGGGTGATGGGGATCGTCGGCATTATCTGGCTGTTCGACAGCGTGATCGCGCTGTGGCTGTCGTTTCCGAGCGTCAAGGCGTGGCGCAAGTCGTTCGCGTTCCGCCTCGGGCGCGGCGGCTATACGTTCACTTTCGATTTGCACCGCTCAGGCGGCGTGTGGATCTGGGGCCTGCTGATGATCGTTGCGCTGACATCGGTGTCGATGAATCTCTCAGCGCCCGTGGTGCGCCCAATCGTGTCGCTGTTCTCGAAGCTCACGCCGGATCCGATTAACAACCCTGAAATCCTGCGCGCCCCGCAACCGGGCGACACCGTGTTGAGCCGCGAACGCATCGTGCAGCTGGCCGAGCAGGCCGGCCGCGCGCAGAAACTCAGCGTCGCGCCGGGCGGCATCTACTACGCGGAATTCATCCATGCGTACGGCGTCGGTTTCTACGCGACCGGCAACGATCACGGCGATTTCGGCCTCGGCAATCCGTGGATGTATTGGGACGCGGCCACCGGCAAGCAGCTCGGCGCGCAGATCCCCGGCAAGGGCACGGCGGGCGATATCTTCGTGCAGGTGCAATTCCCTTTGCATTCGGGACGCATTCTGGGTCTCGGCGGACGGATTCTGATCAGCGCGGTCGGCATCGCGGTCGCCGCGCTGAGCGCGACGGGTCTGCTGATCTGGTTGAAGAAGCTGAACGCGCGCCGCCGTTCGGCGCAAAACGCCAATCTCGCGCGTGACGCGGGTCGGTCGGCGGCGCGCTCCTGATAGCGGGCAAACAAAAAGGCGGCGCCGGAGTCATCCAGCCGCCGCCTTCTACCGCGCATGCCTGCTAGCAACGGCTCTTAACGAAACACCACCGTCTTGCTGCCGTTCAACACGACGCGATGCTCCACGTGCCACTTCACCGCACGCGCCAGCGTCACGCACTCGACGTCGCGGCCGATCGCCGTCAGCTGCTCCGGCGTCATGCTGTGGTCAACCCGCTCCACTTCCTGTTCGATGATCGGACCTTCGTCGAGATCCGTCGTCACGTAATGGGCGGTCGCACCGATCAGTTTCACGCCGCGGTCGAACGCCTGGTAATACGGCTTCGCACCCTTGAAGCTCGGCAGGAACGAGTGATGAATGTTGATCGCGCGGCCCGCCAGCGCTTCGCACAGCTTCGGCGACAGAATTTGCATGTAGCGCGCGAGCACGACCAGGTCGGCTTGATGCTCGTCGATCACTTCGAGCACGCGCGCTTCCTGCGCGGCCTTCGCGTCGGGCGTGGCGCCCAGCAGCGGGAAATGATGGAACGGAATGTCGTAGCTCGCGGCGAGCTGATAGAACTCCTTGTGGTTCGAGATGATCGCCGGAATCTCGATACCCAACTGGCCGGTGCGGTAGCGGAACAGCAGATCGTTCAGGCAATGGCCGATCTTCGACACCATGATCACCACGCGCGGCTTCACCGACGCGTCGTGCATCTCCCAACGCATACCGAACTGCTCGGCGAGCGTCGCGAACGACGTGCGCAGCGCCTCCAGCCCCGGATCGCCGCCCACCTGCTGAAAATGCACGCGCATGAAGAACTCGCCGGTGCGGCTGTCGCCGAACTGTGCGGAGTCGAGAATATTGCTGCCACGCTCGAACAGAAAGCCCGACACGGCGTGAACGATGCCGGGCCGGTCGGCGCACGACAGTTTGAGGATAAAGCTGTGATCGGTCGACATGACCTGGGTGACTCCCTTCTTCAATGCGTGGTTTGTTCGGTGTGTCCGGCTCGATGCTGCGTGTTTCGGCATGGTCGTTGCGCGCGCACCGATGCGGCGCTCAGGCGACCAGCGGCGGCACGAACAACGCCTCGATGCCCGCGCACGCGTCTTCATCGATCCAGCGGCGGCGCAGCAGGCAATCCAGCGTGGCCAGGCTCGCATCGACGGTCATGGCGCCCTCCTCGATCCAGCGCGCCGCTTCGTCGATGCGCGCGAGCCGGTGTTCACCCACTTCGCCGTCCTGATTGCGCGGCGCGAAATCGGCCGGCAGCGCGAGGTCGTAGATGAAAATCTGTTCGGCCTGCGTGCCTTCCGGCAACGATTGCAGCACATGCGCGGTGCGGCCCGCGACGGCGCGCGCGGCGATCTCCTCGGGAATGCCGGCTTCTTCCCAGCATTCCTTGACGATCGTTTCCTCGACGCCGAAGCCCCAGCCGATCCCGCCCGCCACGACATTGTCGAGCATGCCCGGGTCGGTCGCCTTGGTGTCGCTGCGGCGCGCGATCCACAATTGCGGCGCGCCGCGGGGCGCCCCGCGATCTGCGTATTCTACGACGCCGTTCAGATGCACCGCGTAGGTCATCGTGCCGAAGAAGCGCGACGCCGCGCGTTCGATATACGCGAGCGGCGGTGCATCGAATGCATTGCGGATCGCGTAGGTCTCGTTGCGCCAGCCGGGAATGCGGTCTTCGGCGGCGAGCGCGCCGATCACGGAACCGAGCGCGGCGCTGCGTAAATCCACGGTATTGAATGCGGGCGCCAGCGTCACGCGGGCGTTGTCAATGTCGAACACATCGGGCCAGCGCTCGAGCAATGGCACATCGCTCATACGGATCCAACCGACCTGTTCGGCGTCGATCCAGAACGGCACATGCGCCTGCGCGTCGAAGCGGCGCGCGGCGGTAATGCAAGGCAAAGTCATTTGAAGCTCCAGACTAACTGTCGGCGGAAGTCGGCGAAACTAATCAATCGCGCAACGCAACGCGAATCCCGATTGCGATGAACGTGGCGCCGGCCAGGCGATCGAGCCACACACCGACACGCGGACGGCGTTTCAGCCAACCGCCGATCATCCCCGCGCACACGCCGAACAGCGAAAACACCACCACCGTCTGAAGCATGAACAGCACGCCGAGTTCGAGCATCTGCAGCGTAACGCTTTGCGCGCCATGCGGCTGCACGAACTGCGGCAGAAATACCACGAAGAACAACGTCACCTTCGGGTTCAGCAGATTGCCGAGCACGCTCTGGCGGAACACCGCCATCAAGGGTTGCGGCGCGCGTTCATGCGCGGTTGCGAGACCCTGGCTGCGCAGCGCCTTGATGCCGATCCAGATCAGATACGCGGCGCCGGCCAGTTTGATGACTTCAAAGGCCACCGGCGACGAGCGCAGTAACGCGGCCACCCCGAGCGCGGCGAGCGTCGTGTGAAACGTGATGCCGGCCGCAAAGCCGAGTGCCGCGACGAGCCCTGCCGCGCGGCCCTGCGAGATACCGCGCGCGAGCACTTGCAGATTGTCCGGCCCGGGCGCCATGGTGATGGCAATCGACGTGGCGAGAAACAGCAGGAAGTTAGGCATCGTTCTTACCTTCTTGTGACCAGAAAGAAGTTCGCAGCGGCTTATTGGCTGCGAGTGATCAGTGACCGTCGAAGCCAGTGACCGTATAGAGCGCGAGGCCGCCCTCGCGCAGCAGCTTCGAGCCGCCGAGTTCGGGCAGATCGATGATCGCGGCGCCTTCCACCACGACCGCGCCGAGGCGCTCGATCAGAATCTTGCCGGCCATCATCGTGCCGCCGGTGGCGATCAGATCGTCGATGATCACAATGCGGTCGCCGGGCTTGCAGGCGTCCTCATGAATCTCGACGGTCGCGGTGCCGTATTCGAGTTCATACGATTGCGCGACGCGCTTGTAGGGCAGCTTGCCCGCCTTGCGGATCGGAATGAAGCCGAGGTTCAGCTCATACGCGAGAATCGGACCGATGATGAAACCGCGCGCATCCAGCCCGGCAATGTAGTCGAGCTTCGCGTCGATATAACGCTGCACGAACAGATCGATCAGCACGCGCAGCGACTTCGGTTCCTGCAAAAGCGGCGTGATATCGCGAAACTGCACGCCCGGCTGCGGCCAGTCGGGCACCGTGCGAATGTGGCTTTTGATGTAATCGGCCGCATCGAGCGGCGCGCTCGCGAGCGCGTTGGACATGATGTCTCCGGATGGACCTCGACAGGTCCGATGAAAAACTAAAGGAGCGGCGGCCCGGCAGGCTCGCCTGACCAGGCATGGAGCGCAAATTTCAGGCCGCGGCGGCGCCCGCGCGCCGGTGCTTCGAGAGCCGTTCCTCGGCCTCCGCCAACTGTTCGGGCAGACCGCGCAGCACCACGATGTCGCTCGCGCGCAGCTTGGTGGACGGATCCGGTTCGACGCCGCGAATGCCGTGCCGGCGAATCGCCGTCACTTCGACGCCCACGTCGAACAGACCGAGTTCCGCGAGCGTACGGCCCACCGCGTCCGCGTTTTCGTCGACCGGCACAGATTGTAGCCGCACCTGTTCGTGGCCGTCGTCGTCGTCCACGTCGTCGGCGCCGTGGAAATAGCCGCGCAGCAGCGCGTAGCGTTCATCGCGCATCTCTTCCACGCGGCGCACCACGCGCCGCATCGGCACGCCCATCACCACCAGCGTGTGCGAGGCGAGCATCAGACTGCCTTCGACGATTTCCGGAATCACCTCGGTCGCGCCCGCTGCCAGCAGCTTCTCCAGATCGGCGTCATCCACGGTACGAACGATCACCGGCAGCGTCGGCTCCAGTTCGTGGATGTTGTGCAGCACGCGCAATGCCGACGGCGTATTCGCATAGGTGATCGCAATCGTCGCCGCACGATGGATACCGGCTGCAAGCAGCGACTCGCGCCGTCCGGCATCGCCGAACACGACCGATTCACCCGCAGCCGCAGCCGCCGCGACACGATCGGGATCCAGGTCGAGCGCGACGTACGACAAACCTTCGTGCTCCAGCATGCGCGCCAGATTCTGCCCGGCCCGGCCGTAGCCGCAAATGATCACGTGGCCGCTTTGTTTGAGGCTCTGCGTGGCGATGCGCGTCATCTGCAACGACTGCATCATCCATTCAGTCGACGACAGCCGCAGCACGATCCGGTCCGCGTTCTGGATCATGAACGGCGCGGCCAGCATCGACAGCAGCATAGCCGCGAGAATCGCCTGCAGCATGGTGGCGTCGACGAGATGTTTGTCGAGAATCAGATTCAGCAGCACGAAGCCGAACTCGCCCGCTTGCGCGAGGCCGATACCGGTGCGCATCGCGACGCCCGGCGACGCGCCGAACAGACGCGAAAGGCCCGTGACCATGATCGCCTTCAGCAGAATCGGGCCGACCAGAAAGCCGAGCACGATCAGCGGATGCTCCCAGATCACCCGCGGATTGAGCAGCATGCCGGTGGTGATGAAGAAGAGCCCGAGCAGCACGTCGCGAAACGGCTTGATGTCCTCTTCCACCTGATGCCGGTACGGCGTCTCGGCGATCAGCATACCGGCGATGAACGCGCCGAGCGCGAGCGACAAACCGAACTTGTCCGTGATGAACGCGCAACCCAGCGTCACCAGCAACAGATTGAGAATGAACAGTTCCTGCGAACGGCGCCGCGCCACCACGTTGAACCAGCGCGTCATGAAGCGCTGGCCCACGATCAATAGCAGCGACAACGCCACGACGATCTTGATGGCCGCCACGCCGAGCGAGCTGACGAGATCTTCGGAGTTGCCGCCCAGAGCCGCGATGATGATGAGGAGCGGCACCACTGCCAGATCCTGAAACAGCAGCACGCCGAAGATATTGCGGCCATGCTCGGTCTCGATCTCGAGCCGCTCCGCCAGCATCTTGCTGACGATCGCCGTCGACGACATGGCGAGCGCGCCGCCCAGCGCCACGCTCGCTTGCCACCGAATGTGCACCCAGCGCTCCAGCGCGAAACCGAGCGAGACCGCCACGGCGATCGTGCCGATCACCTGCAACAGGCCGAGGCCGAACACGAGCCGGCGCATGGAGCGCAGCTTGGCGAGCGAGAACTCCAGCCCGATCGAAAACATCAGGAACACCACGCCGAACTCGGCGAGGTTCTGCGCGCCCGCCGAGTCGGGAATCAGACCGAACGCATGCGGACCGACGACGATGCCCACCGTCAGATAGCCGAGCATCGGCGGAAGATTCAGAAAGCGAAACACCACCACGCCTGCCACCGATGCGAGCAGCAGGAACAGCGTCATTTCGAGGGGGGAAATCATCGGCAAAAACGCATCGGCAAAGCGTCCTCGTTCGTCAGCGGAACCGCGCACGCAAAGCGCCGTGCGACAAGGTTGAGGGGCCGTTAAAGGCAGCGAGAGAGACAGCGGCTTGGCACAGCAGGCCCGGCGCGGCGAACAGGCGCCTTTGCTATACTTCGCGAATGATAGCGAAAATCAATGGCGACCGGGCACTCGCGCTCGCTCGCGACGTGCTCGACATCGAAGCGGACGCCGTGCGCGCGCTTCGCGATCAACTCGACGATGGTTTCGTCGGGGCGGTCGACTTCATCCTGGGTTGCCGCGGGCGCGTTGTCGTTTCCGGCATCGGCAAATCCGGCCACGTGGCCCGCAAGCTCGCGGCCACGCTCGCCAGCACCGGCACGCCGGCGTTCTTCGTGCATCCCGCTGAAGCCAGCCACGGCGACCTCGGCATGGTCACCGCCGACGACGTGTTCCTCGCGCTGTCCAATTCCGGTGAAACCGAAGAACTCGTGGCGATCCTGCCGCTCATCAAGCGGCTCGGCGCGAAGCTGATTGCCATGACGGGCCGTCCGTCATCGAGTCTCGCACAACTGGCCGACGTGCACCTGAATTCCGGTGTGTCGAAAGAAGCCTGCCCGATGAATCTTGCGCCTACCGCCAGCACCACCGCCGCGCTCGCGCTCGGCGACGCGCTCGCGGTCGCGGTGCTCGACGCGCGCGGCTTCGGCCGCGACGACTTCGCGCGCTCGCATCCGGGCGGCGCGCTCGGACGGCGCCTGCTCACTTATGTGCGCGACGTGATGCGCACCGGCGACCAGGTGCCGAAGGTCACGCCCGACGCCACCGTGCGCGACGCGCTGTTTCAATTGACCGCCAAGCGCATGGGCATGACCGCGATCGTCGATCACGAGGACCGCGTCGCCGGCATCTTCACCGACGGCGACTTGCGCCGCGTGCTCGAACGCGACGGCGATTTCCGCGAACTGTCGATCGCCTCGGTCATGACGGCGGGCCCGCGCACCATCGGTCCGGATCAACTCGCGGTCGAAGCCGTGGAACTGATGGAGCGCTACCGCATCAATCAGATGCTGGTCGTCGACGAAGCAGGCAAGCTGATCGGCGCACTCAACATGCACGACCTGTTCTCGAAGAAGGTGATCTGATGGCCATTGCTCCGCCCACCGCGACCGAACGCGCAAGCCGCGTCAAGCTGATGATTTTCGACGTCGACGGCGTGCTGACCGACGGCGGTCTGCTGTTCACGGCGGAAGGCGACACGATGAAGGGCTTCAATTCGATGGACGGCCACGGCATGAAGCTGCTGCGCGAAGCCGGCATCGAGACGGCGATCATTACCGGGCGCAAGTCGGGCATCGTCGCGGTACGGGCCAAGGAGATGAACGTCACGCACGTCTATCAGGGCGTGCAGGACAAACCTCAGGCGTTCGCGGACCTGTTGCAGCAAACCGGCCTGACGGCCGAAGAATGCGGCTACATGGGCGACGACTGGGTCGATCTCGCCGTGATGCTGAAGGTCGGCTTCGCGGCCGCGCCGGCCAACTCGCATCCTGAAGTGATCGCGCGCGCCCACTGGGTCAGCGAGGCGCGCGGCGGCCACGGCGCGGCGCGTGAAGTCGTCGATACGCTGCTGCGCGCGCAACACAAATACGAAGCGCTGCTCGCGGCCGCCTGTAGCGGCGAACAGCGGGGCCTCGTCGGATGAACCAGTTTCGCCTGACGTCCCTGATTCCGCTGGTCGCCATGGCTGCGCTCGCCGGTATCACGTGGTGGCTGCTGCAAGCCACCCTGCCCCGCCAGAACGAAGGCGTGGTGCGCCCCAAGGAGCACACGCCGGACTACTTCGCCGACAACTTCTCGGTTTCCGAACTCGATCAGTCGGGCTCGACCCAGTACCGGCTGACCGCCCAGTCGCTGATCCACTACGAAGACGACGAACTGAGCGACCTGGTCAAACCGGCCATGCGCGCGTTCCAGCCGGGCAAGCCGATCGTCACCGCAACCGGGGACACCGGCAAGGTGAACGGCGACGCGTCGATCGTCGATCTGTACGACAACGCGCGCATCGTGCGGGCGCCCGGCTACGGGGATCCGCAGATGCAAGCGGATTCGCAGCATTTTAGGGTGCTGGTCAACGACGATGTGATCGAGACTGAAAAGCCGGTTAAACTTCAGCGCGGCATGTCGGTGATGACTGCCAGCGGCATGAACTACAACAACGTCACCCGGGTGATGCAGCTGTTCGGCAACGTGAAAGGCAACATCGCCCCGTCCGAAGCAGGCGGCAGCTCGCCCAAGCAACCCGGGTAATCCATTCCAGGCGTGACTGCATGAACGAATCGTTCCCCCGTTTTGATACCGGCCGCTCGCGCACCCTGTCCGCGTGGCGCGCCGGACTCGCTGCGCTCGTCGTCGCGTTGCCGCTCGCCGGCTTCGCGCCGCTCGCGCATGCCGACCGTGCCGACAAGGACAAGCCGCTGAACATCGAAGCGGACAACATGACTTACGACGACCTGAAGCAGGTCAACATCTTCACCGGCCATGTGGTCGCCACCAAAGGCACGATCGTGATCAAGGCCGACCGTGTCGAAGTGACGCAAGACCCGCAGGGCTATCAATACGCCACCGGCACCTCGAGTGGCGGCAATCTGTCGTATTTCCGCCAGAAGCGCGAGGGCCTCGACGAATATATCGAAGGCACGGCCGTGCGGATCGACTACGACGGCAAGCAGGATCTGACCACGCTTACCACCAACGCCACCGTAAAACGCCTGCAAGGCCTCTCCACGGTAATGGACCAGGTGCACGGCAGCGTCATTACGTATGACGGCCAGAACGACTTCTATACCGCGAAGGCAGGCAAGGACGTCGCCGGCCCGGGCAATCCGACCGGCCGCGTGCGCGCCATGCTGTCGCCGCGTAACGGCGGCGCAGCGCCGCTGAACGGCGCGTCGGCCACGCTCGCGCCGGCCACGACGATCCAGGGAGCCCCGAACCAGTGAGCACGTCAGCGTCCCTCCCCAATCGCAAGCCGGCCGGCACCAGCAGTTCGCTGGTGGTGCGCAACCTGAAGAAGCGTTACGGCTCGCGCACGGTCGTCAAAGACGTGTCGCTCGACGTGAAAAGCGGCGAAGTGGTCGGTCTGCTCGGCCCCAACGGCGCGGGCAAGACCACTTCGTTTTATATGATCGTCGGCCTCGTGCCGCTCGACGCGGGCGAGATCGATCTGGACGGCAAGTCGATCAGCCTGCTGCCGATTCATAAGCGCGCTTCGCTGGGTTTGTCGTATCTGCCGCAGGAAGCTTCGGTGTTCCGCAAGCTGAGCGTCGAAGAAAACATTCGCGCGGTGCTGGAATTGCAGCACGAAGACAACGGCAAGCGGCTCAGCAAGGACGCCATCACGAACCGCACGGAAGCCTTGCTCGACGAGTTGCAGATCGCGCACTTGCGCGAAAATCCGGCGCTATCGTTGTCGGGCGGCGAGCGTCGCCGGGTTGAAATCGCCCGGGCGCTGGCTACCAATCCGAGCTTTATTCTGCTCGACGAACCGTTCGCGGGCGTCGACCCGATCGCCGTGCTGGAAATTCAGAAGATCGTTAAATTTCTGAAGCAGCGCAATATCGGCGTGCTGATCACCGACCACAACGTGCGTGAAACGCTCGGCATCTGCGATCACGCGTACATCATCAGCGACGGCAGCGTGCTGGCCGCCGGCGCGCCGAGCGACATCATCGAAAACGAAAGCGTGCGGCGCGTCTATCTGGGCGAGCACTTCCGCATGTAAGCGCATGAGGGATTACCGGCAGTGCCAGCGCGCACCCGCCGGCCCCTCCATGCGGCAACCGCACATCCGCATTTTTGACCCGGGCCGTTTTGCGCCCGTCGCCGCCTAAAACAGGCGCACGCGTAATTGCGAATGTCGCAAGGTATCGCGGTCGTGGCAAACTCTCTACAATGAATCTCAACTTGCCATGAAAGCCAGCCTCCAACTCCGCCTATCGCAGCATCTTGCGCTGACGCCGCAACTGCAGCAGTCCATCCGGCTGCTTCAGCTGTCTACGCTCGAATTGCAGCAAGAAGTCGCAATGGCGATCTCGCAGAATCCGCTCCTCGAAAACGAGGACGACTGGATCGCGAGCCCGTTGCGCGTAGCGGCCGACGGCTCGCTGATCGCGCAGGCGCCCAACTCTTCCGCGCCGCCGGACCAGATGGGCGGCAATACGTCGTCCTCGTCCAGCAGCGAGCGCGCCGAGAACGGCGAGCCGCAGGGCGTCGACGAATACAACGGCCTCGCGGGCGACGGCAATGGCGACGCGTCGCAATGGAATCTCGACGACTACGGCCGCTCCGGCAACGCCTCGGACGACGACGATCTGCCGCCGCTGCAAATCCATGAATCGAGCACCTCGCTGCGCGACCACCTGATGGCGCAATTGCGCGTCACCCAGGCGGGCCAGCGCGACCGGGCGCTGATCACCTTTCTGATCGAATCGCTCGACGACGACGGCTACCTGGCCGCCACGCTCGAAGAAGTGCTGGCCGATCTGCCCGAAGAACTCGAAGTCGACCTCGACGAAATGAACGCCGCGCTTGCGCTGCTGCATAGCTTCGACCCGGCCGGGGTCGGTGCGCGCTCCGCGTCGGAATGTCTCAAGCTGCAATTGCTGCGACTCGATGCCTCACCTACGCGCACGCTCGCGCTGGACATCGTCGCCCACCATCTGGAACTGCTGGCGGCGCGCGATTTCACGCGTCTGCGCAAGCATCTGAAGGCCAACGACGACGATCTGCGCGATGCGCACGTACTGATCCGCTCGCTCGAACCGTTCCCCGGCGCCGCCTATGGCAAGGCCGAAGCGGACTATGTCGTGCCGGACATCATGGTGCGCAAAACAGCACAGGGCTGGCAGGCCGAGCTGAATCCGGAAGTGGTGCCGAAGCTGCGTATTAACCATCTGTACGCGAATATTCTGCGCAATAACCGGGGCGATCCGGGCAGCGGTTCGTTGCGCCAGCAACTGCAGGAAGCGCGCTGGCTGATCAAAAATATCCAGCAGCGTTTCGAGACGATTCTGCGCGTGGCGCAGGCAATTGTGGAACGTCAGAAGAGCTTTTTTGTCCACGGCGAAATTGCCATGCGCCCCTTGGTTTTGCGGGAAATTGCTGATACGCTGGGCCTACACGAGTCAACTGTCTCGCGTGTGACAACCGGTAAATACATGCTGACCCCATTCGGGACGCTTGAATTTAAGTACTTCTTCGGATCACACGTTTCGACTGACACGGGCGGCGCGGCGTCTTCAACGGCGATCCGCGCGCTCATCAAGCAACTGATAGGAGCGGAAAACCCGAAATCTCCTCTTTCGGACAGTCGCATAGCCGAACTGCTGGCAGAACAGGGCTTCGTGGTCGCACGGCGCACCGTTGCGAAATACCGTGAAGCGCTCAAGATTCCGGCAGTCAACCTGCGCAAGTCTCTGTAGCCCGTCGCCTTCCGTGGCGGGCATTTACCGGCCGCTCCGCAGTTGGCGGACAGGCCGGCCGATGCGACCTGCCAGAAGTCAGTCACCGGGGGACGACTCAGGCAAGCCGACAGATCGACCGGACCTTCGTCATCGTGCGGACCAAGCGGCCATTAGCTTGGAGAAGCACTATGAATCTGCAGATCAGTGGACACCACCTCGAAGTAACGCCTGCGTTGCGCGAATACGTGATCACCAAACTGGATAGGGTGCTAAGACATTTCGATCAGGTCATCGACGGCAGTGTGGTCCTCTCGGTCGACAACCACAAGGAAAAGGAAAAGCGTCAAAAGGTTGAAATCAACCTGCATCTCAAGGGCAAGGACATCTTTGTCGAGAGCTGTGACAGCGACCTGTACGCTGCGATCGATCTGATGATCGACAAGCTTGACCGGCAAGTCATTCGCCATAAGGATCGTCTGCAAGGCCATGCGCATGAGGCGATCAAGTATCAACCGGCGCCGCTGCTAGACGTGCCGCCGCAATAAGGGAAACGCGAAGGCGTTCTTCACTTCCCTTAGCCAGCGAAACCGCCCGGAACCGGGCGGTTTTTTGTTTCCGCAGCCGCTTCTCGCGCGGCGTCGCAGCATCTACCTACGCTTCAAAAGAACTCAATACGCATTGATGGCGCGCCGCACCATCCGTGGCTACCCTGTTCTATAATGTTCCGGTTACCATCGGGGTCAGGTAAGCTCAAGCGGAAATCGGTGTGCCGGAGTCCTGCGCTTTCGGACTCCAACGCATGTCGCCGTGAGCATCAAACGAATGGAACGCCACTCAAACGCCCCAGCGAGGAGAACCCAGGCCACGTTTTCGCCTGTCAACATGAATCGTTTAGCCAAATTTCTTCCCCTCGAGAACGTCGTCGTCGGACTATCGGTCACCAGCAAGAAACGTGTGTTCGAGCAAGCGGGCCTGATCTTCGAGAACCAGAACGGCATCGCCCGTAGCACGGTCACTGACAATCTGTTCGCGCGCGAGCGCCTCGGATCGACTGGCCTTGGTGAAGGTGTGGCGATTCCGCATGGCCGGATCAAAGGCTTGAAGCAGCCGCTCGCCGCGTTCGTCCGTCTTGCCGAACCCATTCCCTTCGAATCGCCCGACGGTCAGCCGGTCTCGCTGCTCATCTTCCTGCTCGTGCCCGAACAGGCCACTCAACAGCACCTCGAAATCCTTTCGGAAATCGCGCAGTTGCTGTCCGATCGCGAGGCCCGCGAGCGCCTGCATACGGAAGAAGACCGCGAATCATTGCATCGCCTGCTCACTCAGTGGCAACCTTGATGCATCGGCGGTTATCCGCACGCCGGTGATCCGCCCACGTGCGGATACCGTCTGACAAGGTAAGCGGCCCGCGCTAGCGCGGCCGTTGCTTTGTCCGGCAAGCGGCCCACACTGGAGTCACTGACTCATGGATACGTCCAGCATCAACGCCCAAAGCATTTTCGACGATAACGCCGCCATGCTGAAGCTCAGCTGGCTGACGGGGCATGAAGGCTGGGAGCGCGGCTTTTCTTCGGAATCGGTCGCCAATGCCACGTCGAGCGCCGACCTCGTCGGCCACTTGAACCTGATCCACCCGAACCGGATCCAGGTGCTCGGCGACGCCGAAATCGACTACTACAAGCGCCAAACCGACGAAGACCGCTCGCGCCACATGGCCGAGCTGATCGCGTTGGAACCACCGTTTCTGGTGGTGGCGGGCGGCGTCGCCGCGCCGCCGGAGCTGGTCCTGCGCTGCACGCGTTCATCCACGCCGCTATTCACCACGCCGATGTCCGCCGCCGCGGTGATCGACAGCCTGCGCCTCTACATGTCGCGCATTCTCGCGCCGCGCGCCACGCTGCACGGCGTGTTTCTCGACATCCTCGGCATGGGCGTGCTGCTTACCGGCGACTCGGGCCTCGGCAAGAGCGAACTCGGGCTGGAACTGATCAGCCGCGGCCACGGCCTCGTTGCCGATGACGCTGTCGATTTCGTGCGCCTCGGTCCCGACTTCGTCGAAGGGCGCTGCCCGCCGCTGCTGCAAAACCTGCTGGAAGTGCGCGGCCTCGGCCTGCTCGACATCAAGACTATTTTCGGTGAAACCGCGGTGCGCCGGAAAATGAAGCTCAAGCTGATCGTGCAGCTGGTCCGCCGTCCCGATGGCGAATTCCAGCGCCTGCCGCTGGAAAGTCAGACAGTCGACGTACTCGGCCTGCCGATCAGCAAGGTCACGATTCAGGTGGCGGCCGGCCGAAATCTCGCCGTGCTGGTCGAGGCCGCCGTGCGCAACACGATTCTGCAACTGCGCGGCATCGACACGCTGCGCGACTTCATGGATCGTCAGCGCCTCGCCATGCAAGACCCCGACAGCCAGTTTCCCGGCAAACTGATCTGAGTCCGCAAGACCATGCCGTATCCGCAGCCGACGGCAGGCCGCGGGTACGCGCAGGAGGACCAGATGCTATGATGAACTGTACGGTTTTCACGACTCCATGCGCATAATCCTGATCACCGGTATATCCGGCTCCGGCAAATCAGTTGCCCTGAACGCGCTTGAAGACGCAGGCTATTACTGCGTCGACAACTTGCCGCCGCGCTTCCTGCCGCAACTGGCTTCCTATCTCGCCGAGGACGGGCAAGACCACCTCGCGGTCGCGATCGACGCGCGCTCGAGCGCCTCGCTCGACGAAATGCCCGCCATGATCCGTGACCTCTCGCGTGCCCACGACGTACGCGTGCTGTTCCTGAACGCGAGCACGCAGTCGCTGATTCAGCGCTTCTCCGAAACGCGCCGGCGCCATCCGCTGTCCGGCTCCACTTCGCACGACGCCGACGTCGGCCTGCTCACCTCGCTCGCCGAAGCGATCGAACGCGAACGTGAACTCGTGGCGGGCCTGGCCGAATTCGGCCATCAGATCGACACCAGCAATCTGCGCGCGAACGTGCTGCGCGCGTGGGTCAAACGCTTCATCGAGCAGAAAGATTCGGGACTCGTGCTGATGTTCGAGTCGTTCGGTTTCAAGCGCGGCGTGCCGCTCGACGCGGATTTCGTGTTCGACGTCCGCACCTTGCCGAACCCGTACTACGATCATGAATTGAGGCCGCTCACGGGCCTCGACAAACCGGTGATCGATTTTCTCGATGCGCTGCCGGTCGTGCATGAAATGATCGACGACATCGAGAAATTTCTCGTTAAATGGCTCCCGCATTTCCGCGACGACAACCGCAGTTACCTGACGGTCGCAATCGGTTGCACGGGCGGCCAGCACCGCTCGGTGTTCATTGCCGAGACGCTCGCCGCGCGTCTCGCATCGTCGGCGAATGTCATTGTGCGGCACCGCGATGCGCCGGTCGAAGCCGGCGAATCATCGAAGTTAGTGGCTTAACCGGCCGCATCGCGCGGCCTCAACTCGAAGCGTTGCGCCATGTCTTCTACTTCTACTGTGCTTGCCGATGTGCCGCTGTTTCCGCTGCATACGGTGCTGTTTCCCGATGGACTGCTGCCGCTGAAGATTTTCGAAGCGCGCTACCTCGACATGGCGCGCGACTGCCTGCGTGAAAAAACGCCGTTCGGCGTGTGCCTGCTGAAAAGCGGCGCGGAAGTGGCGCGTGCAGAAGAGCCTTCGGTGCCCGAAGCAATCGGCTGTCTCGCTGAAATCGACGAGTGCGATGTCGAAGCCTTCGGCATGCTGCTGATTCGCGCGCGCGGCACGCGGCGTTTTCGTCTGCTGTCGCATCGCGTCGAATCGAGCGGTTTGCTGGTCGGCATGGCGGAGCCGCTCGGCGAGGACATGCCGCTCGAAGGCAACGAGCAATTGGCCAAATTCGGCGCATGCGCGGAAGTGCTCGAACGGATCATCGCGACGATTCGCGAGCGCGATCCGGACAGCCTGCCGTTCGCGGAACCGTTCAGGCTCGAAGATCCGTCATGGGTGTCGAATCGTCTTGCCGAAGTGCTGCCGATCGCGCTGCGTGCTCGCCAGAAACTGATGGAATTGCAGGACGCCGGCGCGCGAATCGACGTGGTTCATCACTACATGCAGCAGCATCAACTGCTTTAAAGGCGGAAGCCCGCGCTGTTATCGGATTGATCAGATCAGCGAGCCCTGCAACCCGTCCAGCAGTTTGCGCACCGGCGCGGGCACTCCGAACGAATCGAGATCGCTGAGCGCGACCCATGCGGTGTCGGCGTCGCCCAGCGCGGCCAAAGCACCGACTCCACGATCCAGTTCCGCAAGCCGCGGCTCGATATCCAGTTTGAAATGCGTGAACACATGCGTGAGCGGCGCGAGCGGCGAGACCGCACCGTCGCCGCCGAAAGCGCGCGCACGCTCGGCGAGCGCGGCTTCGTCGGCAGCTTCGGGAAGGCTCCATAAGCCGCCCCAAATGCCCGACGGCGGGCGCTTCTCCAACATCACCGCGTTGCCGTCGCGCAGCACCAGCATCCATGTGCGGCGCGTCGGCACGGTCTTTTTCGGACGCGCCGTGGGCAGCACGCGCTGACGTCCGGTCACGTTGGCGACGCAGTCGGCGGCGAACGGGCAGCGCAGGCAGTCCGGCTTGCCGCGCACGCACAGCGTCGCGCCGAGATCCATCAGGCCTTGCGTGTACGCGCTGACATCGGCATCCGATGCATTCGACGGAAGCAGCGATTCCGCCAGCGTCCACATCGCGTTCTCGACTTTCTTTTCGCCGGGAAAACCTTCGACGCCGAAAACGCGCGCCAGCACACGCTTCACGTTGCCGTCGAGAATCGTCGCGCGCGCCCCGAACGCGAAGGACGCGATCGCCGCCGCCGTCGAGCGGCCGATGCCCGGCAATTCCGCCAGTTCCTCGACCGATGCCGGAAACGCGCCACCATGCTGCTCGATCACGACTTGCGCACAGCGATGCAGATTGCGGGCTCGCGTGTAATAGCCAAGGCCGGCCCACAACGCCATCACATCGTCAGACGGCGCGGCGGCGAGCGCGGCAACGGTCGGAAAACGCGCGAGAAATTTCGCGTAGTACGGAATCACCGTCGACACCTGCGTCTGCTGCAGCATGATTTCCGACAGCCAGATGCGATACGGATCGCGCGTGTTCTGCCACGGCAAATCATGCCGGCCATGCTGACGCTGCCACGCGATCAGTCGCGCGGAAAAATCAGACATGACTGGAAAAGCAGCCGCTTGCGGCGCGGCGGACGAAGTGGAACGCGGAGTTAAGCGAGAAGGCATCGACGATTTAGCGCTGGCAGGTGGGACAGAAATACGTTGAACGCTGCCCTTGCACGATCTGTTTGATCGGCGTTCCACACACGCGGCATGGCAGTCCGGCGCGATCATAGACGAAATAGTCGAGCTGGAAGTAACCGCTTTCGCCGTTGCTGCCGACGAAGTCGCGCAAAGTGCTGCCGCCCTTCTCGATAGCGGCGGCGAGCGTCACGCGCACGGCGTCCGCCAACAGCTCGTAGCGCACGAGCGAGACGCGTCCCGCCGCGGTGGTCGGCCGGATGCCGGCGCGAAACAGGCTCTCCGATGCGTAGATATTGCCCACGCCCACCACGATTTCACCCGCCAGCAGCGCCTGCTTCACCGAGACTTTGCGCCCGCGCGTGAGCCGGTGCATCAGCGCGCCGGAGAACGCGGGCGAAAACGGTTCGACGCCGAGACTCGCGAGCAGCGGATGCTCGAGCACGTCGCCGGCTTCGCGCGGATGCCACAGCACCGCGCCGAAGCGCCGCGGGTCGCGATAGCGCAAAATGAACTCGTCGAAGATCCAGTCGATGTGATCGTGTTTCGCCGCGGCCGGCGGATGCGGCACGTGGCGCAGCACCCGCAGCGTCCCAGTCATGCCAAGATGCACGATGAACCAGCCCGCGTCGATCTCGAACAACAGATACTTGCCGCGCCGCTCGACCTTGCGCACCACGTGGCCGCGCAAGGTTTTCGCAAGGTCGGCCGGAATCGGCCAGCGCAATGCGGGCGTACGCACATCCACGCGCTCAACCTTGCGCCCGGACACATACGGTTCGATTCCCCGTCGGGTAACCTCAACTTCTGGCAACTCTGGCATGTCTAACTGGTCTGCAACTTGCGTGAGTGGTTGTGCGCGTATTGTAGCGAGCGCGTTACAATCGTCCGAAACATTGAACGGATTTCCATGAACTTGTCCTTCGTGAAGCTGTTTTTGAAGCGCCCGGCTAGCGCATTCCGCGTACCGCACGCCGTGTCCGCTCGCCGGATGCTCGGTGCGGCGGCGCTCGCGGTCTGGGCGCTGGCTGCGGTGCCCGCCCACGCGCAGGACCCCTCGCCGGACTCGGACGACACCTCTGTCACCATGCCGGACCCGCTCGGCCCGGCCTCGGCGGAAGACCAGAAGTCCCTCCCCGGCGTGGCGCTGACGAGCCAGATCGTATTCCAGGTGCTCGCCGCCGAAGTCGCGCTGCAGCGCGACCAGCCGGCGCCCGCCTATCAGACCTATCTTGCGCTCGCGCGCGACACGCACGATCCGCGCATGGCGCAGCGCGCGACCGAGATCGCGCTGGCCGCGCAGAGCCCCTCCGACGCTTTGGCCGCCGCGCAATTGTGGCAGCAGTATGCGCCGAACTCGGAACGCGCCGCGCAACTCGACGCATCGCTGCTCGTGTTGTCCGGCAAACCTGACGACGCGGCGCCGATCCTCGCGCGCGAACTCGCGCGGGTGCCCGCCGACAATCGCGGCAGCGCGATTCTGGCGCTGCAGTTGCTGCTCTCGCGTGGCCCGAACCGGATCGGCGGCCTGCACGTGCTGCAGGATCTGCTCAAGAACGACATGAACCGGCCGGAAGCGCAACTGGCGATTGCACGTCAGCAACTCGTATCGGACGACGCGCCGGGCGCGCGTAAATCGCTCGAACAGGCACTCGCGCTCAAGCCCGACTATTTGCCGGCAGCGCTGACGCTGGCGCAAATGGGCCCGGAAGAGCGCAAGGAAGGCATCGCTTCGCTCGAAAAGTACGTGCAGCAGAATCCGAAATCGCATGACGCGCGTCTCGCGCTCGCGCAGATGTATCTCGCGAGCGACCGTCTGGACGACGCGCAGAAGCAGTTCGAGATCATGCACAAGAACAACGCGAACGAGTTGACGCCACTCATGGCGCTCGCGCTGATCAAGATCCAGCAAAAGAATTTCAACGAGGCGCAAGCCTACCTGACCCAGTACGCGCAGCAAGCCGAAAAAACGCCGGGCGCCGATCCGGGCCAGGCGTATATCTACCTTGCACAACTGTCTCTCGAACAGAAGAACGACGCGGCC
Source organism: Paraburkholderia sp. BL18I3N2 (assembly GCF_003001875.1). Taxonomy (NCBI): domain Bacteria; kingdom Pseudomonadati; phylum Pseudomonadota; class Betaproteobacteria; order Burkholderiales; family Burkholderiaceae; genus Paraburkholderia; species Paraburkholderia sp. BL18I3N2. The sequence goes on from NZ_PVNC01000002.1 coordinate 63,972, forward strand.
GCGAGCGACTGGCTGAACAAGATCTCGCCGTCGAGCCAGCAGTATGTGCCGGCGCAGATCACGCGCGCGCAATTGCTCGCCAAGCAGGGCAAGACCGACGACGCACGCAGGCTGCTGGCTAACCTGCCGGCGCCGGACCCGCGCGACCAGGCGCTGATCATGCGCACCGACGCGGCGATCCTGTTCGACGCGAAGCGCTACCCGGAGGCGGAGACACGTCTGCAGCAAGCCACGGCGCAATTTCCCGACGACCCCGATCTGACCTACGACTACGCGATGTCCGCTGAAAAAACCGGCCATTACGACGTCATGGAAGCGCAGTTGCGCAAGCTGATCCAGACGCAGCCCGACAACCCCCAAGCGTACAACGCGCTCGGCTACTCGCTGGCTGATCGCAATCAGCGCCTCGCCGAAGCGGACAAGCTGGTCGAGAAGGCATCCTCATTGGCGCCGAACGACGCGTTCATCATGGACAGCGTCGGCTGGGTCAAATACCGGATGGGCGATACCTCCGACGCAATCAAGCTGCTGCGCAAGGCGTACGACATGCAGCCGAACGCCGAAATCGGCGCGCACCTCGGCGAAGTATTGTGGAAAACCGGTAATCAGGATCAGGCACGCGCCGCTTTCCGCGATGCGCGCAAGCTCGAACCGGACAACGACACGCTTGTCAAAACGCTCCAACGTCTTCAGGTGAACGATCTTTGATGCGTCTTTCCCGTCTGATTTCTTTTCCCCGGGCACCGCGTGGCGCGGCGCTCGCTTTCACTGCGGCAGCGGTGGTCGCCTTGGCTGGTTGTGCATCGGTCAAACCGCAAGGGCCGTCCACGTCGAATGCCGCGACCTCCGTCACCGCGCAGACGAGCCGTGCTTACCAGGGCCGTTTCGCGGTTCAGTACAACGATCAGAACGGCCAGCAGCGCAACGCTTACGGCAACTTCACCTGGCAGGAAACCGGCGACACCGTGACCCTGCAGTTGCGCAACCCGCTCGGCCAGACGCTGGCGGTGGTGACGTCGTCGCCGGCTTCGGCAACGCTGGAGCTGCCGAATCGCCAGCCGCTCACCGCGGATAACGTCTCTACGCTGATGCAGAATGCGCTCGGCTTCGCGTTGCCGGTCGAAGGGCTGCGCTATTGGCTGCAACCGTCGCCGGCGCCCACTTCGCGCGCCAGGACCGAGAAGGATCCCGAGCAACCGTCGCGGCTGAAGCAGATCACACAGGACGGCTGGACGATCGACTATCTGGCTTATGCCGACGCGCCGGCAACCGGCGTGAAGCGAGTCAACCTGAGTCGCTCGGAACCGCCGCTCGACATCAAGCTCGTGCTGGACCAGTAACCCGCGCCGCCAAGCTCACTTTTTCGCACGCGACCTTGCCGCTCCTTCGGCGCCATCTGGCGCATGTAGCCTCGACTCATGATTGAAACGACCGATTCGCTGCGCGATTGCCTCGCTCCAGCGAAACTCAACCTCTTCCTGCACATTACCGGTCGCCGGCCGGATGGCTATCACACGCTGCAAACGGTCTTCCAGTTGCTCGACTGGGGCGACACGCTGCACTTCACGCGACGTGACGACGGACTCATCACGCGCAGCACCGAAATCGCCGACGTGCCGCCGGAACACGACCTGACCGTGCGCGCCGCGACACTGCTCAAAACGCATACGGGCTCGCCTGAGGGCGTCGATATCGAAATCGACAAGCGTCTGCCGATGGGCGCCGGCCTTGGCGGCGGCAGCTCTGATGCTGCGACGACGCTGCTTGCGCTGAATCGTTTGTGGAAGCTCAATCTGCCGCGCCTCGAATTGCAGGCGCTGGCTTTGAAACTTGGCGCCGATGTGCCGTTTTTTGTTTTCGGAAAAAATGCGTTCGCCCAGGGTGTCGGAGAAGCTTTAGACGTTGTACAATTGCCGCCGCGCCATTTCCTAGTAGTGACGCCGAGGGTTCATGTTCCGACTGCAGCGATTTTTTCTGAAAAAGCGTTGACAAGAGATTCAAAACCCCTCACAATTACGGACTTTCCTGCAGAACTTAGCTGCAACACTGAATGGCCAGAAAGTTTCGGCCGCAATGACATGCAGCAGGTTGTCGTAGGAAAATACGCGGAAGTAGCGCAAGTGTTGCGATGGTTTGAAAACGTCGCGCCAGCGCGGATGTCTGGATCAGGTGCAAGTGTTTTTGCCGCATTTCGTAGTAAAGCTGAAGCAGAAGCGGTGCAAGCCAAACTGCCAGCCGAATGGAATAGCGCAGTGACTGCAAGTCTCGATCAGCATCCACTCTTTACTTTCGCGTCATAAGTTTTGCATCGTCGAACGCTCCTCGTTCGGTGAGGCTCAAAGTTAGTGTAGGGGAGTCGCCAAGTTGGTTAAGGCACCGGATTTTGATTCCGGCATTCGAAGGTTCGACTCCTTCCTCCCCTGCCAAAAATTCTCGCATTTCCCTCGCCCCCAGCCTGAAGTAGGTGCACGATGAGCAGCCATGACGGCCTGATGGTTTTTACTGGCAACGCAAATCCCGCGCTTGCACAGGAAGTCGTCAAAATCCTCGGTATTCCCCTCGGCAAAGCAATGGTTAGCCGTTTCTCGGACGGTGAAATCCAAGTCGAGATTCAGGAAAACGTGCGTGGCAAGGATGTCTTCGTCCTGCAGTCCACGTGCGCACCGGCGAACGACAATCTGATGGAACTGATGATCATGGTCGATGCGCTCAAGCGCGCATCCGCCGGCCGGATCACCGCAGCCATCCCCTACTTCGGTTATGCCCGTCAGGATCGTCGCCCGCGTTCCGCGCGCGTCGCCATCTCGGCAAAGATCGTGGCGAACATGCTGGAAATCGCCGGCGTCGAGCGGATCATTACCATGGATCTGCACGCCGACCAGATTCAAGGCTTCTTCGACATTCCAGTCGACAACATCTACGCTACGCCCGTGCTGCTCGGCGATCTGCGCAAGCAGAACTACGAGAACCTGCTGGTCGTTTCGCCGGACGTCGGCGGCGTGGTGCGGGCCCGGGCTTTGGCCAAGCAACTGAATTGCGATCTCGCGATCATCGACAAACGCCGCCCGAAGGCGAACGTTGCCGAAGTGATGAACATCATCGGTGAAGTCGAAGGCCGTACCTGCGTGATCATGGACGACATGGTCGACACCGCCGGCACGCTCTGCAAGGCAGCACAAGTTTTGAAGGAACGTGGCGCGAAGCAGGTGTTCGCGTACGCTACGCACCCGGTGCTATCCGGTGGCGCGGGCGAGCGTATCGCCGCTTCCGCACTCGACGCACTCGTTGTCACGGACACGATCCCGCTCGGTGACGAAGCCCGCTCGTGCGCGAAGATCCGTTCGCTGACCAGTGCCGGCCTGCTTGCCGAAACGTTCTCGCGCATTCGCCGCGGCGATTCGGTGATGTCGCTGTTCGCTGAAAGTTAAGTATTTGCGAAGGCGCGCCGCGCCGCTTTACGCGGCACACTGCGCTTTTGCACAATCGGCATGAACGAACGAAGGTTCGTGCCGCAGCTCTGGGGCCTCAGCCATCTGGCTTGGAGGCCCCGTTTTTACTGCCTGGTCGCGGGCAGTGCATTGGAGATTCAAAATGAAAGTAGTCGCTTTCGAGCGTTCTTTGCAAGGTACGGGTGCGAGCCGCCGCCTGCGTAACTCGGGCAAGACCCCGGGCATCGTATATGGCGCTGGTGCTGAAACGCAATTGGTCGAACTGGACCACAACGCGCTGTGGCACGCGCTGAAGAAAGAAGTTTTCCACTCGTCGATTCTCGATCTGGAAGTGGCAGGCAAGTCGCAACAGGTTCTGCTGCGCGACGTGCAATACCACCCGTTCCGTCAGCTCGTGCTGCACGTGGACTTCCAACGTGTCGACGCGAAGAAGAAGCTGCACACCAAGGTGCCGCTGCACTTCATGAACCAGGAATCGAACCCGGCAGTGAAGCTGTCGAGCGCGGTGATCTCGCACGTCATCAACGAAATCGAAATCGAGTGCCTGCCGTCGGCACTGCCGGAATTCCTCGAAGTTGATCTGGCGACGATCGAAGCAGGTCACTCGGTCCACGCTAAAGACATCAAGCTGCCGGCAGGTGTGTCGCTGGTTGCTCACGTCGAAGCAGAAAACCCGGTGGTCGCTGCTGCAACGATCCCGGCTGGCGCAATCGCTGAAGGCGACGCCGCTGCTGCTGCAGGCGAAGGCGAAACGCCGGCTGCTTAAGGGCGCCTCAGGCAAAGAGCAAGAAATCCTCTCGATCCGTTTCAATGAAACGGTCGATGTGACCCGCCGAGGTTCGCCCCGGCGGGTTTTTTTTCGGTTTTTTTCGGCCCGGCTGCGTTCAGCTCCCAGGCCAGACGGACCTACGCAAACATGATCAAGCTGATCGTCGGCCTCGGCAATCCGGGCGCCGAATACACCGCGACGCGCCACAACGCCGGCTTCTGGCTGGTCGATCAACTGGCGCGCGAAGCAGGCACCACGTTGCGCGACGAGCGGCGTTTCCACGGCTTCTATGCCAAAGCGCGGCTTCACGGCGAGGAAGTCCATCTGCTGGAACCGCAGACGTATATGAACCGCTCGGGCCAATCGGTCGTGGCAGTTGCGCAGTTCTTCAAGATTCTCCCCGACGAAATCCTGGTCGCGCACGACGAGCTCGACATGCCGCCCGGCAGCGTCAAGCTGAAGCTCGGCGGCGGCAGCGGCGGCCACAACGGGCTGAAGGACATCACCGCGCATCTGTCGTCGCAGCAATATTGGCGGCTGCGGATCGGCATCGGCCATCCGCGGGACCTGATTCCAGAGAGCGCGCGCGCCGGCGCCAAGCCCGACGTCGCCAACTACGTGCTGAAAGCGCCGCGCCGGGAAGAGCAGGACGTGATCGATGCGTCGATCGAGCGCGGGCTCGCCGTCATGCCGCAAATCATCAAGGGCGAGCTGGAACGCGCGATGATGCAACTGCATCGCAATCCGTAGACTGTCTAGCTCGAACCCAGGTTGCCGGAACGCTATTGACGGCAATTATCTTGTTGGGAGGAGAATCGCTTGAGCCGCTATTGGAGTGACATCGTTCACCGTCTAACGCCGTATGTGCCGGGCGAACAGCCCGTGGTCGCGCATCCGGTCAAGCTGAATACCAACGAGAATCCGTATCCACCGTCGCCGCGAGTGCTCGAGGCGATCCGGCAGGAACTGGGCGACGCGGCCGATTCGCTGCGGCGCTACCCCGATCCGACGGCGCAAAAACTCCGCGAAACGGTTGCCGCGTACCACGGCATTCGCGCGGAACAGGTGTTTGCCGGCAACGGCTCGGACGAAGTGCTGGCACTCACTTTCCAGGCCTTGCTCAAGCACGAGAAACCTTTACTGTTTCCAGACATCACGTACAGCTTCTATCCGACGTACGCGCGACTTTTCGAGGTCGACTACCGGACCGTCCCGCTCGACGACAGCTTTGCGATCAACGTCGACGACTACAAGTCGCCGAATGGCGGAATCCTGTTCCCGAATCCGAATGCGCCGACCGGCCGGCCGCTGCCGCTCGCCGATATCGAGCGCCTGGTGGTGAGCAATCCCGATTCCGTCGTGGTGATCGACGAAGCCTACGTGGATTTCGGCGCCGAATCGGCCATCTGTCTGATCGACCGCTATCCGAATCTGCTGGTCGTTCAAACCGTGTCGAAGTCGCGTTCGCTGGCAGGAATGCGCGTCGGCTTTGCGTTCGGCAACCCGGAGTTGATCGGCGCGCTGAACCGTGTGAAGGACAGCTTCAATTCGTATCCGCTGGACCGTCTCGCGCAGGTCGCCGCCGTGGCGGCGTACGAAGACGACGCGTGGTTTCGCGACACCTGCGCCAAAGTCATGGCGAGCCGCGAGCGATTGGCCGCGGGGCTGACGGCATTGGGCTTCAAGGTGGTGCCGTCGGCGGCGAATCTGCTGTTCGCTCGCCATGAGGGCTACGACGCCGCAACGCTCGTACTGCGACTGAGGGAAAAGGAGATTTTCGTGCGCCATTTCAAAGCGCCGCGCATCGACCAGCATCTGCGAATCTCGGTCGGCACCGACGCCGAATGCGACATTCTGCTGGACGCGTTGCGCGAGATCTTCAGCGCGTACGTGGGATAGGACCGCGCAAAAGCGTCACTGCCCCAAAAAAACGGCGAGGCCCAAAAGCCTCGCCGTTTTTTTAGATTTCGTACCTCAGGCGCCCTTCGCGGCCTGCAGCGCGTGGTACTTGGCCATCAAGCCATCAGGCGTCTCCAGATGGTCGGGGTCGCGCGGAATACACTCGACCGGGCACACCTGAATACACTGCGGCTCGTCGAAATGCCCAACGCACTCGGTACATTTCTTCGGGTCGATTACATAGATTTCCGGGCCCATCGAGATTGCGTCGTTCGGGCACTCGGGCTCGCATACGTCGCAATTGATGCACTCGTCGGTAATCATCAAGGCCATACTTCTCTCACTTCACGCCGGCCGCAGCCGGCTTTTATCCGTCGAACCGACAGTTTACGCCGGTTACGGTTGTCCCGCCGACGCGCCGCTCGCCGGATCCATCGCGGCGACCTTTTCCGTCAACCATTTCTCGACCGACGGGAACACGAACTTGCTGACATCGCCGCCGAGTTGCGCGATTTCACGCACGATCGTGCCCGAGATGAATTGGTACTGATCGGACGGCGTCATGAACATGGTTTCGACGTCGGGCAGCAAATAGCGATTCATGCCGGCCATCTGGAACTCATATTCGAAGTCCGACACGGCCCGCAGGCCGCGTACGATCACGCGCGCGTTGTTGGTGCGCACGAAATCCTTCAATAGCCCCTTGAAGCTCATCACCTGAACGTTCGGGTAGTGCCCGAGCACTTCGTGAGCGATGTCGAGGCGCTCTTCGAGCGTGAAAAATGGCTTCTTGTTGCGGCTGTCGGCAACGCCGACCACCAGCGTGTCGAAAATGCTCGACGCGCGCCGAACGAGGTCTTCGTGACCGCGCGTCAGCGGGTCGAACGTGCCCGGGTACACGGCGACTACCATGAGACTTCTCCTCTCTTCAGACAAAGGGGCACGTCAAAGCGTCCACGCGACGCATTTGGCACCGACCGCACACGTGACGGCAAACCGCCCGGCGCTTGTTTTGGAACGCGCATTATTCCTTATTTTCGCGCTGCAGCAAATGAAAGTGGACAGCGCCCGCTTTACCTTGCCGCACGATTTCCCAACCAGCGAGTGCCTCGTTCCCAGCGAGTTCGAGCGCCTCGCCCGCTTCCACATATAGAAATCCGTCAGCGCTCACGAGCGGCGCCGCCAGCGTCAGCGCCTTGCCGAGCAGATCGTCGCCAAACGGCGGATCGAGAAAAACGACGTCGAACGAACCGGGCGCGAGGCTCGCGGCAAGACGCAAACCGTCTGCTTCAGCGATTTCGATCGTGCGCGCCGACAGGCGTTCCTGGTTCGAGCGCAACTGGCCGGCGGCGCGCGCATTGCGCTCCACCATCAGGACCCGTGCCGCGCCGCGCGACGCCGCCTCGAAGCCCAGCGCGCCGCTGCCGGCGAACAGATCGAGGCAGCGCTGGCCATCCAGGTCCTGGCCGAGCCAGTTGAACAGCGTCTCGCGCACGCGATCGGGCGTGGGGCGCAGGCCGTCGAGATCGAGCACGGGCAAAGGCGTGCGCTTCCAGTCGCCGCCGATGATACGAATGGCGTGCGGCTTGCCGCCTTTGGACGAAGCGCCATGGGCGCGTGAAGGTGCGGAACGGGGCATGCAGTTTCGATCAGTTATTGAAGCGCCCGCGACGACGAAATTGCGGGCCGGAGCGCCAACGTTACCACAGCGACGCCCCGCGTCTAGCCTGGCCGTTCGGCCGATACGACGGCCGGCGGCGCGCCTGATAAAATGTGCGGCTTCCAGCGCCTTGCATCCCGCATCGCAACGCTGCCTGCCGCTCCCACCGGTCTTGTGCCGGCTGCGCGCATCGGCGCGCGCTCTCACCACGCCAGATCATGTTCAGCTTTTTCAAACGATTCAAGGGTTCGAAAGAGTCCGATAACGCGCCAGAAGAGTCGCAAACCGCGCAAGAGGATTCGACGGGCGCAGCCGCCGCCGTGCAGGCGCCTGCGCCCGTCGTGCCGGCCGCGCCGCGCCCGGCTGCGGCTCCGGTTCGCGTCGACACGCCGCCCGTAGCCGCTCCGTCAGCAATCGATCCTGAACCCGAGCCTGAAACATTCGCGCTCGAGGAAACCGTCGAAGTCGTCCCGCCGCCGCTGCCGGACGCGGGCGCGAAGCGTTCGTGGCTGACGCGTTTGAAGACCGGCTTGTCGAAGACGAGTTCGAACCTGACCGGCATTTTCGTCGGCACGAAGATCGACGAAGACCTATACGAAGAGCTCGAAACCGCGCTGCTGATGTCGGACGCGGGCGTCGATGCCACAGAATTCCTGCTCGAAGCGCTGCGCGAAAAAGTGCGCGCCGAACGCCTCGTCGATCCGCAGCAGGTCAAAACCGCGCTGCGCACGTTGCTGGTCGACCTGCTCAAGCCGCTGGAAAAATCGCTCATGCTCGGCCGCGCGCAGCCGCTCGTGATGATGATCGCCGGCGTCAACGGCGCGGGCAAAACCACCAGCATCGGCAAGCTCGCGAAGCATCTGCAGAGTTTCGATCAATCCGTGCTGCTGGCCGCGGGCGACACGTTCCGCGCCGCCGCGCGCGAGCAACTGGCCATCTGGGGTCAACGCAACAACGTGACCGTGGTCTCGCAGGAAAGCGGCGACCCGGCAGCGGTGATCTTCGATGCGGTCGGCGCCGCGCGTGCGCGCAAAATCGACGTGATGATGGCGGACACGGCCGGCCGCCTGCCGACCCAGCTGCATCTCATGGAAGAACTACGCAAGGTAAAGCGCGTGATCGGCAAGGCGCAAGACGGCGCGCCGCATGAGGTGCTGCTGGTGATCGACGCCAACACCGGCCAGAACGCGCTCGCGCAGGTCAAGGCGTTCGACGACGCGCTCGGCCTCACCGGCCTGATCGTCACCAAACTCGACGGCACGGCGAAGGGCGGCATTCTCGCCGCGATCGCAAGGCAGCGTCCGATTCCGGTGTATTTCATCGGCGTCGGCGAGAAAGTCGAAGATTTGCAGCCGTTCAGCGCGGAAGAGTTTTCCGACGCGTTGCTCGGCGGATGAGCGCCACGGCTTCGCGGCTTAAGCCTCGGGCTTAGGCAGCAAAAAGGGCACTCCTCGGAGTGCCCTTTTTTCATCCCGGCTGCCGGACGATCGCGAATTACTCAGCGTCCGGCTGCGCGCCCGGCGCCGCGCGCACAAACGCGTCGAGTTGCATCGCATGATCGTAGATGCGCTGGATCGTCGGAAACTTCGCTGTGTCGACCTTGAAGCGCTGCGCGTTGAACACCTGCGGAATCAGACAGGTGTCCGCAATGGTCGGCGTATCGCCGAAACACAGCTTGCCGGTGCGTGAATCGCCCGCCAGATGCGTTTCGAACGTCGCGAAACCGGCTTCCACCCAGTGCCGGTACCAGGCGTCCTTGGCATAATCGTCGACGCCCAGTGTGTGCTTCAGATACTTCAGCACGCGCAGGTTGTTCAGCGGGTGAATCTCACACGCCACCTGCAACGCCAGCGCCCGCACATACGCGCGATCGGCCGGCGCCTTCGGCAAAAGCGCCGGCTCGGGATGCATCTCCTCCAGATACTCGATGATCGCGAGCGACTGCGGCATCACGTCATTGCCGTCGACGAAGGTCGGCACGATCCCGTCCGCGTTCACCTTGCGGTATTCAGGCTTCAACTGCTCGCCACCGTCGCGCACAAGATGCACCGGCACGTAGTCGTACGGCAGATTTTTCACGTTCAGCGCAATGCGCACGCGATAAGACGCCGAGCTGCGAAAATAGCTGTAGAGCTTCATGTTGTCTGTCTCCCCCAACCGGCCGTCAGACGACGCGCACGTTGAGCTCGCCGAGCCCGTCCACGCCACCCTTCATCAGATCGCCCCGCACCACTGCGCCGACGCCTTCCGGCGTGCCGGTGAAGATCAGGTCGCCGGGTTGCAGCTCGAACAGCGTCGACAGATAAGCGATCGTCTCGGCCACCGACCAGATCAGTTGCGACACGTCCGAGCTTTGCTTTTCCTCGCCGTTCACCGACAACCAGATCGCGCCCTTGTCGACATGGCCGACCGTCGCCGCCGGATGAATCGGGCCGAGCGGCGCCGAGTGGTCGAAGCCCTTCGCGGTATCCCAGGGACGGCCCAGCTTTTTGGCTTCGGCCTGCAGATCGCGGCGCGTCATGTCGAGACCGAGCGCGTAACCGTACACGTGGTCGAGCGCGCTCTCGACCGGAATGTTCTTGCCGCCCTTGCCGATCGCCGCCACCATTTCCATCTCGAAGTGGACGTTTTTCGACAGCGACGGATACGGAAACTCGCCGGTGGCGCCGGGCGCGACGTACAGCACGGCATCGGCGGGCTTGGCGAAGAAGAACGGCGGTTCGCGGTCGGGATCGTGGCCCATCTCGCGCGCGTGCGCCTCGTAGTTACGGCCAACACAGTAGATGCGACGCACCGCGAACTGCTCGCTGGACCCCACGACCGGCACCGCGACCACCGGTGCGGGTGCAAATACGTAACTCATCCCGTTCTCCGTTATTTGATGTGTGCCGTCAGCGCGGCGATAAAACGTCGAGTGTAACGCGCGACAAAGCGCCACGCGCACCAGTTCGGCATGGACCGGCAAGGCCGGCGCCGCGGGCGCGGGGTCTCGCGGGATCGCCATAGATGCGATACTCACAATCAACAGCGTCCCTTGAATTCCGTGGCCAACCGCTTTGAAGCGGCACGCCGACACGTCCCACTGCGCCCGATGACCGACTCCGCCGATACCCCCAATCCCTTCCCCTGCGCCCGCTTCATCAAGGAAATCGGCCGCGGCCCGAACGGCGCCCGCGCGCTGACCGCCGACGATACGCGCACGCTCTACACCGCCATGCTCGACGGCCGCGTGGCCGAACTGGAACTCGGCGCGGTCCTGCTCGCGTACCGCGTGAAGGGCGAAACCGCCGACGAGCTCGCCGCGATGCTGGCCGGCGCGCACGCGTCGTTCGAGCCGGTTCATCTGCCGCACGGAACGTTCCGGCCGGTGTCCATACCGAGCTACAACGGCGCGCGCAAGCAGCCAAACCTGGTGCCGCTGCTCGCCCTGCTGCTGGCGCGCGAAGGCGTACCGGTGCTGGTGCACGGTGTCACCGAAGATCCGGGCCGCGTGACGAGCGCGGAAATCTTCACGCATCTGCAGATTCCGCACGCGCGATCGCACGCCGATATCGAAGACGGTCTCGCTGAGCACCGCCTTGCGTTCGCTCCAATTGAAGTGCTCGCGCCAAAGCTCGCACGCCTGCTTGCACTGCGCCGGCGCATGGGCGTGCGCAACTCGACGCACACGCTGGTGAAAATCCTGCAGCCGTTCGCGCCCGCCGGTTTGCGCCTCGTGAACTATACGCACCCGCCGTATCGCGACAGCCTGACGCAACTGTTCAGCACGCATCCGGACGCGGCCGCCGGCGGCGCATTGCTTGCACGCGGCACCGAGGGCGAAGCGGTGGCCGATACGCGGCGTCAGGTGCAGGTCGACTGGTTGCACGACGGTGTCTGTGAAACACGCGTGCCGCACGAGCGCTCCTCACCCGATGCGCCTGAAGTGGATTTGCCCGAAGCCAAAGACGCGCCTACGACGGCCGCCTGGATCAGCGCCGTATTGCGTGGTGAAGCGCCGGTGCCGAGCGCGATCGAACGGCAGGTCGAACTGATCGTGGACGTCGCAAGAATGCCCGTGTAACGGCCACGGCGCAGGCGCTGCGGCGCGCTTGCCGTCGCTCGCCGCGACCCGCGCGGGTTGACACGCCGCGACGCGGCGTCATACATTAGACCCATGCGTTCCCTTCCGAACACCCTCCGAATTACCTCCGGCCGCCTAGCGCGGCCCCTATCGCTACGTCTAGCGTAAGTCAGGCGTAGCGCCGCGCGTTTGGCAGCTCAGGTTGCTCAAAGCGCGGTCTCTCCAGCAGTTCCGCTGTTCCCGTTGCACCCCCAAAGCGTAGTTCTTCACAACCTGTAGTCGTTTGCATTCGTCCGTTTACCGCGCGGACGAAGCGCGAGGATCAAATGCACGCCGCATGGGCTTTATCCACGTCCGTTTTCGCCGTCACGGTGACGCCGTTCGTTCGCGCCCGTTCGTTGTTGCCGCTAGCCACCGGCTGGCGGACCGTGCATCCGTGGCAGTCCGCCAACCGCTCCTGGCCACACCTTTCGCAGACGACACAACGAACGAGGCTCACCATGTTGCAAAACCCCGCTGAGAAATACCGCCCCTTCCCCGCCGTACGTCTGACCGGCCGCAAATGGCCGAGCCGCACGATCGACCAGGCGCCGGTCTGGATGAGCACCGACCTGCGCGACGGCAATCAGGCGCTGATCGAGCCAATGAACGCCGCGCAAAAGCTCGAGTTCTTCGAGATGCTGGTCGCGATCGGTTTCAAGGAGATCGAGGTCGGCTATCCGTCGGCGTCGCAAACGGATTTCGATTTCGTCCGCAAGCTGATCGAGGAAAAGCGCATTCCCGACGACGTAACCATCGAGGTGTTCATGCCGTCGCGAGCGGAACTGATTGCGCGCACGTTCGAGGTGCTGGAAGGCGCGCCGCGCGCCATCGTGCACTTATACAACGCGATCTGCCCGTCGTTCCGGCGGATCGTGTTCAATCAGTCGAAGGCCGAGATCAAGGCGCTGGCCGTGCAAGGCACGCAAATCATCAAGGAGCATGCGCAGGCGCGGCCCGGCACGCACTGGACTTTCCAGTACTCGCCGGAAACGTTCAATACCACCGAACTGCCGTTTGCACGTGAGGTGTGCGACGCGGTCGTGCAGACGTGGCGGCCCACGCGCGATCACAAAATGATCGTCAACCTGCCCGCGAGCGTGGAAGCGGCGACACCGAACGTTTTCGCCGATCAGATCGAATGGATGCATCGCAATCTCGGTTATCGCGACAGCATCGTGCTGTCGGTGCATCCGCATAACGATCGCGGCACTGCGGTGGCCGCCGCGGAACTGGCGCTGCTGGCGGGCGCGGACCGCGTCGAAGGTTGCCTGTTCGGCAACGGCGAGCGCACCGGCAACGTCGATCTCGTCGCGCTGGCGATGAATCTGGCTGCGCAAGGCGTCGATACGGGGCTCGATTTCTCGGATATGGAGGCGGTCCGGTGCGTGGTGGAGCGCTGCAATCAGTTGCCGGTGCATCCGCGGCATCCGTATGCGGGCGAGGCGGCGATGCAGGCGACGAACGCGGAGCGACAAGGCGTCGCGGCGCAAGAGCCCATAGCGGCCGAATTTGGCGCGGCGGATCGTTGCGAATGGAGCGGTGTGGATCAGGAGAGCGTCGCTGCCTGAGAATCAGGCCGAGATAACGCAAAACCGACGCAAACACGACGGACAAGCGCGCTACCCGTGCGCTTGCGTCAACCGGAGCGGTCCGCTCACAAGGCGCGGCCGGCCCGGACAGCGCGAGCTCAAAAGGCTCACTCGATTGCGCAACGCGTGGCCTGCCACGCAATCAGGCGCCAACGGCCGTCTTCCAGCGTATGAATCGCCGTGTACGCGATCGGAAACAGCAGCGCTCCGTTGTTCGCCTCCATTTCGATCAGCGCGCGCCCGGTCACCACGCAGGTCTCGCGCCCGACCGGCAGCACCTCTTGCGACTGGATCTCGATCTGCCGATAGCGGCGGCGGCCAGCGGTAATCCCATCGATAAACTGCCGTTTCGTCTCCCGTTTGCCGTTCGTGTGAACGTAGCTCACGTTGTCCGCGAGCAGGGCATCGAGCGATGGCCCGTCGCCGTCGACCATCGCACGAAAGCGCTCTCGCTCGAGTTCGCGAACCGCTTCGATTATCTTTGCCGCCATCGCTCAGCCCCTCGCACCGGTGAGCCGACGTGGCCACGGTTGTCAGAAGTTGTATTGCAGATATAGCTGGTGGAAATTTATACCAGGATTCGGCTCTTTGATACCGCCATTGGAAACATGCTGGAAGCGGTAGCCCGCCTGGTACTGCTGGTGGCTGCCGAACTGCATGCCCACGCCGGCCATGTCGGCGAACTGGAACGCAGTGCCCAGTGTGAAGGTCGAAGAAATCCGGGGACTCGACAGCAACCGGATGCCCGCGCCCAGTTCGGCATATGGGCGGATCGAGCCCGATCCCTTGATGAAGCGGATAATCGGCGTCACGCCGACTTCGCCGATGTTGTCGTGCACGTTACCTTCATTGGTGTGCCACCAGGCCACGTGCGCTTCGCCGATCAGCGAGAAATGCCAGTCGCCGATCTGCCACCAGGTTAGATCCGGATCCCAGACGAATGCGAGATCCAGCTTCTTGACGTGGCGATCGCCGAGACCACCGGCCACCTGTACGCCGAACTGGTCCGCCGAAGCCCATCCCGAAGTTGCCACCAGCACGGCGCCAACGGTGATTTTTAGCGCCAGACCACGCAAAGTATTCTTTTTGTTGTTCATCTAACACCCGAGTTCCGTCGAACGTTGAACAATCTGTAACTGTTTTGCGTATTCTAAGGTCAATCTCCATTTGATGGATCGTATGAAGAAAGCTGACTTTCCGCAATTAGTCACTTCAAAATTGGCAAAAGTAGGGAATTTATGGCGATGAAGGGGATTCGTCAGGTAAATGGTACGCATCCCTTGAAAATACCGAGGGAGGCGTCTAATGGCTATTGAAACGTGAATTTCAATAGGAATTTACGGAACTCGGATGCCCCTACGTCCTCTAAGTATTAGCACTCGGCAAATCAGAGTGCTAACATCCAACGCTGGAGTCGTTACCTGAATACGCTTTTGTCTGATTCCAAAGGAGTTTCCTACGTGAGCCATGCAATGACCCTTCCGAGTACTTTGAGCCCGTCGTCGGCTAAGGCCGCTTCGGCAGGTGCACTGGCGCTCTCGCATTCCTCGCTGCTGCCCGGTCAACTGGGCAATATCGACGCCTACATCCAGGCCGTTAATCGGATTCCGATGCTGACGCCGGCGGAAGAACGCCAGTTCGCCACCGAATTTCGCGAGCAGGACAACCTCGAGTCCGCGCGCCGTCTCGTGCTGTCGCATTTGCGGCTGGTCGTGTCGATCGCGCGCAACTATCTGGGTTATGGACTGCCGCACGCCGACCTGATCCAGGAAGGCAACATCGGCCTGATGAAGGCCGTGAAGCGCTTCGATCCGGAGCAGAACGTGCGCCTCGTGTCGTACGCCATGCACTGGATCAAGGCTGAGATCCACGAATACATTCTGCGCAACTGGCGGATGGTGAAGGTCGCCACCACCAAGGCGCAGCGCAAGCTGTTCTTCAATCTGCGCAGCCATAAGCAAGGGCTGGGCGCGTTCACGCCGGACCAGATCGACGATCTGGCCAAAGAGTTGAACGTGAAGCGCGAAGAAGTCTCCGAAATGGAAACGCGCCTCTCCGGTGGCGACATCGCGCTGGAAGGTCAGGTCGAAGACGGTGAAGAAGCGTACGCGCCGATCGCCTATCTGGCCGACTCGCATAGCGAACCGACTGCCGTGCTGGCTTCGCGTCAGCGCGACAAGCTGCAAAGCGACGGTATCGCGAGCGCGCTGGACGCACTTGATGCCCGCAGCCGCCGCATCATCGAGGCACGCTGGCTGAAGGTGGAAGACGACGGTTCGGGCGGCTCCACGCTGCACGAACTGGCCGACGAGTTCGGCGTATCCGCCGAACGTATTCGCCAGATCGAGGCGAGCGCAATGAAGAAGATGCGCGGTGCGCTCACCGAATACGCGTAACACTTGAAGATTGTCGGCATGCCGGTTCGCGCGGCAGCAAAGCCGCCAAAACCCGCCCTCGCAAGACGGCGGGTTTTTTTTCGCCCACGCCGCGGCGTTTTTACGCACACGCGCATTGACGCAAGAACATGAGCGCGACAAACGCGTTTCTTGACGTATCACAAACCAGATAGCAATACTGCTTGAACGGCGCAAGTCTCGCGACCCAATGCCGCAGCGCCGAGCGGTTGCGCGCGAGGATCCAGTCCTAGAATCGGGGTGCACTCGTCAGACCGCTCAGGCGGCCTGGCGCCAACCGGATTCACCGGTGTGAAGTTGCCTTCTACCGATCATGACCCTAGTCCTCAATCGCAAAACCACTCGCCGCCGGAGCCTGCGCCAACGGTTCCACGGCTGGGTGCGCGGTCCGACGCTGGCGCGGGATATCGCCATCGTCCTCGCCATCAAATTCGTACTGCTGATGGCGCTCAAATATACATTCTTCAATCATCCGCAGGCGGAGCACATGTCGCTCCCGCCTGAGCAAGTCGCGCAGGCGCTGTTGTCCGTGCCTGCCTCGCATCCGTCCCAAGGTGATCAACATGCCCGTTAGCGAAGTCGTAGAACTGTCGCGCCTCCAGTTCGCCATCACCGCGCTTTACCACTTTCTGTTCGTCCCGCTCACGCTCGGCCTGTCCTGGTTGCTCGTCATCATGGAGTCGGTCTATGTGATGACCGGCAAGCAGATCTACAAGGACATGACCCAGTTCTGGGGCAAGCTTTTCGGCATCAACTTTGCGATGGGTGTGACCACCGGCCTCACGCTGGAATTCCAGTTCGGCACCAACTGGTCGTACTACTCGCACTATGTCGGCGACATTTTCGGCGTGCCGCTTGCGGTGGAAGGCCTGATGGCATTCTTTCTCGAGTCTACCTTCGTCGGATTGTTCTTCTTTGGCTGGAAGCGGCTCTCGAAGGTCCAGCACGTGTTCGTTACGTTTCTCGTCGCGCTCGGCTCGAACCTGTCCGCGCTGTGGATTCTGGTGGCCAACGGCTGGATGAACAATCCGGTCGGCGCCACCTTCAACTACCAGACCATGCGCATGGAGCTCGACAGCATCTTTTCCGTGCTGTTCAATCCGGTCGCGCAGGTCAAGTTCGTGCATACCGTGTCGGCCGGGTATGTGACGGCGTCGATGTTCGTGCTCGGCGTGTCGTCGTGGTATTTGCTGAAGCGCCGCGACACTGAATTTGCGTTGCGCTCGTTCGCGATTGCCGCAGGTTTTGGTTTGGCATCCACGTTGTGCGTGATCGTGCTCGGCGACGAATCCGGCTACCGCACCGGCGAAGTCCAACAGGTCAAACTCGCCGCGATCGAGTCCGAATGGGAAACCGCGCCCGCGCCGGCTCCGTTTACGATCATCGGGATTCCGAATCAGAAGGAAGAGCGCACCGATTACGCTATCAGGATTCCGTACGCGCTCGGCCTTATCGCTACCCGTTCGCTCGATGAACCCGTGGTCGGTCTGAAGGATTTGATGGCGCACAACGAGGTGCGCATCAAAAATGGCATGCTGGCCTACGCCGCGCTGCAGAAGCTGAAGCAAGGCGACGTCACCGACGAAGCCAAAGCCGCCTTCGACGCGCACAAGCAGGATCTCGGCTACGGCCTGATGCTCAAGCAGTTCACCGCGAACGTCACCGACGCCACGCCGGATCAGATCGCTCAAGCCGCGAAGAAAACAATCCCGCCTGTAGCACCCGTGTTCTTCTCGTTCCGGTTGATGGTGGGCCTCGGCATCTTGTTCCTCGCCACCTTCGTGCTGGCGTTCTGGTTCTGCGCGCAGCGCTCGCTGTTGCTGGAGAAGCGCCGCTGGTTCCTGCGCTGGGCCGTGTGGGCAATTCCGCTGCCTTGGCTCGCGGCGGAGTTCGGCTGGATCGTCGCTGAAGTGGGTCGTCAGCCATGGACCATCGCGGGCATTCTGCCGACCAACCTGTCGGCTTCGAGCCTGACGCCAAATGACCTGTATCTGAGTATCGCGGGCTTCGTGGTGTTCTACACGGTGCTGTTCATCATCGAAATCATGCTGATGTTCAAGTACGCGCGGCTCGGGCCTTCGTCGCTGCACACGGGCCGCTATCACCACGAACAACAGCCGCTGAATCAGCCGCTGCCGACCAAGACGGCCGCCTGATTCGCCGCCACTGAGTTTCAAGGGAAAAGATCATCATGGATTACGCAACCCTCAAACTGATCTGGTGGGTGCTGATCGGCGTGCTGCTGATCGGCTTCGCGCTCACCGACGGCTTCGACATGGGCGCGGCGATTCTGCTGCCGTTCATCGGCAAGACCGACGCCGAGCGGCGCATCGTCGTGAACACGGTGGGCGCGACGTGGGAAGGCAATCAGGTCTGGCTCATCACGGCGGGCGGCGCAATGTTCGCCGCGTGGCCGCTGGTGTACGCGGCGTCGTTCTCCGGCTTCTATTTCGCCATGCTGCTGGTGCTGTTCGCACTATTCTTCCGGCCGGTCGGCTTCGACTATCGCGGCAAACGCGAAGACCCGCGCTGGCGTACGGCATGGGACTGGGCGTTGTTCGTCGGCGGTTTCGTGCCGGCACTGGTGTTCGGCGTCGCGTTCGGCAACCTGCTGCAAGGCGTGCCGTTCTCGTTCGATACCGATCTGCGCGTCACCTATCACGGCGGCTTCTTCGAATTACTCAACCCGTTCGCGGTATTGTGCGGCCTCGTCAGCGTCTCGATGCTGGCGGCCCACGGCGCCGCCTTCGTCAAGATGAAAGCGGACGACATTGTCGCCGAACGCGCTTCGCTGGCGCTTCGAATCGCGTCATTCGCGACCGTGGTGCTGTTCCTGATTGCCGGCGCGCTGATCGCCACGATGATCGGCGGCTATCAGGTGATCGACGCCCCGCCGCTCGACACAGTCGCCAATCCGTTGACGAAGAACGTGATCGGCGCGCCGGGGTTGTGGCTGACCAACTACGCGAACTATCCGTGGATGGTCAGCGCGCCGGCAGCGGGTCTCGTGGGCGGCGTGCTGGCCGCGCTGCTCGCACGCTCGCGCTTCGAGAAGAGCGCCTTTCTGTCGACCTCGCTGATGATCATCGGCGTGATCCTGACGGCGGGCTTCTCGATGTTTCCGTTCATCATGCCGTCCTCGCTCGATGGCCGCAGCAGCCTCACCGTGTGGGATTCGACCTCGAGCCGCATGACGCTGCAGATCATGTTGATCGCCGTGATCATTTTCCTGCCGATCATTTTGATCTACACGAGCTGGGTGTATCGCGTGATGCGCGGCAAGGTAACCGCCGCGGCGCTCGAAGAAAATCACCATACGATGTATTGACCGGCTACAGGCTTAACAGGAGTTTGCGATGTGGTATTTCAGTTGGATTCTCGGGATCGGCGTGGCGTTGGCGTTCGGCATTATCAACGTGATGTGGCTGGAGTCGCGGCAGTCATCGGCAATGGGCACGCAGAAGAAACGCTAGGACCGCACATGCCGGCTTAGATGGGCCGGTAAACGGAAAAGCGGGACCTTGAACGATTCAAGGTCCCGCTTTTTTTATGCAGCATGAGCGAATGTTAAGCGGCGCGAGCCGCTCCTTCGTTCAACGATGCGTCATGCCGGCAGCGGCGTTGCACCGCCGCTTTGCGTCGTGCGCGTCGCCAGCTTTTCAGCGTAGCGTTGCGCCGCATCGCCGACGACGATATGGAACGTGTCAGCAGAAATCCATGCCGTGTCGAGCGTTGCCAGACGCTGACGATCGACCGCCGACGGATCGCGCACGACGATACGCAGACGCGTTGCCGCGATCGCATCCAGCGACACCACGTTGCCCGCACCGCCGAACACGGCGAGCCAGCGCAGCGGATCCGGATCGAGCGGGCCGCTACCTTGAACGCCCGAAGCGGCAACCGGCGCAGCCGCCACGACCTGAGCCGGAGCAGCAGCCACCGGCTTCACCGCATCACCACCACCTTGCGCGATCACCGTACGGATTTCGTCCGCGATGATGTCCGCTTCCGGTCCGATGATCACCTGCACATTGGTCGAGCCGCGCTTGAGCACGCCGCGCGCGCCGATCGTCTTCAGTTCGTTTTCGGAGACCTTGTTCGAATCGACTACCGACAAACGCAGACGCGTCGTGCAAGCATCGACCACCGACAGATTCGGCGCGCCGCCCAGCGCAGCGATATAACGCTGCGCACGCGGCACAGCCGCACCGGCGACCGGCGAAACGAAACCACCCGCAGCAAACGAGTCGACTTGCTCATCGGCAGCGGCAGGTTCGCGGCCCGGCGTCGCCATATTGAACTTGCGGATGAAGAAGCGGAACAGACCGTAGTACACCACCATGTAGACGAGACCGATCGGAATCGCCCACCAGCCGCGAGTCGACAGACCGTAGTTCAACACATAGTCGATTGCGCCCGCGGAGAACGTGAAGCCGAGGTGAATGCCGAGCGCCGAGCAGATGGCAAGCGAGATACCCGTCAACAGCGCGTGGATCACGTACAGCACGGGTGCGAGAAACATGAAGCTGAATTCGATCGGCTCGGTCACGCCCGTCAGGAACGAGGTCAGCGCCATCGAGAACAGCAAACCGCCCACAACCGCGCGGCGCTCCTTCGGCGCTTCATGGAACATCGCGAGACACGCAGCCGGCAGACCGAACATCATGACCGGGAAGAAGCCCGTCATGAAGGTGCCCGCAGTCGGGTCGCCCGCGAAGAAACGATGCAGGTCGCCCGTCACGGCAGCGCCGCCCGGCGGCGTGAACGTGCCGAACACGAACCACGTCAGCGAATTGAGGATGTGATGCAAACCCGTGACGAGCAGCAAGCGGTTCAGCACGCCGAACACGAATGCGCCGAGCGCGCCCGCGGTGGTCAGCCAGTGGCCCGCCGTATCGATCACGGCTTGCACAGGCTGCCACACGTAGCCGAACGCTATGCCGAGCACGAGACAGACCACCCCCGTGACAATCGGCACGAAGCGTTTACCTCCGAAGAAAGCGAGGTAATCGGGCAGCTTGATGTCTTTGTATCGGTTGTACAGCAAGCCCGCGACGATACCCGCCACGATCCCGGACAACACGCCCATGTTGAGCTTGTCGTTGATGTCCTTCATCACCGCGACTTCGATCAGATAGCCGATCGCACCCGCCAGACCCGCCACGCCGTTATTGTCTTTCGCGAAACCGACCGCCACGCCGATCGCGAACAGCAGCGGCAGGTTGTCGAAGATCGCGCCGCCGGCGTCGGCGATCATCTTGATGTTGAACACATCGGGCTGACCGAGGCGCAGCAGCAGGCCGGCAACCGGCAGCACCGCAATCGGCAGCATCAGCGCGCGTCCCAGGCGCTGAATCTTTAGAAACGGATTCCCATCCATTGATACCTCCAATCCTTGTCTCTTTGTTGAACGCCGTTCTTGAACGGCGTATTGAGTTTTGTGGCTATGAGTGATGATTGAGCGAAGCTGACTACGGACCGTGTGAGGTTCAGTCCAACGGCCAGGTTTCGCGGCTTGCTGCTCTTACCGCCTGCGCCGATTCGAGCGCCAGGGCATCCTGGGCGCGTTGACGGCACAGCTGATAATCGAGGTTGCGCACCCGCGCCTTGATGCCCGGCACCGAGACCGGATCCACGGAAAGTTCGGTCACGCCGAGGCCGACGAGCAACGGCATGGCGAGCGGGTCGCCCGCAAGCGCGCCGCACACGCCGACCCATTTGCCGTGCTTGTCCGCGCCGTGCACGGTGGCTGCAATCAACCGCAGCACAGCCGGATGCAAGCCGTCCGCCTGGGCGGCGAGGTCGGCCTGGCAACGGTCCATGGCGAGCGTGTACTGCGTCAGATCGTTGGTGCCGATCGAGAGGAAATCCGCGTGTTGCGCCAGTTGATCGGCAAGCAACGCCGCCGACGGCACTTCGATCATCACGCCGACTTCGATCGGTTCCGTGCGGCCCAACTCGCGCGCGAATTCGTCGATGCGCCTACGGATGCGGATCAACTCGCCGACGTCGGTCACCATCGGCAGCAGGATGCGCACGGCGCCGAGTGGTTGCACCGCCAGCAGGCCGCGCAACTGATCGTCGAGCAGATCCGGGCGCACTTGCGCGAGGCGGATGCCGCGCAAGCCGAGCGCGGGATTCGGTTCCGGCGGCAGCGTCAGATAATCGACTTCCTTGTCCGCGCCGACATCCAGCGTGCGGATGATCGCGGTGCGGCCGCTCAACGCGTCGACAATTGCCTGGTAGCTCTGACGATGTTCGTCCGTGGTCGGCGCAGCGGCGCGGTGAATGAACAGCAGTTCGGTGCGCAGCAGGCCGACGGAATCGGCGCCGTTTTCGACGGCGGTTTTAGCGTCGTCGAGCGTGGCGATGTTCGCGGCCACTTCGATCGCGCGGCCATCGGACGTGACTGCCGCTTCCTGCGATGTGCGGCGGTTCGCTTCACGCACATCGGCCAAACGTGTGCGCTCCAGACGCGCGCGCTCGACGTCGAGTCCAGTCGGTGCGAATTCGAGGCGACCGGTCGTGGCGTTCACCACCACTTGCGTGCCTTCGGGGATCGCGTGCAGCGCGTCGCCGACTGTCACCAGCGCGGGAATGCCCGCCTGACGCGCGAGAATCGCCGCGTGCGAGGTCGCACCGCCGCGTGCCATCACTAATGCCGTGACACGCGAGCGATCCAGCGTCGACAAATCGGACGGCGTGAACTCTTCGGCCGCGAGCACGGCTTCTTCCGGCAACGTGCGCGCTGCGGCGTTCGCGTAACCCAGCGCGCGCAGCACGCGCTTCTCGATGTCGCGCAAATCGGCGGCACGTTCCGCGAGCAACGCGTCTTCGATATTCGTCAGGATGGCGATCTGTGCGCGGATCGCTTCGCGCCACGCAAAGCCGGCGCTCTTGCCGAGGCTGATCAGATCGCGCGCCGCGTCAAGCAGCGTGGGATCTTCGAGCAGCACACGATGCACCGAGAAAATACCCGCTTCGCCGACCGCGCCGCGTTGCGACGCGTCACGCACCGTCGTGTCGAGGTCCGCATCGACGGTGGCAATCGCCTTATCGAGCAAACGGCTTTCCGCAGCCGACGTGCCGTTCGCCTTTTCGGGCGGATCGATGTCCGCGTCGTCCCAGCGCACCAGCTTGCCGACCGCGACGCCCGGCGCCGCGCAGACGCCGGCGAGCGTATTCGGCGCAAGCGTCTCGCCCGCCGGACGGGCGACGGCTTGCGGCGCGGGCGAGCTTTGGCGCGGCGGTTTCTCTTCGACTTCGCCGTGCGCTTCGCGTGTCAGTTCGTTAGCAATTGCAGCCACAGCGGCTGCAGCTTGCGGACCCACTCCGAGCAACTCGATGGTCGCGCCTTCTCCAGCGCCGAGGCCGAGCAAACCGACCACGCTTTCGATCGCCGCTTTGCGTCCTTCGTAACGCACCTCGACGCGCGCATCGAAGCCACGCGCCGCTTCACGGGCGCGTGCCGCCGGACGCGCGTGCAGACCGCCTGCGTGAACCAGCGTGACTTGCTGACGGGCTTCTTCCGTCACGTTCATGGCGCTCACCTGGCGCGACGCCTCGGCCGCCGCACCGCCGCGCGCGCGCAGCACCAGCAGCGGCGTCTCACCCGCCTTCAGCAAGCCGCCCTGCACACGTTCGACGATCTCAAATGCATCCGAATTGGCAATCGCGATCACCGACACGAGGCTCGGCGCATTCAACGCGACCTGATCCTGATCGAACTCGATCAGCACGTCGCCGGCGCGTACATGAGCGCCTTGAGCGACCATCGGCGCAAAACCCTTGCCGTTCAGTTCGACCGTATCGATACCGATATGCAGCAGAATTTCCGCGCCTTCTGCGGTAGCCAGCGTCACGGCGTGACCGGTGCGCGCGAGATGGGTGACAGTAGCGTCGCACGGCGCGACGAGTCGGCCCTCGAGCGGATCGACGCCGATACCGTCGCCGAACATGCCGCCCGAAAACACAGGGTCGGGCACGTTCGCGAGCGGCACGACCGGACCGGTCATGGGCGCGAGCAAAACAATATGGCCTTCAGAATGGCTCATCAAGCGGGACTCCTCGACACGTCGCATCTGATTTCTCGTCAGTGAGTTTCGGTGACTTTGTTGAGATGGCGCGGCGCATCGGGATTGCGCCCGCGCGCGGCGGCAAGGCCGGCGGCCATCACGTAAAAGGACAGGATTGCAGCGATCGGATCGAGCGCCGCATGAGCGGTGGTGGCGAGCGGCAGCGTGGCTTCCGGCACGTCGGCCGACGCCGCGAGCAGAACGCGGGCGCCGCGCGCCTTCATGTCGCGCGCGAGTTGCAGCAAGCCGGCCTGCTCAGGTCCGCGCGGTGCGAAGACCAGCAGCGGATAGTCGCGATCGATCAGTTCCATCGGACCGTGACGCACTTCCGCGCTCGAAAACGCTTCGGCCTGAATGCCGGAGGTTTCCTTCAGCTTCAACGCGGCTTCCTGCGCGATGGCAAGGCCCAGACCGCGGCCGATCACGATCATGCGCTCGATACCGCGCAATTCCTCCACGGCCGCCGACCAGTCGAGTTTTCCCGCGGTACGCAGCGCTTCAGGCAGCGTTTTGAACGCGGCAAGCAGTTCAGCGTCTTTCTGCCAATGCGCGACGAGCTGTGCGGAAATCGACAGCATGGCGATATAGCTCTTGGTGGCCGCGACACTGAGTTCCGGACCGGCGACGAGCGGCAACTCGAATTCGCACGCGTCGGCCAGGGGTGAGCCCGACACGTTCACAGCGGCGACGGTCAACGCGCCGGCTTTGCGCAGCGCTTCCATCGTGCCGACGAGGTCCGGGCTCTTGCCCGATTGCGAGAACGCCAGCGCGAGCTGATCGCGCACCTGCAGCGGCGCCTGTTGCAGCGTGGCGACCGACATCGGCAGCGAGGCGACCGGCACGCCGAGGCGGCTCATCGTCAGGCTGGCGAAGTAGCTCGCCGCGTGATCGGAGCTGCCGCGTGCGACGGTCAGCGCGACATGGCGCGGCTGCTGTGCGAGCTTCGCCGCCAATGCCTCGACGCGCGAGGTATCCGAGAGTTGCGCGGCGACCGTTTCAGCGGACGCCAGCGCCTCTTTAAGCATATTCGACAATTGCTTCTCCTTCGACGTAAGTCGCGCTCAACGCCAGTTCACGATCGAACACGACCACGTCGGCCCATGCACCGCGCGCGATGCGGCCGCGGTCTTCAATGCCCAGGTAGTCGGCGGCGTAGCGCGACAAACGGTTCGATACATCGGCGATCGGCAAGCCGATCGACACAAGATTGCGCAGCGCCTGATCCATGGTCAGTGTGCTGCCGGCGAGTGTGCCGTCGGCGAGACGCACGCCGCCGAGGCACTTCGTCACGTGCTGGCTGCCAAGGCGGTATTCACCGTCGGGCATGCCGGTGGCCGAGGTGCTGTCCGTGACCACATAGAGACGCGGAATCGCGCGCAATGCAGCGCGGATCGCCCCCGGATGGACGTGCAGCAGATCGGGAATGATTTCGGCGAACTCGGCGTGCGCGAGCGCCGCGCCGACGAGGCCGGGATTGCGATGGTGCAGCGGCGACATGGCGTTGAACAGATGCGTGAAGCCGCAGGCGCCATGCTTGAGCGCGGCGACGGCGTCGTCGTAAGTGCCGAGCGAATGGCCCAGTTGCACGCGTACGCCGCGCGCCGCCATCTCGGAGATGATCTCCATATGGCCGGCAATTTCCGGCGCCAGCGTGACCACGCGAATCGGCGCGATGGACAGGTACTTCAGGACTTCGTCCATCACCGCCGAGACCGCTGCGTCGGGCTGCGCGCCGAGCTTGCCGGGGTTGATGTACGGCCCTTCCAGATGCACGCCGAGCACGCGCGCGCCGCCGGGCGTGCGGATGCGCGCGTTGTTGCCCAGCTCCGCGACGACGGCCATCAGCTCGTCGCGCGGCGCGGTCATGGTAGTGGCGAGCAGGCTGGTCGTGCCGTAACGCGCATGCGTGCGCGTGATGGTTTCGATCGCGCTGCCGCCTTCCATCACGTCGGAACCGCCGCCGCCATGCACGTGCAGATCGATGAAGCCGGGCAGGATGTACGGCGCGTCGTTGGTCGACGGATCGACGCGTTCGCCGGTGAGCGCCGTGATGCGGCCGTTTTCGTATTCGAGCGTGCCGTGAATCCACCCATCGGTGGTGAGTATGTTTCCGGTCAGCATGAGTCTCTCTGGTGAGGCGTGATACGGGGCGTGGCTGAACGGCGCTTTTTCTGCGCCGCACCTGAATTTGCTGGCTGTGCGTACGGGCTCAGCCGGTCAGCTCAGGTGCGCAATTCAGCGACAAAGTCGTAGTAGTCGTCGCGGCAATACGTATCGGTAAGTTCGATTGCGCGCTGATCGGCGCTATAGCCGATACGGGTAATGACCAGCAGCGCCGAGCGCGGTTCGATATCCATCAACGAAGCAATCTCGCTCGAAGCATTGACCGCGCGAAAGTGTTGCAACGCGCGCACGACGGCGGCGCCGCGTTGTTCGAGATAGCTGTAAAGCGAGTCGCCGACGGCGTGCGGGTCGGGTACGATCGCCGCCGGCAGCGCCGAATGCTCGACCGCCATGACGATTCCGTCGGCGCGCCGCAGGCGCCGCAGACTCGTCACCGCCGCGCCGGGCGACAGGCCGAGATGCACCAGTTCGTCACGGTTGGCGGCGCGGATATCGCGCTCGAGCCACACCGAATCCGGCCGGAAACCGCGCTGCTGCATCTTCTTCGTGAAACCGGTGAGCCGCGACAGCGGGTCTTCGACACGCGGCGTGATGAAGCTGCCCGCGCCGCGCGCGCGCCGGATCAAACCTTGCTCGACCAGCAGCTCGATCGCCTTGCGCGCCGTGATGCGCGACACGCCGATCGCGTCCGAGAGCGTGCGCTCCGAGGGCAGCGCCTCACCCGCCGACCACACGCCGCAGTGGATCGCCGTCGCAAGATTGCGCGCGAGCTGCAAATAGAGCGGCGTGACGTTGCGGGCGTCAGGCATCAGTGCGGACCAGCGAGTTTCCATGGGGCTCCGGCGGCCTTCGCGAAAAGGTAGGCCTACGAAAAATGAGAGCCCATTATATAACCAACATAATACCAGTCAACTAACTGGCTCCATGCTGGTATAACCAAGCGCAAAGCCTTGCTGAATAAGGCTTTGAAGGGCACGCAGAGGCGCCGGAGAGGGTTTTCTGAAGCCCAGGATTTACCCGTATTGGGCTTCAGGACGCCTTCGAGTCAGCCCAAATGGGATGTCAATGGGCTGACAACCAGGACGCGATCGATACCTTTTTAATACCAGTGCCGATCAGCCCTTTGCCGGCGCGGCTTTTGTAAAGGGGTGCGTTCCAATATAGTGCTGGGTAGCAAGCTATAAAAATTCCCCGGGAGCAGCATTTGACAGATTCCGAGGCGCTGCGGCGTGCTCAGGCCGTCCGCCATTTCAACCGCTTCTATACCCGACACATTGGCGCACTGCATGAGCATCTCGCGAAGAGCGCGTTCTCACTGACAGAGGTGCGCGTACTGCACGAGCTCTCTCGCGAACGCGCGCAAACGGCCTCGGTGCTCGGGCGTTCCCTCGGTCTCGACAGCGGTTATCTCAGCCGTCTGCTGACGAGCTTCGAACGACGCGACCTGATCACGCGCCGACCGTCCGAGACGGACGCGCGCCAGTCGCTGATCGCGCTAACGGACAGCGGCCGCGCCGCGTACGCTCCGCTCGATAGGGCGGCGATCGAAGAAGTGTCGGTCCTGCTTTCCGGCCTCACGGCCCTCTCCCAGGATCAGCTGATCGCCGCGATGAAGCTCATCGAGCGGCTGCTCGGCGACACACCCAAGCACGAACTCGTAGTGCTCCGTCAGCCGCGCCCAGGCGAATGCGGCTGGCTCGTGCATCGGCAGGCGCAATGGTTCGCCGCGCAATACGACTGGGATCCGTCGTTCGAAGGATTGCTCGCGCGGGTCGTCGCCGATTACACGCAACGCAACGATCCGGTGCGGGAGATGTGCTGGGTCGCCGATCAGCAAGGGATGGTGGTCGGCTCGGTGTGCATCGTCGGCGTGTCGACGACGGTGGCGGGTGTGCGGCTCCTGTGGGTCGAGCCGGATGTGCAGCGGCTGGGCATCGGCACGCAGTTGCTGAGCGAATGCGTGCGTTTCGCGAAGCGCGCGGGCTATACGAAGCTCACGCTGACAACGGCCGCGTCGCTCGAACAACCGCGGCGCCTGTGCGAGCGCGCCGGGTTCAGGCTTGCCGGCACGGCGGCTGAGCGCCGTTTCGGCAAGGACCTGACGATCGAGCGATGGGAATTAGGCTTGTAGCAAACGTCGCTGCTTAGAACGACGGCACCACCGAACCCTTGAACTGCGTCTTGATGAACTGGCGCACGTCTTCCGACTGGTAAGCGGCAACCAGCTTCTTGACCCACGGCTTGTCCTTATCTTGCGTGCGCACGGCGATCAGGTTCGCATACGGGCTATGCACGTCTTCGAGCGCGATCGCATCTTTGGTCGGCTGCAGGCCGGCGGCCAACGCGAAGTTCGTGTTGATCGCGGCGGCGTCGACGTCCGACAGCGAGCGCGGCAGTTGCGCGGCGTCGAGTTCGACCAGCTTGATCTTCTTGGGATTGTCGGCGACGTCGAGCGGCGTTGCGTTATTGCCGTTCGTGCCCGCGCCGGTCTTCAGCTTGAGCACGCCTTGCGTTTGCAGCAACAGCAACGCGCGGTTTTCGTTCGACGGATCGTTCGGCACCGCGACCTTCGCGCCTTGCGGCAGATCCTTCAGCGACTTCAGCTTCTTCGAATAGATGCCGAGCGGCGAGATGTACGTGAGGCCGGCGTTGACGATCTTGTAGCCACGTTGCTTGATCTGGCTGTCGAGGTACGGCTGGTGCTGGAAGCTGTTCGCGTCGAGATCGCCTGCGTCGAGCGCGGCGTTCGGCTGCACGTAGTCGTTGAATTCGACGACCTTCACGTTCAGGCCTTCGCGCTTCGCTACTTTGGTGACGACTTCCCAGATTTGCGCGTCCGGGCCGCCGATCGTGCCGACCTTGATGACTTTGTCGTCGGCGTGCGCGCCGAAGCTGGAGAAGATTGCCGTAGTGGCGATGACTGCCGAGAGGGCTTTGAGGATGTTTCTGCGCTGCATGTGATTCTCGCTTGTTTCTAATCGACGACTTGATCGATGACTTGATTAATGGCGCATCGATTTCTGATCGGTGTCAGATTCGGGTGGAAGCCGGCGGCAACATGGCTTGTGGCCATGCGCCGTCAACTGGGCCTGAAATGGTCTCATAGTCCCGGCGAGATGGGAAATATCACGATCGCATATGGTTATACGCTTTGAACGGCAGCGGACCGCGTGCACGTGACACGCACGCAGTCGGTGCCGCGGAGAATCAGAAGGTGGTCCAGTCGTCGTCTGGCGGGGTGGCTCTTACTGCCTCGGCTGATGCGCGAGACGTGGTCGTGGCGACAGGCTTGGCGCTCGCAACATGCGAGGACGAAGCCGAAACTCGGTTCGATGCCGAGACCGACGCAGCGGACCTCCTGACGGGTGCAGGCAGCTTAGGCTCCGCGCGTGACGATGCCGACGCAGAGTGCGATGCCGCGCCGATTTCGCGCGCTGCCGCTGCTGCTGCCGCTGCCGTAGCCGCTGCAACTACTTGCGGCGCCTCGGCCGTCGCTACCGTCGCAGCCACTCTCCGCGCCGCGACCACCGCCGAACCAGGCGCGCCACCTTGAGCGCCATTCACGCGAAACGCGCTAACCGTCTCGCGCAAACGCCCCGCCTGATCCTGCAACGAAGCCGCCGCAGCCGCCGCCTGCTCGACCAGCGCCGCGTTCTGCTGCGTCACTTCGTCCATTTGCGTAACGGCGCGGCCGACCTGGGCAATGCCGCTGCTCTGCTCTTCGGATGCCGCCGCGATCTCGCCCATGATGTCGGTGACACGCTGCACGGCTTGCAGAATCTCGCCCATCGTCGTGCCGGCCTGCTGCACCAGTGTCGAACCGTTGTGCACGCGTTCGACCGACGCGCTGATCAACTGCTTGATCTCCTTGGCCGCCGTTCCCGAGCGCTGCGCGAGGCTGCGCACCTCGCCCGCGACGACCGCGAAACCTCGACCCTGTTCACCGGCGCGCGCCGCTTCCACGGCTGCATTCAACGCAAGGATGTTGGTCTGAAACGCAATCCCTTCGATCACGCCGATGATGTCCGCGATCTGCCGAGAGCTGTCGTTGATCTCGCCCATCGTGCCGATCACGCGGCTCACCACGTCGTTGCCACGCGTCGCGATTTCGGACGCGTTATGCGCGAGGCCGCTCGCTTGCCGCGCGTTGTCGGCGTTCTGCTTGACCGTCGCGGTGAGCTCTTCCATGCTCGCGGCGGTTTCCTGCAGCGAAGCCGCCTGCTGCTCGGTGCGCTGCGACAGATCGCCGTTGCCGACAGCGATCTGCTGCGTTGCCGACGCAATGGATTCCGCCGAGCGACGAATCTCGCCGATGGTCTGCTGCAAGCGGTTCTGCATGTCATGCATGGCCGCCATCATGCTGGTCTTATCCTGCGGACGAACGTCCACCACTTGCGTCAGATCGCCTTGCGCGATACTCGCCGCGAGTCGCGCCGCCTGGTCAGGCTCGCCGCCGAGACTCGCGCGCACGTTGCGGATGATCAGCAGCATCGCCAACGAGATGATCGCGCCGATCACCAGCACCACCGCCAGGTGACCGAGCAGCGTCTCGTAGTACACCGTGTCGATGTCTTTGATGAACACGCCGCTCGTGATGTTCCAGTCCCACGGCGCAAAACGCACCACGTAGCTGATTTTCGGCACGGCCGTTTCGCTGTGCGGCAGGCGTCCGCGATACTCCGCGAAACCGCGGCCGCTTGCCTTGGCCGCGTCGACGATTGCCACGTATAGAAGCTTGCCGTCCGGGTCCTTGAAGTCGCCGACCGGCTTGCCGGTCATTTGCGGCAGCGTGGGATGCATCAGAACGACGGGCTTCGAATCCATCACGAACAGGTAGCCCGATTCGCCGTAGCGCATGGTCGCGAGGCGGGCGAGCGCTTCGCGCTGTGCGTCGGCCTCGGTCAGCTTGCCGCTCTGCGCGAGCGCGTAATAGCCGTTCACGACACCTTGCGCGGCGTCGACCAGATTCACCATGCCCGCCTTGCGCTCGGCCAGCATCGTGCTGCGCGTTTCGACCGCGCTCCACAGCCCGACGCCCAGCAGCCCCAGCCAGACGAGCACGAGCGACAGCCATAGTTTGCGATTCAAACTCATCCTGCTCATTGTTGTGGTCTCTCTCGTGTGATTCGTGTTCCGTTCGCAGTCGCAAGCACGCGATCGCATTTCGCGCGCAAACGATTGCTATCGATATATCGGCATGACAAACGGGCAACTTGAGAGACGCAGCGGGAGGCCGGCGGACGCGCCGCGTGGCATGCAGGCGGATTGAATGCGCGCATCGAATCGGTCTCTGCACGATAATTCGAGACTGCGGCCGCATGCTCGATGCGGCTCATTCCCTTGCTCGAGAGAACAACCCATGTATGTCATCGACCTTATCTACACCGCACCGCTCGAACGCGTCGACGACGCGCTGGAAGCGCACCGCGCGTTTCTGACGCAACAGTTCGAGGCGGGCGTGTTCGTGGCGGCCGGACCGAAAGTGCCGCGCGACGGCGGCATCATTCTGGCGGTGCGCATCGAGCGCGATAAGCTGGATGAGATTCTCGCCAGCGACCCCTTCGCGCAGCAGCAGCTCGCGCGTTACGAGGTGACGGAATTCAAGGCGACGCGGCTCGCGCCGGGATTGAATCTGCCGATGCCGGATTGAGCGTTGGAAAGAGAGGAGATCTGAGAACGGGCGCGTGATACGGCGCGCGCCCTTACGGCTGCGCGTATCAGTCGAGCAGCAGTTTGATGTCGTGCACCCACGGCGTCGCGCCCTGGCCGTCACGCGCGAACAGACGCAGCTTGCCGTCCGTATCGAACACATAACTCGCCGCCGTGTGGTCCATCGTGTAGCTGTCAGGCGTCTTGCCCGGCACCTTCGCGTAGTAGACGCGGAAGTCCTTCGTGATCCTGGTGAGTTGCGCCTGATCGGCCGGACGCAGGCCGACGAATGTCGGGTTGAACGCCGGCACGTATTGCGCAAGCAGAGCCGGGGTATCGCGGTCCGGATCGACGGTGACGAACAGCACCTGCACGCGCTTCGCGTCTTGCGGGCCGAGTTGCTGCAACGCTTGCGAGAGCTCGGCCATCGTGGTCGGGCAAACGTCCGGGCAATGCGTGTAGCCAAAGAACAGCACCACTACCTTGCCCTTGTAGTCCGCCAGAGTGCGGACATGGCCGGCCGTATCGGGCAGCGAGAAGTCGCTGCCGAACTGGGTATTGCCGGTGATGTCGAGATTCTGGAACGCCGGCGGCTGCTTGCCGCAGCCTGCAATCAGCAACGCGCCACCGAGCGCGCAAGCGATCACAGCAGCACGCGCCGTGCGCGCGAAGCGGTTATTGAGCATGGTATTACGCGCCGATCAGGACGCGCGCATAGTGGTCGATCAGCAGCGCGGCAAACAGCAGCGAGAGATAGACGATCGAATAACGGAAGGTCTTGCGCGCCAGATCGTCCGAGTACTCGCGATAGATCTTCCACGCATAGGCAAGAAACACGGCACCCAGCAGCACGGCCGCCGCGAGATACACCACGCCGCTCATGCCGGAGATGAACGGCATCATGGTGACCGCGAACAGGATCACCGTGTACAGCAGAATATGCAGGCGCGTGTACTTCTCGCCGTGTGTGTTCGGCAGCATCGGCAGGCCGGCGTTTTCGTAATCTTTGCGGCGATACAGCGCGAGCGCCCAGAAATGCGGCGGCGTCCATACGAAGATGATCAGCACCAGGATCCACGCGTCGCCCGGCACGTGGCCGGTGACCGCAGCCCAGCCGAGCGCCGGCGGCATGGCGCCCGAGGCGCCGCCGATCACGATGTTCTGCGGCGTGGCAGGCTTGAGCAGCAGCGTATAGATGACGGCGTAGCCCACGAACGTGGCCAGCGTGAGCCACATGGTGAGCGGATTGGCGAACGTGTAGAGCGTCCACATGCCAAGGCCGCCGAGCACGGCCGAGAACAACAGAATCTGCGCGGTGGTGATTTCACCGCGCGCGGACGGCCGCCACGAAGTGCGGCGCATCTTGGCGTCGATTTTCTGCTCGACGAGGCAATTGATGGCGAACGCCGCGCCGGCCAGCAACCAGATGCCGACGGTGCCGCCGATCAGCGGAGTCCAAGGCACCATGCCGGGCGTCGACAGGAACATGCCGATGACGGCGCAGAACACGGCGAGTTGCGTGACGCGCGGCTTCGTCAGGGCGATGTACTGGGAGACCCGGCTACCGGGCGTTTGGGAGAGTGTTGTGCTGTCCATGTGGAGTCACGCTGGCGCGGCTTCGCGCGCAGGGAGCACGGCGCGGCCGGGACGGCTATAAGCGATTCGAAAGTTTAACATAACGAGCAGGAGCAACAGGATCGCTGCCCCACCGTTGTGCGCGACCGCAATGGGTAACGGCCATTGCAGAACGATGTTCGACAGCCCGGTGATGAACTGGATCAGCACCACCAGCAGCACGCCGTTTGCGGGGCGCCGCAGCGACTCGAAGCGGCGCAATTTCAGCGCGAACCACGCCAGATACGCGACCACGACGACGGCGAACGTGCGGTGTGTCCAATGAATTGCCACCAGCGCATCCTGCGTGATCATGTCGCCGTCGCCGGTCATGCCGAGCGCGCGCCACAGGTGGAAGCCGTGCGCGAAGTCCATCGGCGGGACCCATTGGCCGTTGCAGGTCGGGAAATCCGTGCACGCGAGCACCGCGTAGTTGGTGCTGACCCAGCCGCCCAACGCGATCTGCGCGATCAGCAGCACCAGGCCCGCGATCGCCGCCGCGCGCCAGCGCGCGGCCTCGGGCTCGTAGGCAGGCAACGGCGTTTGTCGCGCGGCTAGCCAGCCGAGCGTGCCCAATAGCGCGAGGCCGAGCAGCAAGTGCGTGGTCACGATGATCGGTTGCAGCTTCATCGTCACGGTCCAGGCGCCGAACGCCCCTTGCACCAGGATCAGCAGCAACAAGGAGGTCGGCCACCACGGCGATACATGCAGTGGACGCCGCTTGATGCGCGCCGTCCACGCGATCACCGTCTGCGCGATGATCAGCACGCCGATCGCCATCGCGAAGTAACGGTGGATCATTTCGATCCAGGCCTTTGTCATGCTGACCGGCCCGGTGGGCATCGCTTGATGAGCGGCCGTGATCGCCGCATGCGCGATGAACGGCGACGAGGTGCCGTAACAACCCGGCCAGTCCGGACAGCCGAGCCCGGAATCGGTTAGCCGCGTGAAGCCGCCGAACATCACCAGATCGAGCGTGAGGAAGGTGGTGAGCCAGACCAGCTTGCGGAATTTGTTGTCGTCGGCTTTGACCCATACGTAGGACAGCGGCAACAACGCGATACACAAGCCGATCAGGGCCAGTTGCAGTACGAACATCTCTCTTACCTATGTTGCGGCATCAACCGATGCTCGACCATTTGAGCAGCTTGGTCACGTCACCCTTGATCTTGCTGGGGTTCGGATCTTTCGGGAAACGCATCATCAGATTGCCGTTCGGATCGACCATGTAGATGTGGTCGGTAACCTTGGTGCCGTCGGCCGTGGGCAGCCACGCGGACACCTGCGCCGGATCGGCGATCATCATGTCGGTGTCGGGGTAGGCCTTTTGTACCACGTCCGCGACGTTGCCCGCATCCGTGCGCAGCCAGACTTCGACGACGCGCTCGCGTTCCGGGCCCTGAGCTGCGCGGATTTGTCGCATGAAATAGAGCTTGGTGACGCACGCTTTGTCGCATGCGCTGTTGTCGACGGAAATCATCAGCCAGCGGCCGCGCAGCGTGGCGAATTTGACGGGCTTGCCATCTTCGCCCGTGACGACGAGCGAGTCGGGAATCGGTCGTTGCGGTTCGACCAGCGTGCCGTAGCTCGTGCTGCCGCCGGACGGTTTGATCACGTAGTACGTGAAATACGACACCACGATCGGGGCGGCACAGATGATTGCCAACAGCAGCAGAATCCAGCGGCCGCGCTCCCACGAACCTTTACCGTTGGGTTGGCCGGGCATGGCTTTAGGCGCTGCGGGTTTGCCGGCTTGCGGCGAACGGGGAGATTGCGTCGACACTACGGACCTCTTTCAATGATTGCACTGCCTGTGGCTCGAAACTGGGCCACAAGCGGCATGTGCTGCATTACACGCCCGGCGCGTGCTCTTTCTTCGCCGCACGCCGCGCGGCGTACAGACCGAAGACCAGCGCGGCGGCCGCCATGCCCCACCACTGGAACATGTAGCCGTAGTTGCGCTCGACGCCTTCAGTCGGCGCGGGCCAATCGCGCACCAGCTTGTCGCCGTCGTCGCTCAACTGCTGAATCACGAACGATTGCAGCGGCAGACCGGTTTCGGCGGCGTACGCGGCGACGTCCAGATTCTGGCGGATCAGTTGATGCTCGGCCGAGCCGCCCTGCCCCAACTCGTATGCGCGCGAAGCGTCCGCACGAGCAATACCTTCGATTTCGACTTCGCCTTGCGGCGTCGTGTACGGCGCGATGGTTTCGCGATTGTTCATATTGCGCGGCAACCAGCCGCGATTGACCAGCACGTAGCCGCCGTCGGCCAGTTTAAAAGGCATCACGACGTAAAAGCCCGGCTGGTCGTTATACGGACGATTATCGAGGTAGACGACCTTGTCCGCGACGAAACTGCCACGCGCCTTCACGCGATGAAACTCGATGTCCTTCAACTGAACCGGCGCGCCGCTCACCAGCTGCGCGGGCGCATTCTCGAACTGTGTGATCTGCGCTTCGAGCGCTTCCTTCTGATGCGCTCGGTCGCGCTGCCAGAAACCCAGCCGCACCGTCACCACGATCACCAGCAGAATCAGCAGCACGGGAACGAGGCGAAACTTCATCGCGCACGCTCCGACGGCGCCCGCGGCGTCACGGGGAACGCACGGCAAACGCAGGCGCGCGGTGCGATAATAAACATCTTGCCTCTGCGCTTCCTGGTTTCAGCTGGTTCCATGCACATTCTCGTTCCCATCGCCTTCGTCCTGATCATCGCCAGCATGGTGTCGGCGCTGTACTTCATGATGCATGACAAGGGCAAAACCAAGCGGATGGTCTGGTCGCTCGCCACGCGGGTGGGCCTGTCGATCTCGCTGTTCCTGTTCATCCTGTTCGCTCACTGGATGGGCTGGATTCAGTCGACTGGTATTCCTTACGGGCGCTAAGCCCTGCGGAAAAATCTCCACGCCGCCAAACAAAACGCCGCCCTGACAGGGTCGAGGGCGGCGCTGCGTTAAGTCTTACGTACTGCTCATGCGTTGTTGCTCGTGCGCCGCGCCCGGTAGGATCCGGCGCATACGGCCTGCACGTATTCCGAGTTGTCGGTCGGCGCAGGCCAGATTGCGTTACAGCCAGTACACGACGACGTACAGCCCGAGCCACACGACGTCCACAAAGTGCCAATACCAGGCCGCGCCTTCGAACGCGAAGTGATGCTCCGCCGTGAAGTGGCCGCGGATCATACGCACCAGCACGACTGCCAGCATCGTACCGCCGAGGAACACGTGGAAGCCGTGGAAGCCGGTCAACAGGAAGAAGGTCGAACCATACACGCCCGACGACAGCGTCAGATTCAGCTCGTTGTACGCGTGGAAATATTCGAAGCCTTGCAGGAACAGGAAGCAGACGCCGAGCACGAGCGTTGCGGCCAGCCAGATGATCGCCTTCTTGCGATGATCTTCACGCAGCGCATGGTGCGAGACCGTCAGCGTCGCGCCCGAGGAAAGCAGCAGCGCCGTGTTGATGGTCGGCACCGGCCACGGTTGCATCGACTTGAAGGTCGAGACCAGCGCCGCCGGACCGTTGTTCGGCCACACCGCCGAGAAATCCGGCCAGATCAGCTTGTAATCGAGGCTGCCCAGTTGATGTAGCGCGATTTCACGCGCATAGAACAGCGCACCGAAGAACGCACCGAAGAACATCACTTCGGAGAAGATGAACCAGCTCATGCTCCAGCGGTACGACTTGTCGACGTTCTTGCCGTACATGCCGCCTTCCGACTCGGCGATCGCGTCGCCGAACCAGTGCCACAGCGTAAAGAGCAGCCACAACAAACCGGCGACGACGCCGATCGGCGCCCAGTCATGTTCGTTGATCCAGGCCGCAAGCGATCCGAGCATGACCAGCAACCCAGCAGCGGCGCTGATCGGATGCCGCGACGGATGCGGTACGAAATAGTACGGGCTCTCGTTTTGACCGCTCATTCTTGATTCTCCACTTCAGTCCAGTTGTTCCGGAATCTCCGGCTGTATCTTCGGCGGCGCGTCGATACCGCACCGCTTCGCTCTAATTTCTGGGCGCTGCTTCGCCCGATTCTACGCGTGCGCCGGGCGCTTCAACCTACTACGGCGCGCACGATCAGAATCAGCGCCACGATAAAAATGGCCGCGCAGATCAGTGCTGCCGCTATCACGTGCAGCGGGTTCAACTGCGTGGCGTCCGCCTCCAGATCGCGACGCTTGCGCACGCCGAAAAACGACCAGAGCACCGCACGCATCGACTGACCGAAACTGCTTTTGCGCGGGCTGCCGCCGTTATCGCTCATCTCGTTTCTTCTTCCTTCGCCCGCGGCGCGAGCCGTCAGGCGGGATTGGCTGCCGTGGCGGCCACGTTTTTAGCCGCGCCCGTTACCGTATCGGCCGTGGGCGCTGCGCTTCCGGCCGTCGCCGCTGCCGGGGTATTCAACTCGAAGAACGTGTACGACAAAGTGATCGTTTTCACGTCCTTCGGCAACTTCGGATCGACCACGAACACCACCGGCATCCGCTTCGTCTGATTCGCCGTCAAAGTTTGCTGCGTAAAGCAAAAACACTCGATCTTCTTGAAGTACTCGGTGGCCTGCTTCGGCGCGTAGCTCGGAATGGCTTGCGCCTGAATCGTGCGCGCCTGTTCGTTGCTCACCTCGTACATCACCGTCGTCACTTCGCCCGGATGCACGTCGAGACTGCGCTGCTCCGGCTTGAAACCCAGCGGGCCGCGTGCGTTCGCATCGAATTCGATCGAAATCGTGCGGCTCATATCGACCTGCGTATTCTTCGCCTCGCGCACCGTAGCGTCACGCTGCACGAGGTTGTTGATGCCGGTGATCTGACAGATCGCGCGGTACATCGGTATCAGCGCGAAACCGAAACCGAACATCATCAACGCGACGATGAACAGCTTGATCAGCATCGAACGGTTGAAAGAGCGGTCGGCCTGAGCCGGCGGTTGCGTCGACATCTCAATCCTCAACAAACCTGCACACAGACTCGAATCACCTGGTCAGGAAAACCACTTCTGATGAATGATGACGCTCGCGAAAAAGATCGCGGCGATCACGAACATCACCAAACCGATCCGCCGGTTGTCCGCGCGAATCTGCTCGGGAGTACGTCTTTCTTGAGGATTGCGCGTCATGCTCGACTTTCTGGATACTTTTCGTGACTACGGATGCCGCCACGACTTTCGTGACCGCCGGCTCAGGTAACGAACTGCTGTGCTGCCCGAGCCGGCAATCTCACCGTGCGCCGATTACTCGACGGTCGGCGGGTTTTCGAACGTGTGGAACGGAGCCGGGCTCGGCACGGTCCATTCGAGGCCCGTTGCGCCGTCCCAAGGCTTGTCGCCAGCCTTTTCGAGTTCGCCGCCGCCACGATAGGCCGGCAGCGCAACCGCGAACAGGAAGTACACCTGCGCCAGACCGAAGCCGAACGCGCCGATCGAGATGACCTGGTTCCAGTCCGTGAACTGTGCCGGGTAGTCAGCATAACGACGCGGCATGCCTGCGAGACCGACGAAGTGCATCGGCAGGAACGCAAGGTTGAAGAAGAACATCGACGCCCAGAAGTGGATCTTGCCGCGCGTTTCGTTGTACATCCAGCCGGTCCACTTCGGCGCCCAGTAATACCACCCGGAGAACAGCGCGAACAGCGAACCTGCCACCAGCACGTAGTGGAAGTGAGCCACCACAAAGTAAGTACCGTGGTACTGGATGTCGAGCGGCGCCATGGCCAGCATCAGACCCGACAAGCCGCCGAACGTGAACACCAGCAGGAAGCCCACGGCAAACAGCATCGGCGTTTCGAAGCTCAGCGAACCGCGCCACATCGTCGCGACCCAGTTGAACACTTTCACACCCGTCGGCACGGCGATCAGCATGGTCGCGTACATGAAGAACAGCTGCCCCGTTACCGGCATGCCGGTTGCGAACATGTGGTGCGCCCAGACCATGAACGACAGAATCGCGATCGACGAGGTAGCGTAGACCATCGAGCTATAGCCGAACAGCGGCTTGCGCGAGAACGCCGGAATCACCTGCGACACGATCCCGAACGCCGGCAAGATCATGATGTACACCTCGGGGTGCCCGAAGAACCAGAAGATGTGCTGGTACATGACCGGGTCGCCGCCGCCTGCCGCGTTGAAGAACGACGTGCCGAAGTGGCGGTCGAACAGCACCATGGTGATCGCGCCTGCCAGAACCGGCATCACGGCGATCAGCAGGTACGCGGTGATCAGCCACGTCCAGACGAACATCGGCATCTTCATCAGCGTGAGGCCGGGTGCGCGCATGTTCAGGATCGTCACGACGATGTTGATCCCGCCCATGATCGACGAAGCACCCATCAAGTGGACCGCGAAAATCGCGAAGTCCATGCCCGGGCCCATCTGCGTGGACAGCGGCGCGTAGAGCGTCCAGCCCGCAGCGGTCGCGCCGCCCGGCGAGAAGAACGAACCGACCAGCAGGACAGCCGCCACCGGCAGAAGCCAGAAGCTGAAGTTGTTCATGCGGGCAAATGCCATGTCCGATGCGCCGATCTGCAGCGGCACCATCCAGTTCGCGAAGCCGACGAAGGCCGGCATGATCGCGCCGAACACCATGATCAGGCCGTGCATGGTGGTCAACTGGTTGAAGAACTCGGGACGCATGATCTGCAGGCCCGGTTCGAACAGTTCGGCACGGATCATCAGCGCCATCACGCCCCCGGAGAGGAACATGGTGAACGAGAAGATCAGATACAGCGTACCGATGTCCTTGTGATTGGTTGCGAACAGCCAACGGCGCCAGCCATGCGGCGTTTCGTGGGCATGGTCGCCGTGCACGTGTTCGTGGCCTGCGACTACATCGTGTCCGATGCTAGACATGACAATCTCCTAAAGCGAATACTGCGGTGCTGACCATGAACACGTCAGGCAGCCAGGCTGATCTGAACACGCCGGGCTTCTTTCGCGTCACTGCCGCCCGTGATCGTTTCCGGCTTCTTTAAAATAATATGGTCTTCGGCAATGCCGGCTGCTTTCAACGCGTCGCGCACGGCTTCGGCGCGGCTCTTCGCGAGCTTCGCGTTGAGGTCGGCGGAGCCGGTGGCGTCGGTGAAGCCCGACAGCGTGAATTTCGCGTCCGGATGTGCTTTTGCGTAGGCGGCGGCTGCGTCGACTGCCGCTTTCGCGTCGGCCGGCAGCGTGCTCTTGCCGGTGTCGAAGTA
The DNA here is from genome assembly GCF_003001875.1 of Paraburkholderia sp. BL18I3N2. Taxonomy (NCBI): domain Bacteria; kingdom Pseudomonadati; phylum Pseudomonadota; class Betaproteobacteria; order Burkholderiales; family Burkholderiaceae; genus Paraburkholderia; species Paraburkholderia sp. BL18I3N2. Next base: position 104,506 of record NZ_PVNC01000002.1, read on the forward strand.
GATGCTGGCCGGCAGTGCCGCTTGCGTTGCCGCGCTGTCCGAACCGGCTGCTGCCGGCGCCGACGCTGTTGCCGCTTCCGCGCCCGAGGCGCCGGATGCTGCCGCCCCGCCCGAAGCCGCCGCCGCGCCGCTCGCGGCCGCGCCTGCGTCGGCCAGGTGGTTGCCGCCTTCCGGCAACTTGCCGTTGCGGGCGTCGGCCACTTGCTTCGGCTGGAGAATGTCGCCGGTGTGGTTGCCCCACGAGTTACGTTCGTACGTGACCACCGAAGCGATCTCGACGTCGTTCAGCGTAGGCGCCCACGACGGCATCGCATTCTTGCCCTTCAGCACCAGGCTGACGTGCTCGGCGATTGCGCCGTTGGCGATCTTGCTGCCGTCGAGCGCCGGGAATGCGCCCGCGCCCTTGCCGGTCGGCTGGTGGCAGACCGCGCAGTTCGCTGCGTAGACCTTGCCGCCGCGCTCCATCAGTTCGGCCATCGTGTAGGTCTTGTTCGGATCGTCCTGGCCGGCGGCCATTTTCTTCTTCTGCGTGTCGACCCACTTCGCGTAGTCGTCGGCGGACAGCACCTCGACCACCACCGGCATGAACGCGTGCTCCTTGCCGCACAGCTCGGTACAGAAGCCGCGGAACGTGCCAACCTTGTCAGCCTTGAACCACGTGTCGCGCACGAAGCCGGGAATCGCGTCCTGCTTCACGCCGAAAGCCGGCACGTACCAGGAGTGAACCACGTCGTTCGCGGTGGTGATGATGCGGATTTTCTTGTCGACCGGGACGACCAGCGGATTGTCGACTTCCTGCAGATACGTGGTGGAAATCGGCTCGCGGCCATCGGTTTGCGCACGCGGCGTGGCCAGCGTGGACAGGAAGTTGATGCCCTCGCCCGGGCCCTTCACGTAGTCGTAGCCCCATTTCCACTGGTACCCGGTGACCTTGATGGTGACGTCGGCGTTCGTGGTGTCTTTCATCGCGACCACCGTCCTGGTGGCGGGCAGCGCCATCAGCACGACGATGATGAACGGCACGATCGTCCAGATGATTTCGACGGTAGTGCTTTCGTGGAAGTTGGAAGCTTTGTGGCCTTTCGATTTGCGGTGAGCAAAGATCGAATAGAACATCACGCCGAACACGCCGACGAAGATGACCAGGCAAAGAACCAGCATGAACATGTGGAGGCTGAAGAGCTCCTCAGCGATTTTGGTCGCAGGCGGCTGGAGATTGATCTCGTTGACGGCAGGGCCGCCCGGAACATCGCCCACTGCCAGGGCCGCACCGGCGAAAAGCAGTCCGCTCATCGCCAGCACGCCCATGAGGGCTCGCTTGATTGTTTTCATAGCTTCCTTACCCAAATTTTCCATTCAAACCCTCGACCCCGCTGGCAGGTTGCCTCGCGCTCCCCGTGAACGCCGCGCGGCTTCACACGCCTAACAACGCGTGAGCCACATGCGCAGTTCGCCTGCGAACTGCGCGCGCCGATACTGCGCGAGATGTTGCCCGATCATGATCGTCTGCCCGCGCGAGACCAGTTTGATCCGGTCACGCGGTGTTGCGCCCACCTCGATCCGCACCCAGCGCGGATTGAACTCGAACTGCGTGAGCTGCTCGGCGCTGACCTGCTCGATGACGAGCCGGTTCTGAAACAACCGGATGCGCTCGTAATCCACAGCATGACGCGCATATATGGCAAACGCGATGCCCACCGCCAGCAATTCGATACCGGTGAACGGCAACACCAGCCAGGCGCCGACCAGAACCAGCATGAAAGCAATTGCCAACGAGAACAACGCAAGCGACACGTAGAAATACACGAACTGCCGCGGCGATATCGAACAGTTGCGTTTCATCGTCCAGTCTTTCAGAACCGGTTCTGAATCCGCCAGCAGATCTGATGCTTCCATCGCTGCCTCCCGCCGATTGTCTCCAATCGCCGCCAGCGGTCAATCTTCGCGACCATGATTCCGGCCGTTCGATCACCGCCGCGCTATCTTATCTTGCTGCCCTGTGCCTCGGGCCTGTCGCCCCAAATGTGGGAACTCCGGGCGACAAACTGACGCATTATAGGCGTGATCCATAGCATCCACAAGCAAGCCTCAATTGGCCCACAAGCCAGGCGCGACAAGCCTCCGCGCCGTTTTGACGCACCTTTTGCGCGTCTTTTGAAGCGGTAATTTCAGACATAACAGATGTCCTCTTTTACCGCCTCGGCGATTCCTCATCGATTCCTCACCGATTCCTCGACGAACCTCTTCCGATGTCCTCGATTCGCACGATGCCGTGACCTTCGGCGGTGGTGCGCGGCACGGCTTTCCATGCGTGTCCGTAGATTACTTCGAAGGTCAGCGCGATCGTACCGTCGGCGCGCCGGCGGGCTTCGAGGGCCGCGAGCAAAGCCTTGTGCAGCCGGCGCGCCGCGGCGCCCGACGACGCTTCGCGCTCGAACGGATAGGCGCCCCAGCGGCGCACGTCGGCGAGCAGAGACTGCGGCGATTTATAAGTAATGATGAGGACTTCCTGGTCCATCACGGGGATCTCGAAGCCGCTTTCGACCAACATGTCGCCGAGATCGTGCATGTCGACGAAGTCGATCACATGCTTGCGCGAGGCGACGCCGTGGGCGGCCTCGACTTCGGCGTAGGCGCCGCGCAATTCCTTGAGCGAGTCGGGGCCAAGCGTGCTGAACATCAGCAGGCCGTTGACTTTCAACACGCGCTGCCACTCGGGAAACACGAGATCGGGCCGCGAGTGCCAATGGAGCGCCAGATTGGACCAGATGAATTCGAAGGCGCCCGCCGCGAACGGCAGCGCCGAAAAGTCAGCTTGCGCGAAGCGCGGACCGCGGGCGCCGAGCGCCTTGCCGAGCGACGCCGGCAGAAAGCGCCGCCAGCTCGTGTCGCCGGAATCGTGTTGCAGCGCGCGCGTGAGCATGCCGTGCGACAGATCGGAGCCGAACACCGGCGCTTCGGGAAAGCGCTCGCGCAGAGCGGGAATGTCTTCGCCCGCGCCGCAGCCGGCGTCGAGCACGCTCGCCGGCGTGACCTTGATGAAGTCGAGACGCTCGCGCATACGTTGCGCGATCTCGCGCGGCAGGAACGCGACGTCGTCGAAAGTCGCGGCGCGACGGTCGAAGATCCGCCGGAGGCGCCGGGAATCATAGGCCGGACGGCCTGTTTGAGCGGAAGTTGGGGACATGGGTGTCGTGCTGGCGTGAAGCAGGAAGTATACTCGCTCGCTTCTTTCCATTCAGCGTGAAAGGCCTTCGCGGGCGGTTCCACCGTGCCATTCCGACCCATTTCATCATTTTCCGCCGGCAGATTCGCGCGTTTCGCGAGCGGCTTGCATTCGGCCTGGCCGCGCGTGATGCACGCCGCGTTGCCTAATCTTTGCGCGTTATGCGGCAATTTGTCGCATACGACGCTGTGCGCCGGTTGCGGCGACGCCTACTGGAACGAAAGCCGCATGCGCTGCACCGTCTGCGCGGTGCCGCTGTCCAGTTCGCGCTGGGCTGCGCATATGCAATACCGCTGCGCGGATTGCATCGGCAAACCGCCACCGTTCGACGCGACCTTCGCCCTCGCCGACTACCGTGCGCCGCTCGACACGCTCGCGGTCGGCCTGAAATTTCGCGCCCGCCTGATGCTCGCGCGCGAGTTCGCGCAGCGGCTCGCGCGTCTTGCACAAGATTCCTGGCAGGACTGCGGCGAGTGGCCGGACGTGATCGCGCCCGTGCCGCTTGCCGGGAAACGACTCACCGAGCGCGGCTATAACCAGGCCTGGCAGATCGCCAGGCCGCTGGCTCGCGCGCTGAAGTTACGCAGCGACGGAACCCTGCTGGATCGGGTGATTCACACCGCGCCGCAGTCCCGACTCGATCTCGATGCGCGCCGCCTGAATGTAGGTCGCGCCTTCAAGGTCGCCGGGTCTGTCCGAGGCTTGCACGTCGGCATCGTCGACGATGTGATGACGACCGGCGCCACGCTCGAAGCCTTGGCGCGCGCGCTGAAGGCGGCGGGTGCGCGGCGCGTCACCAACTTCGTCGCGCTACGCACACCAAAAAACTAGTCTCCACCTGAGTTCACCATGTTCAATGTCGTCCTCGTCGAACCGGAAATCCCGCCGAACACCGGCAACGTGATCCGCCTATGCGCCAACACCGGCGCACGGCTGCATCTGATCGAGCCGCTCGGCTTTCCGCTGGACGACGCCAAGTTGCGCCGCGCGGGCCTCGACTATCACGAATATGCGCAAATGAACGTGCATGCCGATTGGGCGGCGTTCATCGCCAAGGAGTCGCCGGATCCGGCGCGCATGTTCGCCTTCACCACGCGCGGCTCGGGCCGCTTTCACGAGCACACGTTTCAATCCGGCGACTGGTTCGTGTTCGGCGCCGAAACGCGCGGCCTCCCCGACTCGGTGCTCGACCAGTTCGCCAACCAGCAACGCGTGCGCCTGCCCATGCGGCCGGGCAACCGCAGCCTGAATCTGTCGAATACCGTCGCGATCGTGGTGTTCGAAGCGTGGCGTCAGACCGGTTTCGAAGGCGGCGCCTGACGGCGTTTCAATTCGGCCTCGTAGCGCGCGAACATGGCGTCGTCGAAACAGGCGAATACCACTTGTTCGATTTGCGGCGTGCGCGGCAGCGTGTCCAGCACCGTGCCGACCGCAATCCTCACGGCCTGATCAGCGGGGAAGTGGTAAATGCCGCAACTGATCGCGGGAAACGCAATGCTTTTGCACTGCGCCTCGCGCGCCACCTCGAGCGAGCGCTGATAGCAGGAGGCCAGCAAGTCGGCCTCGCCATGCGCCCCGCCGCGCCAAACCGGGCCAACTGCGTGAATCACGTGTTTGGCCGGCAAACGATAGCCGGCGGTCAGCTTCGCGTCGCCGGTCGCGCAGCCGCCGAGCGTCTCGCACTCGCGCACCAACTCCTTGCCGGCCGCGCGATGAATCGCGCCGTCCACGCCGCCTCCGCCCAACAACGACGTGTTCGCGGCGTTGACGATCGCATCCACGGCGAGCGTGGTGATGTCGACCACGCGTGCTTCCAGCGTGCAACGATTGAATCTGAGCATGGGAACCTCACTGATCCGAAGCGTCGATAAAACGTGGACAGCGAGAGGGGGCAGCCGTTCAGCGCTTTTACGCGCTAAACGGCTGAAGAAAAGGCTTACTCAGCTTTGGAGTCGCGCCGCAACAGGGCGCTGACGGCGTCGCGCGGCGCCACACCGTCGAACAGCACGGCGCAGACCGCTTGTGTGATCGGCATCTCGATGGCGTGCGCGCGAGCGATCGCGAGCACGGCTTGCGCGCAACGCACGCCTTCGGCCACGTGACCAAGGGCGCCGAGAATATCGTCGAGCGTGCGGCCCGCAGCAAGCTGCAGACCCACCGTGCGATTGCGCGACAGATCGCCGGTTGCGGTCAGAATCAGATCGCCCAAGCCGGTCAAACCGGTGAACGTTTCCGCGCGTCCGCCAAGCGTCACGCCGAGGCGCGACATTTCGGCGAGACCGCGCGTGATCAGCGCCGCACGTGCGTTGAGACCGAGGCCGAGGCCGTCGGCGATGCCCGTTGCGATGGCGAGCACGTTTTTCACCGCACCACCCACTTCCACGCCGACGACGTCGTCGCCGGTATAGATGCGCATGGCGCCGTGATGAAACGCGGCGACCGTGCGCTCGCGGCACGCCGCCGACGCGCTCGCGATCGTCAGCGCGACCGGCAGCCCCTGGCCGACTTCGCGCGCGAAGCTCGGACCCGAGAGCACACCGTTGCTCTTGTGTTCCGGCAGTTCGGCCGCGACCACCTGATGCGGCATCAACTGCGAATCGGCTTCGAAACCTTTGCACAACCACACCACATGCGCCGGCACTTTGCCCGCGTCGCGCATCGCCCGAAACAGACCGCGCAGTCCGGCCACGGGCGTCGCCACGACGCATAACGCGTCGTCGGCGAGCGCATGGTTCAGCGCTGCGGTGAGATCGGCTTCATAGCGAAGCGAAGGCGGCAAAGCAACGCCCGCCAGGTAGCGGGCGTTTTCGTGCGAAGCGGAGAGATCGGCAACGAGCGCGGGCTCGCGCGCCCACAACAGCGTGTCGTGCTTGACGGCCAGATGGCCGGCGAGGGCTGTGCCCCATGCGCCGGCGCCGAGGACAGCAACCTTCATAGCCGGCACTGCCTGCGGCACTTTAGTGCGTGACGCCGTTCTGCGCCGCGCCGTCCTGGCCACCCATCTGCGCGAGACGTTGCTCGTACAGCGCCTGGAAGTTGATCTCGGCGAGGTGGATCGGCGGGAAACCGGCGCGGGTGATCGCGTCGGCGATGTTCGAGCGCAGGTACGGGAACAGGATGGTCGGGCAGGCAATGCCGACCAGCGGGTCGATCTGCTCAGCCGGAATGTTGCGGATGTCGAAAATGCCGGCTTGCTTGGCTTCGATCAGGAACGCCACCTTGTCCGACACCTTGGCCGTGACCGTGCCCGTGACGAGGATCTCGAACACGGTGTCGGCGAGGCGCTCGGCCTTCACGTCGACTTCGACTTCGACCGAGGGCATTTCCTGCTCGAGGAAGATGCCCGGCGAATTCGGCTGCTCGAGCGACATGTCCTTCAGATAGATGCGCTGGATGTTGAAGAACGGCTGGTTATTCTCGTCGGACATGATGAAGTGATTCCCTGATAGGTATGCATACCGGCGGCCCATGCCTGCATGGGCCGCCAGATCGTTGCGGCGCTTCGCCCGCTCTGAGGGGGCGAAGCGCCGGCTTGTGGTTCACCCGCGTTCATGCGCCCCTGGGCGCGCGAATTCAGGCGGTTGCTTCGAGCAGCGGCATCAAACCGCCCGCGCGATCGAGCGCGGAGAGGTCATCGTACCCGCCCACATGCGTCTCGCCGATGAACACTTGCGGCACCGTGCGGCGACCGGTCCGGGTCATCATTTCCTCACGACGGGCCGGGTCTTTGTCGATCAGTACCTTTTCAACGTGCTCGACGCCGCGCGACTTTAAAAGACGTTCGGCCATCTGGCAATACGGGCACACCTGGGTGCTGTACATGATCACTTTGTTCACTTGGCTGCTCCTTGTTTCACAACCGGCATACCGGCTTTCTGCCAGGCGTCGACACCGCCTTCGAGAACATGGACTTCCGCGTAACCTGCATCCTGCACGATACGCGCTGCCTTGTTCGACTGCTGGCCGGTCTGGCATACCAGCAGCACCGGGTTGCTCTTGTTCTTCACGAGTTGCGCGACTTTCGCCTGCAACTCTGCAAATTCAAGGTGCCGTGCCGCGGGCAAATGCCCTTTGGCGTAGTCGGCGGACGGACGCAGATCGATGACCGCCGCATTGCGCCGGTTGATCAGTTGCGTGGCTTCAGCGGCCGACAGGCCGCCGCGGCCGCGCCGGCTGATCGTCGGCCACAGCAGCAACCCACCGGAGATGAGGACGATCGCGATCAGTACAAGGTTTGTGTAATCAGTGAAAAACTTCACGGAAAATCCGCCGAAAAAGAGAGAAATCGAAAAGGGCAATCCAGCCATTATAAAATAACCGTCTGACGCGATGGCGGCGCTCCTTCAGAGGACCCCGCGCAGCGCTTTACCGCTTCCTCACTACCGACCGGCAACCTCATGTACAAACTCGTTCTCATCCGCCACGGCGAATCGACGTGGAACAAGGAAAACCGCTTCACGGGCTGGGTCGACGTCGACCTCACGGAGCAGGGCAACAACGAAGCCCAGCAAGCCGGCGTGCTGCTGAAGGAATCGGGCTACACGTTCGACATCGCCTACACGTCGGTGCTCAAGCGCGCGATCCGCACCTTGTGGCACGTGCAGGACAAAATGGATCTGATGTACCTGCCGGTAGTGCATTCGTGGCGTCTGAACGAACGCCACTACGGCGCGTTGTCGGGTCTGAACAAGGCGGAAACCGCCGCCAAGTTCGGTGACGAACAGGTGCTGGTCTGGCGCCGCAGCTACGACACGCCGCCGCCGGCGCTGGAGCCGACGGACGACCGCGCGCCCTATAACGATCCGCGTTACGCCAAGGTGCCGCGCGAGCAACTGCCGCTCACCGAGTGCCTGAAAGACACGGTCGCGCGCGTTCTGCCCCTGTGGAACGAGTCGATCGCGCCGGCTATCAAATCGGGCCGCAAGGTCGTGATCGCCGCGCACGGCAACTCGATCCGCGCGCTGGTGAAGTACCTCGACAATATTTCGGACGACGACATCGTCGGCCTGAACATTCCGAACGGCGTGCCGCTCGTCTATGAACTCGACGAAGACCTGAAGCCCATCAAGCACTACTATCTGGGCGACCAGGAAGCGATCGCCAAGGCACAGGCCGCCGTTGCCAAACAAGGCAAGGCTGGCTGATCTGCCATGTTGCCGCCATGCTGCCGTCAGAAATGCGGCGCCATGGCGTGGCGGCCCACGGGCCGCGCTGACCGGCAGGACGTGCCGGGCAGCGCGGCTCGCTTCATTCGCGCGCGCCGTTCTGGCCGCCATCCGTCCGTTACGGCACATTACTTCCTCGTTGTGCGCGCAATCCAACGAACCAGGCCCGGCGCGTGCTGTCGAATCACGATTGCCTGCGCCGCGCCCTGACTTGGCGGGTGTGCAGTTATACTTGTCCGTCCCCATCTCTATCGACGCTGCCACGCGCTTCCGACCGCAACAGACTCTATGCGAAAGAACCTGAAAAATATCGGCCTGATTGCCGCGGGCCTTGCTACCGGCGTATTTGCCACCCTGCAACTCTCGGCTTCAGCCCAGCAACCCGCCAGCGCAGCGTCGAACGCTGTTGCTCCGCTGCCGCTGGACCAACTCAGGCTCTTTGCCGAAGTCTTCGGGCAAATCAAGCACGAATACGTCGAGCCGGTCGACGATAAAAAGCTTCTCACCGCCGCCATCAAGGGCATGGTGTCGAGCCTCGACCCGCACTCGTCGTATCTCGACAAGACCGATTACGAGGAACTGCAGGAGCAGACCAAGGGTCGCTTCGCCGGCCTCGGCATCGAAATTTCTTCTGAAGACGGCCTGATCAAGGTGATTTCGCCGATCGAGGACACGCCCGCGTTCCGCGCCGGCATTCGTCCGGGCGACCTGATCACGCGTATCAACGACAAACCCGTGCGCGGCATGACGCTCGACCAGGCAGTCAAGCAGATGCGCGGCGACCCGGGCACCAAGGTCACGCTCACCATCTTCCGCAAGACCGACGACCGCACGTTCCCGCTCACCGTGACGCGCGCGATCATCAAGGTCCAGTCGGTCAAGATGAAGATCCTCGCGCCGGGCTACGCCTATGTGCGGATCACCAGCTTCCAGGAACGCACCACGCCTGATCTCGCAGCCAAACTGCAAGACATCGCGCGTCAGCAGCCGAATCTGAAGGGCCTCGTGCTCGACCTGCGCAACAACGGCGGCGGCCTGCTGCAAAGTGCGGTCGGCGTGGCCGGCGCGTTCCTGCCGCCGAATTCGGTTGTGGTCTCCACCAACGGCCAGATTCCGGATTCGAAACAGGTCTATCGCGACACCTACGACAACTACCGCCTGCAATCCTTCGACAGCGATCCGCTGAAGGACGAAGCGCCGATCTTCAAGACCGTGCCGATGATCGTGCTGACCAACGCATACTCCGCGTCGGCGTCGGAAATCGTCGCGGGCGCGCTGCAGGACCAACATCGTGCGCTGATCGTCGGCAAGACCACCTTCGGCAAGGGTTCCGTGCAAACGGTTCGCCCCATGACGGCCGAAACCGCGCTGCGTCTGACCACGGCGTACTACTACACGCCGAGCGGCAGGTCGATCCAGAACAAGGGCATCCGTCCTGACGTCGCGGTCGATCAATACGCGGAAGGCGATCCGGACGACGCACTCGTCACCCGCGAAGTCGACTACACGAATCACCTTGCGAACACGCAAGACCCGAACGAGAAGAAGGAAACGGAACAGCGCGAACAAGAACGCATGGACCAATTGCGCCAGCTTGAAGAGCAGAACGATAAGAAGACGCCGGAACAGCGTCAGAAGGATCGTGAGCGCAAGCCGGTGGAATTCGGTTCGGCCGACGACTTCATGCTGCAACAGGCTCTGAACAAGCTGGAAGGCAAGCCGGTGCAGGAATCGAAGTCGCTGACCGAGCGTCGTCTGGCGCAGAACAAGCCGGCCACGTCGGCGTCCGCGCCGGTCGCGGTGAAACCGACGCAACCGGTGCCGGGTGCATCGGCGCCTGCTTCGAAAAGCAACTAAGCAGCAAGCCTGACGTGTCTTCGCAGCGAAACATGCTGCGAAGACACGCTGTCATACCCAGCATCAGCAAGAACACCCGCTCCCGGCGCGATTAAAATATCCACAACGCGCACGGCAGGCCCATTCGGTCCTGCATCGCATCGCGCGATACCTACACGCGCCCCGCCATGAACGACGATCAACTCCTTCGCTATTCCCGCCACATCCTCGTCGATGAAATCGGTATCGAGGCGCAGCAGCGCTTTCTCGATGCGCATGCGATCGTCGTCGGCGCGGGCGGCCTGGGTTCGCCCGCGGCGATGTATCTGGCGGCGGCCGGCGTCGGCCGTTTGACGCTGGTCGACGCCGATACGGTCGACCTGACCAATCTGCAGCGGCAAATCCTGCACGTGACCGCATCGGTCGGACGCAAGAAGGTCGAGTCCGGGCGCGACGCGATCGCGCGGATCAATCCCGAAGTCCTGGTGGACGCGGTGGCCGAGCGCGTCGACGACGCGTGGCTCGACGCGCACGTGCCACACGCGAGCGTCGTGCTCGATTGCACCGATAACTTTGCCACGCGCCATGCGATCAACCGCGCCTGCGTGAAGCACGGCGTGCCGCTGGTGTCGGGCGCGGCGTTGCGCTTCGACGGCCAGATCAGCACCTTTGATTTCCGCGATGAAGCGTCGCCTTGCTACGCCTGCGTGTTTCCCGAAGACCAGCCGTTCGAGGAAGTCGCATGTTCGACTATGGGCGTGTTCGCGCCGACGGTCGGCATCGTCGGTTCGATGCAGGCCGCCGAAGCGCTCAAGGTGATCGGTGCGATCGGCACGCCATTGCTCGGCCGCCTGATGATGCTCGATTCGCTGCGGATGGAGTGGACCACGATGCGCATCGCGCGCCAACCGGATTGCCCGGTGTGCGGGCAGACGCAGCTCACCTGACGCCAGTCTCTCAACCGCACGCCGAAATAGAAACGCCGCCCCATGGGCGGCGTTTCTTCACCTGATGACCAAGCGAACGCGGCGACTCAGGCCAGCATCACGCGCTTCAGCGCAGCCTGCACTTCTTCCGGTTCGAACGAAGCCAGCACATCGGCCACCGGCTTCTCCAGCGTCTTCAGATGCGAGCGCAGCACTTCCTGCTTCACTACCAGCAACTGGCTCGGATGCATCGAAAACTCGGTGAGGCCCATGCCGAGCAAGAGACGCGTCATCGCCGGATCCCCCGCCATCTCACCGCACACCGAGACCGGCACGCCCGCCCGCTTCGCTTCGCGCAGCGTGAACGCAATCAGATGCAGCACCGCCGGATGCAGCGGGTCATACAGATGCGCGACCGAGTTGTCCGCGCGATCGATCGCAAGCGTGTACTGGATCAAATCGTTGGTACCGATCGACAGAAAATCGAGCCGCTTCAGGAACAGAGGCAAAGCGATAGCGGCGGCCGGAATCTCGATCATCGCGCCGACCTGCACGTTCGGATCGTAGGCCATACCCGCGTCATCGAGCTGACGCTTGGCTTCGCGGATCAGATCGAGCGTCTGGTCGATTTCCTGCGCGTGCGCGAGCATCGGAATCAGAATCTTCACCGAGCCGAACGCCGACGCGCGCAGAATCGCGCGCAATTGCGTGAGGAACATTTGCGGCTCGGAAAGGCTCCAGCGAATCGCTCTCAGCCCCAGGGCCGGGTTCGCGGCGGTTTCATAACCGTCGCCCCCGCTCATCGAATCGAGCGGCTTGTCGGCACCCACGTCGATCGTGCGGATGGTGACCGGCAGTCCGTTCATCAGTTCGACCGCGCGACGGTACGCGCCGAACTGCTCCTCCTCTTCCGGCAGGCGGTCCTTGTGATTCATGAACAGGAACTCGGTGCGGAACAGGCCGACGCCCGTCGCACCGGCGTCGATCGCGGCGCGCGCGTCGTCCGGCAACTCGATGTTCGCGCACAGTTCGATGCGGGTGCCGCACAGCGTCTGCGTGGGCGAAAACTTCAGCCGCTGCAGCTTACGCTGCTCGAGCGCTTTCTCACTCTGCCGATACGAATACTCTTCCAGCACGATCGGCGCAGGGTCGACGATCACAATGCCATGATCGCCGTCGACGATAATCAGGTCGTCCTGGCGAATCAGCGCGCTCGCGTGCTGCACGCCGACCGCCGCCGGAATACCCAGGCTGCGCGCGACGATCGCCGTGTGCGAAGTGCGGCCGCCGAGGTCCGTGACGAAACCCTGAAACGTCTGGGTCTTGAACTGCATCATGTCGGCCGGTGCGATGTCGTGCGCGACCACGATCATTTCGTCGCACGCGCCGTGCACCCCGTCGGCCAGCGCTACCGACGCCCCGGCGAGCGCCTTCAGCACGCGCTCCACCACCTGTTCGATGTCGGCTTTGCGCTCGCGCAGGTACTCGTCTTCGATATCGTCGAAATGGCGCGACAGGCGCTCGAGCTGTTCGGTCAGCGCCCACTCCACGTTGTAGCGGCGTGTGCGGATCAGGTCGAAGGTTTCCTGCACGAGCATTGCATCGTTCAGGATCATTGAATGAACGTTGATGAACGCGCCCATTTCACTGGGTGCGTCCGCGGCGAGATCGGCACGCAGCGTTTCGAGCTCGTAATGCACGTGTTGCTGGGCCGTGCGAAAGCGCTCGATCTCGCTCTCGATCTGGGCGGGTTCGATCAGATAGTGGTCTACGTCAAGTGCAGCCGGGGCGATCAGATAAGCCCGCCCGATGGCGATACCGCGTGACACGGGAATTCCATGCAGCGTGAAGGACACGCGCACCTCCTCTAGTTGTGTGATGCCGCGGCAAACCGCTGCAATGCTCTCAGACACTGTCCGTCATTATAAATTCCACGCCCTATGAAGGTACGCCAAGGCTGTGTGCAGTGCAGCACGAAAAACCGTAAGCAGCCGTTGCGCTGCGCCTTCCTCCGTCTCGCGCTTCGCGCGGCGCGATTCTTCTCGCATGCGCGTGTCGACGCGCGGGCCCTCACGCGCGTTTCGTCTGCCCATTCTCACGCGCTAAAAAAAACGCCGCGGACAACCGCGGCGTTTCTTGCTCATCGCAACGTGGACGCGCTAGCTCACTGCCCCTCGCCGAATTTATCGGCAATGAGTTTCAACAATGCGTCCATCGCTTCTTTTTCGTCGGAGCCTTCCGTTTCGATCAGCACCGTGCTGCCAATGCCCGCGGCCAGCATCATCACGCCCATGATGCTCTTGGCATTGATACGGCGGCCATTGCGGCTCATCCAGATTTCCGCCTGATAGTTGCCCGCGAGTTGGGTCAACTTGGCCGACGCGCGCGCGTGCAGCCCCAGCTTGTTCACAATAGTCGTTTCCTGTTGCAGCATGTGATGGTCCGAAGCGCGGGTAAGTGTTGTTGTGAAAGGTGAAACTGCAAAGCGGTTGCAATCCGTTTGACACCCAGGACAAGCCGGCCGGGCGACTTATAAGCCGGCCGAGTCGGCTTTCTGCGTCAGGTCGGCCTCGGGAGGCAACGCGGGAATACAGTCAGCCGATGCTGCCTCCGGCGGCAAGGCCGGCAAACAGTCGCCGGATGCCGCCGTGGGCGCGATGGGCGCCGGGGTCGCCGGTCCGATCGCATGCACGCCTTTGGTGGCGCCGGCGAGTGCCTTGTCGACCAGCGTGTCGAGCGGCGTGGCGCGATAACAGACCGCACGCACCAGCATCGGCAAGTTCACGCCGCACAGCACGCGCACGTCCGGCAGCGACGCGAGCCGTCCGGCGATATTCGCCGGCGTGGCGCCGAACATATCCGTGAGGACGAGCGCGCCGTTTTCTTCCTTCAGACGCTCGATTTCCGAGTTCGCAAACGCAACCTGCTGCGCGGGATCGCAATCCGGCGATACGTCGATCACGCCGATGCGAGCCGGCAAGCCACCATAGATGTGCGAAATACAATCGCGCAACGCGGTGGCGAACGGAGCGTGCGCAATGATCAGAATGCCTGCCATGTCAGCCTTACTGCAAAAGAACGGCCCCGAACCGTAAACCAGGACGAAGCCCGGTTCGTCAGCGCCCTCCGCCGGCCGTGGGCCATGAGGGCCGGAACGCATCGATTGACGAGCGGCTTGCCGCGCATGGCGTCGTGCCTGCGCCGTCGAAACACTGCTCGCTTACAGTCCGCTGCCCACGACACCCGCCGGGCGCCGTCGATTCACCTTGGCGCGGAAGAGCGGGCATTGTATCAGGCTCATTTTCGCGCCAAATCCGGCGTGCTGCGGGATGCGGATTTACTACACAGTTTGGGGGACATGGCGGGCATTCAAGTGCCGGCAGCAGGCCGCGCCGTCACCCCGCCGCGTGCTCCAATGCGTCGATGAACATGGCGGCGACGTCGAAGCCGGTTTGATCCATGATCTCGCGGAAACACGTCGGGCTCGTCACGTTCACTTCGGTCAGCCAGTCGCCGATCGCGTCCAGCCCGACCAGCAGCAAACCGCGCGCAGCAAGCACCGGCGCCAGCGTATCGGCGATCTTGCGGTCATGCTCGGTGAGCGGACGCGCCACGCCGAGGCCACCGGCCGCGAGATTGCCACGCACTTCATTACCCTGAGGAATACGCGCGAGCGAATACGGCACGGCTTCGCCGCCGATCAGCAAAATACGCTTGTCGCCCTCTTTGATCTCGGGGATGAATTTCTGCGCCATCACCGAACGCGCGCCGTCGTGGCTGAGCATTTCGATGATAGAACCGAGGTTCATGCCGTCGGCCTTCACGCGGAACACACCCATGCCGCCCATGCCGTCGAGCGGCTTCAGGATCACGTCGCCGTGCTGTTCATGGAATGCGCGCAAACGGCTCGCGTCGCGCGTGACCAGCGTGGGCGTGACGAACTGCGCGAACTCGCCGATCGCGAGCTTTTCCGAGTGGTCGCGAATCGCCTGCGGCTTGTTGAAGATGCGCGCGCCGCCGCGTTCGGCCATTTCGAGCAGCCACGTCGACGTGACGTATTCCATGTCGAACGGCGGGTCTTTGCGCATCACCACGGCGCTGAAACTCTTGAGCGAGCGCGGCGCGGCCGCTTCGGCCTCGTACCAGACTTCGCGATGCAGATCCGTGACGTCGCCGACAATCGCAAAGCGCTGCACGTTCGCCTCGACGTCGCCGCCCGTCCACGCCAGATGCTTCGGCTCGCACGTGTACACCACATGACCGCGGCGCGCCGCTTCGGCCATCATCGCGTAAGTCGAGTCTTTGTAGATCTTGAATTGCGTGAGCGGATCGGCGATGAAAAGAATGTCCATGAAGGTCCTGGTGCGCCCTGACGGGGCTTGGCATTGATCGTAAATATACTCGTTGAAAATGGCGATGGCGGCACGCATGCCGCCATCGACCACCCAAGATGGCTTAGACCTGAATCGCTTCCGGATCGGTCTTTTCCAGTTCCACCGATGCGGCCAGCAGCCCGAGCCGCGCCACCACGCCGTACATGTAGAAGCGGTTCGGCGGCGCCGCGCCCGGCTTGGCATGCGCGTCGGGCAGCGCCGTATGCTCGAAGCCGAGCGGCACGAAGTGCATGCCCGGCGCGTTCAGATTCTGATCGCGCTCGCGGCTGCCGTGCACGCGGTAGAAGCCGCCCACCACGTAGCGGTCGATCATGTACACGACCGGCTCGGCCACTTCTTCGCCGATGCGCTCGAAGGTGTACACGCCTTCCTGCACGATCACGTCATGCACTTCCAGACCGTCTTTGGTCGCGGCCATCTTGGCGCGTTCGCGCTTGGTGAGCGCGGCGACTTCCGACGCGTCGTGCACGGTCATCACACCCATGCCATACGTGCCCGCGTCCGACTTGATCACGACATACGGTTTTTCGGAGATGCCGTATTCGCGATACTTCTTGGCGATCTTCTTCAGCACGCCGTCGATCGCGTCCGTCAGCGCTTCCTCGCCGGTGCGCTCCTGGAAGTCGACGCCTTCAACATGCGCGAAGTACGGGTTGATCATCCACGGATCGATCTCGACCATCTTGGCGAACTTCTTCGCGACGTCGTCATAGCAGGAAAAATGCGTGGATTTGCGGCGCACGGCCCAGCCGGCATGCAGCGGCGGCAGCAAATACTGCTCGTGCAAATTTTCGAGCACCGGCGGAATGCCGCCCGACAAGTCGTTATTCAGCAGAATCGAGCACGGGTCGAAATTCTTCAGGCCGAGGCGCCGCTGCGAGCGCTCGAGCGGTTCGAGCACGAGTTTCTGACCGTCGGAGAGCGCGATCGTGACCGGCCCGTTGATGGTTTCGTCGAGCGTGCCAAAACGCACGTTCAAGCCGGCCTGACGCATGATCGCGGCCAGACGGGCAACATTCTCGAGGTAAAACGCGTTGCGCGTGTGGCGTTCGGGAATCACCAGCAGGTTCTTGGCGTCCGGGCAGATCTTCTCGATCGATGCCATCGCGGCCTGCACGGCCAGCGGCAACACTTCCTGCGGCAGATTGTTGAATGCGCCGGGAAACAGATTGGTGTCGACCGGCGCGAGCTTGAAACCCGCGTTGCGCAGGTCGACGGAACAGTAGAACGGCGGCGTGTGCTCCTGCCATTCGAGCCGGAACCAGCGTTCGATGGCGGGCGTGGCGTCGAGGATCTTCCGCTCAAGATCGAGCAGCGGGCCGTTTAACGCCGTAACTAGGTGCGGAACCATTGATCACTCGCAGACTGGAGAAAAAAGATTGTAGAGCAAATGCTTTGTCCATTTGGGGACGGTTTCTCCATTCGCAAGCGGACGCGAATGCATTCTCGCTATTGTCATCATAGGCGGGGAAAACTACCGTTTACAAGATAGCCCGCAAGAAAAAAGCCCGCCGTAAAGGCGGGCCAAAATCGCTGCGCTTATTCGTCATCCCCACGAGCCCGGGAGCGCGGGCTCGCGGTGTGTTGCTTATTCGACGTGTTCGCCGTGCAGCGTCACGTCCAGACCTTCGCGTTCCTGTTCTTCGGTCACGCGCAGGCCCATCACCATGTCGATGATCTTCAGCAGGATGTAGCTCACCACACCGCTGTAGATCAGCGTCGTCAGCACGCCCTTGGCTTGCAGAATCACGCTGCCATCCGCGCCGCCGATGTCCTTCACCGCGAACACGCCGGTCAGCAGCGCACCCACGATACCGCCGATGCAGTGCACGCCGAACGCGTCGAGCGAGTCGTCGTAACCGAGCTTGTGCTTGAGCCACGTTGCCGACCAGAAACAGATCACGCCCGCCGCGATACCGATCACCAGCGAACCCGCCATACCGACGAAGCCCGAAGCCGGCGTAATCGCCACCAGACCCGCCACGGCGCCCGACACGATACCGAGCACCGACGGCTTACCCTTGGTTGCCCATTCGGCGAACATCCATGCGAGTGCTGCTGCTGCCGTTGCCACTTGCGTTGCGAACATCGCGAAACCGGCACGGCCGTCTGCTGCCACCGCCGAACCCGCATTGAAGCCGAACCAGCCTACCCACAGCATGGCGCCACCGATCAGCGTGAGCGTCAGGTTATGCGGCGCCATCGCTTCCTTGCCGTAGCCGACGCGCTTGCCGAGCACCAGCGCGCAGACCAGCGCCGCGATACCGGCGTTGATGTGCACCACCGTGCCGCCCGCGAAGTCGAGGATGCCCGCGCTAGCCAGCCAGCCGGTCGGTTCCCAGACCATGTGCGCGATCGGCGAGTAGACGATGATCGACCACAGCGTCATGAACACCAGCATCGCCGAGAACTTCATACGGTCGGCAAACGCACCCGTGATCAGCGCCGGGGTGATGATCGCGAATGTCATCTGATAGACGACGTAGACCGTTTCCGGGATCGTCGGGGCGAGGTGGCTGACGGTCAGCGTCGTGGCCTTGTCGCCCTTGATGTAGTTCATGCCCGCCATGAAGAAGCGCGAGAAGCCGCCAATGAACGATCCGCCCGGCGTGAAGGCGAGGCTGTAGCCCACCACGACCCAGATGATCGACACGAGGCAGGTGATCGCGAAGCTTTGCATCAGGATCGCGAGCACGCTCTTCTTGCGGACCATGCCGCCGTAGAACAGCGCCAGACCCGGAATCGTCATGAACAGCACGAGTGCGGTGGAGGTCAGCATCCAGGCGGTGTCGCCCGAATTGATCTTCGATGAATCGACCGAGAACGGCGCGGTCGGGGCAGCCGGCGCAGCGTCCGATGCTGCGGGTGCGGCGGCGGCCGCGCTGGCAGCCGGTGCGGCGGACGCGTCAGCGGCCGGTGCCGAAGCCGCGGCGGCAGCGGGTGCGGCCGAAGCGTCCGGTGCCGGCGCGCTCGCCGTCGTATCGGGAGCAGCGGCCGAAGCGGCTGCGGGGGCGGAAGCGTCGTCCGCGAGGGCGGCGCCGATACCGCCCGCGAGCAGCGAACCGGCCATCAGCAAGGACATCATTAATTTGCGCATCTTTCGTTTCCTCTTGTCGCTATCTGTGTCGCTATCTTTTGGTATTACAGAGCGTCCGCGCCGGTCTCCCCGGTGCGGATCCGAATCACCTGTTCGATCGGCGTGACGAAAATCTTGCCGTCGCCGATCTTGCCCGTGCGAGCCGCGCGCTCGAGCGCCTCGATCGCCTGGTCGACGATGTCGTCCGAGACCGCGGCCTCGATCTTCACCTTCGGCAGAAAATCGACGACGTATTCAGCGCCGCGATACAGCTCCGTGTGGCCTTTCTGGCGACCGAAACCTTTGACTTCCGTCACCGTGATGCCCGAGACGCCGATGGCCGACAAGGCTTCGCGCGCCTCATCCAGCTTGAACGGCTTGATGATTGCGGTAATGAGTTTCATGACATCCCTCGCTTAGTTGCGTAACCCGTTTGCGTAACCCGTTTGCGTAACCCGTTTGCTAACTCTCGTTGCGAATCCCTAAACCGTTCGCGTGGTCTCGTTCCGCCGCCGGCAAAAAGGCCCCGGCAGTGCGCGCGGGGCAGTAACAGCAACTCGCATGCCATGTTGTGTCAGACTCCGCCCCGTGGACGTCGCAAAAGGGGCGCAAGCCGCCTTGGCCGGACGGCCAACGTTAGCGGGGGCACGCTGGCGCGGCGTATGGATCGTTGCTAGAGTGTTCGCAGGTCTGGAACGCATAGGCGCGCACCAAAGGGGCTCATGCGGCAGCGGCACGCAGCGGGACATGCACCAACACCGCCCATTTGCCGTTACAAAGCACAGGCGTAATGAAACATGCACATTTTTTGTGCACCAAGGGGAACACCATGAAACAACCGAACGATGTTTTTAATGACTTTCAGGCCCGCATGAGCGAGCTGTTCAAGAATTCGCCGGCCAAGGACGTCGAACGGAACGTCAAGGCCATGCTGTCGCAGGGCTTCTCGAAGCTCGACCTGGTGACGCGCGAGGAATTCGATACGCAGACGCAGGTGCTGGTCCGCACGCGCGCGCGCCTGGAAGAGCTGGAGCGCCGCGTCGCCGAACTCGAACAGAAGCTGCCGGTCACGCAAACGCCGTAACGCTTTGCTCGCGGCGTAAGCGCCGCGCAGTGCTGCACATCACAGGCAAGCGAGCCGTGACGTCATCAGCGTTTTAGGGGACTTGCGCGCGCCCCCGGCGCGCCGTCCGACGGGAGAAAACATGTCGCTTGCCGTGGTGCGCAGTCGCGCGCCGGCCTCTGGCCGCGCGCCCGAAGTAACCGTCGAGGTCCACCTCGCAAACGGATTACCCTCTTTTTCGATCGTCGGCCTGCCTGATCTGGAAGTGCGCGAAAGCCGCGAGCGCGTGCGCGCGGCGCTGCAGAACTGCAATTTCGACTTCCCGGTCCGACGCATCACCGTCAATCTCGCGCCGGCCGATCTGCCGAAGGAATCCGGCCGCTTCGATCTGCCCATTGCTTTAGGCATTCTCGCGGCGAGCGGCCAGATTCCCGCCGAGTCGTTACTGCATCGCGAATTCGCGGGCGAACTGTCGCTGACCGGCGCCCTCAGGCCGATGCGCGGCGCTTTCGCCATGGCGTGCGGAACGGCGCGCAGCGCCGTTGCTCAAGGCGGCGGTGCGCTGCAATCCGCCGCGCTTGCAGGCGAGTTCGTCGCAGGCGACGCACACGCGCACTCCACGCCTCAGCTCTATTTGCCCGCTGCGAGCGCCGCGGAAGCGGCGCTCGTACCTGGCGTCGACGTCTACGGCGCCGCAGACCTGCCTTCGTTATGCGCTCACCTCGCGCAGGCGCCGGACGGGCGACTCTATCCAGTCGCCGCACCGGACCTCGCGGAAAGCCCGGCGGCCATCGTCCCGGATATGGGCGACGTCATCGGTCAACGCGGCGCGCGCCGGGCACTCGAAGTTGCGGCGGCCGGCGGCCATCACGTCTTGCTGGTCGGCCCGCCCGGTGCGGGCAAATCGATGCTCGCCGCCCGCCTCCCGGGCCTGCTGCCGCCCATGACCGACGACGAAGCGCTCGCTTCCGCCGCCTTGCTGTCCGCCAGCCGAGCCGGCTTTACGCCCTCGCAATGGCGCCGACGGCCGTTTCGCGCCCCGCATCATTCGTCGAGTGCCGCGGCGCTGGTCGGCGGGCGCAACCCACCGCAGCCCGGGGAAATTACGCTGGCGCATCTGGGTGTGCTTTTTCTCGACGAGCTTCCTGAATTCGACCGCCATGTCCTGGAAACGCTGCGGGAACCGCTCGAAGCCGGCCGCATCACGATTTCACGCGCCGCCTTGCAGGCGGATTTCCCGGCTGCGTGTCAATTGATCGCCGCCATGAATCCGTGCCCGTGCGGTTGGCGCGGCGATCCCAACGGCCGCTGCCGTTGCACGCCGGAGATCGCCGCGCGCTATTTGCGCAAGCTTTCTGGCCCGCTGCTCGACCGGATCGACATCCAGCTCGAGATACCCGCGCTCACGCCGGCGGAACTGTCCGCTCGCTCCACGGCGGCCGGCGAGACAAGCGCCGCCATCGCGGCGCGCGTCAGTCGCGCCCGCGAGCGGCAATTAAGCCGTCAGGGCAAAACCAATCGTGAACTGGGAGGACGGGAAGTGGACGAGGTCTGCCGTCCCGACTCCGCGGGCGAAGCCTTGCTGCGTGAAGCCGGGGAACGCTTCGGCTGGTCGGCGCGCGCGTACTACCGGGTTCTGAAGGTGGCACGCAGCATCGCTGATCTCGCCGGCGCGCCCATGCCGAGCGCCGCGCAGATCGGCGAGGCGATCCAGTATCGCCGGGCGTTTGGCTCCTTATGAGGCGAAAAACATGCTGTCAAGACTTGACTTATGCACACGCACGCGTTCCAGATAAATTTTGAAACATCTGAAAGGTACGCTATTGGCCACGCCAAAAAGGCATTGATTTGATTGAGTTTTTTTATCCGCCTCAATAGAGTGGAATCTGACAGAGTGCCCATAGAATGGGCATCTCCGGCCAGTTTGCGTGAGTTCTCAACAGAGTTATCCACAGGAACGGCGAGCAATAGGAAAACTTCAACGTAAACCGGGAATTAGCGCGCGATGCTGCGAAGGAACTTTCACTGTGCGCAGCAACTCTGTTGCGCCCCATGACGCGCAGAATCGGCCAAAAATACCGCTCTCAATACAGTTGGAACGACGAAAAAAATTGGTCGACCTGTTCCTGCTGCATTGGCTTCGATGCAATGATCGCCGCCTGATAGACATGCCGCCCGCGTGCCACGAGCCGGGCGTAGACTGTGCGGGTTTCGTGCTGCGAGCCGGCCTCGCCGCTCAGCTTCATTTCCAGGCCGAGCACCTGGCCGCCGGCAGCAAGCGGGATCTGCACAGCGCGCGCATCAGGCGCGGCGCCCACGTTACGAGCGAGGCCGGTGCGCAGAAAATCGAGCGCGGCGCGCTGCGTGGCCTCGTCGTCGTTGGGCAGCATGACCGTGCCGACCGCGAAGACGGCGTCGCCGGCTTCGGCCGTCTGCATCGCCATCTGCATCGGCGTGCCGTTGATCTGCACGGCTCGCTGATCGTTGCCCGGCTTGGCCGGCAGGTCGACGGTGTAGCCGTTGTCGTTGTTCATGATGGTCCGCCAGTCGAAAGTGGGCGAACAGGCGCTCAGCGCGACGCCTAGCGTCAGCGCGCAAGCCAGCGTGCTCAAGACCGCGCGCGCGCTCGACAATGGCTGGGTGGCGCCGACTGACCGGTCGCCGGCCACGATCGGGCGCGGCCCGCGGTTAAAAAAATGGCCCGCAGAGCGGCTGGCAGAAGCAAGACAGGACGGAATTCGAACGAGAAAGCGACTAACGCGGTCGACGCGGAAAACAGTTCGAGACATGGGGACAGAAGACCAGACTGACGAGAACGTAGAACCCCTATTATCCGCTCCCGGCCCGCGTCCTGCCGCGCCGTCGGAATGGGGCTACAATAGCGGGGCTGTTCAGCACCGGGCCGAAAACCCAAACCGACGCACTGTCCCGCGCGTTCCGCGCGACTCCTGAGGTTCCGTTCATGAGCTCCACGCCGTCCACCGCCACCCGGCGCGCGAATCCGCTTCGCTACATCATCATTGCCGCCGTGGCCGTCGCGATCGCCGTCGCCGGTTATTTCGCGTTTGCCGGCCAGCAGCGCGTGCCGGATGCGACCTTCACGTTGCTGTCCGGCCAGAAAGTTTCGACCGCCGACCTGAAAGGCAAGGTGTACCTCGTCAACTTCTGGGCGACGAGCTGCGACACGTGCATGAAGGAAATGCCGCAGATGGTCCAGACCTATAACCGCTTCAAAGGCCAAGGCCTCGAATTTGTCGCCGTGGCGATGAACTACGATGCGCCCATGTACGTGGCCAACTACACGCAAACCCGCCAGTTGCCGTTCAAGGTCGCAATGGACGACGGCTCGGCCGCCAAGCAGTTCGGCAATGTCCAGCTCACGCCGACCACATTCCTGGTCGACAAGGACGGCAAGATTCTCAAGCGCTATGTGGGCGAACCGCAATTCGCGGAACTCGACCAGTTGCTGGAAAAGGCGCTGAAACCGGCCTGAACGAGCAGCGCAGCCCGACCCGATTCAACTGAATCAAATACGCCGGCCTCGCATTGCGACGCCGGCGTTTTCATTTCCTCACCGCTCCCCTTCTCCCTTCGCGGCGAGCCCATAGCGCTTGATCTTCTCGTAGAGCGTCGCCTTACCGAGTTGCAGCTTGTCCGCCGCGACCGCCACAACACCTCCGGTCTGCTCCAACGCTTCCGCGATCACCGCCCGCTCGAATTGTTCGACTCGCTCCTTCAACGGCTGCGTGGCCGCGCCGTCCTCGCCGAAAGACATCATCGGATCGTCCGCGATGCCGAGCACGAAGCGGTCGGCGGCGTTGCGCAGCTCGCGCACGTTGCCCGGCCAGTCGCGCTGCATCAGGCCAGCGCGCTGACGGTCGGTGAGGATCGGCGCGGGGCGTTGATAGCGCACCGCGGCGTCCAGCAGGAAGTGTTCGAAGAGCGGCACGATATCCTCACGACGTTCACCCAGCGGCGGCAATGCGATCGTCACCACGTTCAGCCGGTACAGCAGGTCGCGCCGGAACGAACCGTCCGCGACGTGTTCGGCCATATCGCCTTTGGCAGCGGCGACCACGCGGCAATTCACCCGAATCGGCTGATTCGAGCCGAGCCGTTCCAGCACGCCGTCCTGCAGCACACGCAATAGCTTGACCTGCAAGGCGAGCGGCATGCTCTCGATTTCATCCAGAAACAGCGTGCCGCCCGACGCATGTTCGAGCTTGCCAACGCGGCGTTTCGCGGCGCCGGTGAAAGCACCCGGCTCGTAGCCGAACATTTCCGACTCGAACATCGGCTCCGGCAGCGCGCCGCAGTTCACCGCGATAAACGGCTTGTCACGCCGCGGCGACAACTCATGCAAACTGCGCGCGATCAACTCCTTGCCTGCCCCGGTGTCGCCGTTGATCAGCACGGAGGCGTCGGTCGGCGCGACATTGGCGATCAGCCGACGCACCTGTTCGATGGCCGGACTCCTGCCGATGATCCGCGGCGCCACCGAGTTCTGTTCCGCCAACTCACGGCGCAGCGCGAGATTCTCCAGCACCAGCTTGCGGCGCTCCAACGCGCGCCGCACGGTTTCGATCAAACGTTCAGACGCGAAAGGCTTTTCGATGAAGTCGTACGCGCCGTCGCGCATCGCCTGGACGGCCATTGAAATATCGCCGTGTCCCGTGACCAGAATCACCGGCACGTCGGGCGCACGCTCGTGGCATTGAGCAAGCAGGTCCAGGCCGCTCGCGCCCGGCAAGCGAATGTCGCTGACGATCACGCCGGAGAAGTCCGCGCTGATCGTCTTCGCCGCGGATTCCACCGAGGCATGGCCGATCACGTCGAAGCCCGCCAGTTGCAGGCTCTGCACGCTGGCGCGCCGCACCAGTTCGTCGTCTTCGATATACAGCACTTGCAGGCCGTGGTTCAGCATGGCGTTTTCCGTGTGATTCAGGAGCCCGTGGTCAGCGGGTCCGTTGTGTGGCTCGTCTGCACGCGCGCGCGGCGCAGCGTCAACACGAATAATGCTCCGCCGTCCGGCGCGTTGCGCGCCACCAGCGAGCCGCCGCAATCGCGCGCGATCGACGACGATATCGCGAGCCCCAGCCCCAACCCCTGGCCCATTTCCTTGGTGGTGAAGAACGGCTCGAACAAACGCGGCAGGACGTCGTCGGCAATGCCGGGGCCGTTGTCGCTCACGGCGAACGACAGGTTCGCATCGGCGACTTCGATCTCGATCGAAATGCGCGGCGGGTGGACGTCGGCGGTCGCATCGAGCGCGTTGCCGAGCAGGTTGATCAACACCTGTTCGAGCCGCAGATCGTCGCAGTGCGCGACAAGTTCGGGATAGTCGTCAGCGAGACTTAGCGGCGTGCGCGTGCCACTGTCCGCATCGAGCAAAGTGATTTCGACCTCGACGCCCTGCAAGCGCTTTTGCAATAGCGCGACGACGTTGCGCAACGCCCGCACGATCGGCGCCCGCGCGTTGCGCGGCCGCGCGCGTCCGACGAACAGTTTCAACTGATTGGTGATCTTGCCCATGCGCTCGGTGAGCGCGGCGATCGCTTCGAGATTTTCGCGTGCCGACGCCTGATCGCCGCGCTCGAGCAGCACGCGCGTGTTGTCCGAGAAACCGCGCAACGCGGCGAGTGGCTGATTCAATTCATGCGTGATGCCGGCGGCCATCTGACCGAGTGCGGCGAGCTTGCTCGCCTGGATCAGTTCGTCGTGAGCGGCGCGCAACTCCTGCTCGGCGCGCGTGCGTTCGGCCACCTCCTTCTGCAACTGCTCGTTCGCCTGCGAGAGATCCGCGGTGCGCTCGGCGACCCGCCGGTTCAGTTCGGCGTAGGCTTTTTGCAGCAGCGCGCGGCTGCGCATCACTTCGCGCACGCGAGCCCGGCGCATTCTCCAGTAGAACGCGAGCAACACGAGCGACACGTAGCCGAAGCCCGTGACGATGGTCGCCTTGCGCGCATCGGCGTCGACCGGATCGACGGGCGACATGGTGATCAGATGCCAGTCTGGCTCGCCCATGCCGCGCCGCGACGCCAGATAACGCGGCGCATAACGGCCGCCGCCGATGCGCACGATCTGCGCGTTGCCTTCGAGCGTGCGTTCGATCGACACCGGCAGCGGCGCGAGCGGCTGCTGTGCGTATTGGCGCGCCTGATAGATCGAATCGGCGACCGGCCCCGACAGCGGCCGGATCGTGTGGTACTTCCAGGCCGGTACCGACGACAGAAAGATCACGCCGTGGTCGTCGGTGACGACGAGCGGCTCGGACGCATCCACGCCCTGGAACCATTCGAGATCGAGCTTGACCACCGCCACGCCGACGATCTTGCCCTCGCGCCGCACCGGCTGCGAGATGTAGTAGCCCGGCGCCTGTGAAATCGTGCCGATGCCGAAGAAGCGGCCCACGCCGCCTTTGACCGCATCGACGAAGTACGGCCGGAACAGATAGCCCCCGCCGATGAAGCTGCCCGGTCCGCGCCAGTTGCTCGCGGCGACGCAAAAGCCGTCGAGCGGAATGATGTAGGTGACCGTGGCGCGCGCGTGGCGGTTCAGGTCATCGAGATACAGGTTGGCGCGCTGGACATTGGCCGGCGTGGGATCGACCAGCGCGTCCTGCACGATGGGATGTTCCGCCAGCAGATAAGGCAGCGATTCGTAGCGTTCGAGCGTGCTCTTCAGCGCGCTGGTCGTACGATCGACGCGCACCGCGGCGTTGCGCCGCAAATGGTCGATGCCGCTTTGCCACGCGATGCTGTAAGTGAGCCCGCACGCCACCACGAGCCCGGCGACGAGCGCGAAGAGGATCAGCAGGCGTCGCGTCACGTTGGCAATATCCGATCGGTGAGGATCGTTTATTGTGGCATAAGGCGATGCGTCGTCGGCGTCAGCTTCATCGGCCGACGACGTGAGGGTTGGGCGCGCGGCCACCGGTTTCATACGCTGGTGTCCGCGGCCATGAGCGTTACGTTAGAAGGCGTTGCCGATTGCGCGGCTTAAACGCCGGCCGGCTCTTTGACCGGCACATCGCCACGCAACGCGGCGTTCAGCTTGTTGCGGTCCAGTTCCCTTTCCCAAGCCGACACCACTACCGTCGCCACGCCGTTGCCGACGATGTTCGTCAGCGCGCGGCATTCGCTCATGAAGCGGTCGATACCGAGAATCAGCACCATGCCCGACAGCGGAATGGTCGGCACCACGGCCAGGGTTGCGGCCAGCGTGATGAAGCCCGCGCCGGTCACGCCGCTCGCGCCCTTCGAGGTCAGCATCGTCACCGCCAGCAGCGTGAGCTGCTGCGTCCACGTGAGGTCGGTGTTGGTGGCTTGCGCGATGAACAGCACGGCCATCGTCATGTAGATGTTGGTGCCGTCGAGGTTGAACGAATAACCGGTCGGCACCACGAGGCCCACCACCGAACGCGAGCAGCCGAGCTTTTCGAGCTTCAGCATGAGTTGCGGCAGCGCCGCTTCGGACGAGCTCGTGCCGAGCACGATCAGCATCTCTTCCTTGATGTACGCCACGAAGCGCAGGATGTTGAAACCCACCGCGCGCGCAATGAGGCCGAGCACGACCACCACGAACACGATCGACGTCAGATAGAACGTGCCGATCAATTTGAGCATCGGCAGGAGCGAGCCGATACCGTACTTGCCGATCGTGAAGGCCATCGCGCCGAACGCGCCGATCGGCGCCAGCTTCGTGATGATCCGCACAATGCCGAACAGGACATGCGAGAGCCCGTCGATAAAGCTCGTCACGACCTTGCCTTTCTCACCAGCGGTGGCGAGCACCGCGCCGAACAGCAGCGCGATCAGCAGAATCTGCAGGATTTCACCCTGCGCAAACGCCGACACGAGCGTGTCCGGGATGAGGTGCATCAGGAAGTCGACCGTGGTCTGCCCGTGCGCTTTCGCGGCATACGAGGCGACGGCCTTGCCGTCGAGCGTGGCCGGATCGATGTTGAAGCCGACGCCCGGTTTCAGCACGTGCGTGGCGATCAGGCCGAGCACCAGCGCAAAGGTCGAGACGATTTCAAAGTACAGCAGCGCCTTGCCGCCTACGCGCCCGACCTTCTTCATGTCCTCCATGCCGGCGATACCCGTCACCACCGTACAGAAGATGATCGGTCCGATCACCATCTTGATCAGCTTGATGAAGCCGTCGCCGAGCGGCTTCATGTCGACGGCGAAATCCGGATAGAAATGGCCGAGCGCGATACCTATAAGGATCGCCACGATCACCTGGACGTACAGCACTTTGTGGATAGGTTTCTTCACGATGGTTCCTGCGATGTGGATGAGCTCAATGGCCTGCCACGCTGCGCATCATGCGAACGAATAGTCGTCACGCCTGTGCACGGCATTAGGCCGCGACAAGGGACGAAATTCAGAAATACCGGGAAGGGAAATCGGACATCGTTGTCTCCTTGCTGTAGTTGTCGGACCGTTGCGGCCGCGTGCTCTATTTTGCAAGGTCGATGCCAGCTCGATGTCTGGATCGAGGCCTTGATTTTTATAGGTTTTCTGGCGATCCAGCA
This sequence comes from Paraburkholderia sp. BL18I3N2, assembly GCF_003001875.1. Taxonomy (NCBI): domain Bacteria; kingdom Pseudomonadati; phylum Pseudomonadota; class Betaproteobacteria; order Burkholderiales; family Burkholderiaceae; genus Paraburkholderia; species Paraburkholderia sp. BL18I3N2. The sequence goes on from NZ_PVNC01000002.1 coordinate 132,731, forward strand.
TACACGCCGTCCGGGATTCTGGAAATCCGGACAAAGACTGTCGGGGAATCCGGAATCCATTGGGACGACGGCCTCGGGATAACCCGTAGGGGCTTTCTATGGCGTGCGTTGCCAGGCGGCAAGCGCGCCTTCCAGCTTGCTGGTCTCTAAACGCCGCCCTCTTCCAGCACCAGCAGATTCTCGTGCGAGAAACCGAGCGACACCGGCTGCCCGCGTTCGGGCAAACCGCGATTCGGATCGTTGAATACGTCGAGCGAAATCACGGCGTCTTTCACGCGGGTTCTGATGCGCACCACCGCGCCGAGGAAATTCACTTCTTCGACGGTGGCGTTCAGCGTGTTGCGGCCGGGCGCGGCCGGCTCCAGCACGATCGCTTCGGGCCGCAGCGCGAGCAGGCGCTTCTTGCCCGCATCGTCCGACGGCAGTTCTTGCGTCGTGGTCAGTTCCTGGCCGTCCACCACCATCCTGCCGGTGGCCGGATCCACCACGTGCCCGGCCAGAATATTCAGCGTGCCGACGAACGACGCGACAAAGCGTGTGCGCGGAAAGTTGTAGATCTCCGAGGGCGAGCCGATCTGTTCGACGCGGCCCTCGTTCATCACGACGATGCGGTCGGAAATCGACAGCGCCTCTTCCTGATCGTGCGTGACGAAAATCGACGTGATGCCGAGTTCGCGCTGCAATGCGCGAATGTCCTGGCGCAACGAGATACGGATCTTGGCGTCGAGCGCGGAAAGCGGCTCGTCGAGCAGCAAGACCTGCGGCTTGCCGGCGAGCGCGCGCGCGAGCGCCACGCGCTGCTGCTGGCCGCCCGACAATTGCCACGGATAGCGCCCGCCCAGATGCGGCAGCTTGATCAGTTGCAGCATCTCTTCGACGCGGCTGTTGATCTCCGCCTGCGGCCGATGCGTAATCTTCAGCCCGAAGCCGATGTTCTCGGCCACCGTCATGTTCGGAAACAGCGCATACGACTGGAACACCATGCCGACCTTGCGCTGCCGCGTGCGAAGGTGCGTGACGTCCTTGTTGTCGAGCCGGATGATGCCGCGCGTCGGTGTTTCGAAGCCGGCGATCATGCGCAGCACCGTCGTCTTGCCGCAGCCGGAGGGCCCGAGGAAAGTAATGAACTCGCCGCGTTCGATCTTCATGTCGAAGTGATGCAGCGCAATGTTCGCCCCGAAGGACTTATGCAGATTTTCGATCTCAAGGAATGCCATGATTCGCTGCCTCAGTCCGTCAAACTCGTTGGATCAAACTCGTTGGTCACACTCATTGCTCATACTTTCTGGCCGCTCATCGCGCGGGCCGAGCCGAATACCTGAATCAGCCCCATCGACGCCCACGTGATCACGAACGCGATGATCGCGAGCGCCGACGGCTCGTACGCGCGGTTCGCGCCGATCAACTGCAGATACGGACCGAACGCCGGACGGTCGAGCAGACTCGCCAGCGTGAACTCGCCGATCACCACCGCAAAGGTGAGGAACGCGCCGGACAGAATGCCCGAGCGGATATTCGGGAAGATCACCTTGAACAGAATCGTCGGCCAGTTCGCGCCGAGACACTCGGCGGCTTCGGTAAGCGAGCGCACGTCGACCGCACGCAGACCGGCATCGACGGCGCGGTACATGTACGGCAGCGAGAGCGTCACGTAGCCGAATACCAGCAGCAGGTCGGTGGCGCGCTCGTTGCCGGTGAGCGGCAGAATCGAACTGCTGTTATAGATGCGCAGATAACCGAACACGATCACGATGGCGGGCACCACCAGCGGCAGCAGCGTGATGAATTCGACCACCGGCCGCAGCCTCGGCAACCGCAATTGCACCCAGTAAGCCGTCGGCACCACCAGCAGCACGCCGACCACGATCGTCAGCAGCGCCATCAGAATCGAGTAGCCGAACGACGCTTGAAAGCGAGGATCGCCGAGCACGACGCTGTACGCTTCGAAACTGTAGATGCCGCGCTTCATACGCAGGCTGAACTCGAACGTCGCGATCAAGGGAATGAGGAAGTACAGCGAACCGACGATCATCGCGGTCCACGCCCCCACGCGCGATTGGCTTTTCATCGACGCCCCCTTTCGGCGCGCGAACGCAGCCAGATGTAGCCGCCATTCGAGAGCCCGGTGACGAGTACCATGCCGAGCGCGAGCGCATAGCCGAGGTTCTGGTTGTGCATCACGTCGCCGCGAATCTGCGCGTACAACAGGATCGTGACGATATTCAGCGAACTGCCGGTCAGCGCGTAGGCCGTGGCAACCGCGCCGAACGAATTGGCAAACAGCAGCAGCGCGGCGCCGAGCACGCTTGGCCACAACACCGGCAGCGCGACGTAGCGCCAGTATTGATACGCGGTGCCGCCGAGGCAGTCGCAGGCCTCGCGCCATTCGCGCTTCAGACCGTCGAGCGCGGGCGTGACGATCAGCACCATCAAGGGAATCTGGAAATACAGATAGGTCAGCGTCAAGCCGGAAAAGCTCAGGATGCTAAAGCCGGTCGAGTAAAGATTGAAGCCCAGGTATTTTTTCAGCAGCACGGTGACGAGCCCGACGCGCCCCAACGTGCAGATGAAAGCGAACGCGAGCGGCACGCCGGCAAAGTTCGACGCGACGCCCGAAAACGTCATCAAGGTCGGACGAATCCAGCCGGGCAGTTTGCCCTGCACCGCCGCCCATGCGAGCAGCGAACCGATCACCGCGCCGCCGAGCGAAGACGCCGCGCTCACCTTGAAGCTGATCCAGTACGCGTCCATGACGGTTGGCTGGAGCAGGTCGCGGAAATTGGCGAGCGTGAAGTGGCCTTGCGGGTCCTGGAAAGCGCCGACCATCAGGAAGCCGGTCGGCAGAATCAGGAACAGCAGCGCGAACGTAAAGAACGGCACCACGCCGATCCAGGCGAGTAACTGCGACGCGCGACCCGGACCGTCGACGCGAGGCGTTGGGGTAGGCACAGGCGGAACCAGCAATTCCGGCTGCACCGACCCGGCATCCGATGAAGCGCTCATAGCTCACCCTTGGGGCAATCTGGCAAACGCATCCGGCGCGCTGCGCTCATCACGAGCGGCGGCGCGCCGGGGCGGAAAACTTCACGCTACGGTTTTTTGTCGCGGCGCGTTGCTCTGCTGCCGCCGCGACCTACGCGCTACGCCTTACTTGACGTTCGCGCCGACCGCTTCGTCCCAGTGCTTCGTGATGGTCTCCTTGTACGCGTCCTGTTGCGAGAGCGTCGGAAACACCACGTTCTTGTAAGCCGACGGCGGCGGCAGCTTGTCGAGCAGCGCTTGCGGCACTTTCTTGCCGGTCACCAGCTCGTTGTAGCGCATCGGGTGGCAATAGCCCTTCAGCCAGCCGATCTGGCCTTCGTCGGAGTACAGATATTCCATCCACAGCTTGGCTGCGTTCGGATGCGGCGCGTAAGCGCTGATCGCCTGAACGTACACGCCGGCGACCACACCCGTTTTCGGAATCACCACATTCACCTTCGGGTTGCCCTTCAGCGTGTCGCGGTCGGCCAAAGCGTTGTAGTCCCAACGCACGACGATCGGTGTGGTGCCTTGCGCGAGCGACGCGGCCTTGCCGATCACCGGCACGAAGTTGCCGCTCTTGTTCAGGTTGGCGAAATACGTCAGGCCGGCCTGTCCGGCCTTGCTCGCGTCGCCCTTGCTTTGCGACAGACCGGCGGCGTACACGGCCTGGATCGCCTGGTTGGCCGAGCGCGGGTCGCCCGCCAGCGAGACGGCGTTCTTGTAATCGGGCTTGAGCAGATCGCTCCAGTCGGACGGCGCCTTGTCGATCATGTCGGCATTGACTTCGAACGCCAGCACGCCGTAGTAATCGCCATACCAATAGCCGTCGGCATCCTTCGACTCTTTCGGAATCGAGTTCCACGCGGCGACCTTGTACGGCTGCAGCAATCCTTCGGCCTTCGCCGACGGACCGAACGACAGACCCACGTCGATCACGTCGGGCGCCTGCGGGCCCTTGTTGCCCTTGTTCGCCTTGATGGCTTCGACTTCGTCGCCCGAACCCGCGTCCGGATTCAGTTCGTTGATCTTGATGCCGTATTTCTTCTGGAAGCCGGCCACCAGTTCGCCGTAGTTACACCAGTCGTGCGGCAGCGCGATCACGGTGAGTTGGCCTTCCTGCTTGGCGGCGGCGATCAGTGCGTCGAGCGGCGCGGCCGAAACGCTGCTGCTGACGCCGGCGGCGGCGACACCCGCAACGGCCGACATCGAAAGTAAGCGAGCTAACGCGGTGCGGTTCATAGTCTTTCCCCATCCTCTGCCGAAATTGCTACGTTTGGAAAATTTCTAGTTCGAGCTTCAGAGAGCGCGCGCGTGCATGGTTGCACTTGCGCGCCCGCACCATGTTCAGGCCGGGTTGGCCGGCGCCGGGAACATGTCGTGTTGCAGTGTATCGATGCGATCTGTACAAATCATGTCGACGCCCCACTGCGCGAGCAGTTGCGCGCGCGCCGGATCGTTGACGGTGTAGGCGAGCACGCGCAGGCCGGCGCAGTGAACCTCCGCGACCAGCCGCTCGGTGAGATAACGTTGGTTCGCGTGAAATGACACACAGTCCAGTTCACGCACGATGCGCAGCCAGTCGTCAGGAATTTCGTCGAACAGCATGCCGCGCTGCACCGAAGGCGCGGCGTCGCGCGCGGCGGCGAGCGCCTCGAACGAAAACGACGACAGCAGCGGCGGCGTCTTCTGTCCTTGCCACAAGGTCAGCGCGCCGCTTGCCACCAACGTGCCGGTGATCTCGTCGCGGCCCGGACACGGCTTGATTTCGATGTTGGCGGCAATGCCGTCGCGCGCGCAGCGCTCGGCCGCCTCGGCGAGCGTCGGCAACCGCGTGCCGGCGAATTGCGGTCCGTACCATGAGCCGGCATCGAGCGTTGCCAGCTGCTGCCATGTGTGTTCGGCGGCGGCGCCGTGGCCGTTGGTGGTGCGCTCGAGGGTGTCGTCGTGGAGCAGGAACAGCTGGTTGTCGGCGGATAGCTTGGCGTCGAATTCGACCATGCGGTAGCCGTAGCGCACGCAGGCGTCGAAACCCGCGAGGGTGTTTTCCGGCGCCAGCGTGCCGCCGCAGCGATGGGCGGCCAGTCGCGGATAAGGCCAGTCTGCGGATAAGGTGCGATTAATCCCGTTTCCCACGTCTCGTTACCTTTCAGATAGAGCGGGTTGACTATGCTCTCGACACGTTCCCGGCCGTCACCGCCGCCTCGGCCAACGTGAGGCATGCGGGGCCTCATGTTGCCTCCAGGCGCGAGCCCGTGCGTAGTATCGCGCCAAGGCAAGCGTTGCGAAAGCCGGGCATACACTCGATGCATCCATCGCACCGTGCGTTGCAATATCATTGTCAGGATGACGAAGCGTGCAGCCATCCCGCAGCGCGAAACATCACCGAGCTATCGCCTGGAGGGCAAACCGCAAGACCCATTATGGCGATGGCACGGGTCAGTCAAATTGCCAAAAAACACCGCGAAATGCTCGAAACCGGCAATTTCAATTCCTTTTCGAACATTTGATGTTCAAAATAGGCTGCGCGCTTCGATCTGCGAAGGCTAAGTTGAAATACACAAACTTGCAAGCTGCCAAAAAAATACAACACAATTCGACTAAAGTAGTAGGCTTGACATCGTCCGGACACACATTCGTGACCACGATGTCGGAGTTAAATACAAGCTGAACCAACGCGCGTACGCATTAGGGAAAAATGAATGTGGCAGGAAGACCGTCATCAAAGAATTCGCGCGTTGCTGTCCACGCTGCAACGCGTGTCCACGGAACGGATCATGGCGGACCTCGGGGTATCACGCGAAACCGTGCGGCGCGACCTGCTCGATCTCGAAGCGCTCGGTGAACTGCGGCGCGTGCACGGCGGCGCGATCAAGCCCGCCGACGAAGCGCCGATCGCCGAACGCGCGCACATGCGCGTCAAATCCAAGACGGCGATTGCGAAGGCGGCCACGGGTTTGATCGCGAGCGGCCAGACGCTGTTCATCGACGCCGGCACCACCACCGCCGCGCTGGCCGAAGAACTCGCGAAGCTCGCGAACCTCACCATCGTCACCAATTCGATCGATGTCGCACTCAAGATGCGCGGCGCGGTCGATCAGACCGAAGCCGCCAACGAAGTCATCCTGCTCGGCGGCTCGATCAGCGACCGCGCCATGGCGACCACCGGCGCGACCACCGTGCTCGACATCCAGCGCTATCGCGCGGACCTCGCGCTGCTGTCGCCGGTCGGCATTGATCACCGGCATGGCGCGACCAATTACGATCACGCCGAAACCGAGGTGGCGCGCGCCATGGTCGCCAACGCGGACCGCGTGGTCATCCTCGCCGACTACAGCAAGATCGGCCAGCGCAGCCGTATCTCGTACTGTCCGGTCGACCGGATCGACGTGCTCGTCACCAACAAAAAAGCGGCCGAAGCCGCCGATTTTGCATCGCTGAAGAAGAAGCTCGAAGAGATCGTGCTTGCTTAGGGCTTAGGGCTTGGGTCAGGACGCTCGGGCGTTATTCCTTCACGTGCATCGTATCGAGCGAACGCTTGCGCAAGCGCGTGTCGTGCAACGCGCCGGCGGCGTCGAGTACCGGATAGGCGGTCGAGCAGAACAGCGAATTGAGCCGCTTCATGTCGCTGATCAGATCGAGATGCAGCGCACTCGTCTCGATGCTTCGCAAGGTCTGTCCAGCGAGCCGGTCCAGATGCCGGTACGAATACGCGCGCTCCAGATCGCGAAAGCGCTCCTTCTCCGCGAGCAGGCGCTCGGCGCAACGCAGATCGTTGTTCAGAAACACCGACAGGCCGAGCTGCAGATTGCTGACGAGCCGCGCCTGCAAATCGTCCAGTTCGCCCAGCCCTTCTTCCGAAAACGACAGGCGATGAGCGATCTTCTTTTCCTCGATGTCCCCCACGATCCGCTCGATGATGTCGCCCGCATGCTCCAGGTTGATCGTCAATGAAATGATGTCGGTCCAGCGGCGGCTGTCGGCTTCGTCGAGTTGCTCGCGCGAGATCAGCGTCAGATAGCTTTTGACGGCGGCATAGAGTTCGTCCACGTCGTCGTCCATGCGGACCGTTTCGCGTGCTTTGTCGAGATTGTTTTGATGGATCAGATCCGCGACATTATCGAGCATGGATCGCACGATGTCGCCGATCCGCAGCACCTCGCGTGAGGCATGCGCGAGCGCGAGCGTCGGTGTGGACAGCGCGGTGGCATCCAGATGGAGCGGCCGCAGCTCACCGCCCGGCACCGGCCGGTTCGGCAACACGCGCACGCAGATACGCGCCACCGGGTCGATCAGCGACAGGCACGCGCAGCAACGCAGCGTGTTGTAGATCAGGTGGAAGCCGACCGTCGCTTCACGCGGATTCGCGATCAGCACCGGCAGACCGCGCGCGAGCAGCGAAGTGAACGGCAGGATCAGCAGCGCGCCGGCCAGCTTGAACGCAAAGCTGCCCAAAGCAAGACGCCGCGCCGCCGCGTTTTGAGCGACGGTGCCCAGCAGCGCGAGCAGGCCGCTTCCGAGATTCGCACCGATCACGAGGCACAGCGCGACCTTCAGCGAAATTACGCCGGACGAGGCGAGCGTTGCGGTGAGCAACACCGCGGCAAGACTCGAATAGGACAGCATGGCGAACGCGGCGCCGACCAGTGCGTCCAGCATGGTGTCGCCGGTCAACGCACCGAACATGACGCGCACGCCGGCGCCGTGCATCATCGGCTGCGCGGCTTCGACGATCAGGCGCAGCGCCAGCAGGATCAAACCGAGGCCGATCAACGTGCGGCCGGCCTGGCCGAGACGGGTTTGCTTGCGCGACAGAAAGAGCGGCACGCCAAGCAGAATCAGGATGGGCGACAACCAGGACAGATCGAGCGTGAGGATCCGCGCCATCAACGCGGTGCCGACGTCTGCGCCGAGCATGATCGCGAGGCCGCTGGTGAGCGGCAGGAGTCCCTGCGCTGCGAACGACGTGACGATCACCGCGGTGGCATTACTGCTCTGCACGAGACTCGTCACGCCGACACCCGAGAGAAAAGCCCGCCAGCGGCTACTGGTGCTGCGCCCCAGCACGCTGCGCAGGTCGGCGCCGAGGACTCGCAGGATGCCGGTGCGCACAATGTGCGACCCCCACACGAGGAGCGCCACACCGGCCAGAAGGTTTAGGAGAATCAACATAAGGCACTGCGCATCCATTCCTGCTGCCATGACCGAACCGCATGCCGCGCGAACCGGCACCCGGGGCGTATGACAGTAGTGTTGCATATTTTTGCCTTATTGTATTTTTGTGCTTTTAAATATAGGCTCGGTAAAGCTGCGGATTGCTGTGTGCGGGCTCATGGTCAGTCATGCGGCGAGTCCGGCCACTCGACCACCTAACCACGAGAACTCTGGATGAGCCGTAACCTTGCGCTGTTCGACCTGGATCACACGTTGCTGCCGCTGGATAGCGATCAGGCGTGGGCCCACTTCATTGCCGGACTGGGGATAGAAGGCGCCGCGCGGCACGCGCAGGAAATCGACGATTACTATCAGCAGTACGTGGCCGGCACGCTCGACATGGCCGCTTATCTGAACTACACGCTTGCGCCGCTTGCCCGCCACTCGCGCGAGCAACTCGACACGTGGCATGCGCAGTTCATGCAGCAGGTGATTGCGCCGGCCATTCTGCCGGCAGCGCGCGCGCTCGTGCAACGCCATCTGGATGCGGGCGACCTGTGCTGCATCGTCACCGCAACTAATGTGTTCATCACGGAGCCGATCGGCAAGGCGCTCGGTTTCGAGCATCTGCTGGGAATCGAGCTTGGCACCGAAGGCGGCGACCCGTCGGCGCGTTTTACGGGGATGGCGGTCGGCACGCCCACCTTCCGCGAGGGCAAGATCACGCGTACTGAGAGCTGGCTTGCCTCGCTCGGCCATCGTCTGCAGGATTTCCCGCAGAGCTGGTTCTATAGCGATTCGATCAACGACGTGCCGTTGCTGGAGCGCGTCACGAATCCCGTCGCGACCAATCCTGATGCGCGTTTGCGTGCCATCGCCACGGAACGCGGCTGGCCGGTGATCGAGCTGTTTGCTTGAGTGTGAACTTGTGCGGCCACTGCCGCTTTACACGCGCCCTTTCCACGGCACGAGCCGCCGCTCCAACGCGCGCATACCGAGATCGAACAGCCAAGCGATCAGCCCGATCAGCACGATGCCCATTACCACCACGTCGGTACGTAGAAAGCTCGACGCGTTGAGCACCATCTGACCCAGGCCCGCAGTGGCCGCGACCATTTCCGCGGCGACCAGCGTTGTCCAGCCGAAGCCGATTGCGATACGCAGGCCGGTGAGAATCTCCGGCAACGCTGCGGGCAAAACCACATGCCGCACGATCTGCGGGAAGCGGCCACCGAGCGAATACGCCGCATGAATCTGCTCGATGGTGGCGCTGCGCACACCGGCGCGCGCGGCCATGGCAATCGGCGCGAAACAGGCAAGATAGATCACGACGATCTTCGCCGTTTCGTCGATGCCGAACCAGATCACCACCAGCGGTAGGTAAGCGAGCGGCGGCAACGGTCGATAGAACTCGAGCGGCGGATCGAGAAGGCCGCGCGCAACCCGGCTCACGCCCATCAGGATACCGACCGGCACCGCCGTAAGCGCGGCCAGCGCAAATGCGCCGAACACGCGCAAAGCGCTCCAAGCGAGATGCTGCGAGAGCGGCAAACCGCCTTGAATGCGGCCGTGCCACGCGTCGAGAAACGCGGTCCATACCGCTTCCGGCGTCGGCAGAAATAGCGGCGGCAACCAGTGCAGATGCGTGGCAAGCCACCACAATGCCGCGAGCGTCGTGACCGAGAGCGCACTCAGCACGGCGGTCGGACCTTCGCCCGGCAGACGCCAGCCGTGCACGGGCCGCCCGGTTTGCCGCGGGCGCTTGCCGGTCTGCGCGAGCGGCACGTCACCCAATGATTCGCGAGAAGCCGTCATGACAGCACCTCGTCCTGCTTGCGCTCATGCAGCCGATGCACCAGCCGCTCGCGCCATTCGATAAAATCCGCCGACGACTTCACCGCGCGCGCATCGCGTGTCTGCAGAAAACGCCGTGCGAACGGCAGGTCGTAGCTATCGGCGATGCGGCCCGGTCCCGGCGTCATGACGACGAGACGGGTCGCGAGAAAGAGCGCCTCTTCGACGCTATGCGTGATGAAGAACACTGTCTTGCGTGTGCGGCCCCAGACATCGAGCACGAGCTCCTGCATCGACTCGCGCGTCATGGCGTCGAGCGCGCCCATCGGTTCGTCCATCAGCAGCACTTGCGGATCGCTTGCGAGCGCGCGGGCAATGCCCACGCGCTGCTGCATGCCGCCCGACAGCGCATAGACCCGCGAGCGCGCATGCTTCTCGAGTCCGACAAGCTTCAGCATGTCGAGCGCGATACGCTCGCGCTCCGCCTTCGGCACACGCTGAAAGCGCAAACCGAGCGCGACGTTGTCGAGCACATCGAGCCAGGGCATCAACGCATACTTCTGAAACACGACGCCGCGGTCCGCGCCTGGTCCGAGCACGGGTTCGCCGTTTAATCTCACTTCACCTTCAGTCGGCGGGATGAAGCCGGCAATGCAGTTGAGCAAGGTCGTCTTGCCGCAGCCCGACGCGCCCAGCGCGACCACGAACTCGCCGGGTTCGATACGTAGATCGACATCGGCGAGCGCGACATGCGGCGCCACGCCGCGCGCGCCTTCGTAGGCGACGTGCAGTCGCCGGATCTCAAGACCGCTCATCGCCGGACCTCATGACGCCAATGGGAAACAGTGCGCGACGATCAATGCGCCGCACGCCGCACGAACTGCGGATCGACGCCGGTCGAATAGTCGGCCAGCACGTTCTGGATCGTGCCTTGCGTCTTCAGAAACGCCGCAGTGGCGGCCAGCGACTTCGCCGCGCCCGATTGCGCGCCGCCGCCGAGCCATGCATTCGAAGCCTGCTGCGCCGGCGTCGGGAACGCGTACAACGCCAGGCTTGCCGGCACTTCCTGCGCGTTCGCGCCGGACTCTTTGGCGACTGCCTCCACCTGCGGCGACGCTGCCGTCCATGCGGATGTGTGGTCGCGGTAACTTGCGTCGGTCGCGGCGAGCACCTTCACGAAGCGCGCGACGAACTCGGCGTTCTGACTGGCGAACTTGCGATCGACGACGAAGCCGTCGAAGGTCGCCTTGCCGGTCTGCTGCGCGACCTGCCCCGACGTAATGAGCACCTTGCCGTTCTTCTTGACCTTGGCGAGCACGGGATCCCAGATATACGTCGCGTCGATGTCGCCGCGCTCCCACGCCGCCGCGACTTCAGGCGGGCGCAGATTGACGATCTTGACGTCGGACGGATTCACGCCGACGCTCTGCAACGCAACCAGCGTATGAAAGTGCGACGTCGATACGAACGGCACGCCGATCTTCTTGCCTTTGAGGCCGGCAACGCTCGTTACATTGGAGCCATCACGTGCGACCAGCGCTTCGGCGTCGTTGATATTGTCGAGAATCCAGAACAACGAAATATCCACGCCCTGCGACAGACCCGCGGCGATCGGGCTCGAGCCGGCTTCACCGAGTTGCACCGAACCGGAGGCCAGCGCGCGGATCACGTCGGCGCCGCTGCCGAGCTTGCGGTAGGTGACCTTGTAGCCGGTGGCTTTCTCCACTTCACCTGTCGCCTGCGCGTAACGCCAGGGCACCACCATGTCCTGATACGCGATCACCACTTCTTTGGTGTCGGTGTGCGCCACGGAAGCAAACGGCGCGGACAATGCGAGCAGCGTAGCAAACGCGGCAAGCGGACGGAGGATGCGGTTCATCGGGAAGCCCCTTGAGCAGGTGTTGTTCGGGAGGCTTTCGACTATAGGCAGTTTGTTCGCGGCCGGTTCTAATTAATCCGCGATTGCTAATCACGCTGTTTGAGCATTGCTTTTCACGTTCGGTCGGTTAGCGGCGACTGCTGGGGTGGGCAGTCGGGCAGTTCCAGCGAATGATGGCGGATTGTGGCATGTGCGCGCAAGTTGGCCGTTCGGCAGATTGACCTTTTATCGACGGCAGCAGGATCATCTATGCGTTGCTAGAACTTCGCATTCCTATGATCGATTTCGTTGGCCGCCTTAGCTGGTTGCTTTTCAACGTCGGCGTGCCGGTGTGTGCGCCCTTCGCGCTGCTGCCTCTGTTGAGCTTTTCGCGGTTCTATCGGCAGTCGTCCAACGGTATTGCGATACGTTCTGTTCAGAACGGACAACTTCTCTGGGTCGTCATCTCAATGTGTGCCAGCGCGTGTTATGAGATCGGAAGCGCGCTGGGCGATGCATCGACGACTAGCAGGCTGGCTTTCATGTTGGCAGGGTTGCTCTGGCATGTTCTCTTTCTCGTCGTGGCATCCATCCTCGTGTCGTTCGGCGCAGCTGACTCGACGCCACATCCTGACTATCGTCACGGCGACGAGGCACGTGAGCGGAAGTTGATGTGGACATCCACGATCATGACTGCTGCAGTGGCCGCCTCATTCGCCCTATCTCATTATTCGTTAAACTAACTAATTAGCAACCCTCTGAGCTATACTTTTAAGCACGTCCAACAGGGAGAACTCAAATGCCCAATCTGATCGACTACGTCATGGAAAATCGCGATGTGCGTGATCGCCTGATCGAACTGGCCGCTCCATTTTCAGTCATCGGTAGCATCATCGCCTCGATCTGCATGCTGCTCGCACGTTACTACCGGTAATTCTTTGCAGAGAAGCCTGAAAACGCGCTGCATCGGCAATCAAAATCTGGCGCCCCAAAAGAAAAAAGCCTGCAACGTGTGCAGGCTTTTTCTCAAACTGACAGCTATCAGCTAAGACGCTCAGACCACGCCAGCTCCATGCGCCTGCAAATCGGCGTGGTAACTCGAGCGAACCATCGCGCCCACGGCTGCGTGCGTGAAACCCATCTTGTACGCTTCTTCCTCGTACATCTTGAACGTGTCCGGGTGCACGTAAGAACGCACCGGCAGATGGTGTTCCGACGGTTGCAGGTATTGACCGATCGTCAGCATGTCCACGTCGTGTTCACGCAGGTCGCGCATCACCTGCAGAATCTCTTCTTCGGTTTCGCCGAGGCCGACCATCAGACCGGACTTGGTGGCCACGTCAGGGTGCAGCGCCTTGAAGTCCTTCAGCAGCTTCAGCGAATGCGCGTAGTCCGAACCCGGGCGCGCTTCCTTGTACAGACGCGGCACCGTTTCGAGGTTGTGATTCATCACATCGGGCGGCGCGGCATTCAGAATGCCGATCGCGCGATCCAGACGGCCACGGAAGTCCGGCGTCAGAATTTCGATGCGGGTCTCCGGCGAAAGCTCGCGCGTCTGACGGATACATTCCACGAAGTGAGCCGCGCCGCCGTCACGCAAATCGTCACGATCGACACTGGTGATCACCACGTACTTGAGCTTCAACGCGGCGATGGTGCGCGCGAGGTTGCCCGGTTCGTCCACATCGAGCGGATCCGGGCGGCCGTGGCCGACGTCGCAGAACGGGCAGCGGCGCGTGCACTTGTCGCCCATGATCATGAAGGTCGCCGTGCCCTTGCCGAAGCATTCGCCGATGTTCGGGCAGCTCGCTTCTTCACACACCGTATGCAGGTTGTGCTCGCGCAGAATCTGCTTGATTTCGTAGAAACGCGAATTGCCGGTCGCCGCTTTGACGCGGATCCAGTCGGGTTTCTTGAGCTTTTCGATCGGGACGATCTTGATCGGAATACGGGCGGTCTTGGCTTGCGCCTTTTGCTTCGCGGTGGCGTCATATGCGGCGGCGGAAGCCGGCACGGCGTCAGGAGCGGGGGAAGCTGCGAGGTTCGCGGTAACGTCAGTCATTCGTTCGATCCAGTCAGGCGGTGAGCACACCGGCCTGTGGTTGGGCGACGGCCGCGGGACTGCCGTCGAGGTTTGCGGTGAGGCGTTCTGCAAAGGTACGGGCCACGTCGTCCCAGCCGGCGGCCACGCCGAGCGTTGCCATATCGACTGTTTCGAGCCCCGCGTAGCCACATGGATTGATGGCCAGAAACGGCCGCAAATCCATGTTCACGTTCAGGCTCACGCCGTGATAACTGCAGCCGTTGCGGATCTTCAGACCCAGCGCCGCAATCTTGGCGCCGGCGTGCGGTCCGACGTCCAGCCCCGGCGCCACGTAGATACCGGGGGCGCCCGCCTTTCGTTCTCCGGCGAGATTATACGCCGCAAGGGTGTCGATCACGGCTTGCTCGATCCGCGTGACCAACTCGCGCACCATCAACTTGCGGCGGCGCAAATCGAGCAGCAGGTAGGCCACCACCTGGCCGGGCCCGTGATACGTGATCTGCCCGCCCCGGTCGACTTTGACCAGAGGAATACCGCTGTCGGCGGCCAGCAGATGGGCGGGATCGCCCGCCTGGCCTAGCGTGAAGACGGGTGGGTGTTCGACTAGCCAGATTTCGTCGGGGGTGTCGGCCGTGCGTTCGTCGGTGAACGTGCGCATGGCTTCGAAACTGGCTTCGTACGGTTCGCTGCCACGCCAACGCAGCGTGAGCGGCGTCGTGGAGGGCAAGGGTGTCGGGGAAACCGGGGCGGCGCACATGATCCCCGCAGTTTACCGAAATCTGGGAATCCCCGCCGAAGGTGGCGGGGTTGGACGCGTCGAGTCGTTGTGGCGTGGCCGAGCCTCAAAGTACCGTTCCACCGTCGCGCGGCCACGCCGGCAGTGCCAGATGCAGTCGCTCGGCTGCGCCGCCGAGTTCCGCCGCGGCGCGCCATCCGGCTAAACCAGCGCGCCCGCGGCAGCACCATCAAACCGTGCGCCAGCCGCCTCGCATACGCGCCGTCAACCGTTCGCCGATGCGCGCAAACCAGTTCAGCGCGCGCTCATCGCAGCGTGTGGGCACTGAAAACGCCACTCTCGCCTGGCTGCTGCCCTCAGCGCTCAGCCACAGCCGCTCACCGCGCCGCAACCGCAGCGTATGACCAGGTTGCAGCCAGTAATCTTCCGTATCGTCGCTGCGCGTGACCCACACCGCACCGCGACGAACGACCAGCTTGGTGCTGCGCGCCACCTTCAGGGGAACTGTTTCGCCACTGCGGATTTCAAACGCGATGCTAGAGGAAATTTCTCGCATGATGCCCTCGCCAAAAGTCGTTTCATGACTACAATCCTAGACGCAGCAAGGGTTTAAGCAAAACGATCTATTTTCACCTCTATGTGAGAAATATTGCCATGGACCTTCGGCAATTACCCGCCCTGAACGCAATCAAGGCATTCGAGGCCGCCGCCCGCCACGAAAGCTTCTCGCGCGCCGCCGACGAACTCTTCGTCACCCACGGCGCCGTCAGCCACCAGATCCGCGCGCTCGAAGCCGAACTCGGTGTCTCGCTGTTCGCGCGCGACGGCAAGCGCGTGCGGCTCACCGAGACCGGCCGACGCTACGCCACGCACGTGCGCTCCGCCCTCATGGCGCTCGCCGATGCCACCCGCGAAATTCGCGCCGGCGACCGCGAGCGGCGCCTCGTGGTGTCCATGCTGTCGTCATTTGCGGCGCGCTGGGTTACGCCGCGCGTCGGCAGCTTTATCGAGGCGCATCCGCAGTGGGACCTCGAACTGCTGTCCACCAACGCGCTCACGGACTTCGCGCGCGACGACGTCGACGTGGCGATCCGTTTCGGCTTCGGCAGGTATCCGGGTCTGCATTCGGAGTTGTTGCTGGAGGAGATTTTCTTTCCCGCCTGCGCGCCGAATTTCAACGGCGGCAAGCTGCCGCAAACACCGGCCGATCTGGCCAAAGTCACCTTGCTGCGTTCCGACGATGAACTCTGGCGCCCCTGGTTCGACGCCGCCGGCCTCACCGACTGGCCGGAGCCGAAGCGCGGCGTGCTGTACCAGGATTCGTCGAATCTGCTGCAGGCCGCCATCGACGGCCAGGGTGTCGCGCTCACGCGCCGCTCGCTGGCCATGCCCGAAATCGCGGCGGGCCGCCTCGTGCGGCTTTTCGATGTGGATGGGCCGAGCCCATGGCAGTACTACTTCATCTGCACGCCGCAGATGCTCGAAACCGCCCGTGTGAAAGCGTTTCGCGACTGGGTATTCGAGGAGGTGGGACGCTTCAAGCAGCTTTTCGACCGGGCTTGCGAGCTACGACCTGCCGCAAGCGCCGATCTGTCGGCGAACGCATTGCGCGTCACGCCGTAACACGTAAACGAAGGGCTTAAAGCACCACTTTGACCATCGGATGGCCGGTGAGCGCGCGATAGATATCGTCGAGCTGCTCACGGCTCGTGGCGCGCACCGTGACCGTCAGGCCCGTGTAATTGCCACCGCTGGACGGACGCGTTTCAATGCGTGAGGCGTCGACTTCGTTGTCGAACTCCCGCACCACCGTGACAATCGTCTCGGCGAACTCAGGGTGCGATTTACCCATGATCTTGATCGGGAAATCGCAAGGAAACTCAAACAGTGACTCGTTCACGGAACTCATTCTCTACTCCTTGCTGCGCCTCGCGCGCTTGCTGGGCCTTGGCTCGTTGATACGCCGCGTACAGCGCCGCAAAGACGGCGCCCGGCTTGCCCTCGCCGACCGGCCGGCCATCGAGTTGCGTGACCGGCAGCACTTCTTTGGTTGCCGAACTGACGATGATCTCGTCAGCCGCGCGCAGTTCGGCTTCACTGATCTCGCGCGCTTCGAAACGGATGCCGCATTCGCCCGTCAGCTCCTCGATCAGGCCGTAGCGAATCCCTTCGAGAATCTTGTGGCTGCGCGGCGGCGCGGCCAACACGCCGTCCTTCACCATCCATACATTCGACGACGATCCTTCGGTCAGCATGCCGTCGCGAAACTGGATCGTCTCGAACGCATCGTTCTCCGCGGCATATTGCGCCATCAGCACGTTGCCGAGCAGCGACACGGACTTGATGTCGCAATTGAGCCAGCGGCGATCTTCCGCGGTCACGCAACGCACGCCTTGCGCGCGCTGCGTTGCGTCTGGCAGGTTCAGCGGCGTGACCATCACGAACACGGTCGGCTGGATGCCGGCCGGAAACGCATGACCGCGTTTGGCGACACCGCGCGTGACCTGAATATAGGCAATCGCGTCCTGGTCCGCACGCAAACCGCCGTCCGCCTCATTCGCCGCGACCACGCGCTCGATCAGCGCGCGCCAGCCGGCGTCGTCGAAAGGATTGACGATGCCGATCTTGTCGACCGAGCGCGCGAGGCGCGCCAGGTGCTGCTGGAAACGGAACGGTGTGCGGCCGCCCGCATGCGCGGGGTGCGCGTAGAGCGGCGCAACTTCGTAAATGCCGTCGCCGAAAATAAAGCCGCGGTCGAGAACCGGCACGCGCGCTTTGGACAACGGCACCAACTCGCCGTTCAGATAGACAATCGGATCGGGCGAAACATCGGAAACAGCGCTCATTGCAATCAGGCTCTTACTTCTTCTTGTTGAACATGAGCATCAGCGAATCCCACACGCGGCCGACCACGCCCGCTTGCGGCACAGCCTGCAAGGCCACGATCGGGAACTGTGCGAGCACCTTGCCGTCGGCCACCAGCTTTGCGGTACCGACCTGCTGACCATTCGCGATCGGTGCGATCAGCGGATCGATCTGCTCGATCTGCGGCTTCACCTTGTCGCCCATGCCCTTCGGCACGGTGATGTACTGGTCGCTCTTCACGCCGATCTGCACGGTGTCCTGCGCACCCTTGTAGACGCGCGGCGTGCTCACCACCTGATTCGCCTTGTACAGACGCACCGTGTCGTAGGCGCTGTAGCCGTAGTTCAGCATCTTCAGGCTATCCTGCACGCGGTCGTGTTCCTTGGTCTCGCCCATCATGACCGAGACAAGACGGCGCGACGCGTCGGTCGCGCCCGGCAGCGAACGCTTCGCGCTCGCGATCAGGCAGTAACCGGCGCCTTGCGTGTGACCGGTCTTCAGACCGTCGACGGTCGGGTCGATCCACAGCAGACGGTTGCGGTTCGGCTGCTTGATCTTGTTGTACGTGAAATCCTTGACCGAGAAGATGTTGTAGTAGTCAGGGAAGTCGCGAATCAGACGCGCCGACAGGACCGCGAGGTCGCCCGCCGTGGTGTAGTGCTGCGGATCTGGCATGCCGTTCACATCGGCGAAATGCGTGTTCTTCATGCCGAGGCGCTGCGCTTCCGTGTTCATCATATTGACGAACTGCGACTCGCTGCCGCCGACCAGTTCGGCCAGCGCGATCGCCGCGTCGTTACCCGACTGGATGATCATGCCGTACACCAGATCGTGCACGGTCACCGGCTTGTTGGCTTCGATGAACATGCGCGATTCGTCCGTGCGCACGCGGCGCACCGCTTCGCTCGGCATGACCGTCTGGTCCATGTTGATCTTCTTCGTCTGCAGTGCTTCGAAGACGAGGTACGCCGTCATCAGCTTGGTCAGTGACGCCGGTTCAACGCGCTCGTCCGGATTGCCCGAGGCGAGCACCTGGTTGCTGGTCGCGTCGACGAGCACCCACGAGCGCGCATTCACGGCCGGCGGCGGCACTTGCGCGAACGCGGTGCTGGCGACGAGCGTGGCCGGCAGCACCACGCCGAGGGTCACGGCACGGCTAAGCGTAGAAGGAACGAAGGAAGCAAGGGAAGGGAATGACGTGCGGCCGGAGGTGGAAAAACGCATAGGGTCGATTCGTGCAGAAAAATACATCGCGCGCAGGGCGCAGAGTTTGGAAGAGCCGGTCGGCGAGCGTCTGGCCGTAAAAACGGCGCGGCGCCCATTGGACTTCCGGCCACGCGATCGGTTCGCGCAGCACGCCCGCATCCGGCACCGCTGCGCGCGAAAAGACGCTACGCGTCGCGCGAACTGCCGGATGGGCGGCGCTGCGCCCAAAAAAGAGTCGCCATTATACGCGCGCTCTCCCCGTTACTTTGCGCAAAGGCCGGCGATTAATTTGCGTTTGTGCGTACCTGTACCCCGGAAAACACACATCGCGCGCCGCTTACCGCCAGGCGTCGACGATGATCCGCTTCAGAACGTGCAGCTTGCGATGCAGAAAATGCTCCGCGCCCGGAATCACGACAACCGGCAATTCCTGCGGCCGCGCCCAGTCGTAAACGGATTGAATGGGAACCGTCTCATCGGTTTCGCCGTGAATCACGAGTGTGTTTTCCGGCACGGGGGCGACTTCCCAGCGGCTCGCCGCCGTGCCGACCAGCACCATTCGCTCGATCTCCTGACCTTCTTCGCGCAGCTGCGCGGCCACGTGCGACAACACGAAGGTGCCGAACGAAAAACCCGCCAGCACGAGGGGCAGATCGCTTTGACCCGGTTCGGCGCGCATGTGATCGAGCACGGCGCGCAAGTCGTCGCGCTCGCCGATGCCTGCGTCATGCTCGCCTTGCGTTTCGCCGACGCCGCGAAAATTCGAGCGATACGTTACGTAGTTCAACTGCACCAGCGTGCGCGCGAGCGTCTGCGCGACCTTGTTGTCCATCGTGCCGCCGAACAGCGGATGCGGATGCGCGACCAGCGCGATGCCGCGCGGCGCGGCGCCGTTTTCGCGCGTTTCGTCGGGCAGATCCAGCGCGACCTCGATCTTGCCGACCGGGCCGTCGATCAGATATTTTTTGGTGTGTACGTTCATGGCGGGACTTATTGATCGATTTTCAGACGCTCGACGATCTTGCCGTTCGCGAGGTGCGAGTCGACGATTTCGTCGATGTCGCTCTCGTCGACGTACGTGTACCAGATGCCTTCCGGATACACGACGAGCGTCGGGCCGAGTTCGCAGCGGTCGAGGCACCCGGCCTTGTTGATGCGCACCTGGCCCGGGCCTGCGAGTCCGAGCTTCTTTACGCGTTTTTTCGCGTACTCCTGCATCTCCTGCGCATTGCAGTTCGCGCAGCTTGGGCGCTCGGCGCCGGGGTCGCGCTGATTGAGACAGAAGAAGACGTGGTACTTGTAGAAGGAGTCCATGATGTCCGGGGGCGAGACTGTCGGTGTGGGGAATGGCGCAGGATGCACGGCGGCGCGCCTGTTGTGCGAACGATTATAACGAGCGAGGCTAGCGGTCGCTGATGCTGTCCACGCCTGCCCGCGCGCCGCATAGGCTTCATGTGTGCTTCATGCGCCGCTTGAGCCACGCCTGTTCGACCACATACGCCAGCCACACGAGCGCCGCATACGGCCAGATCCACGCGAGCCAGTGCGCCAGTCCGTTGAAGTGCAGATAACGCCCTTGCCGCCAGTCGGCGAGCACGGCATCGAAATACGGATTGACCGGCAGCAGGTTGACGAACACCAGCGCGATCGTCAGCGCGACACCCGCCAGCGCCGCGCGCGATCGGCGCTGCAGACGCAACGTCAGAAGTGCGGCCGCGGTCCCGCACACAAGACCCGCCAACGCGCCGGGCGTCGCCCAGTCGAACGCGAGGCCGGACTGCGACTGCAAAAACGTCGCGCCCGCTTTCACGCACAAAGTCATCACGATAAACAGGAGCAGCAGGCGCACGCGCGGCGCATGTCGGCGCACCGGCAACGACGCCAGCGCGAGCGCGGCGAACAGGTTGAGTGTGGTGATCACGGCTTCCCACACGTCGTCGGGCATCCAGGCGGCGACGAGCGCCGGCCAGGCGCCGACGTGCCAGCCCGGTGGCGTCCACGCGAGCAAGGCATCTTGCGTGGTCGAATCGAAACGCAGCCAGAGCGCGCGCGGCCAGTTGCCGAGACCGAACAGGCGGGGCGCCGGGTACATCGTCGCGAACGGCCACGCCACGACCAGGCACGCGAGCGCGGCTCGATCGCGCTCGAACCACAGAAGCCGCACGCGCCGCAGCAAGCCGCGATCGAGCAGCGCGCCCGTCGCCGGCGACATGATCGCCGCGCCGAGCAGTGCACCGAGCGCGTTGGCGGCGAGATCGAGGTTGGAGGCGACGCGCGTCGGCAGATAGGTTTGCACGGCTTCCATCACGCCGGACAGCAGCCCGCCCAGCACGAAGGCGAAGGCAACGGCGAGCGTGCCGCGCCAGCGCGGATAAGCCGCGAGCACCACCAGCGCGCCGAACGGCATATAGCCGAGCACGTTGGTGACGACGTCGAACGCCGTCAGGTACTGCGGCATGGGATCGGACAGATAGGCAAATGGAGCGAGGCCGAGCGAACGCCAGCCCGAAAACGGATACCACGAACCGTAGACGATCAACGCGGTATATAGCACCAGCGCCTGGCGGGCGAGCACCGACGGGCGGCGCGCCCAGGGTTTCACGCTCATGCAGCGCTCCGCGATGTGCGCTGCAAGCCCGTCATTGCGCAGCGACCAGCGCCTGCACGCCGAGCCATGCGCCGATCTGCGAGACGAGATCGTCGCTGGCGGTGGCGAGCGCCTGCGCGCCTCCGGCGGCGTCCGCCGACCTGGACGGCGCCCGGGCAATGAACGTGCGCTGGCTGAGCACCTTGCCGCTTTGCGTGAGCGTGGCGCGCGCGGTGACCGCGGCGTGACTTTCGGACTGGCTGTCGAAGACCTGTTCGAACTCGCTCAGATCGACCTTCAGCACCGGCGCGGCGACGCCGTCGGCGCCCGTCAGCACCGTGCCGCGCGAACTCAGCGCGCCACGCAGACGCTGGGTCAGCAATTGCGAAGGCGTCATGGTCCAGTGGCTGTTCGCGTACGCAGCGGTCTGCTGCGCGTCGGCGTAACTCAGGCGGTACATCAGCTTGTCCGACTCGAGCACGTCGGGCGCGCTCACATCGAGCACCTTCACGGCCGGCGACGTGCCTGCGGACGCTGCCGGACTCGGCGGGCCGAAGTCATAGCGGATGTCCGAGAGAGCGGCCGGCGTGCCGGCGCAGCCCGCGGCGAGCACGCCGAATGCGAGCAGCACCGCCAGCGCGGCGCTCATGGGCAAAAATCGGTGAATCGAGCGTGACATGACAATCTTCCTTTCTTCAAACCTTCAAAATCATTGCTTCAACTTCATTGGGCAGCGCGCGCGGCGGGCCATTTGAAGCCCGCTTCGCCGGGACCGGGCGCCGCACCCGGCGCGCCGAACAGCACGCTGCGCGGGCTGCTGCTGAACGTATCGGCGGCGCGGTCCACCGAGCGGGCCGCGGAGCGCACGTCTTCAGCGAGCGAATTGACGCGCGGCAAGGTGTCGTAGCCGACCCGCGACGACAGGTCCTGCACCGCGCCGTTGATCGACACCAGCGCGTCGCCGGCCTGCTGCGCGGCCGTGCCGACCTTGTTCAGGTTGGTCTCGAACGGGCCGTTCGGCCGGTTCAGGCTGGTGATCAACTGATTGGTCGACGCCAGCGTGCGATCCAGCTGGTTGATCGTGCCGGGCAGCATCCCGGCGGCCGGCGTTATTTTCTGCGTCAGCGTGGCCACGCCGTCGGCGGCTTGCTGCAGGCTTGCGGCCGTTCCTTGCAACTGCGCAGCCATTTCCGGCGACAGCAAACGGTCGACGTCGTCCGCGACTTTTTCGAGTTTGCGCAGCAGCACGTCGCCGCGTTGCTGCAGTTGATCGAGCAAGCCGGGGCGCATGGGCAACTGCGCCACCTGTTTGGCCGACGACGCCAGCGGCGTCGGATCGCGCCCACTGTCATCCAGCTGGATGAAGGCGATACCCGTGACGCCCTGGAAACCCAGGCTGCCGAACGTCGAATGGGTAATCGGCGCGTGCGTATCGACGAGGATGCGAATCAGAATTTGCCCCGGATGAGCCGGATCGAACTTGATGGACTGCACCTTGCCGACGTCGAGCCCGCGATAACGCACCGCGGCGTCGGTGAACAGGCCCGTCACGTTGGTGCGTGCGATCAGATCGTACGGCACCCGCACGGAACGGTCGACATTGAACAAAAAACCCGCCAGCGCGATAGCCACCAGCAAAACGATCGTGAAGAGCCCGGCCCAGAAGGCATGTGATTTGTTTTCCATTGTCAGGTTCCCTGGTTCACAGCGGCAATTCGGACGATGCCGGCTCGAGCGCCGCCCGCGGCAGCTTCGCGCGGCGCTCCGGCGGCAGCGCCTGCAACGCGCGGCGCCCGCGCAGGCCGAGGAAATATTCGCGGATGAAAGGATGATCGACCCCCGCGGCCTCCTCGACCGGCGCCGCGACCAGCACCTTGCGATCCGCCAGCACGGCGACGCGGGTGGACAGCGCGATCATCGTGTCGAGATCGTGCGTGACCATCACCACCGTCAGGCCGAGCGCGCGATGCAGCGCCGAGATCAGCTCGACGAATTCATCCGACGCCTGCGGATCGAGCCCGGCGGTCGGTTCGTCGAGAAACAGCAGTTCGGGTTCGAGCGCGATCGCGCGCGCAATGCCCACGCGCTTGATCATGCCGCCCGACAGCGCCGACGGCATTTTCGATGCGTGCTTGCACGGCAGGCCGACCATCTCCAGCTTGAGCATGACGATGTCGCGCAACAGATCTTCGGGCACCTTGCCGAGTTCGCGCACTGGCTGCGCGATGTTGTCGAACACCGACAGCGACGAGAACAGCGCGCCGCGCTGAAACAGCATGCCGGAGCGGCTGCGCATCAGCAGCGCGGTTTCCGGCGAAATGGTCGCGAGATTCTCGCCGAACAGCTTGATGGTGCCCGACGAGGGGCGCTCCAGCCCGAGAATCTGCCGCACCAGCGTGGTCTTGCCGGAACCCGAGCCGCCGACGATCGACACGATCTCGCCGCGCCGCACGTCCAGATTCAGATGCTGGTGCACGATGTTGCGGCCGTAGCGCTTGGTCACGTCGATCACTTCGATCACCGGCTCGGCGATCGAAGGCACGGGTTGGCCGCGCACGGCCTGAGTGAGTGGCGCGATCATCCGAGCCCCACGTTCTGGAAGAGGATCGCGAACACGGCGTCCGCGAGAATCACGATGGTAATCGAGGTCACCACCGAGGTCGTCGTGCCTTCGCCGAGACTCTGCGAATTGGCCTTGATACGGAAACCGAAATGACAGCCGACGATCGCGATCAGCATGCCGAACGCGACGCCCTTGCCCAGGCCGATCCACAGATTCGCGACCGGCACCACGCCCGGCAAAGCCCGCGCGAAGTAGCTCATGTCGATGCCGAGCGCGATCTTCGCGGCGAGCGCGCCGCCCGTCAGCGCGATGATGTTGGTCCACATGACGAGCAGCGGCATCGCCACGCCGAGCGCCACCACGCGCGGCAAGATCAGCCGCAGGCCGTGCGGGATGCCCATCACGCGCATGGCGTCCAGTTCCTCGGTCACGCGCATCACGCCGATCTGCGCGGTGATCGCCGAACCCGAGCGGCCTGCCACCAGAATCGCGGCGAGCACCGGCCCGAGCTCGCGAATTACTGAAAGCCCCAGGATATTGACGATGTACTGGTTTGCGCCAAAAAGCCGCAGTTGCTGCGCGGACAGATAACTGAGCACGATGCCGATCAGGAACGCGACCAGCGCGGTAATCGGCAGGGCTTTGGTGCCGGCGTTATAGATGTTCGCGGAGATCTCGGTCCACGGCGTGATTTTCGGTTTGCGCGCGATCGCCAGCAGGTCGAGGACGACGCGCCCGAGCATCGCCACGCCGCCGTACAGATGCTCGAAGAACGAGAAAATCGCGAGCCCGAGCCGCGTGAGCGGATCGAACCTGATCACCGGCTCGGCCTTTTCGCGCACGGTGTCGAGCAAGGCGATGCGCTCGAAAATGTCGCGTTGCGTGTCGGTCAGCGTGGTGTCCGGGGGCATCTTGTGGCCCCATACGCGCCACAGCGCCTGGCCGCCGACGTGGTCCATCCGGTCGATACGCGACAGATCCCATTGACCGATGCCTTCGGCGCCGACCAGCGACCGCAACAGAGGGATCACGTGCCCAGTGGCCCTGTCGCGCGCGAGCGCGAGCGCCGTCCACTGGCCCGAGAGCCGGACGATCTTGCCTTGGCTGCCTGCCGCGACTTCGAGGCCGGGCGGAGTGTCGTAGTTCAAGGATCGTTGAATCTGGTTATCGGATTAGCGGCCATTGTAACGAAGGCACGGCGCGGGAACCGTGCGCGCGGGCTCAACGGGTTCGCTGTCGCTACAATATGAATCATGAACACGTCCAAGACTCCCCCTCAAGGCGACTGGCGCATCGACCGCGAGCGCGCCGTCGCGCTCTTCGGCCCGCACGCGCACGACTGGCCGATCGAAATCGTCGAGGAAACCGGCTCGACCAACGCCGACCTGATGACGCGCGTCAAAGCGCTGCCGCGCAAGGCCGGCGCGCTGCCGCGGCCGATCGTGCGGGTCGCGTATCTGCAAACCGCCGGGCGTGGCCGCCGTGGCCGTCCGTGGTATGCGGAGCCGGGCAATGCGCTGCTGTTTTCGGTGGCGTGCGTGCTGCCGCGTCCGCTCGAAGGGCTTGCGGGCCTGAGTCTCGCGGTGGGCGTCGCATTGGTCGACGGGCTACGCGCGCTGCCGGTCGCCGGTCCCGGCCAGATCGCGCTGAAGTGGCCGAACGACGTCCTGCTCGAAGGCGACAAGCTGGCCGGCATCCTGATCGAAACCGCGTGGAGCACCGACGACGCCAGCGCGGTGGTGATCGGCATCGGCACCAACGTGAAGGGCGCGGACGAACTCGCGGCCAAAGTCGGCGCGCTGAACGCCGGCGTGCCGCCGCAGGCGCGCGGCACCGCGCCGACCGCCTTGCAGCGCGCGCTGCCCAACGCCAACCTTACCGACACGCTCGCCGCCGAGCTGAACGCGCTCGAACCGGCCTTGCAGCGCTTCGGCGCTGAAGGTTTCGCGCCGTTCCAGGCGCGCTGGAACGCGGTGCACGCCTATGCTGGCCGCGAAGTGGTGTTGCTGGAACAAGGCCAGGAACAGATGCGCGGCGTGGCGGCGGGCGTGGACGAGCGCGGCCAGTTGCTGCTCGACACCGCCACCGGCCGCGAGACCGTCGCGACCGGCGACGTCTCGCTGCGTCTGGCCGACGGTGTCGCATGACGAGCGGCGCGCCTGATTTGCTGATCGACGCGGGCAATAGCCGTATCAAGTGGGCGCTGGTAACGGCGGACGGGTCGCAGATCGCGGCCGGCGCCCTGCCCCACGGCGGCGCGGATCAACCGGACTGGTCGGACTTGCCGACGCCCGGCCGCGCATGGTTGTCCAATGTCGCGGGCGAAAATGTCGCGGCGCGGATTGCCGCTTTGCTCGACGCGCGCTGGCCGCAGTTGCCGCTCACCACGATCCGCGCCTGCACGCAGCAATGCGGTGTGACCAACAGCTACACCACGCCGCATGCGCTCGGCAGCGACCGCTGGGCCGGCATGATCGGCGCGCACGCGGCGTTCCCCGGCGAACATCTGCTGATTGCGACGTTCGGCACGGCGACCACGCTCGAAGCATTGCGCGCGGACGGCTGCTTTGTCGGCGGTCTGATCGCGCCGGGCTGGAGCTTGATGATGCGCTCGCTAGGCGAGCACACGGCGCAATTGCCGACGCTCGACGCCCACGCGGCTCGCGGTCTGCTCGACGGCAGCACGCCCGATGCGGCGCGCAGCGGCCCGTTCTTCGCAACAGATACGCCGCGTTCGTTGTCCGCCGGTTGCACGTTGGCGCAAGCGGGCTTGATCGAGCGGATGTGGCGCGATCTGCAGGATGAATGGCGGGTGCCGGTGCGGCTCGTGGTCAGCGGCGGCGCCGTGGACGAAGTGGCGAGCGCACTGAAAGTGCCGCATACTCGCCACGATTCGCTCGTGCTGTCCGGTCTTGCGCTAATTGCTGCCGAGCGCGCCTTGGAACGCGGCAAGTGAATCGCGACCAACGGCATAACGGCGGCCAACTTCTGGACGGGGAAAACCAACAATGCTGCGCTGGCTGATCGCCATATTGTTTCTTGCCAATATGCTGGCATTCGTCGCGGTCCGCGGCGTGTTCGGCCCGACGCCCACAGCCGGCGGACGCGAGCCCAATCATCTGAATCGCCAGGTTCATCAGGAATGGTTGAAGGTGCAGCCGGTCACTGCCGCCGAAGCCGCCGATCAGGCCGTTGTGGGCGGTCCGGCGCCGGTGGCGCCGATCGCGGCATCCGCGCTTTCGCAGTAAGTCGCTCGCAATCTTGCGGCGTATGCGATGCAAGTCGCGAAGCCGGTGAGAGACTCACGTCGCAGCCGACCACTAGCTTTGCGTACGAACCTTTTTCAGTAGCGCGGTAGTCGAGCGGTCGTGCTCGAAGGGAATTGCCAAAGCTTTACCGCCCCAACTTCGTACGATGGCCGACTCGGGCAACACGTCCATGTCGTAGTCGCCGCCTTTTACGAGCACGTCCGGCCGCACCGCCGAAATCAACTCGACTGGCGTCTTCTCGCCGAAGCACACCACGTAGTCGACGCTCTCCAGCGCTGCCAGCAAGGCCATGCGATCGGCCTCGTTGTTGATGGGCCGGTCGTCGCCTTTGCCAAGCATGCGCACCGACGCATCGCTATTCACGCCGACGATCAGGCAAGCGCCCAAAGCCTTGGCATCGGCAAGATAAGTCACGTGCCCGCGATGCAGGATATCGAACACGCCGTTGGTAAACACAACCGGCGCGTTCAGCGAGGGACGCAGCGTCACCAGTGCATCGCGCGTGAGAATCTTGCGTTCAAAAATGGCAGCCATGGAGAAATCGGAAAGGACAGGAAGGTGTCGTCACCATACACGATGGGTCGCATGAAACAAAACGGCCTGGCGCACATAAGGGCGTCAGGCCGTTCCTTTTTCAAACCGTTTCGCAGCGCGTGGCGGCGCAAACCGAGTCACATGCTCGCGACCCTCAGGCCGGTTGTTCAGCCGACTTCTGATCGGCCTGCAAACGTAGAACCACTTCCTTGCGGTAGCGGTTCAGTTCCTGCGCCGTATTGAACGTGCGCTCGAACAGAATGGACAGGTTGTGCAGAATGCGTTCGACCACCTTCTTTTCCCAGCCGTCGTCGAAGCGGATCTGTTCGTCGAGCCAGCGTTCGAGCCATTCCGGATCCGGCAGACGTGACTGAATCGTGTCGCGCGGGAACAGCGCCTGGTTCACGTGCAGGTTCGTGGGGTGCAGCGGTTTTTCCGTGCGGCGAGCCGATGCCATCAGGACACCGATCTTCGCAAACGCGGCCCGCGCGATGTCGCCGGTTTGCGCCATTGCCTTCTTCATGTAGCGCAGATACGCGCCGCCATGCCGCGCTTCGTCGCGCGAGATGGTTTCGTAGATGTGCTTGATGACCGGTTCGGTGTGCCATTCGGCTGCACGGCGATACCAGTGATTCAGGCGGATTTCCCCGCAGAAGTGGAGCATCAGCGTTTCGAGCGGCGGCGCTGGATCGAATTCGAAGCGCACGGCGTGCAGTTCCTCTTCGGTCGGGCACATTTCCGGTTTGAAGCGGCGCAGATATTCCATCAGCACCAGCGAATGCTTCTGTTCCTCGAAGAACCACACGCTCATGAACGCGGAGAAATCGCTGTCGTGATGGTTGTCACGCAGAAACATTTCCGTGGCGGGCAACGCCGACCATTCGGTGATCGCGTTCATCTTGATCGTCGCTGCCTGCTCGTCGGTCAATAGCGATGCATCGAACTTGTCCCAGGGAATGTCTTTCTCCATGTCCCATCGAACGGATTCGAGCGATTTATAAAGTTCCGGATAAAGCATGGTGTTCATAGTCCCACCCCTGTTCTGCGCATACTGTGTGTGTCTGTCACTACTACGGTGTAGTACTTTTGCCCACGACGAACGGATCGCACCTAAATGTGCACCGTTTGCCGGCCAAGCATTCAATTTTACGCGGTAATCGGCCGCCCAGATGCACCTGACGGCAAAGAAGTCCAGGCGTTTGCGCCCGCGCGTCACCCTACGTTACGCGCTGCGCGGCCAACCGTGGGTGAGGGATACCCTGTGCCTGAGGTCGAGCCAGTTTGCGATGAAAACCGCACCGTCCAGCCCTGCGCCGGTGTTGCCGGCGGCGAATGGAGCAAGGGCGGCTGGATTGGTAGTTTTCAGCGCGCGCCCAAAAGCCAAAATAAAGCTTACACAATGATAGCACGCTGACTTGGCCAAACCCGCGCTGTGACAGGAGCAATTCCGGTGCCTGGCTGACCGTGCGCAAGAAATCGTGCGATTTGCGCAGTGTGGCGGACGATCGGGGTCAAAAGCATGACAGACGGCCAACTCGCCTTTCTGTGTCGCTTCAAAACCGCGCCACCCCGCGTGTTTCATTTCCGCCTTTAAACGGACTTTTTCGTGGCTTTCGGGCTGGTGCTTGCGCTGGCGCCGCTCGTGCGCTTCGTGGCCGCTGGAGCCCGCTTCGCCGCTGGCCGCTTGGCCTCTGACTCCGCGGCGTCCGCGTCTCGTGCCGACGTCTGCGGTTCGCCGCCCGCTGGCTCGCCGCCGGCAGCCGAAGCGGCCGCATTGTCCGGGACAAAATCAGACGGCTCGGCGCCCGCACCGGCGGCCGGCGGTTGCGTCATCGCGAACTGGGCGATCTGGTTGAACTGCGATTGCAGCAGATTCCACCACGCGGACGCGTCGAATGGCGGCGTGGCCGGCGCCTCCTCTTCCCCACCCGCCGGCTCCTCAGCCGACGAAGCGGCGCTCGCCTCAGCAGCCGGCGCCGGGGCAGGCGCCGCCGGATGCGGCCAGCCTCTCGCAGGCGCGGGACTCGGCGCTGCCGACTCCGCCGCAGGCTGCGACATCGACGACTGCGCGAACGCGCCGAACGCGCGCAATGTCGCGAGCGTCGCGCGCTGCACTTCGAGCGCCTGAATCGCGGATTGCAGCATGCTCAGATTCAGCTTGAGCCATTGCTCGACCGCCCGCATGTCGGTGATGCGCTTGTCGAGTTCCTCGACATTGGTGAGCGGCGCCATCATGTCGGACATCATCGACAGCGAAGGTCCGAGGCCGCCGCCACCGGCTGGCTGCGCGCCCGAAAAAGCCGAGCCGAACGGCGACAGCCGCATCATGCCCCACATGCGTTCGAGCATTTCAGCGGGCGGGAAACCGGGAAAGCCGGGAAAGGGCGGCGTGGAGTTAGAAGAATCGGTCATGGTTGTCGACTCGCTGCGTAAATTGAAGAAGAAGCGTTAAGGAAGGGGCGCCGTCCCGCGCGCGTCTTGTTTCGATCATACCGTGCGGAAGGCGGCCTCAGGAGCGCTCGCCGCCTGTCGCGCCGCCGTTCGACGGCTGACCGCCCCACGGGTCGGCGCCACCGAAATCCGGCGCGCGCCGCTCGCGCAGCGAGTTCACGCCTTCGCGCACATCCGGGCCGGCAAAGCCCATGAATTCCAGCGCGAGCGACGTATCGAACGCCGGTCCCGCCGAGCGCAGCCAGTTGTTCAACGCGTACTTGGTCCAGCGAATCGCCGTTTGCGAGCCGTTGGCCAACTTCCGCGCGACTTCGAATGCTTTGGGGAGCAGATCGTTTTCGTCGACGGCGAGCGAGACGAGGCCGATGCGCTCAGCCTCCTCGCCGCTCACCGGCTCGCACAGCATCAGGTAATACTTGGCCTTCGCCATCCCGCACAGCAGCGGCCAGACGATCGCCGCGTGGTCGCCCGCGGCCACGCCCAGACGCGTATGGCCGTCGATGATCCGCGCCGTCTTCGTCGCGATCGAAATGTCGGCGAGCAGCCCCGCCACGAGCCCCGCGCCGACTGCCGGCCCGTGCATGGCCGACACAACCGGCTTGCTGCAATTGATCACGTTGTAGACCAGATCGCGCGCCTCGCGCCACACTCGCGCGCGCACGTCGAAATCAGTGGCCATGTCTTCGACGAGTTGCAGGTCGCCGCCGGCCGAAAAGCCCTTGCCTTCGCCGCGAATGATCGCCACGCGCGTGTCGGGATCGCGGTCGATGTCACGCCAGATCTCCGCGAGTTCGAAGTGCATGCGCGCGTTGGCGGTGGCGAGCGCGCTCTTGTTCGCGCCCTCGCCGCTCATCACGACTTCGAGCACGCCGTGCGGATGGCGATGCAACTGGAGCGACTGGTAGTGCGCGTAAAACGCGTCGTTACGGTGTGGTGCCTGAGACATGATGAGCAATCCGTATATCGGTGTTTCGTTTGAACCGTGCCGCGTTCGTTCAACGCGGCTGATAAACCCACTTCGCATTCTTGATTTCGACCATCACCCGCGCCCGCTGATCGAGCCCGAGGTGATCCGTGGCGCTCATGTTGACGACGCCGTTGGTGTCCGCGAGCCCGTGCGTCGCTTCGAGCGCATCGCGCAGCGCGCGGCGAAATTCCGGCGTGCCCGGCGCGCCGCTTTTGAGCGCGATCGGTACGGCATTGCCGAGCAGCATGCCCGCGTCCCACGTGTACGAGCCGAATGCCGAGACGCTGCCCGCGCCGCGCACCGCTTCGAAGCGCGCAATGTAATCGAGCGCGAGCCGCTTGGCCGGATGATCCGCCGGCAATTGCGCGGCGACCAGCACCGGACTCGCGGGCAGGAAGGTGCCATTGCAATCGGCGCCGCAGACGCGCAAAAAGTCGTTATTCCCGACGCCGTGATTGTGATAAATCACGCCTTTGTAACCACGCTCCCTGAGCGTCTTCGGCGGCAAGGCGGCGGGCGTGCCGGCCGCGCCGACCACCACCGCGTCGGGATGCGTCGCGAGAATCTTGAGGACCTGGCCGGTCACGCTCGGATCGGTGCGATTAAAGCGCTCGCTGGCCACCATCTCGATGTGATGCAATTGCGCGAACTTCGCGACCTCGGTATAGAAAGTCTCGCCGAGCGCGTCGGCCTGGCCGATAAATGCAATGGTTTTGACGCCGTGCAGACTGGCGTGTTCGGCAATCGCCGACGCCATCATCGCGTCGGTTTGTGGCGTCTTGAAGACCCAGTGGCGTTTCGCATCCACGGGCTCGATGATTTTCGCCGACGAGGCCAGCGAGATCATCGGTGTCTGACCTTCAGCGACCACGTCGATCATCGCCAGCGAATTCGGCGTGATCGACGACCCGATGATCGCGTCGACGTGATTCTCGGAGATCAGTTTCTTGGTGTCCTGCACGGCCTGCGTGGTATCGGATGCATCGTCGAGCACGATGTATTCGACACTCTGACCGCCGATCTGTTTGGGCAGCAGCGCGACCGTATCGCGCGCGGGAATGCCGAGCGACGCGGCCGGTCCGGTGAGCGACAGCACCAGTCCGATCTTCACCTGCGCCAACGCGATACCGGGCAATACACCTGCCAACGCCGCGCATAACGCAACGGCACGGCGCGCGAGGCGATTGCGCGAGGGCGTCAGGCGCGAGTGGTTGGACGCGCGAGCGCGCCGTGTTTCGGGTTCAAGGAATTCGATTCGCGGCATGCTGTCTCCTCACGTCGGTTTTTCGTTTTGATGTACTGCCGATGTCCGGCTCATGCCCTGCTCGCCTGCCGTCACACGCGGCTTCGCGACAGTCCTGCGATGAATCCGCAGTCAGCCACCCCGGCCATGCCGTCGCGCCAGTCAGTGTAGCGGTGCACACTCGCCGCGGCATCGGGCGAAACCCTTTCGAATCGGAATGAAGCGCGCGGACTGGCGCGTGGCCGATATGCCGCGTTCCGCACAACAGCGGTGCGTCAATCCAGCGGCGCGATGCCCTGATCGATCGAACCGAAAATCGACTTGCCCGCTTCGTCGAACATTTCGATCTTCACCGTATCGCCGTACTTCATGAACTCGGTCTGCGGCGCGCCGTGCTCGATGGTTTCGAGGCAGCGCTTCTCGGCGATACAGCAATAGCCACGCTTGGCATCCTTGTTCGACACCGTGCCCGAGCCGACGATCGCGCCCGCGCGCAGATTGCGTGTCTTCGCGGCGTGCGCGATCAACTGGCCGAAGTGAAACACCATGTCCGTGCCGGCATCCGGCTGGCCGACCTTCTTGTTGTTCCAGTGGACGATCATCGGCCGATGCACGCGGCCTTCGCGCCAGTGTTCGCCGAGTTCGTCGGGCGTCACAGCAACCGGCGCAAACGACGTGGCCGGCTTGCTCTGGAAAAACCCGAAGCCCTTCGCGAGTTCGGCGGGAATCAGATTGCGCAGTGACACGTCGTTGACGAGCGTGATCAGACGCACGCTTCTGAGCGCCTGGTCGGGCGTGGCGCCCATCGGCACATCGCTGGTGATCACGGCGACCTCAGCCTCGAAGTCGATGCCGAATGCTTCGGACGCGCACAGTACGTCGTCTTTCGGGCCGATGAAGTCGTCGCTGCCGCCTTGGTACATCAGCGGATCGGTCCAGAATTCCGGCGGCATTTCCGCGCCACGCGCGCGCCGCACCAGTTCGACATGGTTCACATACGACGAGCCGTCGGCCCATTGAAACGCGCGCGGCAGCGGCGCCATGCATTCCTTGGCGTCGAACGCGAAAGTGTTGCGCGCGCGGCCCTGATTGAGCGCGTCGTAGAGATCGTGCAATTGCGGCGCGTAGAAGGCCCAATCGTCGAGCACGCGCTGCAACGTGGGCGCGATCGCGTCGGCGACAGCTGCGGTGTGCAGGTCGCGGGACACGACGATCAGCTGGCCGTCGCGCGTGCCGTCCTTCAGCGTGGCAAGTTTCATAGAGGAATGAACCGTGTTAGTGACGATAGAAGGAATCTATTCTACGATGGTGAATCGGCCCGGCCCAAGTGCCGGCGATCCGCCTCATCCGTGTGTCACTTTTTGAATGCGCCGCGTGCGCCTCGCTCATGCCTCCAACTGCCCGCTCCGGCGCCATCCGCACCGACGTCGACTCCGCTGAACCGCTCGACCCGATCGAACCCGACGAAGAAGGCGGCGAGAGCGGCGAGGAAAAGCTGCGCTCGGGCATCCAGTCGATCGAAGTCGGCTTCAGGTTGCTCGATGTGCTGACCCACGAACCGCGCGCCATGATGCTGCGCGATCTCGCGCAGCGTGCCGGCATGAGCCCGGCGAAAGCGCATCGCTATCTGGTGAGCTTTCTGCGCCTCGGTGTGGTGTCGCAAGACCCGCTGTCGGGCCGTTACGAGCTTGGCGGATTCGCGCTGCAACTGGGACTCGCGCGGCTTGCTCGGGTCGACGGCGTCAAGCTCGCGCGCATCGCGCTCTCCGAATTGCGCGACCGGCTCGATCTCACGGTCGGCATCGCGGTATGGGGCAATCGGGGGCCGACCATGGTGCATTGGATGGAATCGAGCTATCCGGCAAAAGCATCGCTCAAACTCGGCGACGTGATGCCGCTGCTCAGTTCCGCCACCGGCCTGTTGTTCGCCGCGTATCTGCCGGCGAGCAAGACCGCCGCGATGCTCGAACGTGAACTGGCCGATTCGCGCCGTTCGTCGCATATCGGGGCGCCCCGTACGCGTGATGAAGTCGAACAGGTCCTCGCGCAGGTGCGAGAGCATCAGGCGGCGCGCGTCGAAGGCATGTTGCTGCCGACCATTCACGCGTTTTGCATGCCGGTGTTCGACTCGACCGGTGAACTCGCGCTCGGCCTCGTCGCGCTGGGTCATGAGGGCGCGTTCGATATTCGCTGGGGTGGTGAGATCGATACGGCATTGCGCGAATGCGCAGAAAAACTGTCGTATGAGCTGGGGTATAGTGCGTCGCCACGCGACGAATAGGTGTGAGGCGGCGCGGTCGGTGCGTGACGCGTTGCTGGGTTTCACAGGAACTCAGTCGGCAAGCATGGCGGCACCGCGCTGTGTGTACTGTTCCGGGTCTTGAACGTGCGCGTGTTTTCAACCGCGCGGAACATCGCTCGCGGCGGCGCGGTCGAATCGGTTCGCTGCCGTCCCTAACCGCATCAGGCGACAAAGCCTTGCGCCTTTGTCGCATTCACCGCAGCTCGCACGCTCCGCTCGTCAATCCCAAAGCCTCGCGCCCGCGCACAATCACTGACCGATGTCCTCAGCCCCCGCCACCCGCCGTTCCGATCACACGCCACCCAGCGGGCCGCGCACCGGTTTGCGCGTGTGGCGCTGGATCGTGGTGCTGTTCATCGTGGCCGTTTTGCACTGGATCGCCGCGCAATGGGTCGAGCGCAATCGCGCGAACCTCAATCCCTCCGACAATGAGCATGTGCCGGTGCAAGTCGCATTGCTGACGCCCGAACGTATCGAACGCAAACCGGCCGCCGCCGCGTCGCCCGCGCCTGAGCCTGCGCCCGCTCGCCACGCTGCGGCGAGCAAGCCGCGCGAACACGTGCTGACTGCCCTGCAGCCGGCAAAGCAAGCCACGCCGGCGGTACCTGTTACGGCATCGGACGCCGTCGCGAGCGCTCCCGGCGCGGCGTCGAGCGCCGACACAGCAACTAACGCCGCCGCCAGCGCCACCGGCACGGCCAGCGCGCCCGCTGCCGCAAGCGCGCCGCAAGCGTCGCCGGGCGTGAAGTTCTCCGTCCCGCCATCGGGCGAACTGCAGTACGACACGTTTTACAACGGCGTGCGCAACCAGCCGGGCACGATCCACTGGACCAGCAACGCGCAAAGCTACGAAATGGTCGTCTCCGTGCCGCTGCCTTTTGTCGGCACCTTTGTGTATTCGAGCCATGGCCGTATCGACGCCTTCGGTCTCGCGCCGGACCAGTACATCGAAAAACGCGGCCGCCGGGCGGAAGACATCGCAATCTTCAACCGCCCCGACAAGAAGATCGCTTTTACACGCACCCCGTCCACCTTACCGTTGCCCGACGGCGCGCAGGACCGTTTCAGCATGGTGATGCAGCTTGCGAGCCTCGTGCGTGGCGATCCGGGCGCCTACAAGCCCGGCGTGACACGCGAGTTCTTCGTGGTCGATAACGATAGCGGCGAAAACTGGCCGGTCGAAACGATCGGCGATGAAACCATCCGCACGGCCCAAGGTTTCCTCGACACGCGCCATTTCAAACGCCTGCCCCGGCATGACGGCGATTTGCGCCGCATCGACGTGTGGCTCGCGCCGTCGCTTGGCTGGCTGCCTGCGCGCATCGTGCAGACGGAGCCGAACGGCACGCAATTCGAACTGGTGTGGCGCGGCAAGCTCAATGCGGACACGGGTGGCAGCGCTCCCAACAGCAATAGCGACGCGGCCGCGGCTTCTCCTGACGATTCGACCAGTCCTTCGGCTCCGGCCGCATCGGCAGCTATGCCCGAGGCCACGCCCTCCGCGCCGGTCGATCCGACCGACTCCGGCAACACGCCCGGCATCATCAAACCCTGAATCGGCGAACTTGAAGAGAGTTTCCATCGGTTCGGCGAAACTTCTGCATCGGGGCCGACTCGCACCATCTGCTGCAACCGTTCGCGCCTATGCTGCGTATATAGATCAGCCCGGTAAGCAAGTGCCAGGCAGCCCCCAGCGCGCGAATGGACCTTCCACTGCGTTCCCCTTCCAAGGAGCCCGCATGCAAGTGAACATCAACGGTATCGAGACGCGCTATGTGCTGAGCAACGAAGGCGGCGGCCCCTGGCTGACGTTCATCCATCAACTCGGCGGCGATTTGTCCGTGTGGGACCAGCTCGCCGGCTATTTCCGCGACGACTACACCGTGCTGCGCTACGACGTGCGTGGTCACGGCAAGACTGCCGCGTCCGGCGCGCCGTTTAGCATCGCCGATCTGTCACACGATCTCGCCACGCTGCTCGATGCTCTTGGCGCACCCACTACGCATCTGGTCGGCATGTCGATGGGCGGCATGATCGCGCAGCAATTCACACTCGATCATCCCGGGCGCGTCGATAGTTTGACGATCGCCGACAGCAGCGGCGGCACGCCGCCGGAAGCCCGCGCCACGTGGGATCAACGTGCGGCGGCGGCCCGCCGCGACGGGATGGCGTCGCTCGTACCCGCGACGTTGAGCCGCTGGCTAACCCCCGATTTCCAGGCCGCGCACCCCGAAGCAGTCGAGCAGATCCGCGACGTGTTGACCAACACGTTGTCAGAAGGCTACGCCATGGCATGCGAAGCCCTGCGCGATTTCGACGTACGCAGTAAGCTGGGAGCAATCCGATGCCCAACATTGACCGTGGCGGGCCGCCACGACACGGGCACGCCGCCTGCTTCTACACAGGCAATAGCAGACGCCATCGAAGGCGCACGTTTCGAACTGCTGGATGCCGCTCATCTCGCGCCCATCGAGCAATCTCACCGTTTTGCTGCCCTGCTTGAAACGTTTCTTGAAAGGCCGGTCTAACCGGTAGGTTCGGAACTTTGACGTGCGTCAATCCGGACCCACCCCTTGAATTCCAAACCATACGCTCCACCTATGGCGCAGGAATGGCCAGGAGCCAACGGAAATAAGGAGTGTCGCCATGCAAATGATCTACAACAGCCCCAACTATTGTGTCGTCGAGTTTCCGCCGCAGGAAGGCCCGCTGGCTATGAAGTCAGGCGGCTACGAGATCGTCGACAAAAACATGCAGCGTGAGATCTATATCGACGGAGCAATGGCGGCGCGTTTTCGCGAGCACGTGCAGAAGCTGATCGAAGAGGAACCGTCGCTGGATGAAGTAGACGAATTCCTCGGCCAGTTCGACAGCCTGATGCATCAACCGGTGATTCTTCACTAACCGCGAGGTTCGGCTTAGCGTTTTTGGCGACAGACATCGGCCGCGCCGCCCGCCCCGTAACTGGGCAAACAGGCGGCTTTTACAAGTCGGTCGGCAATATGAAGTGGCCCAGCAGGCTTTTGCCTCGCTGGGCCGTTTTCTTTGTCACGCCGCTTTGCCGCTCCTGAACATGCGGTGTTCCTCGCCAGCCAGAGGCGGCCGCTCACCCCGCGCCGGGCGGATCCGTCTGGCAGCGGCTACAATGACAGGTTTCCCGAAAAAGCCGGCGCAAGCCCTCGTCCGCCATGAACCAGCCCGCTCAAACCGCCACGCCAGTCCGCCCCGACGCCGCCTACACGCGCGGCACGGCGCTGCCCGCGCTGCTCAAGTCGCGCATCCTGATCCTGGACGGTGCAATGGGCACGATGATCCAGCGCTACAAGCTCGACGAAGCCCGCTATCGCGGCGAACGCTTCGAGGACTACGGGCGCGACATCAAGGGCAACAACGAGTTGCTGTCGATTACGCAGCCGCAGATCATCCGCGAGATTCACGAGCAGTATCTGGCGGCGGGCGCGGACATCATCGAAACCAACACGTTCGGTGCAACCACCGTCGCTCAGGCGGACTACGGCATGGAAGACCTCGCCGTCGAGATGAATCTCGAGTCGGCGAAACTGGCGCGCGCCGCCTGCGACAAGTATTCGACGCCCGACAAGCCGCGCTTCGTCGCCGGCGCGATCGGACCGACGCCGAAGACCGCGAGCATTTCCCCTGACGTGAACGATCCGGGCGCGCGCAACGTGACGTTCGACGAACTGCGCGCCGCCTACTACGAGCAAGCCAAGGCTTTGCTCGACGGCGGCGCCGATCTGTTCCTCGTCGAGACCATTTTCGACACGCTCAACGCGAAGGCCGCGTTGTTCGCGCTGGACGAACTGTTCGAAGACACCGGCGAGCGTTTGCCGATCATGATCTCGGGCACGGTCACTGATGCGTCGGGCCGCATTCTGTCGGGGCAGACGGTTGAAGCATTCTGGAACTCGCTGCGTCATGCAAAGCCGCTCACGTTCGGGTTGAACTGCGCGTTGGGCGCGGCGTTGATGCGGCCGTATATCGCCGAACTAGCCAAGCTGTGCGACACGTACGTGTCGTGCTATCCGAACGCGGGCTTGCCGAATCCGATGAGCGATACGGGCTTTGATGAACTGCCTGCGGATACTTCGGGCTTGTTGAAGGAGTTCGCGCAGGCTGGGCTGGTGAATATTGCCGGCGGCTGCTGCGGCACGACGCCGGAGCATATTGCGGCGATCGCCCAGGCGCTGGCCGAAGTGAAGCCGCGCCAATGGCCGACGCAATACCGCGACGCCGCCTGAGTCGAGCGGCGCCTCGCTGAGCAGGCGCCGCCGCACCTGCGCTATCGAACACGACGCACTTAATCGCAGCAATCGAGCACATACGCCATGACCGATCACACCATGCGCCTCTCCGGCCTCGAGCCGTTCAACGTCACGTCCGGGACGCTTTTCATCAACGTCGGCGAACGCACCAACGTGACCGGCTCGAAGGCGTTCGCGCGAATGATCCTGAACGACCAGTTCGACGACGCAGTCGCGGTCGCGCGCCAGCAGGTCGAAAACGGCGCACAGGTCATCGACGTGAACATGGACGAAGCCATGCTCGATTCAAAAGCGGCGATGGTGCGCTTCATGAATCTGATCGCGTCGGAACCGGATATCGCGCGCGTGCCGATCATGATCGACTCGTCGAAGTGGGAAGTGATCGAAGCCGGCCTGAAGTGCGTGCAGGGCAAGGCGATCGTCAACTCGATCTCGCTGAAGGAAGGCGAAGAAGCGTTCCGTCACCACGCGAACCTGATTCGCCGCTACGGCGCGGCCGCGGTGGTGATGGCCTTCGACGAACAGGGCCAGGCGGATACGTTCGAGCGCAAGACGCAGATCTGCAAGCGCTCGTATGATTTCCTCGTGAACGAAGTCGGCTTCCCGCCGGAAGACATCATCTTCGATCCGAACATCTTCGCGATCGCAACCGGTATTGAAGAGCACAACAACTACGCGGTCGACTTCATCAACGCGACGCGCTGGATCAAAGAGAACCTGCCGTACGCGAAAGTGAGCGGCGGCGTGTCGAACGTGTCGTTCTCGTTCCGCGGCAACGACCCGGTGCGCGAGGCGATTCACACCGTGTTCCTCTATCACGCGATCCAGGCGGGGATGGACATGGGCATCGTCAACGCGGGCCAGCTCGGCGTGTACGCCGACCTCGATCCGGAGTTGCGCGAACGCGTGGAAGACGTCGTGCTGAATCGTCGTGAAGACGGCACCGACCGGCTGCTCGAAATCGCCGACAAGTTCAAGACCGGCGCCGCAAAGAAGGAAGAGAACCTCGAGTGGCGCAACCAGCCGGTCGAGAAGCGTCTGTCGCATGCGCTCGTGCACGGCATCATCAACTTCATTGTCGAAGACACCGAAGAAGTGCGCGCCAAGATCGCCGCTGATGGCGGCCGCCCGATCAACGTGATCGAAGGTCCGCTGATGGACGGCATGAACATCGTCGGCGACCTGTTCGGCCAGGGCAAGATGTTCCTGCCGCAAGTGGTGAAGTCGGCGCGCGTGATGAAGCAGGCCGTCGCGCATCTGA
This sequence comes from Paraburkholderia sp. BL18I3N2, assembly GCF_003001875.1. Taxonomy (NCBI): domain Bacteria; kingdom Pseudomonadati; phylum Pseudomonadota; class Betaproteobacteria; order Burkholderiales; family Burkholderiaceae; genus Paraburkholderia; species Paraburkholderia sp. BL18I3N2. The sequence continues at coordinate 172,869 of NZ_PVNC01000002.1, forward strand.
TTCCGTACATCGAAGAAGAAAAGAAGCTGCTCGCCGAGGCCGGCGCCGACGTGCGCGCGAAGGGCAAGATCGTTATCGCCACGGTGAAGGGCGACGTGCACGATATCGGCAAGAACATCGTTTCGGTGGTGCTTCAGTGCAATAACTTCGAAGTGGTCAACATGGGCGTGATGGTCTCCTGCAACGACATTCTCGCGAAGGCGAAGGTCGAAGGAGCGGACATCATCGGGCTGTCCGGGCTGATCACGCCGAGCCTTGAAGAAATGGCGTATGTCGCCTCGGAAATGCAGCGCGACGACTACTTCCGCGTGAAGAAGATTCCGCTCTTGATCGGCGGCGCGACCACTTCACGCGTGCATACCGCCGTGAAGATCGCGCCGCATTACGAAGGGCCGGTGGTCTATGTGCCGGACGCGTCGCGCTCGGTCTCCGTGGCGTCGAGCCTGCTGTCCGACGAAGGCGCGTCGAAGTATCTCGACGAACTCAAGTCCGATTACGAGCGGATCCGCGTTCAGCACGCCAACAAGAAGGCGCAGCCCATGGTCACGTTGGCCGAAGCTCGCGCCAACAAGACCAAGGTCGACTGGGCGAGTTATCAGCCGGTCAAGCCGAAGTTCATCGGCCGCCGCGTGTTCAAGAATTTCGATCTGAGCGAACTGGCGAACTATATCGACTGGGGTCCGTTCTTTCAGACGTGGGATCTGGCCGGCCCGTATCCGGCCATTCTGAACGACGAGATCGTCGGCGAATCGGCGCGGCGCGTGTTCTCGGACGGCAAGTCGATGCTCGCGCGCCTGATCCAGGGCCGCTGGCTGCAAGCGAACGGCGTGATCGCGCTGCTGCCCGCCAACACCGTGAACGACGACGACATCGAAATCTACACGGACGAATCGCGCTCGGAAGTCGCGCTCACATGGCGCAATCTGCGCCAGCAGAGCGTGCGTCCGGTGGTGGACGGCGTGATGCGGCCGAACCGGTCGCTCGCCGACTTCATCGCGCCGAAGGACTCGGGCGTGGCCGACTACATCGGCATGTTCGCGGTGACGGCGGGTCTGGGTGTCGACGTGAAGGAAAAGCAGTTCGAGAAGGACCACGACGACTACAGCGCGATCATGCTCAAGGCACTCGCCGACCGTTTCGCCGAAGCCTTCGCCGAAGCGCTGCATGCGCGCGTACGGCGCGACCTGTGGGGTTACGCGAACGCCGAAACGCTCTCCAACGACGACCTGATCGCGGAAAAGTATCACGGCATCCGACCGGCGCCCGGCTATCCGGCCTGCCCGGATCACCTCGTCAAGCGCGATATGTTCGACGTGCTGCACGCCACCGAAATCGGCATGAGCGTGACCGAATCGCTGGCCATGTTGCCGGCGGCGAGCGTCTCCGGTTTCTATCTGGCGCATCCGGACAGCACTTACTTCTCGGTCGGCAAGATCGGCCAGGACCAGCTGGAAGACTACGCAAAGCGCATGTCACTGTCGAAAACCGATGCGGAGCGGGCCTTGGCGCCTTTGCTGTAAGCCGTCGGGCGTGGCGGGAACCCCACTATATCGGGCTCGAAAGACTGAATATTTGCGGCAACGTAATTTTCGGCTTTGTAGACTGAGGCGGCTTGACCCCGCCAGACGCGGCCAAAACGCGTCGGCTTACTAATTGCAATCGTCAACGGAGAAAATCGTATGAAGAAGCTGACGCTGTTGTTGACCGCTGTTTCGCTTGCCCTCGGCGCCACCGCGGCGCTGGCCCAGCCCGCCGCGCCCGGCGGTTCCAGCTCGGTGAGTTCGTATTCGCCGCCCACGGTGAAACACGTCAAGAAACCGAAGAAAGCGAAGAAGGGTGCGTCGGCTCCCGCAGCCGCGCCGGCGGACGCCGCGAGCCAGTAAGCAGCACGGCAGCACCGGTTAGTCTGGATCTCTGAACGACAAAGAGCCCGCACAAGCGGGCTCTTTTCATTGGTGCGCAAGGTCTCGCCCCGCCGGGTGCCGCGGCTCTTTCAAACGCCGCGCACAGCGGTTCAACGCGGGATCAGAGACCCCAGACGATATCCGCGTTTTCCTTCTGCGCCGCGCGCAGCATGTCGAGGAACGGATACGCGCGCTGCGCGAGTCCCGGCGGAATTTCGTGATGCTCGTGGCCCTCTTCGCCTTCGTGGAAATGGCCGTCGTGCTCGGCACGCTCCTGCTTGTCGACGGAAATCGCTGCTTCGAGTTTCTCGATGGCCGGGCCCAGTTCGTCGTGAGTGATGACGCCGCGTTCACCCAGCCGCTTGCCGACGATGCCGACGAGATACTGGGCGAGATTTTCCAGCATCATTACGTCCGGGCTGGCGTGGCATTTGAAAGTAATCAACATGACTGTTCCCTTTTTCGTTATGTTGGATTGGCGCGCGAGCGGCTGAACGGCGGCTGCCAGCGCGCGTTACGTTGGCTCGCCGATCAGGCGCGGCGGCCACGGCCCTTGTTGGGCATCTCATTGAACATATTAGCACCTGCTAAAATCCGTCTGGACGGAAAAGCGTGCCGCAATGCACCGCGCGGCGAGGGGCGAATAACTTGGCTGGCCGGTTGCGCACAACCCGCGTACCGCCGCGGTCTGCCGCAAGCAGTCGACGCCGCGGCAGGCCGCCTGCACCGCATTCGATGTGTTGCAGGCAACGTGCCTGATACCGCGCGCATTGCTCGCCACGCCTCGGCAACTGCATGCCGCTTTCCACGCTTCTGACGAACCGGTTGCGACTCGCGCGCGGCCGGCGCCTCTCCCGCATCACCGGATTGCCTCACTGGACTCGCAACAAGCATGCTGCCTGCACATAAACATACTCTCGAAACCCTGCTCGCCGAAACAGTGAAGCAGGTCGCGACCGCCTCGCAAGGCGCGAGCGAAGCCGCGTTCGTGTCGCCCACCATCACGCTGGAGCGTCCCAAGGTCGCCGCGCACGGCGACGTTGCGTGCAACGTGGCGATGCAACTCGCCAAGCCGCTGCGCGCCAATCCGCGCCAGCTGGCGCAACAGATTGTCGACGCGCTGCTCGCGCAACCGCAGGCCAAAGGCCTCGTCGAAGCCGCTGAAGTGGCCGGCCCCGGCTTCATCAACCTGCGCCTCGCGGCCGCTGCCAAGCAGGCGGTGATCGCGGCCGTGTTCGCCGAGAAAGAGGCTTTCGGCCGCTCGCAGCGCGACGCCGGCAAGCATGTGCTGATCGAATTCGTCTCGGCCAACCCGACCGGCCCGCTGCACGTCGGCCACGGCCGTCAGGCCGCGCTCGGCGATGCGCTCTCGAACGTGCTGGCTAGCCAAGGCTATGACGTGCATCGCGAGTTCTACTACAACGACGCCGGCGTGCAGATCCAGACGCTGGCGCTGTCGACTCAGGCGCGCGCCCGCGGCCTGGCTCCCGGCGACGCAGGCTGGCCGGCTTCGGCGTACAACGGCGAGTACATCGCCGAGATCGCGCGAGACTATCTGAACGGCGTGACCGTGGCCGCGAGCGACGGCGAGCCGGTCACCGGCGCGCGCGACGTCGAAGACCTCGAAGCGATCCGCCGCTTCGCCGTGGCGTATCTGCGCCGCGAGCAGGACATGGACTTGCAGGCGTTCGGCGTGAAGTTCGACCAGTACTATCTGGAATCGTCGCTGTACAAGGAAGGCCGGGTCGAAAAGACCGTCGAGGCGTTGATCGCCGCCGGCAAAACCTACGAGCAGGAAGGCGCGCTGTGGCTGCGCACGACCGACGACGGCGACGACAAAGACCGCGTGATGCGCAAGACCGACGGCACCTACACGTACTTCGTGCCGGACGTCGCCTATCACGTCGCCAAGTGGGAACGCGGCTTCACCAAGGTCATCAACATTCAGGGTTCGGACCACCACGGCACGATCGCGCGGGTGCGCGCCGGCCTGCAAGGTCTCGGCGTCGGCATTCCGAAGGGCTATCCCGACTACATCCTGCACAAGATGGTCACGGTCATGCGCAACGGCGAAGAGGTGAAAATCTCCAAGCGCGCCGGCAGCTATGTGACAGTGCGCGACCTGATCGAATGGTCGGGCGGCGCGACGCCGGGCTCGGAAGCCGCCGTCGATCTGATCGACGAGGAAACGATCCGCCGTGGCCGCGACGCCGTGCGCTTTTTCCTGATTTCGCGCAAGGCGGATACGGAATTCGTGTTCGACATCGACCTCGCGCTGAAGCAGAACGACGAGAATCCGGTGCATTACGTGCAGTACGCACACGCGCGGATCTGCTCGGTCATCGCCGAATGCAAGGCGCGCTACAACACGGACGAAAGCACGCTGGCGGACGTGGACGTCTCCCCGCTCACCAGCGAACGCGCCATGGCCCTGCTGAACAAGCTCGCCGAATTCCCGGACATGCTGGAGCACGCCGCCGACGAACTTGCGCCCCACGCGGTCGCGTTCTATCTGCGCGACCTCGCCGGGGAATTCCACTCGTTCTACAATGACCGTGCCGAGCGCGTGCTGGTCGACGATGCGGCCGAGCGCAATGCACGCGTCGCACTGCTCGCGGCCACGCGTCAGGTGCTGGCCAATGGTCTCGCGACGATTGGCGTCTCCGCTCCCGTCAAGATGTAAGTCCTCCGGCGCAACATGCATGCGGCCGTCGTTATAATCGACGGCCGTTCCAGGATTCTTTTTGCAGGTGATTCATACGATGGCAAAACCACGCCGCACAACAAAGCAATCGAAACAAACCGGGGGAACTTTTCTCGGCATCGTGCTGGGCCTGATCGTTGGCCTTGCGATCGCGGTAGTGGTTGCGCTGTACATCACCCGTGCGCCTACGCCCTTCGTCTCGAAAGTGGCGCCGCCCGCGGCGTCGGATTCCGGCGCGAGTCAGCCGCAATACGATCCGAACCGTCCGCTGCAAGGCAAGACGCCGGGTCAGCCTGTGCCGCAAGCCGCGCAACCCGCGCCGCCGAACACCGCGCCGGGCCAGACCAACTCGCAGACGCAGTCGGGCATGCTGGAAGAACCGCAGATCGTCGAAGTGCCGCCGGCTAACGGAAACAGCGGCAACAACGGCAGTGCGAACGGCACGGCGGTCGCGCCGAAGCCCGCGCAGGATAACGGCAACGGCACGGCCACCACGCCGGCGAAGAAGCCGCAGGCCTCCAGCGCACCGGCCGCCACCGCGGCAGGCTCGGCGCCGAAGAGCAGCTCGTCCACCACGGCCGCCAATGGCAAGCCGGGTTCCGGCGCGGCGCCCGCGCCGGGCGATGCGAACACCGGCTACTTCCTGCAAGTGGGCGCCTACAAGACCTCGGCAGATGCCGAACAGCAGCGCGCGCGTCTCGCGTTCCAGGGCTTCGAATCGAAAGTCACCCAGCGCGACGCCGGCGGCGTCACGTATTATCGCGTGCGTATCGGGCCGTTCTCGAAGTTCGAAGACATGAATTCGAGCCGTCAGCGTTTGTCGGACGCGGGCGTGGATACCGCAGTGATCCGCTTCACGAAGCAATAAGCCAACAATAAATACACGGTGATTTGCCGAAACGCGCCGCCGCCGAACTATCGGCGTGCGGCGCGTGTCACAAGCACGACGGACGGTTGAAACCGTTCAACGCCGAATCTTGAAGACGGTGACGGGCATTTGCGTGGCGCCACCGCTTTACGCCTACTTGGGTCACACAACATGAAGAAACTGCTGAGCATTCTGTTCCTCTCGCTGGGCCTCGTTGCCGCCTCGGCACAGGCATCGCCCACCGCACCGGTGTCGGGCAAGGATTTCACCGTGCTGTCCACCGCGCAGCCCACCGACGTGCCCGCCGGCAAGATCGAAGTCACCGAATTCTTCTGGTACGGCTGCCCGCACTGCAATGAATTCAACCCGTACCTCGAAGCGTGGGTGAAGAAGCAAGGTCCGGACGTGGTGTTCAAGCGCGTGCCGGTCGCCTTCCGCGACGACTTCATTCCGCATTCCAAGATGTATCACGCGCTCGACGCGCTCGGCCTCGCCACGCAACTCACGCCGAAGGTCTTCAACGAAATCCACGTCAACAAGGACTACCTGCTGACGCCGCAAGATCAGGCCAAATTCCTCGCGAAGAACGGCGTCGATCCGAAGAAGTACATGGACGCGTACAACTCGTTCTCGACGCAAAGCGCGCTGCAGAAGGACAAGAAGCTGCTGGACGACTACAAGATCGACGGCGTGCCGACGCTGGCCGTGCAGGGCAAGTATGAAACCGGCCCGGCTGCGACCAACAGCCTGCCAGGCACGATCCAGGTGCTGGACTACCTGGTCGCCCAGGTCCGCGCCAAGAAGATGTAAAGCCGAGGCGCCGGAATGAGTTCACCCCTGAAGGTTTTCATTACCGGCGCCTCGAGTGGCATAGGCCTCGCGCTCGCCGCCGAATATGCGCGGCGCGGCGCGATTCTCGGCCTGGTTGCCCGCCGCGGCAACGCCCTCGCCGCCTTCCAGCAGTCCCATCCGCAAAACACCGTCTCCATCTTTTCCGTCGACGTGCGCGACGCCGAAGCGCTCTCCGAAGCGGCCGCACAGTTCATCGCGCGGCACGGTTTGCCGGATGTCGTGATCGCCAACGCAGGCATCAGCCGCGGCGCGGTCACCGGTCACGGCGATCTGCGCACCTTCCGCGAAGTGATGGACATCAACTACTTCGGCATGGTCGCGACTTTCGAGCCGTTCGCCGCCGCGATGGTCGCCGCGAAACGCGGCACGCTGGTGGGTATCGCCAGCGTCGCCAGTGTGCGCGGCTTGCCGGGCTCCGGCGCGTACAGCGCGTCGAAATCGGCGGCGCTCAAATATCTGGAAGCGTTGCGCGTCGAAATGCGGCCGCATGATGTCGGCGTGGTCACGATTGCGCCCGGCTATATCCGCACGCCGATGACCGAGCACAACCCGTACACCATGCCGTTCCTGATGGACGCCGACCGTTTCGCCGTCAAGGTGGCGCAGGCGATCGAGCGTCAAACGGCGTTCGCGGTGTTTCCCTGGCAGATGCGCGTGGTGGCCATGCTGCTGCATGTGCTGCCGCGCTGGCTGTACGACCGCGCTTTCGAGCGCGCGCCGCGCAAGCCGCGCGCCGCCGCCGAAGCCGAGTAAGCCATGCAACCCCGTGCGGTCGATGCAGCCGGCGTCGCGCACGAACCAGCAGGCGCCGCAGCGCGTATCGTTTCGCTGGTGCCGAGCATCACTGAACTGCTGTTCGCGCTCGGACTCGACAGGCAGATCGTCGGCCGCACCGGTTTTTGCGTGCATCCCCACGACAAGGTGCAGCAGGTCCGCAAGGTCGGCGGCACCAAGGCCGTGAATCTCGACGCCATTCGTGCATTGCGCCCCACTCATCTGATTGTCAATATCGACGAAAACGAGCGCAATACCGTCGAGCAATTGCGCGCGTTCGTGCCGCATATCGTCGTGACGCATCCTCAAATGCCGCGGGATAATCTGGCGCTCTATACGCTGCTGGGCGCGATCTTCGATCGTGCGCAGGAAGCGCAGCGCCTCAGCGAAGCGCTCGAAGCCCGCCTGCACCAAGCGGCGGCGCACGCCTTCGCTCCGCAGAGCGTGCTGTATCTGATCTGGCGCGAGCCGTGGATGACCGTAGCGCGCGACACCTATATCTCGACCATGCTGCGGCTAGTGAACTGGCACACACTGCCGGACGTGCGAGGCGGCGCGGCAGGTGCCGCGCGTTACCCGACGCTCGACTTCGGCACCGCGCCGTGGCTTGCCCACGTTGACCGCATCTTGCTCTCCAGCGAGCCGTATCGGTTCACGCAGGTCCATTGCGACGCACTGAAACGCGACCCGCGCCTGGCCGGCAAGCGCATCGAGTTGATCGATGGGGAAATGGTGTCGTGGTACGGCGTGCGCGCGATCGAAGGCATCGCTTACCTGCTGCAGCGCGCTGCGGCGGCCTGAGCGTGTGCGGGGAGAGCGCACCTTAAACCTGGCCCGCCCCTGCCATATGAATATGCGGATTATGTTGTTGTCGCCGCAACCACCCTTCGATAAGCTTTCGCGAAGGCCCGCGCCCGCGTCGGCGTTATTAGTCGACCCATGCGCCAGCGCCGGAAACGTATCACAATAAAGACGACGGCTACGCCGCAAGGCCGCCCGTCCTTCGTCAACGGAACATAACCACACAACCAGACGCACTGCCTGACTGCGCTTGTTATGGGAGATCCTATGCGCTTCAAACTGCTCGCAGCCGCCGTACTGTTCACGGCGCCCGCGCTCGTGCTCGCCAAACCGCTGACCGTCTGTACCGAGTCGAGCCCCGACGGCTTCGATGTCGTGCAGTTCAATTCGCTCGTCACGACCAACGCGTCGGCCGACGTGATCTTCAACTCGCTGGTCTCGTACGACGAGGCCGCGAAGAAAGTGGTGCCCGCGCTGGCCGACAAGTGGGACGTGAGCGCCGACGGCCTCACCTACACGTTCCATCTGCGCCCGAACGTGCAGTTCCAGACCACCGACTACTTCAAGCCCACTCGCGCGCTGAATGCCGACGACGTCGTCTTCACGTTCGACCGCATGCTCAACGACAGCAACCCGTGGCACAAGGTGGCGGGCGCGAGCGGCTTCCCGCATGCGCAGTCGATGGGTCTGCCGAAGCTCATCAAGTCGATCAGCAAGGTCGACGACAACACCGTCAAGTTCGAACTGAACGCGCCCGACGCGACCTTCGTGTCGATCCTGACCATGGGTTTCGCCTCGATCTATTCGGCCGAATACGCCGACCAGTTGCTCAAGGCCGGCAAACAGCTCGATCTGAACTCGAAGCCGATCGGCACCGGTCCGTTCGAGCTGAAGAGCTATACGAAAGACGCAGTGATTCGGTACGACGTGAATCCGACCTACTGGGGCGCGAAGCCGAAGATCGACCGCCTGATCTACGCGATCACGCCGGATGCCACGGTGCGGGCGCAGAAAGTGAAGGCCGGCGAATGCCAGATCGCCTTGTCGCCGAAGCCGCAGGATCTCGCTGAAGCGAAGGGCGACAAATCACTCGCCATCGTGCAGACGCCCGCGTTCATGACGGCGTTTGTCGCGTTGAACACGCAGAAGAAACCGCTCGACAACCAGAAGGTGCGCGCCGCGCTGAACATGGCGTTCGACCGCACCACATATCTGAAGACCGTGTTCGACAACACGGCGACGCCGGCCGTGAATCCGTATCCGCCGAACACGTGGAGCTACGACAAAGCCGTGAAGGCATGGCCGTACGACCCGGCGAAGGCGAAGAAACTGCTCGCCGACGCGGGCTATCCGAACGGTTTCGAAACGACGATCTGGGTGCGACCGAACGGCAGTGTGCTGAATCCGAATCCGAAGGCCGGCGCCGAATTGCTGCAGGCCGACTTCGCGAAGATCGGCGTGAAAGCCGACGTGAAGGTGATCGAATGGGGCGAGTTGATCAAGCAGGCCAAGCAGGGCCAGCATGATTCGCTCTTCATGGGCTGGGCCGGCGACAACGGCGATCCGGACAACTACCTGTCGCCGCTATTCAGCTGCAATGCGGTGAAGTCGGGGATCAACTTCGCGCGGTTCTGCGATCAGGATCTGGACAAGCTGATCGCCGACGGCAAGGCAACGCCGGATCAGGCCAAGCGCGCGAAGGCGTATGAGCAGGCCCAGCAGATTATTCACGATCAGGCGCTGTGGATTCCGCTCGGGTATCCGACCGCGGCGGCGATCACTCGCACGAACGTGAGCGGTTATCACGTGAGTCCGTTTGGGCGGCAGAACTTCGGGGCGGTGTCGGTGCAGTAATAGCGTTGCTTTGAACGTGCAGTATGCGGAAGAAAGCCCGGTTGCGAAAGCGCCGGGCTTTTTTAACGCCGCGCTACCTCAATCACGCCGGCAAAACCGAATCACTCCATCCGCATCCTGCTTACGTTTCAACTCACCCGCAAGCCACAGGAGATGCAAGTGCGCCAGCGCTTCACCCATCGCAAACGTCATCTGATGGATATCGAGTTGTCGCTTGAACATGAGCGGCACGATATCCGCGGCGCTCTGCGGTTTCTCCGCGCACGCCTCGCGCACTTCGGCTAGACGCGCGTCGTGATGCTCGCGCAACTGCCGGATCCGCGTACGCACGCCGCGAAACGGCTTGCCATGCGAAGGCAGCACGAGCGTGTCTTCCGGCATCGTCTCGTAACGGCCGAGCGACTCCAGATATAACGCGAGCGGTGTGCCTTCCGGCTCCATATCGAACACCGACACGTTGGTCGAGATACGCGGCAGCACCATGTCGCCGGAAATCAGCACGCCGGTCTCTTCGCAGAACAACGCGCAGTGTTCCGGCGAATGGCCGAAGCCGGTCACCACGCGCCAAGTCTTGCCGCCGATCGTTACGCCGTCGGCTTCCCGCAGACGGCGATACTGCCCCGGAATCGCCGGCACGAGGCTCGCGTAATAGCTCTTGCGATTGCGCAGTTTCTCGAGCGACTCTTCGTCGGTCACGCCGTGCCGCGCGAAGTGCCGCGCCGCGCCCTCGCCGCCCGCATTCGAACCGTCGCCGGCAGCCATGACGCGGGCCTGCATGTATTCGCCGAGCGTCATCCATAGCCGCACGTCCCAGCGCTTTTTGTCGCCGCCCGCGCAAATCCAGTGCGCGAGGCCGATGTGATCGGGATGGCAATGCGTGACGATCACGCGCAGCACCGGCAGACCGTCGAGCACCGAGTCGAACACTTTCTCCCAATTCTCCTTGATCGTGTCCGAGGTAATGCCGCAGTCGACCACCGTCCAACCCTGCTGCCCGTCGATTTCATCGCGTAGCAGCCAGAGGTTGATGTGATCCAGCGCGAAAGGCAGCGGCATGCGCAGCCAGAACACGCCTGGCGCGACTTCCATCGCACGGCCCGCGTCCGGCAAGGTGTCGCCGAACGGATAGTCGAGTTGATGTTCGAGTGCATTCATTGTGAGTGTCTTCCTCCGTCGGCCGTCCGGCATGGCGAGGTGTGCGCTGCCGGTCGGCGTGGTTGCGGCGCGCGAGTGAGGTACCGCTGCCGTACTGCGCCTGGTTGCGTTCAACTCAAGTTGACGATAACGTAAACGTCGATTCTATCGTTCAATCCGATTTTCTGCCCGGCCACGGAATGCCCCGATGAACACGCAATACACGATCACCGAGCTCGCGCGGGAATTCGACGTCACGCCGCGCGCCATCCGCTTCTACGAAGACCAGGGTTTACTCTCACCGAGCCGCGAAGGGTCGAGTGGCTTGCGGCGCGTCTATTCAGGCCGCGACCGAACGCGTCTTAAGCTCACGTTGCGCGGCAAACGGCTCGGCTTCACGCTATCGGAGATTCGCGATCTGCTGGACGTGTACGAGTCGCCGACCGACACGGTGCCGCAGTTGCACGCGTTCCTCGCCACGGTGGCGCGTCATCGCGAAGTGCTCGAGCGTCAGCTGGAAGACCTGAACGCGACGCTCGAAGACCTCGCGCAATACGAAACCCAGGCGCGCGCGCTGCTGGAAGGCGGCACGCGTGAAGCCAAGCCGGCTTGAACAAGCGCGGCGCGATGCGTCGCAGGTGCACCCGAACGATACAATCACGGGTGTCTTCACGACATGAGGCGAATGCGCGGTCGACATGAATCACTTCCCCAAACTGCTGTCGTCGCAGATCGGCTTTGACCTCGCGCAGACCATGCTCGAAGGATTCGACCGGCATTACCGGATCTTTCGCGACGCCGCCATCCACGCCAAAACGCTCTTCGAGAAAGCCGACTGGCACGGTCTGCAGAAGCTCGCACGCGATCGCATTACTTCATACGACGAGCGCGTCGATGAATGCGTCGAACTGCTCGAAGACGAATACGACGCGGAAAAAATCGACAGCGAAGTGTGGCAGCAGATCAAGCTGCATTACATCGGCCTGTTGACCACGCACCGTCAGCCGGAGTGCGCGGAAACGTTTTTCAATTCAGTGTGCTGCAAGATCCTGCACCGCTCGTACTTCAACAACGACTTCATTTTCGTGCGACCGGCCATCTCGACCGAATACATCGAGAACGATGAACCGGCCGCGAAACCGACTTACCGTGCGTACTATCCCGGCAAAGACGGACTCGCGGCCACGCTCGAACGCATCGTCACGAACTTCCAGTTGGAGCCGCAGTTCGAAGACCTGACGCGCGACGTCGGCTGCGTGATGCAAGCAATCCACGACGCGTTCGGTGCGTTCGACGAAGCGCCCAATTTCCAGATTCACGTGCTCTCCTCGCTGTTCTACCGGAACAAGTCGGCGTATATCGTCGGACGCATCATCAACGGTGACCTGCTGCTGCCGTTCGCCGTGCCCTTGCGGCATGTCAAGCCGGGCATGCTCGCGCTCGACACCGTGCTGCTCAAGCGCGAACAGCTGCTGATCATTTTCAGCTTTTCGCATTCGTACTTCCTGGTGGATATGGAAGTGCCGTCCGCTTACGTCGAATTTCTCGGCACCATCATGCCGGGCAAGCCGAAGGCGGAAATCTATACGTCGGTGGGTTTGCAGAAGCAGGGCAAGAATCTGTTCTATCGCGACCTGCTGCATCACCTCTCGCATTCGAGCGATCAGTTCATCATCGCGCCCGGCATCAAGGGGCTCGTGATGCTGGTGTTCACGCTGCCGTCGTTTCCGTACGTGTTCAAGCTGATCAAGGACAACTTCCCGCCGCCGAAGGAAACCACGCGCGCGCAGATCCAGAGCAAGTATCAGCTCGTCAAACGACACGACCGGCTGGGCCGCATGGCCGACACGCTCGAATATTCGAGCGTGGCGTTGCCCCGCTCACGCCTCGACGACGCGCTGGTGCGTGAGCTCGAAAAGGAAGTGCCGTCGCTGCTCGAATACGACGGCGACAACCTCGTGATTCGTCACATGTATATCGAGCGCCGCATGGTGCCGCTCAATCTGTTCCTGCAGAACGGCAACGACGAGGACGTCGAGCACGGCATCAAGGAATACGGCAACGCGGTGAAGGAATTGATGCAGGCGAACATCTTTCCAGGCGACATGCTTTACAAGAACTTCGGCGTGACGCGTCACGGCCGCGTCGTGTTCTACGACTACGACGAAATCGAATATCTGACCGACTGCAACGTGCGCGCAGTGCCGGCGCCGCGTAACGAGGAGGACGAAATGTCGGGCGAGCCGTGGTACTCGGTCGGCCCGCACGACATCTTCCCGGAAACGTACGGCACATTTCTGCTCGGCGACCCACGCGTGCGCCGTTCCTTCATGCAGCATCACGCGGACTTCTTCGATCCTGCGCTATGGCAACGGCACAAGGATCATCTATTGAAAGGCGAACTGCCCGACTTTTTCCCGTACGACGACAGCGCGCGCTTCTGCAACTGCTATCCGGAACGCTTTGCCGATGCCGCCGGCCGTGCATCCCCCGAGCCGGATGCGCCAGCCGACGCGCGCAGCGTGCGGGTGGCGTGAAGCTCACGCGCCGCTCGCATCTTCAGATGCCTCGTCCGAACCTTATGCAACGACATCGACCGGTCAATCGGTCGAGCAACCGCCCAGACGCACCATGAACACGAACGCATCAACTCCTGATAATCCGCTCTCGCATCTGTTCGACAACAACGAAGCGTGGGTCGCCCGCAAGCTGTCCGAAGACCCTGAGTATTTCTCGCGCCTCGCACACCAACAGACGCCGGAGTATCTGTGGATCGGCTGCTCGGATTCGCGCGTGCCGGCCAACCAGATCATCGGCTTGCCGCCGGGCGAAGTGTTCGTGCACAGAAACATCGCGAATGTGGTCGTGCATACCGATCTGAACTGTCTCTCGGTGATCCAGTTCGCCGTCGATCTGCTGAAGGTCAAGCACATCATGGTGGTCGGCCACTACGGCTGCTCGGGTGTCGGCGCGGCGCTGCACGGCCGGCGCGTGGGTCTCGCGGACAACTGGCTGCATCACGTGCAGGACGTGCGCACCAAACATGCGGCGCTGATCGAGGAATGGCCGATCGGCGAGGCGCGTCACCGGCGGCTGGTCGAACTGAACGCGATCGAACAGGTGATGAACGTATGCCGCACCACCATCGTCAACGATGCATGGGCGCGCGGCCAGGAATTGACAGTGCACGGCTGGGCGTATGGCGTGCATGACGGCAAGGTGCGCAATCTCGGCATGACGGTCAGCGAGCCGGGTGCGCTCGATGCTACCTATCAGAAGTGCGTCGCGGCGGTGTCAGCTAGTGGCCCGCACAAGGCAGAGAACGACGTGGTGGCCGCCGATGCGGCTCAGCTCGGCGACGTGCCGGCTATCGTCGAAGGCGTAATCAAGGAGCTTAAACATGAGTGAGACAAAAGCTGATCCGATCGTCATCGTGGGCGTGGCCCGCACGCCGATGGCGGCATTTCAAGGCGACTTCGCCGCGCTGACAGCGCCGCAGTTGGGCTCGGTGGCAATCGAAGCGGCCGTGAAGCGCGCGGGCCTGAAGCCCGAACAGGTCGACGAAGTGGTAATGGGCTGCGTGCTGCCAGCCGGCCTCGGTCAGGCGCCCGCGCGTCAGGCCGCGCTCGGCGCGGGCTTGCCGCTCGCCACCGGCAGCACCACGGTGAACAAGATGTGCGGCTCCGGCATGCGCGCGGCGATGTTCGCGCACGACATGCTGGCAGCAGGCTCCGTCGATGTGATCGTCGCGGGCGGCATGGAAAGCATGACGAACGCGCCCTATCTGCTGCCCAAAGCACGGAGCGGCATGCGCATGGGCCACGGTCAGGTGATCGACCACATGTTCTACGACGGCCTCGAAGACGCCTACGAAAAAGGCCGTCTGATGGGCACCTTCGCCGAGGAATGCGCGGCGTCGTTCGACTTCACGCGCGAGGCGCAGGACGCGTTCGCCGTCGAGTCGCTAAATCGTGCGAAACGCGCGAACGAAGATGGTTCGTTCGCCTGGGAAATCGCGCCGGTGAAGGTGGAGAGCCGCAAGGGCGATGTCACCATCGATCGCGACGAGCAGCCGTTCAAAGCGAACCTCGAAAAAATTCCGACGCTCAAACCCGCGTTCAGCAAAACCGGCACGGTGACGGCGGCGAACTCGTCGTCGATTTCCGACGGCGCGGCCGCGCTCGTCATGATGCGCGAGTCGACGGCCAGGCGTCTCGGCGTCGAGCCGATCGCGCGCGTAGTGGGTCACTCGACCTTCGCACAGGAACCGGCGAAGTTCACCACCGCGCCGGTTGGCGCGATTCGCAAGCTGTTCGAGAAGAACGGCTGGCGCGCGGATGAAGTCGATCTGTATGAGGTCAACGAAGCATTCGCCGTCGTGACGATGGCGGCCATGAAGGAACACCATCTGCCGCACGAGAAGGTCAATGTGAATGGCGGCGCCTGTGCGCTCGGCCATCCGATCGGCGCGTCGGGCGCGCGGATTCTGGTCACGCTGATCGGCGCGCTGAAGAAACGTGGACTGAAGCGCGGCGTCGCGACGCTGTGCATCGGCGGCGGCGAAGCGACGGCGATGGGTATCGAACTGGTGTAACGCGCGTTTTC
Source organism: Paraburkholderia sp. BL18I3N2 (assembly GCF_003001875.1). Taxonomy (NCBI): domain Bacteria; kingdom Pseudomonadati; phylum Pseudomonadota; class Betaproteobacteria; order Burkholderiales; family Burkholderiaceae; genus Paraburkholderia; species Paraburkholderia sp. BL18I3N2. Next base: position 188,365 of record NZ_PVNC01000002.1, read on the forward strand.
AAAGCGCGCTGTTTTGACGGCTTGCTGAGGTATTCGATGAAAACAGTGTTGATCGTCGGTGCGTCGCGTGGCATCGGCCATGAGTTTGCACGGCAGTACAGGAAGAGCGGCTGGCGCGTGCTCGCCACAGCGCGCGACGGCGCCGCGCTCGATGCATTGAAGGCACTCGGCGCCGAAACTTTTTCACTCGATGTGAGCGCGCCGGAAGAAATCGCCGCGCTCGGCTGGAAGCTCGACGGAGAACGGCTCGATGCGGCGATCGTGGTGTCGGGCGTTTATGGCCCGCGCACGGAAGGCATCGAGACGATCACCGCTGAAGACTTCGACCACGTCATGCACACCAACGTGCGCGGCCCGATGCAACTGATGCCGATCCTGCTGCCGCTCGTCGAAGAGGCCGGTGGCGTGTTCGCGGTGATCTCGAGCAAGATGGGCAGCATCGGCGACGCGAGCGGCACGACCGGGTGGCTGTATCGCGCGAGCAAGGCGGCGTTGAACGACGCGCTTAAACTCGCGTCGTTGGAAGCGAAGCGCGCCGCGTGCGTTTCGTTGCATCCGGGCTGGGTGCGCACCGACATGGGCGGTGCGCAGGCGGCGATCGATCCGGCGCGCAGCGTCACCGGCATGCGTGAAGTGCTGGCGCAGGCCGCCGCGGCGCACGACGAGTTCAATGGCCGCTTCTATCAATACGACGGCACGCTGCTCGACTGGTGAGCAACGAGCCGGCAAGGAGACACACACATGGTGCTTGATCAGGATCACTTGATGGTCCGCGATGCGCTGCGCACCTTCGTGCGCGAAGCGATCACGCCGCACGCGGCAGTGTGGGACCGCGAGCGCACTTTTCCGAAGGATGTGCATCGGCAACTCGCCGAACTCGGCGCGTACGGCGTGCTGGTACCCGAAGCATATGGCGGTGCCGGCATGGATGCGCTGGCGCTCGCGCTGATTCTCGAAGAAATCGCTGCCGGCGACGGCGGCACCTCGACGGCCATCTCCGTCAACAACTGCCCGGTGTGCAGCATTCTGCTGACCTATGGCAACGACGCCCAGAAACGCGAGTGGCTGACGCCGCTCGCGCGGGGCGAGATGCTCGGCGCGTTTTGCCTGACCGAACCGCAAGCCGGTTCCGACGCGTCCGCGTTGCGCACCACCGCCACACGCGATGGCGATGCGTACGTGCTGAACGGCGTCAAACAGTTCATCACGAGCGGCAAGAACGGCAACGTCGCGATCGTGATGGCCGTGACCGACAAAGCGGCGGGCAAGCGCGGCATCAGCGCGTTCATCGTGCCCACCGACACGAAGGGCTACGTCGTCGCGCGAGTCGAGGACAAGCTCGGCCAGCATTCGTCGGATACCGCGCAGATCATTTTCGAGGACTGCCGGGTGTCGGCCGCGAATCTGATCGGCGCGGAAGGCGAAGGCTATCGGATTGCGTTGTCGGGGCTGGAAGGCGGCCGTATCGGCATCGCGGCGCAAAGCGTCGGCATGGCGCGCGCCGCGTTCGAAGCGGCGTTGAGTTATGCGAAGGAGCGCGAGAGTTTCGGCACGCCGCTCTTTTCGCACCAGGCCGTACAATTCCGCCTCGCCGATATGGCGACGCAACTCGAAGCCGCGCGCCAATTGATCTGGCACGCCGCGTCGTTGAAAGACGCCGGCCAACCGTGCCTGACCGAAGCCGCGATGGCCAAGCTGTTCGCGTCCGAAGCCGCCGAGCGCATCTGTTCGGCCGCCTTACAGATTCATGGCGGCTACGGCTACCTGAGCGACTTCCCCGTCGAGCGGATTTATCGGGACGTGCGTGTCTGCCAGATCTACGAAGGCACCAGCGACATCCAGAAAATTTTGATCGCGCGCGGCCTTGGCTGAAAGTCTGATGAATAAGCAACTGTTGTCGATGCAACGACCATTCGACTGTCCGTGCGGCGGCGCCGCGCCAGACCAGCGCAGCGGTGCCAAGGCGCCGCGCTTCGCGCAGTGCTGCGGCCGCTATATCGACGGCGGCGAAGCGGCGCCACGGGCGCTTGAACTGATGCGTTCGCGCTATAGCGCGTATGTTCTGGGTGCGACGGACTATCTGCGCGCCACGTGGGCGCCGCACACCTGCCCCGCTGATCTCGACGCGGATCCGGCCGCACCCGACGCGCCGCGTTGGCTCGGACTGCAAATCAAGGCGTTCGCTGAAACCGATGCCGATCACGCGACAGTCGAATTCGTCGCGCGTTACAAGGTGGGTGGCCGCGCGCATCGGTTGCACGAGCTGAGCCGCTTCGCTCGCGGCGATGACGGCCGCTGGCGCTACGTCGACGGCGACGTCAGCGAATAAAGGCCCTTTCTGCCCCTTACAAACCGCCGCAGCGTCCTTACGTCGCGCTCACATATGGCCCTGATAGCAGGGCCTTTCTTTTTGTTGGTGCGATGCCACACGAGCCGCGCCACGGCGGATTGCTTCAGTGCGGCAATACTCGCCGAGCCTGCATTGACCGGCCTCAGGCGACCAAACAGCACGCGGCATTTTTTGCGGCGCGGGTTCTCCTTGATTGCACAAAACAAAATTGTCGTGCCAGGATGAGGCCGTAGCTTCATGACGTCACGTTGCGAGAGCCGGTCCATACCAGCTCCGCAAAACGCGCAGGAAGCCCTGCCGGGCACCAGACAGTGTGGTTCCGGCGGCGGTTTCGGCAGCAGGCGTGACGCTCATCATCGGCGCGTGGGGTCGCGTCGGCCGTTTGGGTTCATCCCGTGCGATCTCGATTAGCGTGCGTGCGCCTCTGGCGCACTCCGTACGCGAGTGTGTTTTTGTTTGTCGAAAACCTGCCCGAAAGGCAAATGTCAGCAATGACTTTCGACAGACAGACACCACGGTGTTCAGGGCAGGTTTTTGAGGCAGGTGCGTGAATGGTGTTCAGCAAGGTTCTGACGAAGTGTGCGGTGATCTGTGCAGCGGCTACGTGCGCTGTCGCACTCGCGCACGCCGACCCGCTCGCGGACACCCAGCCGGGACCGTTGACCCGCGCACACGTGCCGCGCATCGCGCTCGACGACGACGTCTATCTGCCCACCGCAGGCCTTAACGAACAGATCATCCGCGTACCGGTCGATGCGGCCGGCACGGTCACTCTCGAAACGACGATCTACAAACCGGACGGCGCTGGCCCGTTTCCGATGATCGTTTTCAACCACGGCAAGATCCCCGGCGATCCGCACACGCAGGAACGCAGCGACCCGCTGCCGTTCGCGCGCGAATTCGTGCGGCGCGGCTACGTGGTGGTGGCGCCGAACCGCCAGGGTTTCGGCCATTCGGATGGTGTGTATCAACAGGATGGCTGCGATGTCGAGAAGAACGGCATCGGCCAGGCCGGCGATGTCGCCGCGACGGTTGATTTCATGTCGAAGCAGCCTTACGTCGATGCCAGGCACATTGTGGTAGCCGGCACGTCGCACGGCGGGCTTGCAACGATGGCGTACGGCACCGAAGCCGCGCCGGGCGTGCGGGCATTGATCAACTTCTCGGGTGGCTTGCGGCAGGATGCGTGCAGCGACTGGCAAGGCAATCTGACGCGTGCATTCGGTGCTTACGGCGAGAAGACCAAGGTGCCGTCGCTGTGGATGTACGGCGATAACGATTCGGTGTGGAACGCACCGTTGGTGGCAGGCATGTACGCCGCTTATGGCGCGCATGGCGCGAGCGCGAAGATGGTGGATTTCGGCAATTACAAGAATGACGCGCATCGTCTGGTCGGCGATCGTGATGGCGTGCGTGTGTGGTGGCCGACTGTCGAGGCTTTCCTTGCGCAGGTGGGTATGCCGACTGGTGTGCAGTATCGCGTATCGGATCCGTCCATGCCTAAAGCTAGTGGGTTTGCTGCTGTCGATGCTGTGGACGCCGTGCCGTTTGTCGATGAAGCCGGGCGGAATGGTTATCGGAATTTCTTGCATCAGTTTCCTAGCCGGGCGTTTGCTGTTTCTGACTCAGGGGCTTGGTCCTGGGCTGAAGGTGGCGATGATCCGATGTCGGTCGCGGTCGCGAATTGTCAGAAGCAGTCTTCCGCGCCTTGCCGGTTGTATGCGGTGAATAATGCGGTTGTTTGGGGGGATCAGTCTTCGCAGACGGCTGATGGTGGGGCTCAGGCCGGCGGCGCCGATGCTCGGCGGGCTATTGCTAGCCGTGAATGAGAGTTAGGTTTGTTTTTGCCTGCTCGGCGGGGGTTGGTTCTCTCTGTGTTCTTTGGGGCGTTGGCCTTTCCTTGAATTCGCGGTGTTCTTTGAGGCGTTGGCCTTTCCTTGAATTGTTAGTGGTCTATTAGCGTTGCCCCTGTGCGGGGCGGCACCTACTTTCTTTGCCGCGGCAAAGAAAGTAGGCAAAGAAAGCCGCTTCACACCGCAAGCCCATAAGCGGGCCCCTCGGCTTGGAGGGCACAGTGGCGCATCTGGAATCCGTGTTCTCGCACATTCCGCGTCAGTGACAAGGCGCTCATTCTTCCGGCGGCGCTGCGCGCGCCTTCGCGGTCACTCATCAAACCATCGGTTCTCTCTCCTGGCTCAGTACTTACTGGGCTGCCGCAGATTTCTGTCCCCCTCTCCAATCGCCCATCGTTTCCGCGTCACGCCCTACTGACGCCGACGGCCCCATCACGCACAAAAAACCCAATGGTTTGAGCACCCTTCTGGCGAGCGCGCGGCGCGAGGCGGGAGGTATGACTGCTGTGTCACACGCGCCGAATGTGCGAGAGCACCGATTCCAGATGCGCCACTGCCGTGACTGCGCGAGGCGCCCGCTTATGGGCTGGCGGTGTGAAGCGGCTTTCTTTGCCTACTTTCTTTGCCGCGGCAAAGAAAGTAGGTGCCGCCCCGCACAGGGGCAACGCCAATAGACCACCGTGAATGCAAGGAAAGGCCAACACCGCAGAGCACACAGACAGAAAAATCCGAGCCGGCGCAGCCCCAAAACCCCAAATCCCCGCCAGTAAGTTGCAACTACTTTGCCGTCGTCAACTCCGCCGATCAGCGACCTTCATCCAGAAACACAAACCACCTGCACCGAACATCGCCAAACCTCAGCGCCGCAGGCAAAACCGCCAACCGAACCCCTAGTGCACAGCACGAAATAAACGGCTAATCTCGACCCCGCAAGCCCGTCAAGGGCTGCGCGCAGCGCAAAAAAATCCGCGCCACGTGACTGAAAATGGCCTTAAAAAAGCCACGCCGCGCAGCGGCAAAAAGCATCCCTGGAGCACCCTTTGGAAAAGTCAGCAACGCCACCAGCATCCCCCGAAGACTGGATCGCCCGCAGCCTCCGCGCCGTCTGGCACCCCTGCACGCAGATGAAGCACCACGAACGCCTGCCGCTCGTGCCCGTCGCGCGCGGCCAGGGAGCGTGGCTCTACGACCGCGCCGGCCATCGTTATCTGGATGCCATCAGCTCCTGGTGGGTCAACCTGTTCGGCCACGCCAACCCGCGCATCAACGCGGCGCTGAAAGACCAGTTGGACACGCTCGAACACGCCATGCTCGCCGGCTGCACGCACGAACCGGCCATCGAACTCGCCGAACGGCTCAGCGCGCTTACGAACAACACGCTGGGCCACGCGTTCTTCGCGTCAGACGGCGCGTCCGCCGTCGAAATCGCCCTGAAGATGAGCTTCCACTCGTGGCGCAATCGCGGTTTCGCCGACAAGCAGGAATTCGTCTGCGTCGCCAACAGCTATCACGGCGAAACCATCGGCGCGCTCGGCGTCACTGACGTCGCACTCTTCAAGGACGCCTACGATCCGCTGATCCGCCACGCGCACGTCGTGGCATCGCCCGACGCGCGCTTCGCGCAACCAGGCGAAACCGCCGCCGACGTCGCGCGCCGCGCGCTCGATAACGTTCGCTCGCTCTTCGAAGCGCGCGCCGCGAAAATCGCCGCGCTGATCGTCGAGCCGCTGGTGCAGTGCGCGGCCGGCATGGCCATGCACGACGCGTCGTATATCGCGGGATTGCGCGCCTTGTGCGACCAATACGGCGTGCATCTCATCGCCGATGAAATCGCCGTCGGCTGCGGACGCACCGGCACCTTCTTCGCCTGCGAACAGGCCGGCATCTGGCCAGACTTCATCTGTCTGTCGAAAGGCATCAGCGGCGGCTATCTGCCGCTCTCGATCGTGCTGTCCCGCGACGAAATTTTCGAAGCCTTCTACCACGACGACACCGCGCGCGGCTTCCTGCATTCGCATTCGTACACGGGCAATCCGCTTGCCTGCCGCGCGGCGCTGGCCACGCTCGATATGTTCGCGAGCGACAACGTGCTCGCCGTCAACGCGCAAAAATCCGCGAAGCTGAAAGTCGCGCTCGCGCCGCTAGCCGAGCACAAGCAAGTCCGCAATCTGCGTCAGTGCGGCACGCTCTTCGCATTCGACGCCGTGATCGACGACGCCCAGCAAGCCAAAACATTCTCGCGCCGCTTCTTCGAAAACGCGTTGCAGCGCGAACTGCTGCTGCGCCCGATTTCGACCACGGTGTATCTGATGCCTCCTTATATCCTCGACGACGAAGAACTCGCGCTGCTCGCCTCGCGCACGCGAGAAACCTTCGAAGCCACGCTCGCGGAGATCCGCTAATGCACCTGCTCGACACACTCGCCGAAGGCCTGAAGGACATCGACGCGCGCGGCCTGCGCCGTCGCCGCCGCACCGCCGACACGCCGTGCGCCGCGCACATGACCGTCGATGGCCGCGCAATCATTGGCTTCGCCAGTAACGACTATCTCGGTCTCGCCGCGCATCCGCAACTCATCGCGGCGATCGCGGAAGGCGCGCAGCGTTTTGGCGCAGGCAGCGGCGGCTCGCATCTGCTCGGCGGCCACTCGCGCGCGCATGCGCAACTCGAAGACGATCTCGCGGAATTCGCGGGCGGCTTCGTCGATAACGCGCGCGCGCTCTACTTCAGCACCGGCTACATGGCGAATCTCGCCACGCTCACCGCCCTCGCTGGCCGCGGCACCACACTCTTCTCCGATGCGCTGAATCACGCGTCGCTGATCGACGGCGCGCGCCTGTCCCGCGCCGACGTGCAGATCTATCCGCACTGCGATACGGAAGCGCTGAGCGCGATGCTCGAAGCCTCGGACGCCGACGTCAAAGTGATCGTCTCCGATACCGTGTTCAGCATGGACGGCGATATCGCGCCGTTGCCGCGCATGCTCGAACTCGCCGAGCAACACGGCGCATGGCTGATCGTCGACGACGCGCACGGCTTCGGCGTCCTCGGTCCGCAAGGCCGCGGCGCGATCGCGCAAGCCGCGCTGCATTCGCCGAATCTCATTTCGATCGGTACGCTCGGCAAAGCAGCCGGCGTCTCCGGCGCGTTCGTCACGGCGCACGAGACGGTGATCGAGTGGCTCGTGCAGCGCGCGCGTCCGTACATATTCACCACGGCGTCGGTGCCGGCCGCAGCGCACGCGGTGTCGGCGAGCTTGCGCATCATCGGTGGCGAAGAAGGCGACGCGCGGCGCGCGCATCTTCTGCAACTGATCGAACGCACGCGCGCCATGCTGAAGGCGACGCCGTGGTTGCCGGTCGACTCGCACACGGCCGTGCAGCCGCTCATCATCGGCGCGAACGATGCCACGCTCGACATCGCGGCCACGCTCGATCGCGCTGGTCTGTGGGTGCCGGCGATACGGCCGCCGACCGTACCCACCGGCACGTCGCGTTTGCGTATTTCGCTGTCGGCCGCGCACTCGCAGGCGGACCTCGACCGGCTCGAAGCCGGCTTGCAGCAACTCGGAGCGAAGGCGGCATGAGTAGCACAGTTCAACCCGCACTGTCCTTATTCGTCACCGGCACCGATACGGAAATCGGCAAGACGTTCGTCTCGTCGGCACTGTTGCGCGGCTTTGTCCGCGAAGGCCTGCAAGCCGCCGCGATGAAGCCGATCGCCGCCGGCGCATTCGAACTGAACGGCGTACTGCATAACGAAGACGCGGATCAACTCGACGCCGCCTCGAACGTGTTGCTGCCGCCCGCGATGCGCACGCCGTATCTGCTGAAGGAACCGGCCGCGCCGCATATCGCGGCCGCGCTGGAAAACGTTACGTTCGATCTCGACCATATCGTCGATTGTCACGCGCAGGCTTTGAAGCGCGCGGAGATTGTCGTCGTGGAAGGCGTCGGCGGCTTTCGCGTGCCGTTGACGGCCACTCAGGACACCGCCGATCTCGCCGTCGCATTGAAGCTGCCAGTCGTGCTGGTGGTCGGCATGCGGCTCGGCTGCATCAGCCATGCGCTGCTGACCGCCGAAGCGATCGCCGCGCGCGGGCTCACGCTCGCCGGCTGGGTCGCGAACCGCATCGATCCGGACATGACGTTCCCCGACGAAAACATCGCATCGATCCGCGAGCATCTGGCACGTGAATACGACACGCCGTTGCTCGGCATCGTACCGAATCTGAACCCAGCGTCGCCCGAACTTGCGGCAGACCAACTCGACATCAACCGGCTTTTGCAGACGCTGCGGCACATGCAAACGCATTCGCAGCGCTAAAAACTCACATATCCATCCATGAGGATTGACGACATGACGCAACTGAACATCGCTCCCACGCCCGCCGACACAACGGCGGCAAACAACAATGCCAACGCCGCAGCCGGCGCGAAGCAGGTCGCGCGCTGGCGCGTCGCCGACATCGTCGCGTTGTACGAATTGCCGTTCAACGACCTGATGTTCAAGGCACAGCAAACGCATCGCGAGCATTTCGATGCGAACACCGTGCAACTGTCCACGCTGCTGTCTATCAAGACCGGCGGCTGCGAGGAGGATTGCGCGTACTGTCCGCAGTCGGTGCATCACGACACGGGCCTGCAAGCCGACAAGCTGATGCCCGTCGACGAAGTGCTCGCCGCCGCCAAGGTCGCCAAAGAAAATGGCGCGACGCGCTTCTGCATGGGCGCGGCATGGCGCAATCCGAAAGACCGCCACCTCGAACCGATCAAGGACATGATTCGCGGCGTGAAGGCCATGGGTCTGGAAACCTGCGTGACGCTCGGCATGCTCGAAACGCATCAGGCGCAAGGGCTGCGCGAAGCGGGCCTCGACTATTACAACCACAACCTCGACACGTCGCCAGAGTTCTACGGGCAGATCATTTCGACGCGCACGTATCAGGACCGCCTCGACACGCTGGAACGCGTGCGCGATGCGGGTATCAACGTGTGCTGCGGCGGGATTGTCGGCCTGGGCGAATCGCGCCGTGAGCGGGCCGGTCTGATTGCGCAACTGGCGAACATGGAGCCGTATCCGGAATCGGTGCCTATCAACAATCTGGTGCAGGTGGAAGGCACGCCGCTGACCGGCACTGAGGCGATCGACCCGTTCGAATTCGTGCGTACGATCGCGATCGCGCGCATCACCATGCCGCGCGCGATGGTGCGTCTGTCGGCCGGCCGCGAGCAGATGGACGAAGCGTTGCAGGCATTTTGCTTCCTCGCCGGGGCGAATTCGATTTTCTACGGCGATCAATTGCTGACCACCAGCAACCCGCAAGCAGAAGCGGACCGCAAGCTGCTCGAACGTCTCGGCATTCGCGCCGAAGCCGCGCAACAGATGCCGCTCGATCAAAGCGGCTGCGAACATGGCTGCGATAAGCACGCTGCGCCGAACTGAGCGTATGCATCGCGCGTGATAGAGCACGCGCAATAAAAAAGGCTGCCTCGTTTTTCGAGGCAGCCTTTTTGCTGACTGACGCCGCTAAAAGCCTACTTCTTATCCACGATGATCTGATCGAACGTCCCGCCATCGGAGAAATGCGTTTGCTGCGCTTTCTGCCAGCTACCAAACATCTCTTCGACGGTGAAGGTCTTGATCGGCTTGAACTCCGCCGCGTGCTTCGCGAGCACGGTCTTGTCGCGCGGACGCAGATGATGCTGCGCGATGATCTCCTGCGCGGCCGGCGACCACAGATAGTCGAGATACGCCTGCGCTTCCTTGCGCGTGCCGCGCTTGTCGACCACCTTGTCGACGATCGACACCGGCGGCGCCGCCAGCAAACTCACGGACGGATACACGGCCTCGAAATTGCCCCCGCCCACGCCCGTGTCCATCAGTGCGACTTCGTTTTCAAACGTCACCAGCACGTCGCCGATGCCGCGTTGCGTAAAGGTGGTCGTCGCGCCGCGGCCGCCCGTGTCGAGCACCGGCACGTTCTTGAAGATCTCTTTTTCGAAGTCGAGCGCCTGCGCGTCGGTGCCGCCGTGCTGCTTGCGATAACCCCACGCGGCCAGATATGTGTAGCGTCCGTTACCCGAAGTCTTCGGATTCGCAATGATCACCTGCACGCCGGGCTTGGCGAGATCGTCCCAGTCCTTGATGTGCTTCGGATTGCCCTTACGTACCAGGAACACCATGGTCGTGGTGTACGGCGCGCTGTCGTTCGGCAGACGCGCGCGCCAGTTAGCCGGCACCAGTTGACCTTTCTCGGCGAGCAGGTCGATGTCGTTCGGCTGGTTCATCGTCACCACGTCGGCCTGCAGGCCTTGCAGCACCGACAGCGCCTGCGCGCTCGACGCGCCATGCGACTGGCGGATCGATACGTTCTCGCCACTCTTCTGCTTGTACGCCGCGATGAAGCCGGCGTTGATGTCCTTGTACAACTCGCGCGTCACGTCGTACGAGACGTTGAGCAGCGATGTATCCGCTTGCGCCGTCGACATGCCCGCCAGCGCGAGCGTGATTGCCGTCATGCCGGCTGCCAGCCAGCGCGATGTCCCCGTCTTGCCTGCCATCTTGTCCCCGCCTATCGATGATGAAAACCAGTGGCCGCACGAACGTGCAGCGTGAAGCGGGATTCTAACGGATCGCTTACTTGGCCAGCGGCCCGTACGCGCGTCACTCGAAGCGCGTACGCCGCGGCCCGCTCACTTACACGAACGCATGCTGTACAGCCTCGAACGACTCCTCGCGAAAGCGCAGCGGCGCCGCGCAATGCACCAGCGTATCGACGAAATATTTCGCGCGCGGCCACGGACCGAAACCGGCCGCGGTGTTGATATGCCCCGCGTCGCCGAGATTGACGAATGCGCTGCCGAAACGCCGCGCGAGATCGCGCGACCCGGCGAGCGACATCCACGGATCGGTTTCGCTGCCGATCAGGATCGACGGCACGCCGAGACGCCGCGCTTCGAACGGTCCCGCGAAGGCGAATTTCTGCGGACTCGCGGGCGCCACGAACAGCACGCCGACCACCTCGTTCGCATACGAGGCCTGCTGCAATGCATACGCGGTCGCGAGGCAACCGAAGCTGTGCGCTGCCAGCACGAACGGCCCGCGCTCGCGTGCCAGCAGATCGCGCAGCGATTTCGACCACACCGCGAGGTCCGGCGCGTCCCAGTCGGCTTGCTCGACGCGCAGCGAGCGCGCGAACTGACGCTCCAGCCAGGTTTGCCAATGTGCGCCCTCGCTGCCGTGCAAACCGGGAACGGTGACGAGCCGCGGCGGCCATGTCGATTTGGTGCATGAAAGCATGTGTGTGCCTCGCTGCGGGAATCCGGATAGTGATTGTCCCGCCCGGCGCCGCGCGGGCGAACCAAGTTTTTGTGCTTTGTTTATCGGGCAAATACGCGGATAAATGCGCCGCCAGATACGTGTCACGCGGCGGAAAGCTCCCCACCAAACCGCACGCCCGTACGCAAACGCGCGCGAATCGCGTCGAAAAAGTAGAATGAAGCCTATCCATAAAAGGAGGAGGCCTCATGCCGCAAGCGTCGTCCGCAACGCCGCAGCCGTCGCGCCGGTCATGCCGTGGCTTCTTCGTCTACAGACCCGTTCTCGCAGGCGCCTTCCGGACCGTATGAAAATCCTCTTCTACACGCCGCAATCCGATGCTGCCGCGTGGCTACACGATCTTGCCCGCGCACTGCCGCAAGCCGATCTGCGTGAATGGCAACCGGGCGACACCGCGCCGGCCGATTTCGCGGTCGTGTGGCGTCCGCCGCGCGAGATGCTGGCCGGCCGAGACGATCTGCGCGCGATCTTCAATCTCGGCGCGGGTGTCGACGCGATCCTCGCGCTCGAACACGACCAGCCCGGCACGTTGCCGCGTAATGCGCAGTTGATCCGGCTGGAAGACACCGGCATGGCGCCGCAAATGGCCGAGTGCGCGACGCACGCGGTGCTGCGCTACCTGCGCCGTTTTGACGAATATCAGACGCTGCAAAACGAGCGCCGCTGGGAAGTGCTCGAGCCGCATCCGCGTGACACCTTCACGGTCGGCGTGCTGGGACTCGGCGTGCTCGGCGCGCATGTCGCGCAAACGCTCGCGGCGTTCGGCCTGCCGGTGCGCGGCTACAGCCGCAGCCCGAGGCAGATCGACGGCATCACGACATTCGCCGGCGAAGCGCAGTTCGATGCGTTTCTCGACGGCGCGAAAGTGCTGGTCAACCTGCTGCCGCATACTCCGGATACGGCAGATGTGTTGAACGCGCGCACCTTCGCGAAGCTCGCGCACGGCGCATATCTGATCAACCTGGCGCGCGGCGGGCATCTGGTCGAACAGGATTTGCTCGACGCCATGGCGAGCGGGCAGATCACCGCCGCCACGCTCGACGTGTTCCGCGAAGAACCGTTGCCGCCGGATCATCCGTTCTGGCGGGAGCCGCGCATCACGATCACGCCGCACGTGTCCGCGCTGACGTTGCGCGAAGAAAGCGTCGCCCAGATCGCGCAGAAGATCGCCGCGCTCGTGCGCGGCGACGCGATCAGCGGCGTGGTGAATATCGAACGCGGATACTGAACCCATCGAATCCAGTTGAAGAGGTGCCGCCACACGCGGCGTCGACATAGGAGACACATCATGGCCCTACCCCAGCAAGTGAAAATCGTCGAAGTCGGTCCGCGTGACGGACTTCAGAACGAAAAAGACTTCGTGCCCACCGCGACCAAGATCGAGTTGATCAACCGTTTGTCGGCGGCGGGCTTTCGTAACGTCGAGGCCGCTTCGTTCGTGTCGCCGAAATGGGTGCCGCAGATGGCCGATGGCGCCGACGTGATGGCCGGCATCGAACGCCGCGCCGGCACGATCTACTCGGTGCTGACGCCGAATCTGCGCGGCTTCGAGGGCGCGCTCGCCGCGCGTGCCGACGAGATCGTGATCTTCGGCGCCGCGAGCGAAGCGTTCTCGCAGAAGAACATCAATTGCAGCATCGCGGAAAGCATCGATCGATTCGTGCCGGTCGCGCAAGCGGCGAAGGAGCGTGGCTTGCGGATTCGCGGCAGCGTCTCGTGCGCGCTGGGCTGTCCGTATCAGGGCGAAGTGCCGGTGGCGTCGGTCGTGGATGTGGTGCAGCGTTTCGCGGCGCTCGGCTGCGACGAGATCGATATCGCCGACACGATCGGCGTCGGCACACCGAAGCGCACGCGTGAAGTGTTCGAGGCGGTCACGCAGGTGTTTCCGCGCGAGCGTCTATCCGGCCACTTCCACGACACCTATGGCCAGGCGCTCGCCAACATCTACGCGGCGCTGCAGGAAGGCATCGAGATTTATCACGCTTCGGTGGCAGGCCTCGGCGGCTGTCCGTATGCGAAGGGCGCGACGGGCAACGTCGCGACCGAAGACGTGTTGTATCTGATGAACGGCCTCGGCATCGAGACCGGCATCGACCTCGCGCAAGTCGTGGCGATCGGCGATTTCATCTCGACGTCGATCGGCCGGCCCAATGTTTCGCGCGCCGGCAAAGCGCTGCTCGCCAAAGCGCGCAGCGAAGCGGCCAACTGCGTTTGACGCTGGCGCAATGGGACCGCCCAACACTCATGCAATCAATCAGGACCTGAAACGATGACGGACCACGCTTCTCTCGAATCCGACGATCTCACCGCGCTGCCCGACTCGGCGCGCCGCGTCGCGCTGCTGTTGCGCGAACGCGGTCACGCCGGCCGGATCGTGATGCTGCCGGAAACCGGTAAGACCTCCGCCGAAGCGGCCGCGGGACTACGCTGCTCGGTCGCGCAGATCGCCAAGTCGATCCTGTTTCGCCGCCGTGAAGACGACGCGCCGGTCCTGGTGATCGCGAGCGGCGCGAATCGTGTGGATGAAAAGAAAGTCGCCGCGCAGGTCGGCGACATCGGCCGTGCGGACGCGAAATTCGTCCGCGAAAAAACCGGCTATGCGATCGGCGGCGTCTGCCCGATCGGTCACGCGACCGAGCCGGTCACGCTGATCGACGCCGATCTGCTCGAACTCGACAGTCTGTGGGCCGCCGCGGGTCACCCGCATGCGGTGTTCAATCTGACCGCGCAAGAGCTGATTGCGCTCACGAACGCGCCGGTGATCGACGTGGCGCTGCGCGAGACGGCGTGACACGATGACGACAATGACAGCGGGCCTCGATAACGAAGACCACCACGCCGTGCCGTCGCCTTGCATCAACGTGTGCAGGATGGACGCGTCGACGGGCTGGTGCGAAGGATGCCTGCGCACCATCGACGAAATCGCCGGCTGGTCGTTATTCGACGACGACGCGAAGCGCGCGGTGTGGGACGCGATCGAGCTTCGCCACGCGGAGTTCGTCGCCAAGCAGCCGAAGGTGCCGCGATGAACGCCGCGCCGCGCATCGTCACGGTTGGCGAGACGTTCAGTTCGACGCTGGAGTTGTCGGCGGAGTCGGTCAAGTCGTTCGCCGCGCTCGTCAATGATCACAACCCGCTGCATCACGACGAAGCGTATGCCGCGCAAAGCCGCTTTGGCGGCCTGATCGCGTCCGGCACGCAACCGACCGCGCATTTCATGGCGCTCCTGGCAACGCACTATTCGACCTACGCACAACCGCTCGGTCTCGATTTCGATATCAAGCTGAAGAAAGCCGTCCACGCGAACGACACGCTCACGATCACCTGGCGCGTGAAGCATGCTTACTGGAAGCCGAGTCTGAACGGCGATCTGACGCAACTCGAAGGCTCGGTCGTGAATCAGCACGGCGAGACCATGTTGATCGGTTCGTCGACAATTCTCGTGATGCCGAAACCCGAGGCGTCCGCGAATGCAGACGCAAACGCAGACGCAGACGCAAACGTAGCGCCCAATTCGCCATGATCGCGCTGCCGGAATCGATTCGGGTTTTCGAACGCGGCTGGCTCTCGTCGAACAACGTGCTGCTGGTGGACGACGCCTGCGCCGCGCTGGTCGATACCGGCTACGCCACGCACGCGCCGCAAACGCTCGCCCTCGTGCGGCAAGCGCTCGGCTCGCGGCCGCTCGATCTGATCGTCAACACGCATCTGCATTCGGACCATTGCGGCGGCAATGCGCTCTTGCAGGCGACGTGGCCATGCCGCACCGTCATTCCGGCCTCGGAAGCCGGCGCCGTGCGCGACTGGGACGAAACGCGCCTGACGTTTCGCGCCACCGGCCAGACCTGCGAACGCTTCGGCTTCACCGGAACGATCGCGCCCGGCGCGCGCTTGCGGCTCGGCGCGCTCGACTGGGAGGTGCTCGGCGCGCCCGGCCACGATCCGCATTCGCTGATGCTCTACTGCGCGGACGAACGCATTCTGATCAGCGCGGACGCGCTGTGGGAAAACGGCTTCGGCGTGATCTTTCCCGAACTGGAAGGCGAAAGCGGTTTCGCCGAAGAGCAAGCCGTGCTGGAAGGCATTGCGGAGCTCGACGTGCGTCTCGTGATCCCCGGCCATGGCGCACCCTTCACCAATGTCGAACAGGCGCTTGAACGCGCGTTTTCGCGTGTTGCGTGGCTGCGCGCCGATCCCGCGCGCAATGCAAAGAACGCGCTGAAGGTGCTGATCGTGTTCAAACTGCTCGAAGTCCGCGCGATGCAGTTCGACACCTTGTTGCAGATGCTCGACGACGCCAGCGTGATGCGCGCGGCCGCGTCGATGCTCAAGACGCGTGGCGAATGGCCCGCGTTGTTGAAGGAGATCGTCGAGGAACTGGCGGCCAGGAATGGGCCGCTGGAAGTGGATGGCGAGCGCATCGTTGCGCGCGCGGCCTGACGCGCCGCCGCTGACAGCGGCAAAGCGGGACATCGTCGCTACAAAAAGAAAGCCGCTCGACCCTTGCAGGCGAGCGGCGGAAATTCTGTCGGACGTGATCAGCGTCAAGACGGATGATACGCGCGCTGGTTTTTTGACCGCATCGGTGATTTCCCTACAGAAGTTTGACGCCCGCTTTCAAAGCCGTCTACAACACGTCGCGTTACGAGGCCCCGCAGTCGCGCGTCTTACGATTCATTACTGATATGAATAATTTGCGCATCCGGTTACTCGGGAATCCGTAGCATTGTGACTCACCGCAAGGGCGCAACGCCCGTCAGGTCGACGACAGACGCTTTTGCGGCACGATCCGCCAGCCGAGATTGACGCCGGCAGCCGCCACCAGAATCAGCACCGCCCCCAGCACCTGAATCCACGCAAGCGTTTGCCCGAACGCAACCCGGTCGACGATGATCGCCACCACCGGATAGATGAACGAGAGCGCGCCCGTCATCGAAGTCGGCAGCTTCTGGATCGCACCGTACAGGAGCACGTACATGAGGCCGGTATTGACGATGCCGAGCACGACCAGTTCGAGCCACTGCACGCCGGTGGCGGGCAACGCATCGAACCGCACGAACGGCGCGAGCATCAGCACGCCGAGCGATACCTGGATCAGCGCGATCAGATGCGGCGGCGTGCCCTTGAGCCGCTTCGTAATGATCGACGACACCGCGTACATTGCCGCCGCCCCCACCGCGTACGCGACGCCGACCAGATATTGCCCCGGCACCGCCAGCACCGCCGGTTCGACCTTAACGACGAACACGAGGCCGATGAAGGCGAGCACCAGCCACGCGAGCGTCGACGCGCTAATGCGCTCGCGGAACACTAGCGCGCCTAGCGCCACCAGCATGAACGGCTGTGTGTTGTAGACCGCCGTCGCCATCGAGATCGACGCGCGCGAATACGCGGCGAACAGCAACACCCAGTTGATGACGATTGCCGCGCCGCCGAGCAAGGCGAGGCCGAGCATCTTCCACGAGAAGAGCCTGCGCTGAAACAGCCCGAGTAAGGCGCACACGAGCGCGAGCGTCGCGCCGCCGAAAATGCAGCGGAAGAACACGACATTGAACGGGCTTTGCTGCGACGACACCACCAGCCAGCCGATGGTGCCGGACATCAGCATGGCCATGGTCATTTCCGCGGCTCCGCGGCGGATTTCATTTGACGCCATGATTCGATCCTCGAATTGATTCCTGCATGACGAGCAGTGTAATTAATCCGATCGGCCGAATACATGGCTAAACTTAAGCATTCTCGCGACGCAACCTAATAATCGAAGGCCGTCATGACCAAACGCCTTGTTGTTCCTACGCCCGCGCCGCTCGACGACACCGACCGGGCGCTTCTCGCCGCGCTCGCGGAAGACGCCCGTCAGCCGGTCAGCGAACTGGCGCGTCAGGTCGGCCTATCGGCGCCGAGCACGGCGGAGCGAGTGCGCAGGCTCGAAGCGCAAGGCGTGATCGAGCGCTTCACGGTGCAGATCGATCCGCGCGCGCTCGGCTACACGCTGCAGGCCATCGTGCGCGTGAAGCCGCTGCCCGGTCAGTTGCATCTCGTGGAAGAGGTGATCCGGCGGATTCCGGAGTTCGTCGAATGCGACAAGGTGACGGGCGACGATTGCTTCATCTGCCGCCTGTATCTCCATTCGATCGAGCAACTCGACGAGATTTTGTCGAAGGTCACCGAGCGCGCGGAGACCAGCACCGCGATAGTCAAGTCGACGCCGGTCGCGCGCCGTCTGCCGCCACTCGGTTGAGCGAGGCGCGGCGCGGCGTCGCGCATGAGCGGAACGGAACGAACGGAAAGGCTTATTGTTCGACCGCTTCGAAGAAGGACAGCATTTCGGCGACCAGTTCGTCCGGCGCTTCTTCAGGAATGTAGTGCCCGCAAGACAGCGCGCGGCCGCTCACGTCGCGCGCCACGTGACGCCATTCCGCCAGCGCGTCGAAGCACTTCTCGATCACGCCCTTGTCGCCCCACAGCACGCGCAACGGGCAGCCAATCTTGTGACCGCGTTCGATGTCGGCGCGATCAAGCTCAAGGTCGATGCTCGCCGACGCGCGGTAGTCCTCGCACATCGCGTGAATCGCGTCCGGTTGCGCGAGGGCCGCGCGATAGGCGTCGAGCACGGCGGGCTCGAACGGCGCGAGACCCGCGTGACGGCTGCCCATTACCGCGTCGACATACGCCGCCGGATTCGCGCCGATCAGCGTTTCAGGCAGCGGCTCCGGCTGGATCAGGAAGAACCAGTGGAAGTAGTGCGTCGCAAAGGTGCGGTCGGTGGCTTCATACATCGCGAGCGTCGGCGCAATGTCGAGCAGCATCAGGCGCTCGACGGCGTCCGCATGATCGAGCGCCATGCGATGCGCGACGCGCGCGCCACGATCGTGCGCGCACACGAGAAAACGTTCGAAGCCGAAATGACGCATTACGGCGACCTGATCGGCCGCCATCACGCGCTTGGAGTACGGCGTGTGCGCGGCGTCGCTCGGCGGCTTGCCCGACGCGCCGTAACCGCGCAGGTCCGTGGCGATCACCGTGAAATGCTCGGCCAGTTGCGCGGCGCACTTCTGCCAGATGAGATGCGACTGCGGATGACCGTGCAGCAGCAGAAGAGGCGGCCCTGCCCCGCCCTTCACTCCAAAAATATCGACATCGCCCACGGCGACGCGAAAGGGCGTGAAATTCTCGAAGGCCATGGCGTCTCTCTCGTGATTTTGGAGTGCCTGCATTGTAAAAGCCCGATGCGTCCGCGCGAGGTGGGATAGCCCACGCAAGCATAGAACCTGAACACTCCTTCCAACTGTTCTAAACGACCCAATCGAACGCGCTCGCCGCGCTTCGCCTATAATCGAACGACCGTTCTTAAATTTTCGGATGGCTGTGGCGAATGAAGCGCCGCAAGCCATGTGCCGCTAAACTCAGTCATCGCCGGGCGCGCAACGACGCACCGGCCCGTCAAATCAGGAGACACGCACTATGGCATTGCCCGCCGTCCTGCAAAAACTTGCGCTGCCCGTCGTCGCTTCGCCGATGTTCATCGTGAGCTATCCCGAACTCGTGCTGGCTCAATGCAAGGCCGGGATCGTCGGCTCGTTTCCCGCGCTGAATGCCCGCCCGGCTGAACTGCTCGACGAATGGCTCACGCAGATTCAGGCGCAACTCGCCGAGCACAAAGCAGCCAATCCCGATGTGGTCATCGGGCCGATCGCCGTCAATCAGATCGTCCATCAATCGAATACGCGGCTCGAGCACGACGTGCGCGTATGCGTCGAACACAAGGTGCCGATTTTCATCACGAGCCTGCGGGCGCCGGCGCGCGAAATTGTCGATGCCGTGCATAGCTACGGCGGCATCGTGCTGCACGACGTGATCAATCTGCGCCATGCGCAGAAGGCGCTGGAAGCGGGCGTCGACGGTCTGATCCTGGTCGCGTCCGGCGCGGGCGGCCATGCGGGCACGACCTCGCCGTTCGCGCTGGTCGGCGAAGTGCGGCGCATATTCGACGGCCCGATCGTGCTGTCGGGCTCGATCGCCAACGGCGGCTCGATTCTCGCCGCACAGGCCATGGGCGCGGACCTCGCCTACATGGGCACGCGCTTCATCGCGACTAAGGAAGCGCACGCGGTCGACAGCTACAAACAGGCGATCGTCAATTCCACGGCGTCGGACATCATCTACACGAACCTGTTCACCGGCGTGCACGGCAACTACATCCGCGAAAGTATCCTGAACGCCGGGCTGGACCCGGACGCGCTGCCAGAATCGGACAAGAGCGCGATGAACTTCGGCAGCGACAAGGCGAAGGCGTGGAAAGACATCTGGGGCGCGGGTCAAGGCGTCGGTCTGATGGACGACGTGCCGAGCGTTGGCGAGTTGGTGCAGCGTTTGACGAAGGAATATGACGATGCGAAGGCGCGGCTGGGGATTAAGCGCTGAGGGGGTGCGCCTCGGTGTGACGCGGCCGGGGTTGCGCCTTTGCTTGGAGCGCCTCGGCGGAGGCACTTGATCCGCAGTGGCCGATTCAGGGAGCTTGATAGGACACTTCGATCGGGCGCCTTTGATCCCGGGCGCCTTTGATCCCGGGCGCCTTTGATCCCGCGCGCCTAATCCGGTGCGCCAGAGCTGGAACGGTTTTGCCCTGTGGCCCAACTTCAGGCCAAGCCGTAGCATCACCGCACAGCCTGACTTACATATTGCGGCGGTACTGCCCGCCCACTTCAAACAACGCGTGCGTGATCTGCCCGAGCGAGCAGACACGCACGACGTCCATCAACACCGCAAACACGTTTTCATCGTCGATCACCGCGCGCTTCAGGCGTTCGAGCGCAGCGGGTGCCGCGTCGCGATGCTGCGCCTGGAAAGCGCGCAGACGTTGCAACTGGCTCTGCTTTTCATCGTCGGTGGAACGGGCTAGTGCAATCGGCTGCGGCGCCTCATGCGGATGCACGCTCAAAAACGTATTAACGCCGACGATCGGATACGAGCCGTCATGCTTGCGATGCTCGTACAACATCGACTCGTCCTGAATGCGTCCGCGCTGATAGCCGGTTTCCATCGCGCCGAGCACGCCGCCGCGCTCGGTCAGCCGGTCGAATTCGGCGAGCACCGCCTCTTCCACCAGGTCGGTCAGTTCTTCGATTACGAAGCTGCCCTGATTCGGATTCTGATTCTTCGCGAGCCCCCATTCACGATTGATGATCAACTGGATCGCCACCGCGCGGCGCACCGAATCTTCGGTGGGCGTGGTGATCGCTTCGTCGAAGGCATTCGTGTGAAGGGAATTGCAGTTGTCGTAGATCGCGATCAGCGCTTGAAGCGTGGTGCGGATATCGTTGAAGTCGATCTCCTGCGCGTGCAGGCTGCGGCCCGACGTCTGCACGTGATACTTGAGCTTCTGGCTGCGTTCGTTCGCGCCGTAGCGTTCGCGCATGGCGACGGCCCAGATGCGCCGCGCGACGCGGCCCAGCACCGTGTACTCCGGGTCCATGCCGTTCGAAAAGAAGAACGACAGATTTGGCGCGAAGTCGTCGATCGACATGCCGCGGGCGAGGTAGGCCTCGACATAGGTGAAGCCGTTCGCGAGCGTGTAGGCCAGTTGCGAGATCGGGTTCGCGCCGGCTTCGGCGATGTGATAGCCGGAGATCGACACCGAATAGAAATTGCGCACGCCATGCTCGACGAAGTACGCCTGAATATCGCCCATCACCTTCAGGCTGAATTCGGTCGAGAAGATGCAGGTGTTCTGGCCTTGGTCTTCCTTCAGGATGTCGGCTTGCACGGTGCCGCGCACGTTTTCCAGCGCTGCGCGGCGCGTGGCGGCGAGTTCGTCATCCGTGAGCGGTCGGCCTTGCTGCCGCGTCATGCGCGCGATCTGCTGGTCGATCGCGACGTTGAAGAACATCGCGAGAATGGTCGGCGCGGGGCCGTTGATCGTCATCGAGACCGAGGTTTCCGGCGCGCAGAGATCGAAGCCGTCGTAGAGCGTCTTCATGTCGTCGAGCGTCGCCACCGAAACGCCCGAATTGCCCACCTTGCCGTAGATGTCGGGGCGCTCGTCGGGTTCTTCGCCGTAGAGCGTGACCGAATCGAAGGCGGTCGACAGGCGCTTGGCCGGCATACCTTCCGAGAGCAGCTTGAAGCGGCGATTGGTGCGTTGCGGATCGCCTTCGCCGGCGAACATCCGCGTCGGGTCTTCGTTTTCGCGGCGGAATGGAAACACGCCCGCGGTGAACGGAAAGTAGCCGGGCAGATTGTCGAGCATCAGCCAGCGGAGAATCTCGCCGTGGTCGACGAATTTCGGCAGGGAAACTTTGCGGACTTCTGAGCCGGAAAGCGTCGTGACGGTGAGTGCCGTGCGGATCTCGCGGTTGCGGATGCGGACGATGTGTTCGGCGCCTGAATAGGCGGCGACGGTTTGCGGCCAGGTGTCGAGGAGCGTGCGTTCGCGTTCGCCGAGGGAGGCGGTGCGTTGGGCGATCAAGGTGTCGAGTTGCTCGAGCGGCGGAGGCGCGTCGGCGGACGTGACGTTCGTTGCTGAGTCTTTGTTTGAGTCTGAGCCTGGGTTGCTGTTCGCGTTGGCGTTGGCGTTGGCATTTGAGTTGGCGCTCGAATTGCCACTCGGGTTGCCACTCGGGTTGCCGTTCGGGTTGCCGTTCGAATTGCCACTCGGGTTGCCGCTCGGATTAGCGCTCAAATTGCCGCTCGAATATCGGCTCGGGTTCCCACTCGCGCTTGCCCGCGATTGCGCAACAGCCCCGGCGTGTGTACCGGCCTCCCCGAGCATCCGGCGTGCCTCGACAAGCTGCCAGCGCTCACGCGCCACGCGCGCTTGCGCGTCGGCTCGCTCGCGATAAGCGTGGACCGTCTGCGCGATATCCGCCAGATAGCGAACCCGCGCCGGCGGCACGATGGCGTTGCGGCCGCTCGAAAAGCGCAGACCTTCGGGCGCGGCCAGACGGCCGCGGCCTGAACGCAAGCCGTGCTTGCGAAGCGCTTCGGCGACGTGCCGGTAGAGCGCGGTCACGCCGTCGTCGTTAAAGCGCGAGGCGATCGTGCCGAACACCGGCATCGCTTCCGGCGGCTTCGCGAAGTCGACGCGATTGCGCTGCACCTGTTTGGCGACGTCGCGCAATGCGTCCGGCGCGCCCTTCCGATCGAACTTGTTGATCGCGACGAAGCCGGCGAAGTCGAGCATGTCGATCTTCTCCAACTGGCTGGCCGCGCCGAACTCCGGCGTCATGACATACAGCGATTCGTCGACGAACGGCACGATCGCCGCGTTGCCTTGGCCGATGCCGGATGTTTCGACGACGATTAGATCGAAGCCCGCCGCTTTGCACAGCATCAGCGCATCGGGCAGCGAGTCGGAGATTTCGCTCGATGCTTCGCGCGTCGCCATCGAACGCATGTAGACGCGCGCGCCGCCGCCCCAGTCGCCGATCGCGTTCATGCGGATGCGGTCGCCCAGCAACGCGCCGCCGGACTTGCGGCGCGACGGATCGATGGCGAGGACGGCGATGGTGAGGGCGTCGCCGTAGTCGAGGCGAAAGCGGCGGATCAGCTCGTCGGTGAGCGAGGATTTACCGGCACCGCCGGTTCCGGTGATGCCGAGGACGGGGGTTGCGGTTGCTTTTGCCTGGGCACACAGTTTGTCCCGCGCGGATACGTCGATGGTGCCCGCTTCGAACGCGCTGATGAGTTGCGCGAGGCGACGGAAGGTGGAGGATGCAGGGTCGGAGGTGTTGGCTGTGTTGGCTGTGTTGGCTGTGTTGGCTGTGTTGGCTGTGTTGGCTGTGTTGGCTGTGTTGGCTGTGTTGGCTGTGTTGGCTGTGTTGGCTGTGTCAGCCGCGTTAGCCGCGTTAGCCGCGTTAGCCGCGTTAGCCGCGTTAGCCACATGATCCACGCTCGTTGCGCTGCCCACGTGACTCGCCCGACTAAACGGATTTCGCACGGCATCCGCATCCTCGCCCCCGCCTCCGCCTCCGCCTCCGCCTCCGCCTCCGCCAGCATCGCCGCGCGAACCAAACCGTGGCAAGCCACGCTTCGAAAACTCGTCCACCCACTCGCCAACCCGACTCTGCCCGACCGCCTCAGCCGCACGCGCGCTTTCGGCGCAGCGCGCGATCATATCGTCGATCATGCCTTGCAGCCCGAGCCGCTGCCCGTCCTGCGGCGAATAGATCTTCTCGACGCCGTAACGCTCGAGCTCCGAAATTTCCTCAGGGACAATGACCCCACCCCCGCCGCCGAACACCTTGATGCGCTCGCCGCCGCGCGCCCGCAGCAGATCGACCAGATAGCGGAAGTATTCGTTGTGCCCGCCCTGGTAGCTGGACACGGCGACGCCATCGGCGTCCTCTTGCAACGCGGCGGTGGCGACTTCATCGACAGAGCGGTTGTGGCCGAGGTGAATCACCTCGACGCCGCTCGCCTGCAGAATGCGCCGCATGATGTTGATCGACGCATCGTGGCCATCGAACAACGCAGCCGCCGTGACAAAGCGCAGGCGCCGGCCCACGGGCAACTTGTGGCTGCCGGCGCGCTGCGGCGTGGACAGATCGGTCATGTCTCCCCCAGATCGTTACGCGTATGGGTGCTGGGAACCAGTATAGCGAAACGGGTCAGGGTGCCGCGGTGGCCTGGGCGGCCTAGCGCACCGCCAACGCCTTGATCTGTTCGAGCGACGGCCACAGCGATTCGTTCGCGAACCGCTCGGCGAGAAAGTCGACAAACGAGCGCACCTTGGCCGACAGATGCCGGCGGCTCGCGTAGACCACGTGAATGGGCAGCTCGCGCGGCGGCACCTCGTCCACCAGCAGCGGCACGAGACGCCCAGCGGCCAGATCGTCGCCGATCACTTCGGTGCCGAGCATCGCGATGCCCGCGCCTTGCAGCACGATCACGCGCTGCGCTTCCAGATGATTGACGATCAGATTGCCCGTCAGACGCACGCGCGGCGCGGCGTCGCCGGTGGCGGGCGCGATTTCGAGCGCGGACACACCGGCGTACTGCAGATAGTTGTGGCGGGCCAGATCGGCGACGGTCTTCGGCGTGCCGTGCCGCTTCAGATACGCGGGCGACGCGCATAGCACGAGGTGCGCGGTCGCGATCTGCCGCGCGATCAATGAAGAAGACTTCAGCCCGCTCGGCGACGCGCGGATCGCGACATCGAAACCCTCGTCGATCAATTCGACCACGCGGTCCGACAAGGTTATGTCGACAGTGACCTGTGGATACTGCGCGGCGTAGTCGGCCACCGCGGCCATCACGTGGCTCAAGCCGAACGCCGACAGCGACGACACCCGCAAACGCCCCTGCGGCACGACGCTCGCCGCGCCGACCACCTGCTCGGCCTCCTCGAGTTCGGTGAGCACCTGGCTCAGACGCTCGTAGTACTCGCGGCCCGCCTCGGTCGGCGCGACCCGCCGCGTGGTGCGGTTCAGCAGACGCGCGCCGAGTTGCTGTTCGAGGTGCATCACATGCTTGCTCGCCATGGCCGCCGACATCTCCATCCGTTCAGCCGCGCCGACAAAGCTGCCGACTTCGACCACGTGGCGGAACACTTTCATGCTGACGAGGGTATCCATCTCAATCGCTCGCTTTGGGAATCAATCGACGCCATTTTGCCGGGTTTATCAAAGCCTGGTCGGTAAAACGGCTTCCCAACGCACGAAGACCGAGGCGCAGAAGCAAAAAAACCCGCCTTCCGAAGAAGACGGGCTTGGAGATCAAACTGATGCGGCCGCCACACGAACCCTGCAAGCAGGTGTCGCGCGGCGCGGCCGTGAAGCTTAGAACTTTGCGCGCAGGCCAACGCCGTAGGTGTTGCCGCTCGACAGGTTGGAGATGTGGTCGTACATGTAGGCGGCGTAGATGTCCGTGCGCTTGGACAGCGGATAGTCGTAGCCGAGCGCTGCCGTCTGACGGGTCTGGTCGAAGCCGCCGCCGTCGCGCGAGTAGGCGTACGACGCCATCACCGAGCCCGGGCCGAATGGCACCGTCGCGCCGCCTTGCGCCGTGTTCACGTGCCAGCTCGTGACCTGCTGGTCGTTGTACGTGTACATGTACTGGCCGAAGAACTTCACGAACTTCAGGTCGTACGACACGCCGACTTGCGCGACGCTCTGGCTCTTCAGGCCGGGCACGCCAGACGTGCCGAAGCTGCCGAGGTCGCTCGGCACGTTGTTGAAGTTCACGTACTGATACACCGCCGTGGCCGCGAACGGGCCGTGGAAGTACAGTACCTGGCCGCTCCACTTCTTCGCGCCGTTCTCGGTCGTGTTGCCGAGCGCGTACATGGCCGTCGCGCTAAAACCGTTGAAGTTCGGCGACGAGTATGACACCGCGTTGCTCCAGCCCGAATCGCCCGTCACGCCCTGATCCGTCGAGTAGGTCGGGAACGTGCCGAGACCCAGGTACGTGTGCCAGACCATCGGCGAGAACTGGTACGAATCGATGAACGGGTTGAACAGAATCGTCGACACGAACAGCGGCGTCGTCAGACGGCCGGCCGTGACCGTGCCGTAGGGCGACTCGATACCGACGTACGCGTTACGCGAGAACATCGTGTCGCCCGTGAAGCGGCCGTACTGGCCGTTTTGCGCCAGGAAGAACCCTTCCAACGCGAAGATCGCCTTGTAGCCGTTGCCCAGATCCTCCGCCCCTTTCAAGCCCCAGTACGAAGTCGACATGCCGCCGCCCGCGACCTGCACCGCGGTCTTGCCGCCCGGGAATTTCTGCGCGCCGACCCATTCGTCGACCTGACCGTAGAGTTGCACGCTCGATTGCGCAAAAGCAGACGATGCACTGGCCAGCAGAGCGGCACACGCGGTTGCCTTGAGGGTGGTCTTCAGCGCACTGCTGATGCTTGTTTTCATGGGTTCTCCTGTCTTTGTCAAAAGGGGTGTGGCTGTGCGAAAGGGGGAGCTCGCGCGAATCATTGTTGTTGTCCGTTCGATCGTCGAGCCAATCTGGGCGGGACCATCTTTGCGGACCATTTTTATGAACAAAAATATCGTTGGTTATTGCCGGTATATCGGTCTGATTAGTTTTGTCGCTTATCGGCCTGATAAAGCCTTGCCCGATAGCGCGCTCGCCGTGCCGCCGCAAGTTTTGCCGCAGCGCGCAAAGCGTTGCTCACCTTGCAGCGGACGGGTTGATAACGCCTCACGTGACATGCTGATGACGCACCGCCGCAGAAACGACCAAATTTGACGATGGGAGAGGGTGTGCTGCCGAGTGTTTTCAAAAAAGTGTGGCGTCGAAACGTCACATTGATCGTGGGCGTTAGGGATGAGGGCGAGGCGGAAGGCCGCTATGAAGCGGTTTGAAAGGCAGGCGAAGTGGTGCGGCGGGACGAAGCGGTGAGAATTTGGGAGGACGAAATGGACAGAGACGCCCCGCGTCCGTTTTGCCATGACGCAAGCGTGAGGGAGCGGTCAGATACCCAAACGGGGCACTCGAACAATGTGGAAGCGGCAGGGAGATAGAAACAGAATGTGTGCGTGCACAGCCTGAACGGCAAACACTGGTTGCTCACGCAACAAATGCAACGTACAGCGCACGCAGCGCCATCGGCTAGTTCCGGTAAGGCGAGCCTTCCGATTGGCGCGGGTCGTCGGACTGGCGCTGCATGGCGCGCTGCGAACCGCGTTCTTCGTTGTAACGGGCGATGTCGGCGCGAATCGAGCCGGCGCGAACCGGCGCATTGGGCGGCGGGCGCGGCACCGTGCGCGATTCGGCACTGACTGGGGTGATGGCGCCGGCGTACTGCATGTTGCCGCGACCGTCGCCTGCGTATCCTGCCGGGCCGGCGACGCGGCGCACGCCAGGCTTGTAGATGTCGAAACCGTCGGCGTAAGTTCCGCCCGCGAAGTTCGCTCCGCCATGCGGCAGACGCGCGTTACGATCGGCCACCGCATTGCGCGCGGATGCTGCCGCGGCCCCACCGTAGTAGCGGCCACCGTTTCGCATTTCGCCGCGCACGGCGTGATTCGGCTCGGCATGCGAATAGCCGCCACCGCCGCCGTGTGGCACACCTGGCGCTTTTGCATAGGCGAACGAGCACAGCGCAGCGATGACCGCGCCCAACGCCCAGTGCCTCGTTCTCGACAACCCGTCCACCCAGTGACTCTCACACCCGAAGACTTGCCTGAAGCCCACCGTTCGAGTTGCGACGGACTTGTTTTGGGACTGGCACGAGCGCTGCGACGACATCGCGGCACCGGGTATCCCGACGGCCTTTGAACCGTAATTTATGGGTGCGGGCAAAGGGTGTCGAGCCAAAAAGTGTTAGGCCCCGGACGCGGATGTAACACCTTGTTACTGCGACGTTTTTCTGCGACAGAGCCCTTGCGTGAAAACCCTGAAATCGCTGGCTTTCAATGACTTGGAGAGACCGCTTACGCGCTCTTGTGTATGACGAATCGTGAGTGGATTTTCGCCTTGATGGTCAAAACGGCATGGACCAAACAGATCACGTCGCCAATACTGAAGCGTGAATCATGGCGCTGTCTGAGTTTATGTAAGCACGCTGGTTGATGCACAACCCTCATTAATCGATTCGGCAAATGAATTTGCATATTTAATCGAAAATCAACAACAATAGCGTTTCCCATAAGGCTGGGACGGCGGTTTCACGCGCACGTCCCGCCCGCTCTTCCGCGTTACCGAATCGAGATTCCGACATGGCTCGCCCGAAACTGCTTCCCGACAACTTCACCCTGTGCCTCGTCGGCACCGTGATTCTTGCCAGCCTGCTGCCGGTTCATGGGCAGGCCGCCGTCGGGTTCAACTGGGTGACGAACGTTGCAGTCGGCCTGCTGTTTTTCCTGCACGGCGCCAAGCTCTCACGCGAAGCGATTATCGCGGGCGCCACGCATTGGCGCCTGCATCTTGTAGTGCTGCTCAGCACGTTCGCGCTCTTTCCGCTGCTCGGCCTCGCGCTTAAACCGCTCCTTTCGCCACTTGTCACGCCGGCGCTCTATGCGGGGATCCTCTTCCTCTGCACGCTGCCGTCTACGGTTCAGTCGTCGATCGCGTTCACGTCCATTGCCAAAGGCAACGTGCCGGCTGCCGTATGCAGCGCGTCGGCCTCGAGCCTGCTCGGCATCTTCATCACCCCCGCGCTCGTCAGCCTCGTCGTCACCAATCAGGCGGCCGGCGGCGGCGCTTCGCCGTGGCATACGGTAGGCAACATCGTCCTGCAACTGCTGGTGCCGTTTGTGGCCGGGCAGTTGCTGCGCCCGCTGATCGGCAAGTGGATCGAGCGCAATCGCGGCGTGCTGAAGTTCGTCGACCAGGGGTCGATCCTGCTGGTGGTGTACGGCGCGTTCAGCGAGGCGGTCAACGAAGGCCTGTGGCATCAGATTCCGCTCTCCGCGCTCGGCGGTCTGCTGCTGTTGTGCGTCGTGCTGCTCGCGCTGGCTCTCGCCGTGACGATATTCGTCAGCAAGCGGCTCGGCTTCAGCCGTGCGGACCAGATCACCATCATCTTCTGCGGGTCGAAGAAGAGTCTCGCCGCCGGCGTGCCGATGGCTAAGGTGATCTTCGCCTCGCATGCGGTGGGCGCCGTCGTCTTGCCGCTGATGCTGTTCCACCAGATCCAGTTGATGGTGTGCGCCGCGCTCGCGCAGCGCTGGGGCGCCCGCGACACGAGCGGCGAGACCCACGCCGCTTCGCGCGAGCGGACCGCCGCCGTCGCCCGCCGGTGAATATGCGCGCAATGCAAACAGGACATTCATAAGCGCCCTCCCTGAGCGTCATTTAAGGAAGCCGCCTCGCGCGGCTTTTTTGTTATTTCACGCGCAAACGGCGCTGCTGTCGCCTCAGCCGGATGGCATAGGCCGATTCCTGGTAACGCGAAGCCGGACGGAGCCAACCTCAGAACGACTCGACCGGATCAACCACCGCACCAACCCGGTGCAACGGTTCATTGAAACTTCATTTAATTCCAGGCAAGCCCGGCCGATAAGCCGAAGGTCGAACGCTACGCCTACCCGCCATGCAACCTCGCTCGCCCTCCCGATCCGCCGCGCCGCGCATCGAGGAGTTGATCGCCCGGCGTGAGCTGTCAGCCGTGTTCCAGCCGATCATCGATTTCGAAGACGGCGCGATCCTCGGCTACGAAGGTCTGATCCGCGGCCCGGCCGGCACGCCGCTCGAAGCGCCGTTCGCCTTGTTTGCGCAAGCGCTCGCCGAGGGCTGCACGATCGAGCTCGAACGCGCCGCCGCGCGCACCTGCATCGAAGCGTTCGCGCGGCTCGATTTCGACGGCAAGCTGTTTCTGAATTTCAGCGCGGGTGCGATGCGCCAGCTGGCCGAGGCGCGCGACGACACGCTCGCGCTGCTGCGTCATCGCGGCGTCGATCCGCAACGGATCGTGGTCGAGCTGACCGAGCAAAGCACGATTCTGGATGTGGGCAGTTTCCTGCCGGTCATCACGACACTGCGCACAACCGGCGCGCAATTCGCGCTCGACGACTACGGCACCGCGAACGCCAGCATGAGCTTGTGGGTGCGGCTGCAACCGGACGTCGTGAAGATCGACCGCTTCTTCATTCACGACATCGCCAGCGACCCGCTGAAGTTCGAGGCCGTGCGCGCGATGCAGCACTTCGCCAGCGCGAGCGGCGCGCGGCTCGTCGCCGAGGGCATCGAAAACGAAGCGGATCTGATCGTGGTGCGCGACATGGGGATCGGCTGCGGGCAGGGATTTTTCTTCGGCCGTCCGCACGCGCAACCGGCCCGCCAGGTGACCGACGACGCCCGCGACGCGCTGCGCGCCGGCCACATCGCCGTGTTCCCCGAGACCACGCGCACGGTGAGCAGCGCATCGCCTTCGGGCGGCATGGCATCGGAAAAAATGCTGGTGCATGCGCCCGCGCTGCCGCGCCAGGCGACCAACAACGACGTGCTCGAACTGTTCAACCGCCTGCCCGACCTGCATGCGGTCGCGGTCGCCGAACACGACGAGCCGGTCGCGCTGATCAACCGGCGCAGCTTCATGGACCGCTACGCGCTGCCGTATCACCGTGAGCTATTCGGCAAGCGCCCTTGCCTGCTTTTCGCCAATGCATCGCCGGTGGTGATCGAGAAATCGATGACCGTGGAGCAGATGGCCAAGCTCCTCGGAAGCGACGATCAGCGCTATCTCGCCGATGGCTTCGTCATCACCGACAACGGCAAGTACGTCGGCCTCGGCACAGGCGAGAAGCTCGTGCGCGCGGTGACCGAGGTGCGCATCGAAGCCGCGCGCTACGCAAATCCGCTGACCTTCCTGCCGGGCAACATCCCGATCAGTTCGCACATTGCCCGCCTGCTCGGCAACGACGCCGGCTTCTACGCGTGCTACGTCGACCTGAACCACTTCAAGCCGTTCAACGACCAGTACGGCTACTGGCAAGGCGACGAAGTCCTGAAATTCGCCGCCGTCGTCCTCGCCGACGTATGCGACCCCACCCGCGACTTTCTCGGCCACGTAGGCGGCGACGACTTCCTGATCCTGTTCCAGAGCGACGACTGGCGCGAGCGCGTGCTGCGCGCGATCCACGTGTTCAACGAAGGCGCGCAACGCTTCTACGCGCCGGCCGATCGCCTCGCCGGCGGCATTCACGGTGAGGACCGGCGCGGCAATCCGACCTTCTTTGGTTTCGTGACGATGGCGATCGGCTGCGTGCGAGTCGAACCCGCCGACGGCCCGTCGCTCTATAGCAGCGAGGAGATTGCCTCCGTAGCGGCGCTGGCCAAGCGCCGTGCGAAGCACGAAACGAGCGGTTTCGTGCTGATCGACGCCGACGAAAGCGTCGCCTTGTTGCGTGGACAGGCCGAAGCCGTTCACGTTTCGCTTGAGTGAGAGCGGCATCCAGATCACGCATCGGACATTGTTTAGCTATTTTTACTAAACAGCATATTCCGGGCCAACTCCAACACCTACGGGTATTTCCGGGTGTCGAGCGAGTGTTTTTCGGGCAGTTTTAGCGCGGTTTTACTATACAATCGCCCGAACCCAAACACCGTGCGGCCGCCCTTGCGCGGCCCTGATTCGATGGCCACAACCATCCGCGACGTCGCCCGCGCGGCCAGCGTGTCGATCGGCACCGTCTCACGCGCACTGAAAAACCAGCCCGGCCTTTCCGAGGCCACCCGCGAGCGCGTCGTCGAAGCCGCGCGCAAGCTTGGCTATGACGCTGCCCAGTTGCGCCCGCGCATCCGCCGGCTCACGTTTCTGCTGCACCGTCAGCACAATAATTTCGCCGTCAGTCCGTTCTTCTCGCACGTGCTGCACGGCGTGGAAGACGCCTGCCGCGAGCGCGGTATCGTGCCGTCCGTGCTGACTGCCGGTCCCACCGAAGACGTGATCCAGCAGATGCGCCTGCATGCGCCGGACGCGGTGGCAATCGCCGGTTTCGTCGAGCCGGAAACGCTGACCACGCTGGTGGCCATGCAGCGCCCGCTCGTGCTGATCGACCTGTGGGCGCCCGGCATGCGCTCGGTGAATCTCGACAACGCCGCGGGCGCCACGCTCGCCATGCGGCATCTGTTCGAGCAGCAGCGCAAGCGCGTGGCGTTCATCGGCGGCTCGCTCGCGCACTTCAGCATCGCGCAGCGCGCGCTCGGCTACCGGCGCGCGTTCTTCGAAGCGGGCTTGCTGTTCGACCCGTCGCTCGAAGTGACGATCGACGCCGGCCTCGACCCCGACAGCGGCGCAGCGCGCGCCATGCATCAATTGCTCGACGCGCCGGGTCCGCGCCCGGACGCCGTGTTCGCCTACAACGACGCCGCCGCGCTCGCCGCGCTGCGCGCGTGCCTCGCACGCGGACTACGCGTGCCCGAGGACATTGCCATCATCGGTTTCGACGACATTCCGGCCGCCGCCCATGCCACGCCGCCGCTGTCGACCATCTCGGTCGACAAGGAAGCGCTCGGCCGGCGCGGCGTCGAGCTGCTGCTTGAAGACGCACCTGCCGAACTGGAAGTCCGTTTGCCCGTCCATCTCATTGCCCGTGCCAGTACTTTGGTGAAAATGCCATGACGCAATCCGATCCGCTTCACCCCGCTAACGGCGCCGTTGCGGCGCCGCCCGTCGAGAGCTTCCGCTCGCGCGACTTTCTGCTCTCGCATGTGCAGGACACGCTGCGTTTCTACGCGCCGAACGTGTTCGACCCGAGCGGCGGCTTTTTCCATTTCTTCCGCGACGACGGTTCGGTCTACGACAAAACCACGCGGCACCTGGTGAGCAGCTGCCGCTACGTCTTCAACTACGCGATGGCGTTTCGCCAGTTCGGCGACCCTCAGCATCTGGAATACGCGCGCCACGGCTTGCGATTCCTGCGCGAAGCGCATTGGGACGCCCAGCACGAAGGCTACGACTGGGAGATCGAGTGGCAGGACGGCAAGAAGCGCACGCTCGACGCGACGCGCCATTGCTACGGCCTCGCCTTCGTCCTGCTCGCCTATTCGCATGCGGCGATGGCCGGCATCGAAGAAGCCAAGCCGATGATCGGAGCGACCTTCGAGCTGATGGAACACCGCTTTTGGGACGCCGCCGCGGGCCTCTACGCCGACGAAGCGTCGCCCGACTGGCGGGTCAGTTCGTACCGTGGCCAGAACGCGAACATGCACACCACCGAGGCGCTGCTCGCCGCGCACGAAGCGACCCACCATCTCGTCTATCTGGATCGCGCGGAGCGGGTGGCGTCGAATATCACGCTGCGCCAGGCGAAGCTGTCGCAGGGTCTCGTGTGGGAGCACTTTCACGCGGACTGGTCGGTCGACTGGCACTACAACGAGGAAGACAGCTCGAACATCTTCCGCCCGTGGGGCTTCCAGCCTGGGCATCAAACCGAATGGGCGAAACTGCTGCTGATTCTCGAGCGCTTCCGTCCATTGCCGTGGCTGCTGCCGCGCGCCATTGAACTGTTCGACGCCGCCATGACGCACGCGTGGGACGAAGACCACGGCGGCCTTTACTACGGTTTCGGCCCCGACGGCACCGTGTGCGACCACGACAAGTATTTCTGGGTCCAGGCGGAAACCTTCGCGACCGCCGCGCTGCTCGGCAAGCGCACCGGCAACGAACGCTTCTGGGACTGGTACGACGAGATCTGGCGCTATAGCTGGGCGCATTTCGTCGATCACAAGTATGGCGCGTGGTATCGCATCCTCACCTGCGACAACCGCAAATACAGCGACGAAAAAAGTCCGGCCGGCAAGACCGACTATCACACCATGGGCGCGTGCTACGAAGTACTGGCCCACGCGCTGCCCGACGGGGCGGCCGCTGCGCCCGAATCCGCGGAGCAAACAAAATGAGCAATCAGAACGCGAACCACGAATTTCCCTTCTTCGTCTCGGCCGGCGACATCCTCACCGATCTCGTCCGCACAGGCGCGTCACAATGGCTCTCGCGTCCTGGCGGCGCCGGCTGGAACGTGGCGCGCTGCGTCGCGCGGCTCGGTCTGCCGACCGCGTGCGCAGGGTCGTTAGGCGTCGATAACTTCTCCGATGAGTTGTGGAACGCAAGCGTCGCGGCCGGGCTCGACATGCGCTTCATGCAGCGCGTGGAGCGGCCGCCCTTGCTGGCGATCGTCCATCAGACGCATCCGCCCGCGTACTTCTTCATGGGCGAGAACAGTGCCGATCTGGCCTTCGATCCGGCACAACTGCCGGCGGGCTGGATGGGTCAGGTGAAATGGGCGCATTTCGGTTGCATCAGCCTCGTGCGGCAGCCAATCGGCAACACGCTCGCCACGCTCGCGGCCGAGCTGCGTTCGCAAGGCGTGAAGATCAGCTTCGATCCGAACTACCGGAATCTGATGGAGCACGGCTACGAACCCACGTTGCGAAAAATGGCCGCGCTCGCCGATCTGATCAAGGTGTCGGACGAAGACTTGCGCCTGATCTTCAAGACCGACGACGAAGCCGGCGCGCTCGCACAGTTGCGAGCCATGAATCCGGCCGCCACCGTGCTGGTGACGCGCGGACCGGAGACCGCCGTGCTGATCGACGGCGCCATGGTGACGCAGGCGCGGCCGCCGCGTGTCGAGGTGGTCGATACGGTCGGCGCGGGCGATGCATCGATCGGCGGCTTGCTGTTCAGCCTGATGACCGCGCCGCAGCGGGCTTGGCCGGAGCACCTTGCGTTCGCGCTGGCCGCTGGCGCGGCCGCTTGCCGGCATGCCGGCGCGCACGCGCCGTCGCTCGATGAGGTGGTCGCGCTGCTGTAATTCTGTTGCCTTGTGCGGCGCGCATTGTCGCTGGATGGAGCGCCGTCGGACGGAGAACGGAAGCTCCATCATCGTGCTAGGATGAAAAAACCGAAACCTTCGGAAGACGGAGAGACGCCATGGACGACATCACCTACACCAAAGGCATCTACACGGCCACTGCCTCGACAAGAGAAGTAGAAAAAGACACCTGGCAGGGCGTGGTCACCCTCTCGCGCGACGAAGGCGACGCCACCGCCGATCAGGAAACCACGCTCTACGAAGTCGAAGCCACTTCGTCGACGCCGGAAGAAGCGCTCGAGGAAGCCAAGGCGCTTGCTCATCGCATCCTGGGAGAAATCGAACTTTAGGCAGCAACCGGCGCCGCGTCTTTCGCGTTTTCGTTTGTATTCGCGCTGCGCCATCCTGAACCAACCGGCCGGAGGCGGTCATGGCTGAACAGCTCTTTCTCTACGGCGTGTATTCGATTCACGTCCGCCCGCTCGAACTCAACGGTGCCCGCTGGGACGCTGAATATGAGATCCGCCATCGCGAGAAAGCCGTCAAATCCTGGACGACGGTAGGCGGCGACAACGGCTACGGCGACGAAACGGAAGCAGTCGCGGCGGCTCATCAGCAAGCCGTCGACGATATCGAACACGGCGCGGGCATTCCCAAGCCGCGAGCGTTTCCGTAAGTTTGAAGCGCGCGAACGCAGTGCCGCGTGTGTGTGATTGGGTAAGTGTTTTCAGTGCGCGCTGTTGGCACGATGGCGCGGTTAAACGTGGCTTGTATGAAGCACAGTCCGCGGCGAGCCCTCCGCGCTTCGGCCGCCGGCGCATGTAGCGTTCTAGCGAGCAAGCCGCGCACCCCACCGCGCCCGCTTTGCCGCACTTTTACGCGCCCGTGCGCCACGCCGAA
Organism: Paraburkholderia sp. BL18I3N2; assembly: GCF_003001875.1. NCBI lineage: Bacteria > Pseudomonadati > Pseudomonadota > Betaproteobacteria > Burkholderiales > Burkholderiaceae > Paraburkholderia > Paraburkholderia sp. BL18I3N2. Next base: position 224,022 of record NZ_PVNC01000002.1, read on the forward strand.
AATCACCGTCCGTGACCAAAGCGTCGTGCTACGCTTTGGCCGTTTTCATTTCCTCGAGCCTGCGATGGCGACTGAACCGTCAGACCGTCCTTCCGGCTTCGGCGACGCCGAAGCGCGCGCGTCGGCGCGCCGCCCACGCGGCAGCCGGGAGTTGCGTCTGGACGATCGCGTGATCATCGCGCATGGCATGCCGACGCCGCTCTGGCAGGATCTCTACCACCGCGCTCTGGTGGTGCGCTGGCCGACGTTCTTCGCTTCGCTCGCCGTCCTGTTCGTGCTGCTCAACACGACATTCGCCACGCTCTATATGCTCGGCAACGCGCCGATCGCCAATCAGTTTCCCGCAGGTTTCGGCGGCGCGTTTTTCTTCAGCGTCGAAACGCTCGCGACGGTCGGATACGGCGACATGCATCCGCAAACCGTCTACGCGCACTGGGTCGCCACGCTGGAAATTTTCGTCGGCATGTCCGGCATCGCGTTGGCGACAGGGCTGATCTTTGCACGTTTCTCGCGGCCGCACGCCAAGATCATGTTCACACGCTACGCGGTGATCCGGCCGCTCGACGGTCGCATGACGCTAATGGTGCGCGCGGCCAATGCCCGTCAAAACGTGATCGCCGAGGCGCGCGCCAACCTGCGCATCATGCGCCAGGAGACCACGGCCGAAGGCTATACGCTGCGTAAACTTTACGACCTGACTCTCGTGCGGGATCAACACCCGGTGTTCAAACTGGGCTGGACGCTGATGCACATTGTCGATGAAAACAGTCCGCTGTTCGGCGAAACCGCTGAAACGCTCAAGCGCCGCGACACGATGCTGATTCTGACGCTGGAAGGCGTCGACGAATCGACATCGCAAACCATGCAGGCGCGTCACACGTGGCCGTGCGAACAGATCTACTGGCACCACCGTTTCGCGGACATCATGACCGAGCAGGACGGCGTGAGCCATATCGATTACGCGCGCTTCGACGAAATCGAGCCGCTCAACGAGGCGCCCATTTCCGCCGTCAGGTCGGCAGCGCCGGCGCCGTAAGCCGAATCGTGGCGTACTGCACTTCTCTCGCGCGCGCGGCGCTCTTCCCGATTGGCCCTCGAAACGCACCAGGGCTTACCCGAATGCAGACACCGCGCAGCAGATCCATCTCAAAACTTCATTAAAACGCGCGGGTCTTCGCGCCTATTTGCGACCGCCCGGCCAAAGTAGAAAAAATTCTCTCTCATTGGCGCTAAAAAATAGAGTCTCTTTCGCTGCGCCACCTTCGTGTCCCCACCACCGCGCGCGGATGCAATAAAACGGAGACTCACCCATGACCGCTCGCCTGCCCATCGACGGCACGCCCGCACTGGCCGATTACAAGCTTTCCGACAATCTCACCGCGACGCGCGGCCGGATTTTCCTGACCGGCACGCAGGCGCTGGTGCGTCTCGTGCTCATGCAGCGCGCCGCCGATAAGGCGCGCTGCATGAATACCGCCGGCTTCATCAGCGGCTATCGCGGCTCGCCGCTCGGCATGGTCGACCAGCAGTTGTGGAAAGCGAAAAAACTGCTCACGGCGAGTGATATCCGCTTTTTGCCCGCCATCAACGAAGAGCTCGGCGGCACTGCCGTGCTTGGCACTCAGCGCGTGGAATCGGACCCGGAGCGCACCGTCGAAGGCGTGTTCGCGATGTGGTACGGCAAGGGCCCGGGCGTGGATCGCGCCGGCGATGCGCTCAAGCACGGCAACGCCTACGGCTCGTCGCCGCACGGCGGTGTGCTGGTGGTGGCGGGTGACGACCACGGCTGCGTGTCGTCATCGATGCCGCATCAGAGCGACTTCGCAATGATGGCCTGGCATATGCCGGTGGTGAATCCGTCGAACATCGCCGACATGCTCGAGTTCGGCTTGTACGGCTGGGAGTTGTCGCGCTTTTCGGGCGCGTGGGTCGGTTACAAGGCGATCTCCGAGACGGTCGAATCCGGCTCGACGGTCGATCTCGACGCGCTGCGCACCGACTGGGCCGCGCCGCAGGATTTCGAAGCGCCCGCCGGCGGGCTGCACAATCGCTGGCCCGATCTGCCGAGCCTGACGATCGAATCGCGGATGCACGCGAAGCTCGACGCGGTGCGCCACTTCGCGCGCGTGAACAGCATCGACAAATGGATTGCGCCGAGTCCGCATGCGAACGTCGGGATCGTGACCTGCGGCAAGGCGCATCTGGACCTGATGGAAACGCTGCGCCGCCTCGATCTGACGGTCGCCGACCTGGAAGCGGCCGGCGTGCGGATCTACAAGGTCGGCCTGTCGTTTCCGCTGGAGATGACGCGGATCGACGCGTTCGTTTCCGGCCTGTCCGAAGTGCTGGTGATCGAGGAGAAAGGCCCGGTCATCGAACAGCAGATCAAGGACTATCTGTACAACCGCACGCAGGGCACGCGGCCTATCGTCATCGGCAAGAACGCTGAAGACGGCACGCTGCTGCTGTCGTCGCTCGGCGAATTGCGGCCGTCGCGCATTCTGCCGGTGTTCGCGAACTGGCTCGCGAAGCACAAGCCCGCGCTCGATCGTCGCGAACGCGTGGTCGATCTGGTCGCGCCGCAAATTCTCTCTAACGCCGCAGACAGCGTAAAGCGCACGCCGTACTTCTGCTCGGGTTGCCCGCACAACACCTCGACCAAAGTGCCGGAAGGATCGATCGCGCATGCGGGCATCGGCTGTCACTTCATGGCGTCGTGGATGGAGCGCGACACGACCGGTCTCATCCAGATGGGCGGTGAAGGCGTGGACTGGGCATCGCATTCGATGTTCACGAAAACGCGTCACGTGTTCCAGAATCTCGGCGACGGCACCTACTTCCATTCGGGGATTCTGGCGATCCGCCAGGCCGTGGCCGCGAAAGCCACCATCACGTACAAGATTCTCTATAACGACGCCGTCGCGATGACGGGCGGACAGCCGGTGGACGGCAGCATTTCGGTGCCGCAGATCGCGCGTCAGGTAGAAGCCGAAGGCGTGTCGCGCTTCGTCGTGGTCAGCGACGAGCCGGAGAAATACGACGGCCATCACGACCAGTTCCCGAAGGGCACCACGTTTCACCATCGCGGCGAGATGGACACCGTGCAACGCCAATTGCGCGACACCGACGGCGTGACCGTGCTGATCTACGACCAGACCTGTGCGGCAGAAAAACGCCGGCGCCGGAAGAAAGGCGAATTCCCCGATCCGGACAAGCGGCTCTTCATCAATGAGGAAGTCTGCGAAGGCTGCGGCGATTGCGGCGTGCAATCGAATTGCCTGTCGGTGGAACCGGTTGAAACGGCATTGGGCCGCAAGCGCCGCATCGATCAATCGTCGTGCAACAAAGACTATTCGTGCGTGAACGGCTTCTGCCCGAGCTTCGTCACGGTGGAAGGCGGCAAGCTGAAGAAGGCCGCGGGCGCCGCGTTCGATCCGCAAGCGCTGGCCGCACGCGTCGAAGCACTGCCGATTCCAGCGACGCATCTCGACGCCGCGCCGTACGACATTCTGGTGACGGGCGTCGGTGGCACGGGCGTCGTGACGGTGGGCGCATTGATCAGCATGGCGGCGCATCTGGAAGGCAAGAGCGCGTCGGTGCTCGACTTCATGGGCTTCGCGCAAAAGGGCGGCTCGGTGCTGTCGTTCGTGCGCTTCGCCGCGCGCGACGAGTGGCTCAACCAGGTGCGCATCGACACGCAACAGGCCGACGTGCTGCTCGCGTGCGATATGGTAGTCGGTGCAAGCGCCGATGCGCTGCAAACGGTGCGTCATGGCCGCACGCGCATCGTCGTGAACACGCACGCAATTCCGAACGCCACGTTCGTGACGAATCCGGACGCGACGCTGCACGCCGACGCGCTGCTCGACAAAATGCGTCATGCTGCCGGCCCGGAGCGCATGTCGACGTGCGACGCGCAAGCGCTCGCCACGCGATTCCTCGGCGACACCATCGGCGCGAACATTCTGATGCTCGGTTATGCCTGGCAACTCGGTCTGGTGCCCGTGTCGTTCGGCGCGATGATGCGCGCGATCGAATTGAACAACGTCGCGGTGCAGATGAATCAGTTGGCGTTTTCGATCGGCCGCCTCGCTGCCGAAGATCCGGCCGCGCTCGAAGCACTGTGGCAAGCGCGGCATCTCGCGAAGCAGAGCGCGCGCGTCGATACGCTCGACGAACTGATCGCGCATCGCGAAGGACGTCTGCAGACATACGGCGGCGCGAGCTATGTGAAGCGCTATCGCGCGCTAGTCGATGCGGCACGTCGTGCGGAAACCGCGGTGGATGCGAAGAGCGAGCGCGTGACGCGCGCGGTTGCGACCACGTTTTACCGCTTGCTCGCGGTGAAGGACGAATACGAAGTGGCGCGCCTGCATACGGATGCCGCATTCCGCGAAGCACTGGAAGCGCAATTTGAAGGCGTGGCCGGCAAGGACTTCGGCATCAAGTTCAATCTCGCGCCGCCGACGCTCACGCGTCCTGAGCCCGGCAAGAATCCGGTGAAGAAAACCTTCGGACAATGGATGTGGCCGGTGCTCGGCACGCTGGCCAAATTCAGAAGCCTGCGCGGCACGATGCTCGATCCGTTCGGCCGCACGCTGGAACGCAAGATGGAACGCGAACTCGCGGGCGATTATGAAACCACGTTGCAGCGTGCGCTTGTCAGGCTCGATGCCGGCAATCTGGAAGACGTGGCGAAACTGGCTGACCTGCATGCTCGCGTGCGCGGTTATGGTCACGTGAAACTTGCGAATCTGGCGGGTGTGAAGCGGGGTGAGCGCGATCTCGCCGCACGTTTGCAGATCGAAGCGGCGACGGGTGAGTCGGTGCGGAAATCGCTGGAAGAGATAAAGGGCGCGGGGCAGTTGCGCGGGATTCCGGTGGTCGTGGCGAAGTAGGTTAGGGTCACGTAGATGCAGGCAAATAAAATGCCGCTTCGAGAGCGATCTCGAAGCGGCATTTTTCTTTGCTTCGTTGTTTTAGCTATTGAGTCATGCGCTCGTCAACAGTGCGCGGACCGCTGCAACTTTGTCTGAATCGACCGGCGCGAGACCGTTGCTGTTCACGCGCACGCCCGAGCCAAAATGCACAGCTTCAACTTGTGTTCTGCTCACGAAGCCGGCAATTGCATCGACCGTCAAACCGGCTCCAGCCAACACGGTGCAATGCGAACCGGCCGCCTGCTGGACCAGCTCGCGAATCATGTCTTCCGCGTGCAGCACGGAAGGTTGTCCACCCGAGGTCAACACATTCGTCACCGCGTCAAAACCAAGCAGCACATCCAATGAGCGGTGCAAATCCCGCGCTTCGTCGAACGCGCGATGGAAGGTGACAGCCAGTCCATCCGCTGCATCGATCGCACGTGCGAGGCCTTCGCGGTCGATCTCTCCCGCTGCGTCCAGCATGCCGATCACAATGCCATTCGCGCCCGCAGCTTTCACCGCGCGCACGTCGCGCAGCATCACTGCGTAGTCGTCGGCGTCGTACGCGAACGAGCGGCTATGCGGCCGTACGATCACGTTCACCGGAATCTCGACCGCCGCCACCACCGCTTCGATCAGTCCGAGGCTCGGCGTCAGGCCGCCCTCGCCCATCGCGGTGACAAGTTCGAGACGGTCGGCGCCGGCTTGCGCGGCCAGGCGCGCGTCCGCAACGGTCGTTGCAATGACTTCAAGGAGGACGGACATAAGCGCGGCTGAGTGTCGTTAAAAACGACATGATGTCAGAACCGCTACTCATCCATCCAGTCGATATCGCCGCACAACACGCAGGTCTGCTCGCCGACGCGCGTCGCCACCGAAAGCGTCACGCACGGCAACGCCTCGTTGATCGACAGATACGGCCGCGTCACATGCACGCGCTCCGGCGCATTGATCGCATCGCGGAAATACGGACGACGCAGCCAGTTCGCGCCTTGCGCGTCGGCAAGCGGCAGAAAGCGCGTTTCATGCGCCGCCCGATCGGCGCGCAGCACGACGTTGCGGCCCGCCTGCTTGCCCTTCGCGTCGAGCAGGAAACAGCGCGCGGCATGATCGAGCGCGAGAAAATTCCAGCACACTTCTTCGAGCGGTTCGCCGGCACCGAGCCGCTCGGCCGCCCGCTCGAAAGCACGCAAGTACGGCGCGAGCCGGCTGGCGTTGCGGCGCTCACGCGCGTCGGCCTGATCGCGATAACGCTCGGTGAGTTCGCTGATGCATGTGGTCGCGTGCAACGCATCGGCCGCGCCCGGGTTGGGACGGCCGAAGAAAAAGCCCTGCACGAAGTCCGCGTTGCAGGAGAGCGCCATCTGCGCTTCATGCTCCGTTTCCACGCCTTCGACCAGCACCAGCTTGCCCGCTTCGTGCAGCAGCGCCACGAGGCCCGGCAGGATCGTCGCCATGTCGGCGCGATGCGCGGCGTGCGAGAGCATGATGCGGTCGAGCTTGACGATGTCGGGATTCAATTGCCAGATCCGTTCGACGTTCGAGTGGCCCGCGCCGAAATCGTCGAGTGCGATCAGGAAGCCGCGCTCGCGGAACTGGCGCACGGCGTCGGCGAGACGCTCCAGGTCTTCAGCACGATGCTCCAGCACTTCGAGCACGATGCGCCGCGGCGGCAGATCGAGCCGCTTGAGTGTGGCCAGCAACGCGGCGGCGAGATACGGATCGGTGAGCGCGCCCGGATGCACGTTCAGGAACAACCACTCGCGCTCCGCGCCGAGTACCTTGAAATTCTCCAGGTGCAGTGTCTGGGCCAGCCTGTCGACCTGCAGCACATCGCCGAGGCGCGCGGCCTCTCCGAATACGTCGAGCGGCGACACGGGCCGGTCGAGCGCGTCGTGCGCACGCAGCAGCCCTTCGTAACCGACCGCCCGCATATGCGACAGGCTGAAGATCGGTTGAAACACGCTGCTCAGCGTGAGTTCGCCGTGCTGCACCGTAAAACGTTCGAGCCCCGACGTCATCTCGACACCGAAGCCATGTGGCGCGCTGGCCGTCCTTTCCTGTTGCGCAATCGTCATGCAAGTCCTCTCACGCGAGAGCCGGGCCGGTCCGAACGCGGAAGCGAACAACCTCGGCGCCGTTTCTCAAATGTGCGTCATCGATATACCTTAAGCAAGCTCCATGCGCACGCTGACGCACATTCCGATGAAATTTGTCCGAAAGATTGACCCGTGTAAGGGAGCATGCGCCGCGCGTGGGCGCGGCGCGCACCGTTAAGGTGCGCCGCGCCGTAGCGACCACGGGTTCATCTCGCTGACAGGGCCGCATGTCGCCCGGAGCGATACGTCACGCTTCATCGGGCTAAACTGCGGCCTTACGCTTCGTCAGCATCGCGTGGCCGTTCGCCGAAGATCACCGAAGTCATACCGTTATATCCGCAGAAATAGACCGATGGACATTGTCTTTACCGTATTGATTCTTTTGCTCGCCGTCGCCGCGTCGGGCGTCCTCACCCGCATCCTGCCGATCACGTTGCCGCTGCCGCTCGTGCAGATCGCGATCGGCGCAATCCTCGCGTGGCCGAGGCTCGGCTTGCACGTCACCTTCGATCCGGACATTTTCATGATGCTGTTCATTCCGCCGCTGCTGTTCGCGGACGGTTGGCGCATTCCGAAGCGCGAGTTCTTCATGGCGCGCCGCTCGATCCTGATGCTCGCGCTCGGCCTCGTCTTCATGACAGTGCTGGTGGTCGGTTACTTCGTGCACGCGTTGGTGCCGTCGATCTCGCTGCCGGTCGCGTTCGCGCTGGCCGCGGTGTTGTCGCCGACCGATGCGGTGGCGCTGTCCGGCATCGCCGGCAAAGGCAAGATTCCGGGGCGGCTGATGCACATCCTCGAAGGCGAGGCGTTGATGAACGACGCTTCGGGACTGGTCGCGTTGAAGTTCGCGATTGCCGCGGCGCTGACCGGCGTGTTTTCGTTGCGCGACGCGTCGATCAGTTTCGTGATCATCGCCGTTGGCGGCCTCGCGACGGGTGCGGCGGTGAGCTGGCTGTTCGGCTACGTGTCCGCCCACTTTCTGAATCTCACCGAAGAAGGCGATCCGGCGCCCGGCGTCGTGATGACTCTGCTAATTCCGTTCGCCGCCTATCTGGTCGCCGAGCGTTTCGAGTTGTCGGGCATTCTCGCCGCGGTCGCCGCCGGCATGATGATGAACTACACGACCATTGTGACCGCCGGGCCGGCGTCATCGCGAGTGCGCGCCAGCAGCACGTGGACCATGATCGAGTTCGTCTTCAACGGCATGGTGTTCATTCTGCTGGGGCTGCAGTTTCCGCACATTCTCGGCCGGGCCCTGCTCGACGCGCACGAGACCAGTAACGCGCAGGTCTGGCGGCTGATCGGCTACATCGCCGCAGTGGCGGGCGCCCTGTACGCGATGCGCTTCGTGTGGGTGTGGCTGCTGCGCTATTTCGCAAGCCGCAGCGCCGCGAAACAAGGCGTGGCGAACGCCGTTCCGGGTTTGCGCACTGCTGCGGTGACGACGGTGGCCGGCGTGCGCGGGGCCGTGACGCTCGCGGGCGTGTTGTCGTTGCCGGAGGTGTTGCCGGGTGGCGCCGCGTTGCCGGGCCGCGATCTCGCGATCTTCATCGCATGCGGCGTGATTCTGGTCTCGCTGATCGTGGCGGTGGTTGGGTTACCACTGTTGCTGAGCGGCTGGCGCCGCGGCAAGGATCCGCATGCCGCCGAAGAAGCGCTCGCCCGGACCATGGCCGCGCAAGCCGCGATTCGCGCCGTCGACGAGGTGCACGACAGGGAGTGCTCGAATCTCGACGAGTCAGCTTCGGCGTATGCGGCGGACGTCACCGCGCGGGTGATGGACCTCTATCGGCGCCGCCTCGCCACGCTCAATGAAGAACGCGAACCGCGCGAGCTGGCGCGCCGTGCCGACGCGCTGGAGTTCAGGATGAAGCTTGCCGCCATGAGAGCCGAGCGCAAGACGCTGCTGGAACTGCGCAGCAGTCAGGAGATCAACGACGAGACGTTGAACAAGCTGATGCGGGAAGTGGATTTGTCGGAGACTGCGCTAACGGCGCGGAGAAAGTAACATGCGCTCGCGCCGTGTAGTTGCGATGCCGGCGGCGGCAACGGCCTTTTCTTCGATCAAGACAACATGCGAAAGAAGAAGCCTGCGCCGCCGACGAACTCACAAAGACAAGTGGGTTCAGCGCGCGAGAAAAATCACGCCACTGGACCTTGCGCCGGCTTCCTTCTCAGGAGCGCATAGAGAATGATCGCGCCGAACGTCGCGGTGCCGATACCACCGAGACCGAAACCGCCGAGCTTCAACGAGAAATCGCCAGCGCCGAGCACGAGCGTGACCGCGGCCACGATCAGATTGCGGTTGTCGGAGAAGTCCACCTTGTTCACGACCCAGATGCGCGCACCGGTCACGGCGATCAGCCCGAACACGACGATCGACACGCCGCCCAGCACCGGCCCCGGAATGGTCTGGATCACCGCGCCGAACTTCGGCGAAAAACCGAGCACCGGTGCGATCAACGCAGCGATCACGAAGACCAGCGTCGAATAGATCTTGGTGACGGCCATCACGCCGATATTTTCGGCATACGTTGTGACACCCGTGCCGCCGGCAAAGCCGGAAACGATCGTCGCGAGTCCGTCGCCGAGAAATGCACGGCCGACGTAGCGGTCCAGATTCTGGCCCGTCATCGCGCTCACTGCCTTGATATGCCCGAGGTTCTCCGCCACCAGAATTACCGCGATCGGCGCGAGCAGGGTCATTGCCTGCATGTTGAACACCGGCGCCGTGAAGTGCGGCATGCCGAACCACGCGGCGTTCGCGACAATGGCGAAATCGATCGGCTTACCCATGCCGAGACCGTTCGTGACGATCGCGTAGATCACATACGCCATCAGCAGGCCGACCAGAATCAGCAGACGCTGCAGCATGCCGCGCGCGAACACCGCGACCGCGCCCACGCACAGCACGGTGACGAGCGCCATCCACGAATCGAAGTTGCTGCCGCTCACACCATGCACCGCGATCGGCGCCAGATTCAAACCGATCACGCAGACGATCGCGCCCGTCACCACCGGCGGCATCAGCGTCTCGATCCATTTGGTGCCGACCGCTGACACGATCAGGCCAATAATCGCGTACACCACGCCGCACGCGATGATCCCGCCCAGCGCGACCGGAATGTTCAGGTTCGGGCCGTGCCCACCATAACCCGTGACGGCGATCACGAGACCGATGAACGCGAAGCTCGAACCGAGATAGCTTGGCACGCGGCCGCCCACCAGCACGAAGAACAACAGCGTGCCGATGCCCGACATGAAGATGCACAGGTTCGGATCGAAGCCCATCAGCAACGGCGCGAGCACCGTCGAGCCGAACATCGCGACGACGTGTTGCACGCCCATCGCAAACATCTGCGGCCACGCGAGCCGCTCGTCGGTACCGACGATGCGGCCCTCGGCGGCCGCGGACTGCGCGCGCCAGCGGGGGAAGTAGGAATCGGCCATGGCGGGGGTTCTCCTCTGTTCGGCGCTATGTATGGTGGCGCGGCGCCGGAACAAAGCGCCGCCCAGGAATTAGGCGCGAGTGTACGGAGTGCCCTTGGGCCTGGCAAGCTCGGGGAAATGCGCGGCGAGGCATGGATGAATGCCGCGGTATGGCGTGGCGCTGTCCGCGTTGCTTGCGGCGGTGAGGACCGTGGTTTGTTGTCGGTGCCGCCGGGCCGCGTAGCCGCATTGCTCGCAACACCGGAGTCGAGGCTCTCTAACGACGCTGGGCAGCCATGTTGCATGCAGCGGCGCGCGCGATCCAGCGCGATGTTACCGTCATCGGCGCCCTCAGCCGTGCCGCGCTTTCAGCGAAAACACCGTCACGGCCGCCTGCAGCTGCCTCGCCTGATCCGCCATCGACGCCGCCGCGGCCGCCGCCTGCTCGACCAACGCCGCGTTCTGCTGGGTCACATCGTCCATCTGCGCGACAGCGCGATTGACCTCTTCGATGCCGGTACTTTGCTCCTGCGACGCCGACGAAATCTCGCCCATGATGTCGGTCACCCGTTTCACCGCATGCGTGACTTCGGCCATGGTCTGCCCGGCCCGCTCGGCGAGTTCAGCACCGCTGCCTACGCGTGCGGTCGAGCTTTCGATCAACTCCTTGATCTCCTTCGCCGACACCGCGCTGCGCTGCGCGAGCGAGCGCACTTCGCCGGCCACGACCGCGAAGCCGCGTCCTTGTTCGCCGGCACGCGCTGCTTCCACCGCCGCGTTCAGCGCGAGGATGTTGGTCTGGAACGCGATCCCTTCGATCACCGCGATGATGTCCGTCATGCGCTTCGAGCCGGCCGCCAATTCGCGCATCGTTTCGACCACGTCGCCGACGAGGTGGCTGCCGCGCGCCGCGACTTCCGACGCGCCGTGCGCCACGCCACCCGCCCGCTGTGCGTTCTCGGCGTTCATCTTCACCGTCGACGTCAGCTCCTGCATGCTCGACGCGGTTTCCTGCAGCGCCGCGGCCTGCTCTTCGGTGCGCTGCGACAGATCGGTATTGCCCTGCGCGATTTCGCCCGACGCCATCAAAATCGATTCGCTCGACTCGCTGATGCCCGACACGATGCCGGCCAGCCGTTCGCGCATGTTGCGCAACGCGAACAACAAGCTGTGTGAGTCGCCGGCGCGGGTTTCGACGCGCACGCTCAAGTCGCCGTCCGCGATGCGGTTGGCGATCTGCATCGCGTAATCCGGTTCGCCGCCGAGCTGCCCGGCCAGACGACGTGCGATCACCATGGCGAGCAACATGCCCGCGACGATCGCGCCCAGCACCAGCGCGCTCATGACGATGCGCATGTGCTGATAGTCGGTGGACGCTTCCGCTTGCGCGTCGTTGGCTTGCTGACGGCGATAGTCGATCAGCGCGGTGATGCGATCGCGCAGCGCCTCGCTCGACGCAATCGCGCGACGCACGAGTTCGTTGTTGTCGACGCCCGCCGGAATCGGCTCGAGGCCGATCTGCTGATGCACGATGCTTTCCCACACCGCCGACTTGCGCAGCACGTTGTCGAACATCTCCTGACCCTTGCCCGTTTCGATCGTCGCGCGATACTGGTCGTAGGCCGCGTGCATCTCCTTGAGCGAGCCGACAATGCTGTCCTTCAACTTTTGACGGCCGGCGTCGTCGGCGGCGTAGCCGAGATTCGCGGCGGCCAGATCGGAATCGATCTTGTGACGGTTCGCCTCTTCCATCCAGTACAGGCCGTCCATGTGTTTATCGCAGATGGCGTCGGTAATGCCGTGCATGGACGACAGCGTACTCAGCGACGTCGCGCCGATCACCACGCAAAAACCAATCACCACGGCAAACGCCAGCAGCAGTTTCCTGAACACGGGCATGCGGTCGAACCACTTCATTTCACCATCCTTCATGAGTCACGACGGGACGCTCGCGCCGCCACGCCGTCGCGAACATTTCGCGATCTGTCGGATACGTGGCGAAGCTCCCACCTCATTTACGGCGGCCATCACAGGGACTTGATGAGGGAAATATCAGGAATAACCGGGAGAGGATGTTGTAAGCAATGCTTAGCGCACCGGACCTGCGCGCGGGACGCCATGCGGGCATGACTATCGGAGACAAGTTTGGGATTCGTCTGATGTATAGGAGTGAGTGCAAGCTCTTAGACTCGCTCTGCTGCGTCGACCCCCATGAGTGGGCGCATGCGATGTTGTTGTAACTCTCCGACTTTCCGCTCGCGCTTCCCCGGCGCGAGCGGTTTTTTTTGTCTGTGCGATTCGGTGCTCGCGCCGCTTGCAACGGCGCTGCGAGTTGCTTGTTTTTACGCGTGCGTCGCGAAAGCGGTGTTCGCGAGTCGCAAGGTGTAATCGCGCACCTCCTGCGGCCATGCCGCGACGATCTCGTCGAAACGCGGACGGTCGTCGGCGTAAAGCGCGCGGGTCGCATCTTCATAGCGCGGCAGATTGCCGGCCAGCGCGGTCATGAAGCGATACACGGCTTCCTGCGCCGCGCGCTGACGGTCCTTGTTCTCGCCGGCCACGCGCGCCGCGTCGACCAGTTTGCGCAGAGCGACCGACGCGCCGCCCGACTGTCCATTAAGCCAATCCCAATGACGCGGCAACAGCGTGATTTCTCTCGCCACCACACCGAGCTTGGGCCGGCCACGGCCGCGTGGCGTGTCCGCTGTGGCGTCGTCGGCGGCGTGAGCGGTTTGGGCGCCGTCATCTTGGCTCGCTAACCGCGCGACGACCTCGTCGGGCGTGCCGCGCAGATCGAATTCGATGGGCCGGCTGGTGACGTCGTCGAAGACCAGAACCGGCGCCTGTTCGCCGCGCGCCAGCACTTCTCTCACCGCTAGCGCCACGTCGGGCAAAGCGCCGGAGGCGATGCGGCGATGGCCTTCGAACGCGGTGCAGGTGTGCAGATGAACGGTCATGACAAACTCCAAATGAAGAATTTGTCGAATTATATCCGGGTTAAATTCAAATACAAGATATTACCCGGGTAAATTTATGTCACGTCTCTCAGACGGAGTTGCGCGTTTCGGTGCGGGGTGTCACCGCGGCGCCGCCCAAGGGCGAACTGTGCGTCACGGTGCGATAGCACAGCACGCGATTGCGGCCCGCATCTTTGGCTTCGTATAGCGCGTCGTCGGCGGCGTTCAGGAGGGCGCGGCTCGTTGCGAATGCCTGGCCTCGCGTGGTGGCGATACCGATGCTCACGGTCAGCACATGGTGCGAGCTCGCCACGTGGCGAAGCTGAAGCGCCTGGACCGCCGCGCGAATCTTCTCGGCGATGAAAGCTGCGCCGGTTTCGTCGGTGTCCGGCAGCAGCACGGCGAACTCTTCGCCGCCATAGCGCGCCGCCGTATCGCCCGGACGCCGCACGCTCTGCGCGATGCAGCGGGCCACGGCCGTGAGCGCATCGTCGCCCGCGGAATGACCGTATAGGTCGTTAAAGCCTTTGAAACTGTCGACATCGATCAGCAGCATCGACAGTGGCCACGCGTTGCGCTGCGCACGACGCCACTCATCTTCCGCGTGTTCCTCGAAAGTGCGGCGATTGTTCAGGCCGGTCAGCCCGTCGGTGCGCGCCAGCACGCGCAACTCTTCTTCGGCTGCGCGGCGATGCCGCAACTGGTGCGAGAACTGAATCGCCAGCGCGATGATCGTGAGGTCGAGCGCGGCGATCAGCGAGCCGATGATCCACGCGCGGTGCCGCCATTCCACGTAGATATCGTGCGTGGACAGCGCAACGTCGAGGATCAGCGGATACATGTCGATATGCCGGAACGCGTACCAGCGCTCGACGCCGTCGATCGCCGCCGTGCCGAAGAAGTCCCCGCTCGGCTGCTGGGTGAAGCGCGAGTAGTTGGCGGTGCCGGTCAGATTGATCCCGATGATTTTCGGATCGAACGGACGCCGCATCAGCATCGTGCCGTCGCTCAGCATCAGTGCCATCGAACCACCGGCGCCGAGATGCATGCCGTCGAACAGCCTGCGGAAATAAGTGAGGCGCATGGTGCCGACCACCACGCCGCCGAAACCGCCGTCCGGCCGCGTGATGCGCCGGCTCATCGCGATGCTGATGTCCTTGCCGCTGACCTTGGGCATGAACGGGTGGCTGATGTACAGACCGACGTTGGGCGAGTCCCGCTGCACCTTGAAGTAATCGCGGTCGGCGAGATTGACGCGGCGTGGCGGCGTGGCTTGTGAGTCGAACCTGATGTTGCCGGCTTCGTCGGTCACGAGGATCGAGCCCATGTCTTTGGCGCTCGCCGAGCCGTCGAACAACACCATCTGGCGGATGGCCGGATCCAGCTCCAGTACGCCGGGCTGTTTCAGACCGTCGATCACCGCGCGCAGCGAGAGATCGTAAATCTCCAGATTGCGCGACACGTCGCGCTCGACCAGCAGCGACACGTTGAAGACCGAATCCTGGGCGCGCCGCAATGCGTCGTCGCGCATCTGTGCCAGCACCCACACGGCGATCGCAAGAATCGCACTGGCCAGCACGATACTGATTGCAATCACGATGTTCGGTCGGCGCGTCACCATGGGCTTTTCGTTCGAGCATGCGCTGGCCTACGCGCGTGAAGAAGAGGGCCGCGTCCGGAGCGGCGCGTACCGTGAAGCGGTAGCGTACCAGACGATGCGCCGCGCCGAACCATCGAACAGACGGGTTTTTGCCGGGCCGGGCGAGCGCGGCACCGCTCGCCCGTGCTCAGCCGGTGTGCATCGAGCGCGGACCGGGATGCTGACCGGGTCGAAACGCGGATGTCGGCTGTCTCGAGCACCGCTTTCTCAGCGCCGTGGCGGGCGTCCGCCGGCATGGAGAACGATGGGGAACGGCGACCTGTTTCAAGCGGTTGTTCCACCCTCTCGCTCGATGCAATGTTTCATCACGCGCTCAAAAATATTCATTTGCCCAGAAATTCCACTTTCCTCGGTCATTGCGTGCAAGCCTTGTAGAGATATACCCGATTTTGCCTTCAGTACTCGAGTGTGCGAACCGATATCCGATAAATGGGATACCTATTTTGGGTCTTACGCCGATGCGCTTCGCTCCCGCATCGACGAAAGACATCGAAGGGATAGACCGCGCGAGGCCGCCACGATGTACGGCGGTCACACAGACGCTCCCATGCCCGGACCTGAGAGTCCATTGCGAACGCATCTACGTTTCGTTATTGGAGAAAAAAATCGTGACACTGAAGCACCTCACCATCAAAGCAAAACTCATTGCCGGTTTCGGCATGCTGTCTCTTATCGTCGTCGCGGTTTCCGGGCTTTCCCTGAAAGCGCTCAGCGACTCAACCGATGGTTTTTCCAGCTTCGTGCACGGCATTACTGCACGCGCGGACATGGCGGTGCAGGTGCGAACCGCGGTCGACCGCCGGGCGATCGCCGCGCGTAATCTCGTGCTCGTGACCAAGCCGCAGGACTTCGAAATAGAGAAAGCCGATGTGCTGCGCGCGCACGAAGACGTGCAATCCGATTTGAAGAAACTCAACGATATGATCGCGACCGCTACCGACACATCGGAAAAAGCGCGCAGTCTCGTGGCCGAGATCAATCGGGTGGAGGCTTTGTATG
This sequence comes from Paraburkholderia sp. BL18I3N2, assembly GCF_003001875.1. NCBI lineage: Bacteria > Pseudomonadati > Pseudomonadota > Betaproteobacteria > Burkholderiales > Burkholderiaceae > Paraburkholderia > Paraburkholderia sp. BL18I3N2. The sequence continues at coordinate 240,088 of NZ_PVNC01000002.1, forward strand.
GACCGGTCGCCACCGACATCGTCAATCTCGCGCTGACCAACAAGCGCGACGAAGCGATCGTCAAGATGGACGATCAATGCCGGCCGTTGCTCGCCGCGCTGATTCGCGCGACCAACGCGTATGCCGACTACACGCATACGCGTCAGGAACAGATGATCAACGACTACGCGGCGCACTACGAGAACCAGCGCAATCTGCTGATTGCGATCAGCCTGATCGCGGTGGCGCTCGCGATCGGCGCATGCGTGCTGATCACGCGCGCGGTGACCGGACCGCTGCGCCAGGCGATCGACGTCGCGCGCACCGTGTTGAAAGGCGATCTGCGCACGCGCATCGTGGTCGACGGCAACGACGAAACCAGCAAGCTGCTCGGCGCCCTGCGCGAGATGAACGAACGGCTGACGGCGATCGTCGGACGCGTGCGCGACAGCAGCACGAGCATCGCCGGCGCGGCGCGCGAGATCGCCGCGGGCAACATGGATCTGAGCCAGCGCACCGAGCAGCAAGCGGCCTCGCTGCAGGAAACGGCGTCGAGCATGGAGGAACTCACCTCGACCGTGAAGCAGAACGCCGACAACGCGCAGCAAGGCAGCATGCTGGCCACGAACGCGTCGTCGGTCGCGCAGAAAGGCAGCGAGGTGGTCGGCCAGGTGGTGAACACGATGCACGACATCAGCGATAGCTCGACCAAGATCGCGGACATCACGGGCATCATCGAAGGTATTGCATTTTAGACGAACATTCTGGCCCTCAACGCGGCCGTCGAGGCTGCGCGCGCCGGTGAGCAAGGCCGCGGTTTCGCGGTAGTGGCGAGCGAAGTCAGAAGTCTGGCGCAGCGCTCATCGAGCGCGGCCAAGGAGATCAAGGATCTGATTGCCACCTCGGTGGAGAAGATCCGCGACGGTTCGGCGCTCGCCGGCGAAGCGGGCAAGACGATGGCCGAAGTCACCCAGGCGGTGGCGCGGGTGACGGACATCATGTCGGAGATCGCGGCGGCATCGAGCGAACAAAGCCGCGGAATCGAGCAGGTCAATGTCGCGATCACGCAGATGGACAATGTCACGCAACAGAATGCCGCTTTGGTGGAAGAAGCGGCGGCGGCTTCACGGTCGATGGAAAATCAGGGGCAGCAGTTGAATGAGGCTGTGGCGTTCTTTCAGGTGTTGAATGGTGGTGATGCGGGGGCGTTTGTTTCGGCGGCGTCTTTGCGGAAGGAGATGGCGCGGCAGGAGCGGGGTGTTACGCCTGGGCGGCGGGTTGCGCGGGCGACGGATGTGCCGGGCGGCGCGTTGGGTGTCGCGCCGGGCGCGGCGTTGGATTCCGCGTTGGCGACGGCTGCGGGCGCGGTCGGTGCGGATGAGGGGTGGGATAAGTTTTGAACGTGTTGTTCTGCGCGAGCGCCGTGCTTTGGGGGCGCTCATGCGGGATGTGGGTTTTGGGGAGCAGAGCGGTTTAGTGCGAAAAGCTTGGGACAGAAACGCGAAAACCGGCGTGCAGCCGGTTTTCGCGTGACGACAAATCTTATTGGTGGGAGGAGGAGGATCGAACTCCCGACCTTCGCATTGCGAATACGAACAAGCCAACATTTCCCGAGATGGATTCATGCTGATAAAAATTCATAACTCACTGTATTTTAAACGTTTTCCTTCAAACATCTTCGCATTGATGTTGATCCACATACCTTTGTTACCGCATAATTCGGTTACATGGCGGTTACATGAGATCGCCGACTTACGAGTAAGGAGGCTAGGTGGCGAAGGTAAACTTCACTGCGGCTCGCGTAGAGGCGCATCGCTGCGAACAGGGTAAGTCGCAGTCATTTCTCTGGGACAGCAAGACTCCCGGACTCGGCTTGCGCGCCACACCAACCGGAGCCAAGGCTTACATTTTTCAAGGGAAAATCCATGGCTCGACCGTGCGGATTACGATCGGCGACCCAAGGAGCTGGACGATTGACCGGGCTCAGGAGCGAGCACGAAGTCTCCAGACGCTTATTGACGGTGGGGTTGATCCGCGCGAACGAGAGGCAGAGCAGAAGGCCGCGCACGAAGCCCGGCAGGCAGCAAAGCGCCGTCAGGACGTGACTGTCGGAGAAGCGTGGGAACACTATCTAGAACACCTGCGGACAAAGATTTCGCCCAAAACCAAAAAGCCGCGGTCGGAGCGCTACATCCTCGACCATATCAACCTCTCGTCGCCCGGCGGAGGTATTGCAAAACGCGGCGGTAAAGAAAAGGTACGCGGGCCATTGGCTCCGCTCATGCCGCAACGGTTGACAGAGATAACAGCAACCTCCATGTCTCAATGGCTCGAGGCCGAAATACCTCGGGGGCCAACGAACGCCGGTCATGCATTCGGCCTTTTCAAGGCATTCATTAGGTGGTGCGACACTCACGAGACGTATGCAGGCATCATCCCCCACGAGGCCTACGCTTCACCAAAGGTCAAGGGCATTCTCCCTCGTAGCGCCGCAAAGGATGACTGCCTTCAGCGCGAGCAACTGTCTGTTTGGTTCAGTGCTGTACGTGGCATCGCCAACCCCATAATCAGCGCGTACCTCCAAGGGCTCCTGATTACAGGCGCTCGGCGAGAAGAGCTGGCCGCGCTGCGATGGGAAGACGTGGACTTCCGCTGGCGCAGCTTGACCATGAACGACAAAGTTGAAGGTACTGGCGGCCGGACTATTCCGCTCACTCCTTATCTAGCCAGCCTATTGCGGAACCTTCAGCGCCTAAATGAGATTCCGCCGAATAAACGTCAAGCCGCTCGCCTAGTTGAACGAGGCGAGCAGTGGGAACCATCGGAGTGGGTGTTCGCCAGTAAAACAGCATCGGATGGGAAGATTGCTGAGCCCCGTCATGCACATAATCGCGCGTTGGCGCCGACGGGTTTGCCGCACATTTCTCTGCATGGCCTGCGCCGATCATTCGGAACGCTGTCGGAATGGGTCGAGGTTCCCGTCGGCGTTGTCGCCCAAATCCAAGGCCATAAGCCGTCCGCAATTGCTGAGAAGCATTATCGACGACGCCCCCTCGATCTGCTGCGGATGTGGCACGACAAGATCGAGGCGTGGGTGCTCGAGCAAGCGCAGATCAAGTTTGAGCCGCGGAGGTGACGCCACGCGGACCGTTCGCCTGTCACCCGCGGCCGGCCGTGGCAGGAAAGCTGACGCGACAACGGATGGGATTGCGGTCTGTCTGCAATCGTCGTCGCCCATCGGCGGCGTCCCGCCGAACAGAAGTTGCCCGTCGCGGCTTAACCTCTACTTCTGACCGCCGTTAAAAACGGGGGGACTACCGGCACTCGCGCTCACCAAAAGGTGCTCCCGTGGGTTGTTCGGCGCCGCCCGCGCGCACCGAAGCGGAGGATCGAACTCACGACCGCAGTACGATTAACCATCCACCGAAACGAGAAGGCAGAGATGCCCCCATAAGTGCCCCCACACTTGCTTCGCTGCCCGACTTACGGCAGTCGGCGCTTGTCCGACAGAGGAAACCGGCGTTCCAAGCGACAGTTTGCAGCGGTTGGCGGATACGCGCACAATCACACAGTCGAGGTCGCTGGGCTGCCTCACATAGCGCCATTCCAAAGGCGGTAACGCCGCTGATGGAGCGAAAAGGGACCATGGTCGATATATACAACGCCCAGCAGCGGTCGCGAATAATGGCTTTGATTCGCGGGCGTGGGAACAAATCGACCGAGGCAACGTTCGTTGCCATCCTGCGCGCCGCGGCCCTCACGGGCTGGCGCCGCCACCTTGAGATTTCACTGAAGGCCGTCCACGGCCAGCCTGTGCGGCAGGCGCAGGGTATCCGCCAAGGCAGACGACGTCCAACAACCATTCGACCCGATTTCGTGTTTCGTGCAGCAAAGCTCGCCGTCTTTCTTGACGGCTGTTTCTGGCACAGATGTCCGATGCACTATAAGGCGCCAACGAGCAATGAACGGTATTGGAGGGAAAAAATCAATGCCAACGTGGCGCGCGACCGTCGCGTGGACGCAGCCCTTAAGTCGGCGGGCTGGCGCGTTTTGCATTTGTGGGAACACGAACTGCGAGCGCCGCCCGTAGTGCTGCGCAAACTACGCCGGCGGTTGCCAAGGCAACCGGGCGAAAATTCAATCAACTTTGACGGCGGGCGGAAAGCTGCCGCCCCGGGGGATGCATTAAAGAATGTTTAGATACTTTCGAATCATTGCGGTCACAGAATGCTTCCAGTTTGCGGCCGGATTCATCCCGTTGATCAGGTTCGGCAACTCAAGCGTATATTGAACACTGCTCGGCCGCACGAACAGACCGTCTACGTCTTGATGACGCAGGATGAGCATTTGCTCGTCCTCCATCTCGTAAAGCCGAGGCGTAAATGTCGACCTGTATCTCGTGCTATATGCTTTCGATGTTGATTCCGTTCGGTGATCATACCCACGAGAGCCGGTACCGCCATATCGATATACGTCGTCAAGAAAGCGCTGCTGTAGAGGCGTGAACTCGTCGTTAGCCTTTGTCACTCCGGCGCTTAACCTGTTCAAGATCCGTTGCACGACGTCCGGTAATGTTTGGCCCTCCTGAATCACCGGCGCCAATCCAACACTCAGAAGCATCAGGCGCTCCTCCGAGGGATATCGTTCATCTACTTCGACCTGGTGCATGCCGCTGATAGCGTGTGTTGACGATTCTAGTTGGGTAGATTTGATCTCTAGCGACGTCGAACCTATCACAAAGTCTCTCTGACCAGCTTCATACCCACGCCACATATCGAGCACGGCCGACCATGCTTCAGGCCGGTTTGCAACCGCATCAAGTAGCGTTTCGAGGCAAATGAGTTCACCCACCAGGCCAAGAATGTGCTCCTCACCTAGTGCACTTCGTAAAAGTGCAAGTTCAAGGAGCGGCTCCACATCGTTCAGGACCTCCTGCAAAGGACGTCTAGTGCCGATACCGGCCTTGATCAGTTCGACAGCAAGAAACGCTGCCAACGGAACAAAGTGCGGGGCAGAAGGCAGCACAACTCTGCTGGCGTCAAACTCGTCGGCGCTCTCCGCGATTTTCCATCGGCCATGCTCAAGGTGCCTGCGCACGATCGCCGTGCGGGGAAACAGCTTTTGCCCGCACATGAATACTTCCACGCGAGCTGAAGCTGTCTTTGCAAGGCCCAACGTCATCGGCAGAATCCAATAGACCGATCGGTCTTCGGTCTTCGCAGGGGTGCCCAGATCTTCGAGGCGGGAGCAAAGTTCCTCGAACGAGATGCTTTCAGACATGGAGATCACCTGCAACTCGAAGCGCCGCTACATGGTCGGGGCCTCCCTTCGGAAGTGCAAGGCCAAACGCGATCATCTCTTCCTTCGTGCCAGGGTCCATGATTGGATGTATCAAAAGTAATCCCGGCTCGCCTCGTTGGCGCCATGCTCCTTCGGTAAGAAGGCGCGGGGAACCGGCAGGATTGTGAAAGTGATAGTCGAAAACCTGGTCGCCCTTCCAGCGCTCAGTCGGATTTCGAGAGCCCCAGAGAGTTTCAAGAATGCGTGGCGTCTCTGAGGCAAGCCCTCGGCGCATCATCGGGAATGCTTGTCCGTCGAACGTTAGGTTCGCCGTAGTGCTCTCCGAGCCAAAACGAAGACCCACATAGAAGTGCGGGGCAGTCGCCCTGTACGCTGCAAGGTCCAGTGAGTTCCACGGTCTTGTAGGATTGTCCGTAGGTTGCATGCCAGGCAGATCGTGTCGCTGAAGCGCCTCATGCCACAACCGCAAATAGGCGGCGATAGAGTACGGGCAACCGCTTGGCTCGACAGCCATTTGGCCAGGGTGCTCACCGGGAGGTCTGAACAAGGGTTGCTGTAAGTTCAATGCGGCCTGAAGACTCGCCCATCGCTGTGAAATCGGTAATTGCGGATCCGGATCGTGTGCTGAGTATCGAAGCTTCTCCAGAAAATCTGCCAATTCAAGCATGGAGATGGGCTTCGATCGAATCAAGCCCCGCTCGACGTTATCGGGGAAACAAAGGTGTTCCCAAGAGCCGTCGTCAATAAAACTTTGAACGAGCGCGATGTTGTGACCATACCGTGCGCCATTTGGAGGTTCAAGCAAGCGAATGGCAGGCGTTGGGCCCGGATGAAGAGGGATTCGGCGACTGTCGACTTTTGTCGTCGCCCAAAAGGAGTCACCCTGAAGCACAAGAACACCATCTGTCGCTGCCGGGTGTCCATCCATGCGGCTAAGAATCTCCCGCTTCAACGCCACGTCGTTGTAGTGGTACTTGCGGAAAAGCGTCAGTTGATCCGCGTAAAGGAACACGCGACAAAACGGGAGATGTGCCCCCCGGTAGCCGAACCATCGTTGCATCTGCATTTGCGTGTCGGCTGCCGGCTCACGGGCGCCACGCGCGAACAGGCTCGTGGTTAATCCCTCAACAGTCAACCCTCGTGACAACACGTTGCCCGCGACGAAGATGGTGTAGATATCCCGAGGAGCTTGCCAAAGCTGAGAAGTCCCATCAATGGGAGTCGCCTCGAAAACCGGTCGATCGTCTGCGCGTGGGTCACTATTGAGTACCCGCAGTTTGACGTTAGGAAATACTTCGTCGACAAGCAAGTCGCGGATACTGTCCCAATCGATAGAGCCAATACCGAGTTCCGTATAGCCGGGAAGTGCCGAGAGGCCTGCAGCTGTAGCTGCAAATTCCGGCAACCACCGGCGCCACTCCGCTTCCTCGCGGCGCAGGCGAATAGCAAGGCCATCGGCATCGATTTCCAGGCGCGGGTTGCCGAATTCGTCGACGGCCAGCACGACGTCCTTTTCTCCGCCGGGTGATGCCTTACACCAACGAGCGAGATCCTCCGCCCCCTGGAAATGCGCCTCCTTCAAAGCGGACGGGTGATAGAGCATTGAATGAGTGCGCGGCAAAGCCGCCTTGAGCAAAGCCAATTCTGTCGGCACAAGCGGAACTGTTGAAAAACGTCGCCGATCGAGGAGCAGGCGTACAGCGCCAGCTACAAGGAACGATCGCATTGCACTTCCGATCATCTCCCATCGCACTTGAGCGTGCTGGGCCAACTCAGTTGCAGAAGCATTGGCGTTAGCAGCCGTAAAGGGGTACGCGACGCATGGGTCCCCCGGCATCTCGCGCAAACGCTCGTAATAGTGCTCCCCCCCGCAATAGAAGGCGCTCAGCCCCTTGTGTTCAAAATAAGTGTCCAGCCTCGGCGTTCTCTCGCCCCTGTCCGATGGCACGCGCAACGCAGCGTGAAAATGTCTGGGCGCCAAGGGGTTATGTGAGCGCTGCAAGTAGTTCGCTTGCGGCGTCGCTGTGTAGGCGATGTATGTCGCCTGAAGCAGTTCATTCCGTGTGGCTGGCGCGCACTCATCCGAAGACCACAGATACTGGATGAACTGCGGCGTAATGCGAGAGCCGTCCTGTGCATCCAGGATGCTCGCGTCGTCCGCCTCGTCGTCGAGAACGACCATTCGAAGTGGGTGTCCGCGACGCTCTAGCGCGCCCTGATTCGCATGCTCCGTCAGAAACTTTGCGACCGCCAAAAGGTGATCATCTTCTTTCGGGATCACGAAAATAATCGGCTTCCGTGTCTCCACGGCTTCGACAACGCGGCGTCGAACCCCACGTAGGTACCGATAGGGATCAACTCTTGCTCCGCCGGAGAGAATGTCTTCAGGTTGCGGAACAAGTACGCGCTCAGAATTCTTGCTCCATGCGTTGAACAGGTCGCTTCCGTCAAGTTGGCGAAGAAGGCGCTCATACGTCTGCAACCAAAGCGCAATGCGGGTGCCCGCAAGCACAATCAGAATGTCGATGCTCCGATCAAGCAACAGAGCCGCAACGGCAAGCATGCTGGCTGTCTTGCCCGACTGGACAGAGCCCACCACCATCCCGGTCACTACAGTTTGCCCCTTTCGACCCGCGGTACCATCGACAGTGGGCTGTGCGACCGTGCGTAGAGCATGATCGACGATGTACCGAGCGTCATCTTCGATGATTGCTCGGGTATCGTCAGGGAGTGAACGAATAGCGTCGCTGTACCGGCCCCACCATGAGCCCTGAGCCGGCACTAACTGTTCAATCTTATTCGCCTCGATCGCACCAGTGACCGGACGTACTGTATTCACTGTCTCACGCATACGACCTATGCCTCTGCCGGTTCCGCCATCGCGTTGAGGACGGGAAGACAACTGTATCCATAACGCTTTGTCAAAATAGCTGTTGCTGCGTCTTGGTCAATATCGAGCGTCTTGAGGATGCCCGTTGTAATGTGGCCGATCCAGGACCATTGAGTCTTGTTTTGCGTTTTCGAGGGGCCGCGGTTTACCTCGGTGAATGCGCGGATCGCTTGAATCGACTCTGAAACACGCTGGCTTTCGCCGATTGCGGCGAGAATCAGCGTGGCAAGAAGGCTTGCGACCAGCGGTAGCTCTTCCCACCCGGATGCGACTCCCTTCTTACTGCGGAAGCGCGGAGACCAAGCGTTTTCCGCTTCCGCATGGGTCACAACCGCAGTTTCAATGTCGCGCGCGAGCGTAATCAACGCATTTTTCTGAGAAAGCAGGTGTGGGGGCTGTTGGGGCTTGCCGCTGATCGCTTCCAATAGTGCATCGATGTGGCTGGCTGTTGAAGGCGCAGCGTAGCTTCCACCCTGCCCGTTAGGTGATTGGAGCATCAATGCACAGATCCAGGACAGTACCTTGGTACGTTTGAAGCGCATCGTTCCGAAATTGCAATCCCTGAGGGCCTCACCGACCTCACCGACCTTGGCTCTAAGATCCTCGGGGAGGTAGGGAGCAAGGTCTTCGGAGAACGGCCTATCGCCGCTTAGCACGAGGAGTAGCTTCGTCAACCCCACGTGATGAAACGTAGCGTTGCGTAACTCCTCCGCATTCAATTTTTTACCCTGCTTGTTATAAATAGAGAACACGTGATGGATGTCTTGCAGCCTCGTGTTCTCGTACAGGATGACCGGAATGGAGTACTTTGAGTGTGCCTTATCAAATATTTCCCGAACTTTGACCTTATTTTGGCCGACGGGAATTTCTAGGTCCCTTATTTCCGAATAGTACTTTCCCGATAGCTTATAGAGCGGATCGGTAGGCTCGTATCGCATCACCCGGAACGGTAGATAATGCTCAGCTATCTCTCGGCTCTTGAGATGACGTTTACGCAGAAATTTCTTCGTATCCTTATCGAAATCCGCTTCGTCGTCGAGGTTGCGAACGTACTCGCGCGCGACGGGATGTTGGCCGATGAACCGCAGTATCGCGGTTAAACGCTGCTTCCCGTCCACAATCTGCAGCTTACGATCCTCCTCCAACTGATTCAAAATAATCGAGGGGATCGGAATGCCCCGAAGGATGGAATCAATAAGCAGTTGCGAATCACTGATGGACCATACACTGTCTCGCTGATAAGACGGATTCAACTCTAAGTCGTTATCCTTAGCAAAATCGGAGAAGTTGCGGATCGTCATGGTCTTGACCTCCGCTTTGATCGCGGCGGGCTGTCGAAACAATGCGCTTGAGTCTTCCCAGAGTTGTCGCCACTCGTCAGTAGCTGCGCGCAGGCTTTGTCCATCGTCTATCAGTTCAAGAAAAGCCTCACGATGAGCCGCAGCTCTGGAGAGCCTCTTGTCAAGGTGCTGCGCTCCCAGTTCGGTAAGCATCACGATGTCGCCCTCGATGCTTAGACACGACTCGACTGAGCTCTGTGAAATCTGATCCATGAGGTCACCCGCAGCCTGCGGCGCCGGCACGTCCAGTCCGATTGGGCGGTCGAGACATAACCACAATTGGACTGCCAGGACGCGGGTTAACCAATCATTGTCGACAAATGATACTGATTCCGCGTGAAACGGATTTGCGCGTTGCTGATCGACGTCCAAAGGCAAAGGGCCGTCCTGGGACAGATCCGCCAGGTACTGCGCAATACCTCCAAGTTCAAGTTCATCGATTTGTTCATGGTCTGCCATACGTACGGCCCTCAGTGTGGATCTTCTATTATTAATTAGTTGATTTCGTTGTCTGCCTTCAACGTCAGGCGAACATATCGAGATCCGCGTTAGTCATTTCGATCGCCTTCCGCGTGCGAATGGACTCAGACTTCTCCCTCTGAGCTCTTGACACCCCATCTGGCTTCTTGAGAAGTGCTCGTGCGACCGTTTCTACAACGTCTGCATTCACCGCGTTGCCCAATGCCTGAAACGCACGTGTACTAGTTGTCGGCAAGGCCTTCAGTTCATGAAGACTCTGAAGGCGGGCGCATTCTCTTGGAGTCATATAGCGCCGCTCCCAACCAATGATTGGCACCTGGGTGTCGGTCATCGCTATCAGGCTCGGCGCCGTGTTACGTCGCTTGACCCGAACTCCCGAAGCGCGAAACTGCAAGACGTAGTTCCAGAGGTCCTTCTTCTCACCATGCACGTTCCACTCGAATTTTTGAAGGCTTGAAGGGAACCGGAGAATGTTGGGAAGCCAGGCATCAATCCATGCCTGGTTCTCTGCATAGAACAACCTGTTCTGACGGATGAAATCTTTCTTCCACTTGGGGAATTCAAACTGTTCCGTACGAGCGTGACTCGGAAGAGCCATCCAGCGCTCCTCGCTCGAGAAGTCGCGCAGCGGTTGACCATGCGATCCGCGAAATTTGCACAGTCCTCGCATTCCCTTTGTCGCCTTGACCGCAAACGGGGTTGTCTCTTCGAATGGATAATCGGCGCCCCACTCCATGGACCAAAGCGGAAACGACGGAAGTTGAAGAGATTTTGGGCTCTGCTTGACGAACTTATTCCACTGAGCAAGGCAATCTTGCACTTGTGAGGAAAGCTGCTTAGCGTCTGCAGGGCTTCGATCGAGCACTGACTCGATAGTCGTTTCAACGTTCAGCGGCGCTGGCCATTGGAAACCATTGAGCTTCTTTTTCGAGCCCACGATATACACCCGCTCTCGGATTTGCGGGATACCGAATTCATGAGGCGAGTATCGTGTGGCCCTAATGTCGTACCCGAGCCCTCGGGGACCAAGTAGATCCTGGATGTGCTGCCAGGTCCGACCTTGGTCGTGATTCAAGAGATTTGGGACATTCTCGAGGATGAAATACTTTGGCTGCTTCGCGCGGATGATCGCTTCGACGTTGAAGAAGAGGTTGCCTTGTTCAGTGCATTCGAAGCCCTTCTGCTCACCCGCCTTGGAGAAAGGTTGGCAGGGAAATCCGGCAGTCAGAACGTCGTGATCGGGGATGGCTTCCGGGATGACATCCTCGATGTCACCTGCGGGCCTTAACCCAAAGTTGACTTCATAAAGGTCGCGGAGATGCTCTTTCCACTCGGCGGCGAAAACGCATGTGCCGCCAAGACGCTCCAGTGCAACGTGAAACCCACCTAGCCCTGCAAACAGGTCGATAAACCGGAAACTGTTCATTGTTGGTCGCCGTGTGTTTTATTTTTCCCGCTCGGCCGCGGTCGATATCGAGGCCAGCGAACTCCATACGGAGCGGGACTTTTCCACTTGATACTGTACATGCATACAACTTTTTTGGGGCGTTGTTTGTGTAAGTTACAACATACATTTCAGCCAGCGAGACGTTTCCTTACCATGGTTCGCCGGCAAGATTTCTCGGTCCCCCGAAGACAGCCTTCGTGCTTGGGCAGCATTGTAGACGGTCGCGATTTGCAGAGAGACCGGCGATAACACCTTTTCGCGACGTCACATGGCGAAACGAGTCAGTCGCAGGAGCGGTGAACGCACGGAAACGCGGCGTTCGCCCCCTTTTCTCGCCATTTGGAGTTCTTCCGGCGAGGGCGCCTATCTAGCCTTCTCCTTTTGAATCTCCGCTCTCATTCAGCTTTGTCTTCCCGGCCGGCGCGCTGACGTCAATCGCCCCGCGCCCATCCGCCGCCTAGCCCCGGCGGGAGGCGACTCCCCACGCATGACCCTCGCTGTTTCCATCCTTCCGTGGCGCACGCCCCGGATAACATGTATCTGCACGAACACCGCAGTGACGAACACTTTGGCCAAGGCGCCGCCCGTTCATCCGCACGACCGGACGACGGCGTCAGCACGCAGCCGGGCTCCGTCCCAGCGTTCGCGAAGTGCCACTCTCTGCGCGTCGACGCGCGCCATCGCGCCCGCAAGACTTGGTGTGCAAAAGGCGCGGCCGTCTGCATCGGCAGCCCCATCGCCGTTCCACTCTTCGGTGCGAAAACCGGTGCGGCGATCATTACGCTCGCCGGAAATCCTGTCCGCCTTGGCGGGTAGAATGAGCAGACCGAATCGTCGAGGAAAACCGAATGGCCCACCTCCTTTTGCTCGGCGCAGGCTTCACCCGCAACTGGGGCGGCTGGCTCGCCGGCGAACTCGCCGACGACCTGATCAGCCGTTTCGCCGATAACCGGGATCTCTGCAAGCGGCTCATCGACAATCCGAATTTTGAGGAAGTTCTCGGAGACCTGCAACGTGAGTGGCGTCAGCATCAGCAACCCGCGCACCGCGAGCGGCTCGACGCAATGGAGAACGCCATCAGAGCATCATTTAATGACATGAATCGGATGCTCGTTGATAGTGGCGGACTCGATGGTCAGCGGAACGGCGCAAACTTCGCCGATAGAGGTCTTGTGCCCTTTCTCGCGCGTTTCGACGCAATCTTTACGCTCAACCAGGATCTACAGCTTGAATTGCACTACAGTCATTTACCTCTCCGGCAGCGCGGTCGAGAGCAGATGGCTGATCGTCCGCAATATCCCGGGATGCAGCTCCCTCCGAATTATTGGCAGCTTCGACCGGAAGAGATACTGGCGACCGAATTGCGACCCACACCGAACGCCGACTACCACATCGAAGACAACTGCCAGCCGATTTTCAAACTACACGGATCAGTCAACTGGCGCAGCGAGGACGGTAACGATCTGCTCGTGATGGGCGCTCGCAAGGTGAATGCGATTGCAGGATCGGCGCTCCTGACTCGATACGCTGACGAGTTCCGTGCGCGTTTGCGTGAACGGGGCACACGGCTCATGACCATCGGCTACGGCTTCGGCGACGAGCACATCAATCAGGAAATCGTCGCGGCTGCGGAAGCCGACAACGCTTTCGGCCTCTTTGTGGTCAATCCCAGCGGGCGAAAGGTACTCCGGCCGCGAAACGACAATGGAGCGATTGAGCAACCGCGCCGAGCGATCGAGGACGTTCGCTATATCGGCGGCTCGACTCGGCCGCTTCTCACAACCTTCGCGAACGACGACCTCGAACGCGCGAAGCTCCTGAGATTTTTCGAAACCTGAAAACGTTTGTACTGGGAAAGCTAAATTGCCAAGAATATTCCAAGCGGTTAACGAAGAAGGCTCCCGACTGGATGCTCGCTTTTCCGTCGATCAAGCCGACATTATCGTGCACAGCCGCGGCGGAGCGAAGGGCCGGCGCGGGGCGGTAAATGCAGACTATGCACAAGCTTTGCTTTTGTTAACAAGCAGGCTTTCTCAGGCCGCTATACCCATACTTGGCGCTTGGGTCGATAGCACAACGGTCCAGTCATTACCTCTCAGCGCGCGATCCATTCTGAGCGAATTAGAAGGAAACCTTTCACCGGAGCAAATTTGCAGCCTGTTGAGTAGTCGCATGAAAGATATTCGCAGTGATCCAAATTCAAGTGCGAAGGGAGGCAACTCAACAAAGCGCATTCGAATCGCGACCGGTTTTGGCGGATCCAGCGAAGATCTGGCTAACCGGCTCGGAGGTGTAGCCGCGGAAGGAGACCTCCGAAGCATGGAAAGGCTACCCGCCGACGTGCTGCGTCAGGCAACACCCGAGTATATCTGGCGAGCGGTTCAGCAATTGATTGACGGCAATATAGCGGACGATCCCTATGGCCCCTCGACCGACTATGACCTGATCGCTGATGATGGCCGTCGACTTCGGCCTAAAGCCGTCTTTGGACTTGCTCTCTCGATGGCCCTCGATGGCGCTCCGATCGGGCCCAGACACTTTACTGCCGGAGGATTGTGTTTCGACCTGCTGCAAGAGGCCGGTTACCAGATTGTGCCCAAGGGCGAGGCATACGAATCGCCCGATAGCGAAACTTACATCGATCGGGAATGGCGTGAAGGCAGTGCAACGTTGAAAACCCACCTGACGCGTGAACGAGCCCTTGGTCTCGCAAAGGCAAAGAAAGCGCAGTTTCGTCGAGCACATGGCCGGCTTTCTTGTGAACGCTGTGGTCTCGATCCATTGGCGCATTACGCAGCCGAAGAGGCCGAGGCATGTATCGAAGTTCACCATTTCGCCACTCACGTGAGCGAAATGGCAGAAGACCACAAAACCACCCTCGACGACCTCCAATGCCTCTGCGCCAACTGCCACAGATTGGTTCATAGGCTTCTACGCGAAAAAAAAGCGTGAGCAACCACCCGGTGCAGACTGGGCACGCCAGTGCGTCAGTACTCGACCGGTAGCAGCTCGGACTGAGGTGCTCGCCACCGGTGCGCAGCGCTCGCTTGGCACTTCGGGTGATAGCGGTTACGGCAATGGACCCGATCAGACACTCGCAATATCGGATGGCAAATAATTTCAAGCATATATCACTTCATTGGGCATCCACCCGGAATGCCTGGGCAACGTCGTTTGCCCTGAACCTACATGAGGCTGATACATGAATCATTCACTTTCCTGCCCCCACTGCCACTCGACCCGCATTATCACGCGGGATTACGGTCGCAAGACCGGCGGTGCTGTAGGCGCTGCGGCTGGTGCTGCCGGTAGTGCGGCTGCTGCGCTCGGTGGCGCCGAGGCTGGCGCGGTCCTCGGCATGATCGGCGGCCCTGTCGGCTCGGTCTTCGGCGGCCTCGCGGGTGCGCTCATGGGCGCACTGTTCGGCGGCGCGGCCGGTTGTGCAGCAGGCTCCGCCGTTGGCGAGCAGATCGACACCCATGTGCTTAACAACTACGAATGCCAGGCATGTGGCCATGTATTCGGTCAGCAACGCACGTCCTGACGCCTGACGTCTCTTTCGCTTTTTCCTTTTCCCGCTCGATGCCTACAGCCCTTCGGGGCTGTAGGCATTTTTGCTTTCTGTTCTTGTTCCCTATCAGGAGTATTCCATGCATCTCGTTAGCAATATGGCGTTCGTCGGAGACACCCCGTGGCACGGCCTCGGCAACCAGCTCGCGCCGAAGCAGCCCATCGAAGTCTGGAAGAAGCAGTGCGGCATGGACTGGTGCATCGAGGAAGCCGAAGTGCGCTTCGTCTCTGGCATGGCCGGCTCATCCCTCGGCTCGATCCACGCCTTTCCCGAGCAGAAGGTCCTCTACCGCAGCGACACGAAGTTGCCGTTGTCCGTTGTTTCGTCACGCTACCAAGTAGTGCAACCGGAATCCATTTTGGAGTTCTACCGCGATTTGACGGAGGTCGGCGGGTTCGAACTCGAAACTGCCGGGGTCCTCAAGGATGGCAAGAAACTTTGGGCTCTCGCCAAAACCGGTCAGAGCGCGACGCTTAAGGGCCGGGATCGCGTGAATGGCTATCTGCTCCTTGCAACGGCGTGTGATGGTAGCCTGGCGACGACCGCGCAGTTCACGTCGGTACGCGTCGTGTGCAACAACACGCTGGCCATCGCGCTCGGCGACAGTACCGGCGCGGTCAAGGTGCCCCACCGCTCGCAGTTCGACGCACAGGCTGTCAAGCGTCAGCTCGGCATCGCGATCTCTTCGTGGGACGGATTCATGGCCCGTATGAAGGCGCTGAGTGAATGTCCGGTCAACGATACCGCTGCTGAAACCTTCCTGCGTCGCGTGCTGACCTACCCCACCACTGGCGCCAGCACGCCCGTCGCAGCAACCAACGACAGCGCGATCAAGGCCGTGCAGGAACTGTTCGCCGGTCGCGGCAAGGGCGCCGACATGGCATCCGCTGCCGGTACGGCGTGGGGCCTACTGAATTCGGTGACGGAATTCGTCGATCACCACCGCCGCGCCCGTTCCGACGACAACCGGACCGACTCGGCCTGGTTTGGCGCCGGTGCCGCCCTCAAGCAGAAAGCTTTCGAAGAGGCCATGCGATTGGTGGCCTGAATCCATGCCCCCTTTCCCACTCATGCCTGGCCGGGTCTCCCCGCCAGGCATTTTCATTTGTGGAGGTACCGATGTCATTGCCTGGACCAATGGAGCGTCAACGCAGGCGAGCTGCATTGCGGCTCGTGGAGACGAAGGACATGCCGCGCGAGGACTGGCTTGAAGTCAGGAAATCCGGGATAGGAGGTTCCGATGCGGCGGCAGCCGTCGGGCTCAGTCCGTATCAGTCCCAGCTCGAACTCTGGCTGACGAAGACAGGCAGGGACGCGAAACTGCCGAAACCCGATCCGGACGATACGACAGAGCCCGTCTACTGGGGGACGATTCTGGAACCGATCGTCGCGGCGTCTTACACGAAGCAGACGGGCAACCGTGTTCGACGCGTCAACGCCGTTCTCCAGCACCACACCATCCCGTGGATGCTCGCCAACGTGGATCGTGAAGTCGTCGGCAACCGCGAGGTTCAGTTGCTCGAATGCAAGACGGCGGGCGAGTTCGGTGCGCGACTCTGGCGCGACGGGGTACCGGAGTACGTGGTGTGCCAGGTTCAACACCAGCTCGCCGTGACGGGCAAGCAGGCAGCCGATGTCGCCGTATTGCTCTGTGGCCAGAAGCTCGATGTACATCGCATCGAACGCGACGATGCACTGATCGCCCGACTGGTCGAACTCGAAGCGGCGTTCTGGCGCTACGTCGAAACCGATACGCCACCGCCTGCCGATGGTTCGGAATCGGCGGATCGCGCGCTGCGCTGCCTGTATCCGGGCGCGGGTGGCACGGTCGACTTCACGGATGACCGTCGCCTGTCGTCGGCATTCGCTGACCTGGTCGCTGTACGGGCCGATATCGAAGCGCGTCAGGCCATCGAAGCGCAGCTCAAGCAGCAGATCCAGCAGGCCATGGCCGAGGCCGACCGGGCACAGTTCGAGACGGGTTCGGTGTCGTACAAGCGCAGCAAGGACGGCTCAGGCGTCGATCTCAAGCGCCTGCTCGCCGATCACCCCGAGCTTGCCTTCCGGTACGCCATCACGAAACCCGGTTCGCGCCGGTTTCTCGTATCGACCTGATCCGCTTTTCCATTCCCTCTACTTAATCTACAGGAGCCAGACATGCTTAAGGGCCTTGCGATAGTGCCGCCCATTATCGGGCGTATCTCCATCGGCCGTGTGGTCGAAAAGAACGGCAAGCGTCTGCCGGAGAAGGACGATCAGTTCACGCTCACGACACAGGTACAGCAGCGCGGGGAGTGGATGCTCCACCCGCTCAACGAAGAACTGCGCAAGGCGACATCGGGCAAGTTGCGCGCAATTCCCGTTCGTTTCCTGTTCAACGATCCCGATCTGAACCTGCGTGCTGAGTATTCGTGTTTCGACCGCGAGACGGGACGGCCAGTGTGCGTCGGCAACGGCGAAACCTGCCGTCGTGCCGGTGATTCGGGCATCGAGGAACTGCCGTGTCCGTCTCCAGACGCCTGTGCATTCGGTCAGCGCGGAGCCTGCAAGCCATATGGTCGCTTGAACGTGCTGATTGGCGACGAAGACGAACTTGGGTCGTTCGTGTTCAGGACCACGAGCTTTAACTCGATCAGAACCCTGGCCGCGCGTCTTCACTACTTCGCTGCTGTCTCGGGCAACCTGCTCGCCTGCCTGCCGCTCGAACTCAAACTGCGCGGCAAGTCCACCACGCAGAGCTACCGTTCCGCAATCTACTACGTCGATCTCTGCGTGCAGAGCAACAGCACGCTTGAAGCGGCAATCATCGAGGCGCGCGAACTGGATGCCCGTCGCAAGACGGCTGGCTTTGACCAGCAGGCGCTCGATACTGCCGCCCACGCCGGTTTCAGTAACGGGGCGTTCGAGGAAAGCATCGAGGAAAGCGCTGCCGTCGCCGAAGAGTTCTATCCAGCGGAATCGGGTGACGGTGGCAGTCATGGTAACGGTCACGACGCTGGTCATGTCGAGACTCCCCCGACTACCAGACCAAGCCTGCAAAACCGGCTCGACCGACGCGCCGCGCTGCTGGGCGGGAAGGCCGCATGATCCGTCGCCCCGCTCTCGCCCTGGCCGTCGCCGCGACCAGCACGGCGGCCTGCATGTCGGTGCTGGCCGGCTGGCAGCGCGGCGGGTGGTTAGCGGAACGGTGCGTGTGGGTAGCGACGGGGCTGGTGCTCGTCACAAGCGCGCACCTGTTACCCGGCCTGCTGCGGGGTACGCCCGCCCTCGTCCGTGTCATGGGTAGCGTCCTATGGGCCACGTGCCTGGTAACTGCGTGTATCGGCCATGCGATGTTCTTCGTGTCGGCCCAGCAGCATGCGGGCGAACTGCGCGTGTCGGCGCTCCCTGCTGCGCCGCCCCCGACAGCCGCCCGCAGTCTTACGACCGTCATGGCGGAGCGCGCGGCCGTGACGGCGCAACTTGCCGCTGCCAACGCGCGCTACTGCACCGGCATCTGCACCACGCTGGAGGTCCGTCGCACGACGCTCGCTGCCAGGGTCGATGCGCTGAATGCCGAAGCGGACGACATCCGGCATCAGCAAATCGCGGATGAGCGGATCAAGACCCGACGCGACGCGTTGCGCGCCGATCCGATCACATCGCGACTCGCCGCGCTAGTCGGCGTGCCCGTCGCCCGCATCGACCTGCTGTTCGGGTCGCTCTTCGCCGCCGTCCTCGAAGGTGTCGCGTGCCTGCTGTGGGTGGTCGCACTCCAGTCGCCGTCGCTACCAGTCGTAAGGGAGCCAACGCCGCCCATAATCGCGACAGTCGCGGATACTGCCGACGCGACCGCGCCTATGACCAAGGCAGTCGCGAACGTGAAGAATGCGATTCCTCCAGCCGTCGCGCCGGTCACGGCGTGTTACATAGATCAAACCGTTAGTCGCGAAACCTCCACAGCCAGTCGTAGCAATACGGTACGCAGTAACGCCGAACGAAACGTTGGGCAATCAGCATCGTTCGCATCCGATCCCATCAACGACAACCTGACGCAACTCGCGCGCGATATCGCCGGGGGATTGCTGCGTCCGACCGTTGCCGACATCCGCCGCCATCTGGGTTGCTCCCAGGCGAAGGCTGTCAGCCTCCGTCGCGCGCTCATCGATCGCATAGCCTGACCGGCGTCTTCTGCGCCGGCATTTCCTCTCATTCCAGCGAACAGCATCCGGTTCATCCGGAGGCCCGTGCGCGCCCGTTTTCTGGAGAATTACCCATGAACCAAGCCACTCGGCTCAAACCGCTTTTCCGTCCGGGGCGATTGCTCATCACGCCGGTCGCATTCACTGCACTGCGCGCGAATGGCATTCCCGTCATCAGCGTAGTGCTCAGGCACATCGCGGGCGACTGGGGGATCGTGTCCGACGAAGACCGGCAGCAGAACGACCTGTCAATCACGGCTGGCCTGCGGCTGATTTCACTTTATCGCCTACCGGACCAGACCCGCATTCTGGTGCTCACAGAGTGGGACCGCTCGAATACGACCATCGAACGCCTTGAGGATGTTGCGTCCGATAGCGGCGGACGGGAGGAACGGCCTGCGAGTCTTCGCTATCCGGTGTGGCCTTCCGAGAGCTACGTGGAGGAGGGCCGCGCATGAGCAACTATGCAAAAGGCCCGCGTTTTCCGATGGGACGCCCCGTCATCACCCCGGGCGCCGAGGCAATACTCGATAAGGTCGGCATATCGGGAGTCGCACTGCTCGCCCGCCATATTCATGGCGACTGGGGAGATCTACCGGTCGAAGATCAGACAGCGAACGAACTGGCGCTGCTCACGGGCCGACGCCTCTTATCGAGCTATGACCTGCCCGGCAACGGGAAGGTCTGGATCATCACCGAAGCGGATCGCTCCGCCACGACGATTCTGCTGCCCGACGACTACTGACTTGCATCAACGCTTCGCGAGTCGTCCAGCCAGCCGCTCAACGATCTCAACCACCATCGTCCGGTCGTTCCCGCCGAGCTTCGCCAGAAGCTGTGCGACGTACTTCGCCTGATCGCTGGTGCGGCTGCTGACTTCGGTCAGCAGGTCGGCCGCGTTGCACTCGAACAGATCGGCCAACTCCACCAGCCTCGCCACGGTCGGCATCACAAGCCCGCGCTCCATGCGCGAGACCGCCTCGTTGCCGATTCCCAGCGCCTCCGCCACCTGTTCCTGCGTGAAGCCACTTGCCACGCGATGTTTCGCAATCGCCCGGCCAATCACCACGGCGAGCTGTTCCTGATCGACTTGAGCCATGCACCCTCCATTCAACCTGAATGGTTGAGCCACGCCCCGTGTAAAGTAAGGACTTTTTAAGTTGAAACTAAACTTATTAGGGGGATTGCCGTTATCTTTTCTGGCAGTCTCCAATCGTCATCCACTTAAAAGGAACCATGCAGTGAAAGAAGAACAAAGCAATATGAAGATCGCCAGACTCGCGTTTGCTGCGTCCATGTGCGCGGCACTTGTCGCTTGCGGCGGAGGCGGCGGCAGCAACGCCCCCGCGGCTGACAACACTCCGACAACTACTACAGGCGGCACGGCGGCGATTGGCTCACCGATCATCGGCGGGACGGTCGAACTGAAATGTGCGTCGGGTGCGACGACGTCGGCCACGACGGGCACGGACGGTAGCTGGAGCGCCTCTCTCAAGAGCACGGATTACCCATGCGTGGCGCGTGTGGCGGGCGGACAGGCCAACGGCACAGCCTTGGCGTTGGCGTTGCATTCGGTTGCAGCGGCTCCCGGCACTACCAACATCACGCCGCTAACTGACATCATGGTCGGCGTGCTCGGCAAGCAGGACCCAGGCGCATGGTTCGACAGCGCGAAAAGCAGCGATCTAACCGATACCGTCACGGCCGCCAACCTGAACAGCTCGCGGGCAAAGCTGGCGACAGCACTCGCGACCCTGCCGGGCAAGCCGGCATTGCCCGACGGGTTCAACCCGCTCAATTCGCCCTTCAAGGCGGAAAAGGGCGATGCGGGCGACGGGCTGCTTGAGACTTACGGTGCGGCGCTAACGGCTTCCGGCCTGTCGCAGTCGGACGCGGCCACGAAGACGGCCAATGGCACAGCGCTGACCCAAACGGCATACTCGGCAATCGCCTACACGACGCCTGGTGTCACTGCAATCCAGATGGGTTCGTCCGTCAATCTTGACGGTACGTTCGCGATTGCCATCGCCGATCCGAATCGCGGCAAATTCACGGCCAAGGCAACCATCGATGCGGGCGGCAACGTGACATCCTTCACGGACGCGGGCCAGTTCAAAGCGGTCATCAGCCTTCTGGGCAATCGTGTTGGCGAGCTATGCACCGCCAACGGCGTCGGCAGCGTCATGGCCGCTCAACCCGGCCAGTACGTGTATGTCTCTTCGGATCTGACCGAGGTCACCGACCTGACCGAGCTGAACGGGAAGACGTTCGACGAGTACGAGGACTGCGCGAGATCGGGCACGATGGCATTCGCAAACGGTACCGCTTTGTTCACGGACACCAGCGGGCATCAAGACACGCCCAACGCTAACGTCGCTCAGGCGCTGACCGCCGCAGGACTCGCGGACACAGCGAACCATTCAGTCGAACACGCCAAGGTCTATAGGTACGCGGCCGATGGCATTACGAAATACGCCTATATCACCGTAAACAGCACGACAGGTACAGACGATCCGCTCACGTTCGATACCGACACCAAGTACGTGACGATCGGGCTGTCGCAGTAACGATTCTTTGCCTCGCCGTGCTTCTTGTACGTGCAGTGCATCCCCCGGTGCAGCGGTCGGTCACGCCGGCCCCTGCGCCTTCGCTCATTTGTAGATAGCTGTTAGTTCTTCGACCAGACACCAGTAAGGCGCCCGAGAGCCAGGCTCAAACCTGCTACGACGCGAAGCTGGGGGACTCCACAGTGGCATGGGGGAAGACTCGCCCATAAGAAATGACATGATGAACGAATGGCGCAGCCAGTGCGGATTGCCTTCGGTCTAAGCCAGTGGAGCTGGCCAGACCGAAGCTTGATGCCGCACCCAACGGGTGCGACATTTTTTTTGCGAAGCGGACTGCATCGCAGTTCATCGATGGGGCCATAGAGAGACATTCGACTGACCGGACAAGATCGTCGACAATGCGCCATCGACCGGTAACGGACATATCGGCTTGCCGGCAAGCGGTGCGATGGGCGAGCGCCGTATCCAGCAGGCGCAGAGCCGAGCGGAGAATACGTTCACGCGGGGATCTAATGGGAATTACTACTGCACGCCGTCTTGCTGAGGCGACGTCATGCTGGCTGCATCACGAGTATCTTTGTCAGCGCGCGGGACTATTCGATGAGGCGGCTCTGAAAGGGGCGGTGGGGCAGTTGCTCAGCACTTTTGTGATCGACCGGCCTGCTCGTGCATGGAGCAATGTCATTCACCCGGCGCTCGAGCCTTTTGCTGCGACAGGGGCGAAACCGCGGATTGACTTTGCATTGGCAGAGCTAAACGGCAATGGGATGGGTAAGCTGCGGATTGCAGTCGAGACAAAGTGGGCTGATTCGCCGCACTGCAAACCCGCCAATATCGCTTACGACATCTACCGCCTCGCGCTTTTGAGTCATACAGTCAGATCACAGCATAGCTATGAATGTGAATGCGTCTTCATTGTCGCCGGCTCAAAATCCCGATTGAAGGCGCTGCTCGGCGCCCCCCCTTTCCAGGGATCACCCAAGCTCCCGACCAAGCAAGGTTCCGACCTGTCGATTAAGGGAAAACATTACGACAGCACCAGGTCTGGGGCGTGGGCGTCATATTTCTCTGAAGCTGCAAACAAGTCTGCGCTGCCACTAGTGGCTGCACAGGGCTTCGTCGACGCAACGGTTACCTTCAGTCCGGGAATCCCGGCTCTTGATCTCGCGAACTCCGGTGCCGACAGGTCCGTCAAATTCGGAGCATTTGCGTGGACGGTGCGCGGCTACTAGAAATCGGCGGTAAAACGCGACCCACACCGCGGGCTTTATGCGTCAAGCCCGCTCCCACGTACGGACGGCCGGCTCGAAGTGCAATAGCCTGCGCGAGCTAAATCCCGACGACCTTCCGGCTGGACATGCTGCATATTAGACAGGTCACGGGCTCAGGCGATTTTGCGTAGGTCATGGAGTGATCCGAACCCAGCCAGCTCCTAATTCGGGCATTCAGTCGCCGGGCACGATGAGGACCGGGGGAGAACTGTTCTGTACGGCCCCCTCTTGTTGCCTCAACGCTTCGCCTCTTCGGCCTCAAAGGCCCGCAGGCGCTGTTCTAGCGCGTTCGCGGACGGTTGGTCCTCGGACCGATCCGGTAGGACTTTCAGAGCCTTGCCGTCGTAGTCTTTGTACTCAGAATGCTGAAGCAATTTCGAGACTTTGATGCGCTGGCGGCTATCGATCGCGAACAAGTTCTGGTCGAACAACGTGTGAATATCGGCGCGCAGCAGGATGCCGTTGCGCGTCAGGTAGTCCGTCTTTGCTGCGTGAGGCACGATGTGCGCCGCCTCCAGAATCGCATCGACCATGGAACCTGTCACGGCGCACCGGCGGCGGTACGCCGCAAGTAAACGGTCACGAAAGCCCTTCTGGCCGCGCCGGGTCTTTATGGCCCGTTGCTGGATCACCTCCTCGGTCTCATCCGCATCCTCGGGCCCGCTGCTCGCCTGCGCGGTGTCGAAGTCCGGTTTCACACCGCGAACGATTTTGCACTCGCCCGATACAGGATCATGGCGGTGTACGTACCAAGGCTCGCTGTCAAGGATGCGCCGACTGACCGCCGAAGCCTTTTCGGCGAGTTCGTCGCGCGAGCGACGGTCGCCGTCGCACACGATGATGCGCACCGGCATTCGTCGTTCGTACGACCCACGTATGGCTGCGTCGAGCTTCAGTGCGCGAATCGATTGATCAACAGCTCGCGACCGGGCTGAGGTGCTGTTCGTCGGATCGTCGGCGATGCGCCGCAACTCGTTTGCCGTGTCGAGCACCGACTCGGCGAAGTAGGGGACGCCACCGGCCACTTGGAGCGTCCCGTACCACAAGCACAGGACGTAGCCTTCAGCGAGTGAGCCGAACGACCAGTTGTAGCAAAACTGGGGATTTGAACGGAAGTCCTCGACCTCAGTGCCGTCTTTTCTCCGGTGCCAGCCGTCGACCGAAATGTTTGCCCGCTGCAAGATGTCGTAGATAACCTCTTTACGACGCGGTGCCAGGTTCTCCAAAGCCTCTGCGTCTGGATCGCTCCCGGCGCGGCTGAACACCACGTAGCGGGCGGACCGATCGACGCGCGACTTGCGCCAACCGGTCGTCATCCACGCGAGCGCCTGGACGTGGGTGTCGCTCCCTGGAGTGGAGTTTTGCCACCACTCGTCATGCTTCGACGCAGAGGGGGGCAAGTCGGCGCCGATGATCTCCTCGATCTGGTCGAATGTCAGCGTGAGTTCGTTGCCGGTGGCTTTGCAGAGGTGGTCGCCAAGCGGTGCGTATTTGCTCATGGTTTTTCGTTTTGGTGAGGTCGAACGGGTAGCCGCGCTCACGCCTATCCTGCTCCGCATCTGACATCGCCACTGCCCCACGTTGTTTTGTCCATCACCTGCCCGGCGGATGGCGCCAGTCCCGGATCTGGCCGACTGACTTCGGCGGTTTCGAACTGGTATGTCACCTGCGCCTTGTCGCCGGTCACACGCTCGGTGCCGGTCAGATCAAGTTCTCCAGCGTAGAGTAAGTCCTCTGCTGCGTCCTGCCATGGGAAAGCAGGCAACTCGATCGTGCCTTCGATCTCGAACTGTTCGTCACGCGCTGGACACGGAAGATTGATCTGAAAGCGCTGGACGCCGTACGACAGCAGCAAAAATGCATAAGGCACACGCTCCGAGGCATCGGGCCTACGAGCAAGAAGATGGATGGCAAAGCTGTCGGCAGGCGTGCTCCTTGCGACCAACCATTCGGCAGAGGGGATATGGACGAAATCACCATTGGAGTTTTCATCCATCAACCAGTCACGCGTCTCGCCGAAATGGACGAACTCGTCATCTGGCATCACCGAGAGGGTCATCTTCACGAACGTCTTCAGGACGTCGATCGGTACATACGGATCACGTGGCAGTTCGAAGGTAAGGACACGATGATCCTCACTGGTTGTGAACGGCCGGATCTCTTCGTTCTCGCCCGCAACGATCTCGAACCGGTTGCCCATTCGCTCAATTCGCCAGCCGGATGGGCCGCCGCCCTTCGACATCGGAATGCCTTTCTTCCCCCTGCGTCCACCTATAAGCCGATACGGTTTCGACCAGTTTCCG
Source organism: Paraburkholderia sp. BL18I3N2 (assembly GCF_003001875.1). Taxonomy (NCBI): domain Bacteria; kingdom Pseudomonadati; phylum Pseudomonadota; class Betaproteobacteria; order Burkholderiales; family Burkholderiaceae; genus Paraburkholderia; species Paraburkholderia sp. BL18I3N2. Next base: position 265,418 of record NZ_PVNC01000002.1, read on the forward strand.
AAGTGGTTCTCGATACCCGAACCAAAGAACCGGTTGCAAATATCACATTCATATTCACTGATGAGACGACGGTTGCCGATTGACTCGGGAACCGCATGCGCGACGTCCCGGAACGTTATAGAAGGCGCACCCCGGTCGCAGAACCGGCAACGCCGCGGTTCCGGCCCGGTGAGAACGCGTTTCTCCTGATTCGCCGCATCAATCTGCTCGAACGTGAATGGCACGCGATAGTTGCGCAGGTAAAAGGCCTTGGCCTCCAGGCAGTCATTGGCTTTCGTGCTCACGTCATTAATCCTTTCGGCTCAACTCGTCCCTCGACCGAGGTCATGGAAAACGACATGTGCATTTTCGCATGGGAAACACGCGCAGCCCCCGACAGCTTTACCTGAACGCCCGGGGGATCTCCGTAGCCGGCCACGGACGCCCGGGCAGCGCAAAACGCACAGACACGCTCGGAGCCTGGGTTCGTTTCAGGCGACGGGCAGGATGAGGAGCGAAGGGTCTAGGACCGCCTGCTCAAGAACGAGTGCGGCCAGCTCCCGCGCAGCACTTACGTCCGGTCGCACCGACTTGCCTGCGTGCGACAGGTCAGAGCGAACCCTGTACAGGTCCCCGGCTGACGCAACGCAATCCTTGACTGCCGACGGATCAAGACCCGCCGCATTCGCGGCGCGTTTCACCAGCGCGCGCACTGCCGACCCGTGCGAAACCTGCTTCAGGTTGGTCAGGGCGCTCGTCAATGCCTGATCATTGACAGCGACCGGCTCCTTCAGTTTTTCGTCGACCCAGGCGATTGCCGCCGCGTCACGGGGCCATTGCACCGCAAGTGAGTCGAGAATCGTGAGGTAGGTCAGGAACTGCGAACGCGGCAGCGATTCATCGCTTGCGCTGACATACAGACTGAGTGCGGCGATCAGGCGCTCATCCGTGACCGGCGGGCACTTGTCCAGCCAGTCCTGCCAGCCGGTCTGCTCGCTCGTCATAGATGACTCCATCCACACCGGGTTGGGTTCCCGATCCGCCGGGATCAGCGTCGGCATGGGCCCGTTATATACTTCTCCGTGCGACATTTGCAGCGTTGTCCATGGGCCGATGCGGAACGATGCCCGCATACGCAGGGACAACGCTGGTAGTCTTGCCTGCAATTCTTCGAACAGGCCTTCCGCCTCAGCCCTTTCCATCGGCTCGAATAGCAGCCACTGATGAACGGCTGCCGCACTCACCGCACCGTGCGACTGCGGGAACGGTTCACGCGTGTGCAACTCCGCTCGCTTGCCGAGAACGACGAGTTGGGTCCGCTCCTGGCCGAGCAGGTTTCCCCGGCTCGCAGTCAGGGGAACATGGAGCCAATAGAGATCACGGCATTCCGACATCGCTTCAGACATCTCACCTCCGGCTTGAATCTTAGAGTTTCGGGAGGGAAGGATATATATCTCAATCCCTCTTACATGGGCCTTAAATCCGAACGGTCAATTAAGGGGCAATGGGCAGCCGGCATCGGCAGCATTAACGACGCCGGCCACGGATCCCGGTAAGGCGCCCAGCAGTCAAGGCCAAGCCTGCCACGACGCGAAGCTGAAAGGCTCTCAGAGCGACGCAGGAGAAAGGGACCCGCTCAGCGACGATAAGATGAACGAATGGCGCAGCCAGTGTGGCCTTCCGGCCTTCCTTCCGTATTAGTCAATCCGGCCAAGCCGAAGCACAATGCCACGGCCATACGGCTGCGGCATTTTTTTTGCGGAACGGCTCGCATCTTCGGTCGGTAATCGCCTCGAGTACCGCACCGCCGTCCACCATCGAACCGGACTTTTTTCGCGGCGGCGGCTGTCTCATTTAACTGGAAAAGAACGGATCCTTTGCGGGTGGCGGAAATTTGAGTTCGGCTTGGGAGAACCTAGCAATCTCGCGTTGAACAATCGCTTCACCCGCTCTATCGTTAAAACACTGACTGAATGCATTCAAAACCTTGGCCGTATACGTCGCCTTCTCAGAAAATTGACGTAGATCGTCAATCGAAACCTCACTAAGTTTTTTGCCGCGTCCCACTACTGGATGAATCAACACTTCGCCTGTGTACCTAGGGGCCGCCCCTTCGGATACTGGATAGCCATGCCAATGTACGATCTTGTTTCGTTGTTTGGTAAGAGACTCGATCATTTTCACCACTGAATCCCAGAACATCTTGAACTGATCTGCGTATCCTGCTTCAACGATGGCGGTTACGATCTCCACTCGCGGCTGCATCGAAATATTTGCGTAGAAAATGATGGACCCAGTCTCATGGTCGATCTTTCCAGCTTCAACCATGACCCAGCATAGCGAGCCCTCCACCTTGGCGAAAGCATCAATCGCTCTGCCTCGTTCAAGGTCGAAAATGTCTTTCTGAGGTCGATCAATTTCCATTCTTTCAATGCTTCTAAAGTTCGTAGGCTCGAGTCGCATTTAGCGCAGATAGCACGCAATGCGATCGACGAGAAGTGTTAGTACTTGGAGAAAGACTGAGTCTATCTGAAATTCTGTCCGACCTCCGCGGCCATGCTCAACGACAGTTCGCCACCGCCGATCGTAGCTTTCTTTCAATCTGCAGTAGTAGCTCTTCACGGACACTCGGCCGTCAGAGGAATTCCGGGATCGCCGATCAAAGGCCAATGCACCCGATGCGGGCAGGCTCTCTTCAGGCACCAAGCTCAATGTCACGCCAAACTTCGCCAACCAGACCACCGCGGCGTCCTGGCCCAAACGCATGTCGGCAAAAGCGCGGTGGGCGACAGGGAGGTTCTGTCCACTTCAACGTCATAAGCTCGTACAGGTGATGGCGTCGATCGCGCCGCCAGCGGCAAGACGGGCGCTCTTACGCTCGATGAGCCAAAGTCGCGGCACCCGGTTATGGCCCGCGCAGTTGGCATGAATAGCATGCCCCCCACCGCCGGCCATTCTGGTAGATGGTGGGATGCTGCTGCTCAGGTACGGTGAAGGCTCTCTGCCGTCGAATCTATCCCCCAACCGCTTACCGCTGGTCACAGCCTATTCCTCATTCCAACAGCATACGTTTTCAAAGCGGTGCGCGATAAGCCTTCGATGCGGACACGTATTCGTCGAGATTCGCCATTGGCACAATCAACATCCGCGGCGCATTCACTGGGACGGGCACACCGTGATCATCGATGTCCGCACGCACTTTAATCCGCAGTTGCGCGTTGCCCGATGTCGTCGCAATACACGGTTCGCCGATGATCTGCTGTGGCGTCAGCTTGCCTTTGAAAACCAGCAATCCCGCGTCCGACTTCTTAAGCGACCAGACGTTGCGCGATTGGATCTGCTCCTGGCACGAGACGCCAATGAAACCCTGGATCACGCCGAGCGCTTCGCGCACTCGACCATTCACGTCGCGATAGCGAACATAGTCGTCGAACACATAGAGCGACGTGGCCACGTTCAGGGTCGAGCGCGAGAGAATTTCCTCGGGGGCGGGATCAGATGTCGTACCCCTCGCGGCCGACTGTGAAGATGCGTCCGTTGCGTGTCGCAGCGGATCGCCGCTGATCATCAGGCGGTTCTTGATCTCGATAGGATTGAGATCGCCCAACGATCTGACCAGCGTCGCAGCGAAGGTAACGACTGCGGCCGCCTGCGATGTGCCGCTAATGCGGGAAACCTGCCCGCTGTCATCAAGCCATGAAGGCAGTTCGCAACCGGGTGCCGCGAGGTCGACGTTACCACGCCCGCGGTTACTGAAGCGCGCGACTCGTCCGTCGGGCAGGCTCGCGGCCACTGAAATCACGTTCGCCTGCGCGCGCCCGCCTAGCACGGCAGGAAAGAACGGCACGCCACTGACGTCCGGACTGCCATCGTTGCCCGCCGACACGATGAAGAGATTGCGCTGCTGTGGGGAGTCGATGAAGCGCAGCAGGTATGACCCGTCGATCGAGCCAAGAGGCGGATATTCGATGCTCAGGTTCACGATGCTGTTGCTCAGCATGTTCATCTGATTGCTGAGTTCGCTCACCGAATTGGGAATCAGCATTTCGCCACCCATTCCGACGTTGATAATCCACAGCTTCATCCACGTGCCTTGTGCGTCCCTATCAAACACTGACAGATACGGCTGAAAATCGGGCCCGCCGATGATGAGTCCGGTGACATGCGTGCCATGCCCGCTGACGACGTCCACTTGGGTAAGGTGGTTTGTGTAGTTGATCGGATAGATCCGCTTGCCCGCGTCCCCTACTGTCACGGGTCCAATCCGGCCGTCGCTTCGCTGCGCTCCGACGTAGTCGGGCACCGAGGCCGCGAAGAGCCGCTCGGGAAATTGCGGGCCGAATTTCACGTTGTCCGTCGCATCGTCCATATGCGCGCCGAAAAAGCCGTTGTCAGCCACTGCAACGCGCGTCGTCGGACGGTCCAACGAGAGTTTGCTCACTGCGTCCATCGCGTCGCGGTAAGCAGCAGACACTCGTGCGGGATCGAAGATTGGTCCGGCAGAGGCGGCGCCCTTGCATTCGTCGGGTTCGTCGTAACCGTTTGTCGCAGCGGATTCGATATGGCCTGCTGCAATTTCGAATTTTGGGCCGTTCAGCGCCGAAGCAACCGCGTCGGATGCGCTTTTCATGGCGTCGGCCCACACTGGATCAGATGCTGGGGCCGTGTCGTCACTGCCGTTGACTGACGGACCGGGACTGGATAGCGGCGTGTTGCTTCCGTTCTGCGACACGACCTTTCGATACGTGTCTTTGGGATCAGTCACATAGGCGAGGTTCGTGAACGTCGAGCGGAACGCATCAACATTCATCGTCGCTTTCACAGGCGTCGGCGCCGTAATGTGCGCAGGCTTCAGTTGCTGCCCCGGCTTGAGCTGCGCGAGATCCGCGATGCCGGAAGTCTTGAAGTATTTGCGGATATCGAAAGACGTCCCCGCCGATCCTGTGAGCATCTTGTAAACGTCGAACGCGGTGTCTCCCGGCTTCACCACGTACCGGACGTTGGGATTCTCCTTCACATACGGACATCCGGGCCATCGAAGCACGTATGCCCGATCGCCAAGCGGCTGATCGGGTTCCGGTACCTTGGACATTGCCGCATTGACTAGTTTGAACTGCTTCCAGTATGCAGGTCGGAACGATCCACATAGCACAGACACGACCTGCCTCGCCGTGAGCAGCTTGAGATCAGGGTAATTTGCAGGCTCGAATTTCCTTGCTTCCACGAATGTCGCAAACTCGCGCAGGTCCTCATCTGAGAACGGCTTGTCCGCGCGCACAACCAAATTCGGTCCATCCGACGTGGCATCGCCCGCGAACGCGCTCGCGCAACCGAGGATCGCTAGCGATGTGACGATCGCTGTTAGTATCAAGTTAGTGAAGCGAGCTAGTCGTGACATGGCGAGAATCCGGACTGGGCGTTAACACCGCAGATTACGGACGTTTTGTGATCCGCGAGCCAGCTAGCGACGAAAGTACGAAAGCGCTGGGTCGCGAGCGGTGTGATTCGCGACACAGCGATCGAGACGGCCGTTGCACCGCGCGGCACGTCGACGCTGGAATTGACGCCGCGCACGACGCGAGTCCCGTTTTGCTGTGTCGTGGTGGCGCCGGTGTACAGCGGACCGCCTGAATCGCCGCGGCACAGCGCCGGTGCGCTTTCCAGTGAGGACGCGATCTTCACGAACTGCTCGGCGTCGCTGTCCGATAGTGCCGGCATCGACGTGATCGACGCGTCACCCAAACGCAGTAGACCATCGAGCTGTACGTTGCCCGCCTGCGGTGTCAGCAGGATAGCTCGGTCCGAGCAGCCGAAGCCTGTCATCAACACTGGGGAACCCTGCGTGAGTCCTTCCTTGACGTCGATATTGTCATACTGCGGATCCTGCATCGCGCTGGGTAGGTGCGCGGGCAGGTCGAATGCGCATAGCGCATAGTCCTCACTGACCCGCGGCTTGACGAAGTTCCAAACTCCATGCTCGACGGCATAAACGTATTCGGGAGAAAGAGTGCATTTCGCGAGAGGCGCCTGGTCGCCGATCGCGATCCAAGCAGAATCCAACAGCGGATATCCGGGACCGAGGTCAAAACAATGCGCAGCCGTCAGAAACACGCCTGGTCCAATCAGTACCGCTGTGCAAGTTGATCGCGCACCAGCGACTTTGGACGGTAAAGATGCATTGAGGATCGTCGGCCAGAATTGCTTGATCGCCTTGACGCCGTTGACTAACTGCACGGTAGCATCGAGACCGTGCTCGGCGTATGCACGGAAAACAATACTGTCGGAAGGCGACTGTGCTGGTGGCGTTTGTGCCGACGCCCATCCCACTTGTATTAGTGCTGAAATGAAAATAGCAGTGGCGATCGCGTATGACGCCTTCGTCCTAAGCCAGCCTGGAGATTTGTTGATCATGCGGGGTCCCCTCGCTGGCACCACTGCTGTTGCAGCTTATTTCTTCTTAGTCGCCGCGCTTCCGGACGCAGCCGCGGCGGGGGCAGCCTTGTCGCCCGACTTTGCATCTTTCACCGTCTTTATCGCTGCCTGGAGCGCCGCAAGATCATCGGAGGCCAACTGCAACGCGTCGCTATCCTGACTGCCCGTGACCGATGCGCCACAGACTGTGCCAAGTTCAACTTTTCCCGTAACCGGCAAAGGTTGCAGTCGCAAGACGTCCGGATCGGCGACCACCACATGAAACGCGGACTTTGTCTGATCCGAGTCGCGCCCGATTGTCAACGTCGCCGAGCGGCAAGCTGGCGTCGGCCAATAGGAAACCTTGTGGCCGACGGAGCGGGTCAGGAAATCGCGATACGTCACAGTGCCTTCAGGGGGCGTAGGTGAATCGTAGTTGAACGAATACGTCCAGTCCTCGTTGAGCACGCCAGAGGATTGCTGTTGCGACGGCACTTCCACGACGAAGGGCTGTAACGGCGTGACGATCACCGGTTGGTTATCGACGGCGAATATTGTGCCGATCTGCACGACCGACGAAAGCACCGACGCGACTTGGCCGAGTCGCTTCGGCACAAGATTTTCGGCTGTACTGCTCACTGAGGACACGACATCCGAATTCGCGTACTTCGTGACACCTAACGTCGTCGACATGAAGAAGCGTGAGATGCCCTTGACCGCGAACGCGCGATCGTCGGCGGGCATCAGCACGACTTTCGCCTCCCACATCCTCCCGTCGATAATCGCCGTAGTCACGCCAAGATTCGACGCCGTCTCGGACGATGCGCCACCGGGCGCCTTGCCGCTTCCACCTGCATTCTGCTGCGCCGCGCCCTTGGCCTGACTATCTGACGCCGCTCCCGCTGCGCCCGCCTTGGCTGGGTTTTTCGATGTCGATTTCCTTGCGTTGGTGCCCTGTTGCGCAGCGCCGGCCCCTTTCGAATTTAGCGCCCCTTTATCGGCATGAACATCGTCGCCCGACGTCGACTTCGCGATTGGCGTCACAAGTATATAAGCCCTCGGCAACACGAAATACTGGTAGTTCTCGTTGGCTTGCGCTTCGACAGCCGCGAAATCGCCCGCTGGCGCGGGTAACGCGTATTGGATCTCGACCGTTTCGCAAGCACTCAGTACGGTGGCCGACAGAAGGATAACGAACGCTCTCATGTTTGTTTTCCGTATCTGACAATACTTTAATTGCGAGGCGCACATGCGATCGAGAATGCGGCGCGCATGTGGCGGACTTAGTGCGAACCCTCGCCGTTCGGGAGAGCCCCTCGGATAAGTCTTTTTGAAGAGAACTGTCAGTAAAAATAGCCGAATGACATTAAAACGGCAAGGAAATATTTACAGCCATGTGCGGTTAGACACAGTTTTCTAGTCCACTCGTTCGAGAAGCGAAGCTGGCGCGTTGGCCTCAATTTTGATCAACAGAGGTGTATGGAAGCGCAACCTTCGAGCGGTATCTATCGGCGCCAATCCATCCAAATCAATGTTGCAGAGGGGCGGCCTTCATCCAATGAGACAGAACTGTGTCTCTATGGACATCCCCAGCCGTTGTCAACGACTGCGATCTAATCGTCCTCTGAGCGGAGATTATTACCGGGCTTGCGTCGTTCCGATTCAATCTGACAAGGCGGCCACGATGTAAGTCGCATTTGCTTTCCGACTGCTTTCAGTCCAGTCGTGACGTGCCAAACGTGCGTCCGTGCCAAGGCAGATCATCGATTTCCTGTCCCGGCTGCGCCAGATAGCGAATGATCGTGCGGATTGCTTCACGTCCTCTCATATCGTTATGGTCGATCCGACCTACGCCGACATCGATACCAAGTACGTGACGATCGGGCTGTCGCAGTAACCATTCGTAGCTTACGCCGCATACTCAGACGGGCGGCGGCGTCTTCTTTCGGCGCAGGGGCTGATCATTCCGACCTCCTGCGCCTTTCGACGTCCTGCAGTATGTGTAACCAGAGAAAGACGCGATCACGTTGTCAGCCCGAGACCTTCAGCTAGGACAAGCGCCAATCGAGCGTTTTTTGTTGGCTGTGGGCTCGCATTTAGATAGCCGCAGACGCAAAATTTCAACTCGCGCTGACGAATCGGACTAGAGTTCCAGCCTCCTGAAGAAGTGCTAAGGAGACGGAAAAACCTTCACCCCACTGGGCGTCCTCAAAGTCCGGACGGAAGGCGACAAGTTCGACGATGCCGCTTTGTACTATAGCCCGCGCGCAGTCAACGCACGGGAACCACGGTAGATACATGCGTGCTCCCACAAGGCTGACTCCAATGCGGCCAGCATTGTAGATTGCGTTACGCTCCGCGTGCTCCGTCCATAGATACTTGGCAGGCCTAGCATGGCGCTCGTCATTATCATCATCAAGGCCACGCGGAAATCCGTTAAAGCCCATTGCCAAGACGTCACCCGTGGGACCGAGGATTACGCAGCCTACCTTGCGACTCCTATCCTTGCTCCACCCGCCAACGTGTTTGGCAAGTTGCATGTACCTGCTGTCCCAATCCGTCATAGGCGACCCGACCTAACAACCTGTTCATTCGATGCGAGACACTCGGTTTCCACTGCTGCGAGAGTTGCCCTCCAACTGTCTCGCTCGTCGATCGCGTCTGTCTGGGCATAAAAGGCTCGGATTATTTCCGTAGCGAACTCCAACCACGCCGTTGGAACGACGCTTCTGTCCAGAACGATCGCGTTCTGCAACTCTTTCTTGATGCGCGGCTGCTCCGTAATTTTTTCCACGCGATCTATTAGGAGGCGGCTGACGTGGGTTTTGGTCGCCGAATCGGCGCGTGCAGCGAGTTCAACAAGTGACCTCACCGCACCATACCTGACGTTTCGGTCGCCGTCCTCGTCCAGCGCAGACCTAAGAATCGCTATATTTCTTTCGCACGGGTAGGCTCCGAGAACGTGGACGACTCGCCAACGCACGGTGGCATTGGGCGTGTCCAGCCATTCACCAAGGGAGTCAACGTCTTTTTGGTCGACTAAAGCGCGTTTTGCAACATTGGCCATGGTCCAGCCAATCACGGAGTCCGCGTCCTTAAGCATTTGCAACTGCTCTATGGCAATGCGTTCGGTCGAGCGGGTCAGAAAAAGTTGCTTCCAATCGCCAAACCAGCCACGAGTCCCTGTAAACGCAGAAAGTGCTTCCTGAGCATCTGCAAATGACGATGCCTTTTTAAATGGAGTCGCATCGTCGAATTTCATTAACATCAATGCGTCGCTAGCGCGTTGTCGTGTCGCGACGACTGGATCGAACCGCTTCTCGGCCAGCATTGCGTAAATCATTGCGCGCACTTCGATACTCGCAGATCCCTCATTGGCGCTGATTTGCCCTAACGCGTACCCTGCGGCATACAGATTCCAGTCGTAAAGCGCGCGCAAGAATGCGTCGGCACGATCGCCGTTCAATTGCTCGAAGGCCATGGCGATAGCATCGAACGAAGCCGAATCAAAGCTAATCGCGGAAAATACCTCGGGGGTCCACTCCCGAGTCTGAAGTGCTGCCAAATATCGCGAGCACAAATAGTCGTGAACGATGTGATGTGAAAAATAAGCCTCACCGCTGTCGGATACGACTAGATCGGATGAGTCGCGAAGTGCCTGCACCACATCATCCCCTACCGCTTCACTAAAGCTCTTCAGATCGAACACTCGCGATTTGCTCGTGAAATAAGCAGCGTATGCGGCTGCAGCGGCGACTGACTCTTGATCTGATGTAAGGGGCAACCTTTGAGAAAGGTAGGCGCTTCGAGACGTTTCATCGAATTTGCTAGCAGAATCCGCGTGCAAAGATGCATTGAGGAAGAACGGTGATTTCAACACCGCTGCCCCTTTTTCCTCGAAGTCCGCGCGATAGGTTAGTAATTCATCTCTTTCCATCGGCAGAATTGTGCCAATACTCCAACGGTCCGCCGATGGCAATTCGCGGCGTACGCTACGGTCTGCAACGAGAACGGATGTGCGCATTTGATTCCGAACCATCGTATCTACGATCTCCAGCACCTGTGAGCCAACCGCCGTCGTTATCTCGTTGAGACCATCAACGAGAATGAGCTTTTCGACCGTTGGTGGCAGGTGGTCTAACTCGAGAATTCCGAAGCCGGTGTCCGAGAACCTTGTGATCAGAAAGTCAGCGCCGTCCAGGACGCTTCTCGAAGTCCAGTCCGCCCAAGCACGATAGTCATCCGGGCTCCACCGCTTCAGATCGAGCAGAATAGGGGCAATACCTCGCTGCAGGGCATTTATGAAAACCCGGCGCAACATGCAAGTTTTCCCTTCTCCCGCACGGCTAGAAAGAATCGCTCGGCCTTTTTCGATGGTGAGGTCAACGATCGCTCGTTCATCGTCGACAATATGTCCCTCTTCGGCAAACAGCCTGTCGTAATCTGATGACCACCTTGTACGCAACTTGAACACTGGCTCCGGCATAACCCAAGTGCTCGCGAGTTCCGAGGAGCGTGCAAAAAAATCTTTAAGTCGATCTTCGCGAGAGGACATATTTAGCTCGACAATGACAGAAATTTGGTGATGAGGCCCTTCGCAACCAACGCCGCCGTATGTGCTGCAAAGGCTTTCCATTTGGTGCGCACGGCATTGTTCTCTTCCGCGCTTACCAGATCTGAAATTCCGCGCACGATCACATAGCGAGGGTGATACCAAGATGATGTCCGCCCGCTACATACTGCCTTGGCGACGCCGATCGATTCCATGTCGATAGCGAGCGCCTTGTCGAATGGCTGGAGCAGGTCTTTCTGTACGGGACTATCGACATCACCCAATACTTTTTCAGCGGAAACGATGTTGCCAATATGAATTTTAAGTGGCGCGTTCGGCGGGTCCGCGGGAGGTTGGACAACCAGATGGTCTTTGATTTTGAAGGTCTTTGAAAGCGGAAACGCCAGACTTTCTCGAATCGGAACCGATGGATGATCAATCGCGAAATTGCGCATGCGCAAGTGACCGCCGTCGAGCTTCAGGAATTCCACGTAACTAACGAAATCTGCAATAAGGACATCACCGACGTGAATCCCGTCGCGACCTTTGTTTTTATCGTCACACAGACCACCGGCGACCCCTACGAGAACAATCAACTGTGGACGGAAGTCTTCCATCACATCCTGCACGGCTTTAGCCGCAGGTATATTGGTTCTGTCGCCTGAACGAAGGAGAACGACGTCAAATTCGTCGGTCGGTGACGGGTTAGCGACGAAGTAGGCTGTGCCCGGTCCAGAAACGTAGTGTTGCAAGTCGAAGAGAGTCTGAACCGCCTCGAATTCCTCATCGATAATCGTAAGAATTGCGACTTTGGTTCTGCCCACGCGACCGCGCGGTCCTTCGTAGCTGCCGTTGGACGTATTGTTCATAACAGGTGGCCGTTCCGAAGAACTTTTAGCGATGTCCATAGTTGGTCGTCAATTTTTTTCAAAATTCGAAGCCCGAGCGTAGGAGGTCCAGCGGCTCCTGCCTGCTAGGGAAGAACGATGGCCATTATAGAAGCTGGTACCAAGCGATTCCTGCTTTCACACGCCCTCGTCGTCACGAGTCTCATCCCGGTTATCCACAATACTGTATATATGTACAGCCTTGACTGTCAACATTTTCTGATCCGCTATCGAAGTACTTCACCGCGAAGGTGTGGTTCGCTAAGCTTTTTCTTTCGAGAAACCGCTGGTGGCTGCGCCCGAGAGCGGCCTCGGTGACAGGGTAACAGGCGGCAGGTGGAGACTGGGTTTCCGACATCAGCGTGTCCACCGGGCCCATTTTGATCGATCGTCCACGGCGGTTCGAGAGACGCTTGGGTCCTAGCTGAACAGTGACACCTTCACGCCTCCGGACGGTCAAGCAATCGTCGTGCGGTCCCCGTACAATCGATCACTTGCGCATCCACCGTCCGCTGAAGGATCAGTCGAATGAGCACCACCCCGCTTTCCGTCATGCGCCTGTCCGATCTCTTTACCTCCGAAGAGATCACCACCCTAAGTAACGCGCAGCTGCGCGCCAACGGCTACCGCCACCCAACCTGGTTCGCCCTGCGCAACTCACGAGCGGTCGACGCCCTCGTGCATCTGGCCGTCCCTACGATCGCGCGAGAAGCCGGCGGCGAAGCCTGGCTGCGTGACCTTGCGCCGCGCCTGAACGACTTCGAGGACGACCGCAACGCGTCGTCGTCTCTGGCGGAAATCCGCGCGTACGGCGGATTGCTGGAAGCGGGGTTTCAGGTCAAACCCGTCCCGCGGAAAAACACGGCCACGCCCGATTTCACGGTCGACGCCGGCGATGGCCCTGTGACGGTCGAGGTGTTCTCGAAGCATCAGGACGAGGACCAGGACGACTTAATGGCCGCAGCCAACACGCCGGATGGTGAGCACCCGCACGGAATCGAACGCTCAACCAGGACGGAGGGTGACCGGGCGGTACGCACGGCGATGACCGAACTGACACCCGCCGGCCGCCCGGACACGACCAAGCCGGGCGATAGCGTGCAGGCCAACGTCATCAGCCGGGTCTGCTCCGTGAAGTCCGACGAGACGCAGGTGAATGCGGAGCGCCCGTGCGTGCTCGTCGCCGACTTCACCCACTTCGGCGCACCGCCCGTCGCGCAGTTCCTAAGCGCCCATCAGACGTCCCCGCTCATCCGCGGTCACCAGGGTCTGTGCAGCGGTGGGATGTGGTACGGGGTCTACGGTTGGAAGGGTGCGCCGGTCTTCGAGGAGCTGCTGGTCACCCCGAAGCGCATGGGCCACGACGGTCGATTCCGCCTCGCCGGCAAAAAGAAGAGCCGCCTGTCCGCCGTCCTGTTCGTGTTCGTGTTCCACGAGGATGTCGTGCTGCTCGAAAACCCGTGGGCGTAGCAGCCGCTGCCGGCGCGTGCGCGATTCGCGTTCAGCCACTACCCTTGGTTCAACTTGCCGTACTCGATCGCCGACTGGCACACGGGCAACACGCTGGCGATCGTCGACGCCCAGCGCCGCATGATCGAAGCTTTCGACGCTTGACGCTGTAGAAGCCGCCGAGCCACTGGTGCTCCATAAGAACAACCACCCGCAGGAGACCGCAAGACCATGAGCATCGATCCCAACGTTGTGAAGATATTCAGCGACGTGCTGCGCAAGCAAGGCGTCGAGGTCACCAGGGACACCATCGAGAAGATCAAGGAAACCTTGAGCTACGTGCCGCGGATTGGCGTGCTGGGCAAGACGGGCGTGGGCAAGTCCGCCCTGTTTAACGCGCTGTTCGGCCACGACGTCGCCGAGGTCAGCGACGTATCGGCGTGCACCCGCAAACCGGAACAGGTGCTGCTGGAAATGCAGGGCGACTTCTCCGGGGTCTTCCTCGTCGATCTGCCCGGCTTGGGTGAAAGCGCCGAGCGCGACGAGGAGTACAGCAAGCTCTATAAGAGCGTGTTGCCGGAACTGGACCTCGTGCTGTGGGTGGTTAAGGCCGACGACCGCGCCCTGGCCGCCGACAAGGCGTATTACGAGACAATCGTCGAGCCGGAGATCGGGCGCAACGCCACGCCCTTCCTAGTGCTGGTCAACCAGTGCGACAAGATCGAACCGCTCGACGACTGGATCCGCGACGAGCATCGTCCGGGACCCGAGCAGTTCGAGAATATCGAGCAGAAACGGTCGGACGTCGGCGCCCTGTTCAACATGCCTATCGCCGAGGTGTGCGCGGTGTCGGCTACCCGCCGCTGGCAGCTCACTGAACTGATCGACCACATGGTCGAGGTGCTACCGGACCGCGCCAAGTTTGGGTTCGTCCGTGGGATCGAGAAGCCACACGTGTCGAACAATGCCAGGCAACAGGGAAACGAAGGGGCGATGAAGGCAATATTAAAGGCGATCGGGAAGGCGGCCTGGGTGGCGGTCCCGGCCATCTTGGGCGCTATCGCGCTCGCCCTCGCCTCTCGTGAGTGATTACAAAGCGGCGCCGCGCGGTCCGAGGGCCTGCGCGTGCGTTAAGTACGGAAGGTATCCTCGCTGGGCTAGCAAACGGCTGAAATAGGCCGCGATAATCAGGCGGCGTCATCGCTCGCATTTCGGTGGTTTGATTCCAGCCAGCTATCAAGCCGCTGCAACTTCATTGCAGAAGGTGTTGGCGTTGTCACGATAATCAAAGTCGTAACCGTTTTATGACTACGCGCGGCTGACGCCGACGACCTTTTTGACGACGTAAAGGCGTTTCGCTTGGCCTCACGGCTAGTCGGGCGGGTATCCGCTGGGGTGTTTGGATAAGGCGGGGCTGCGGCGACACTCAAAGAGGATGTGTTGAACAAGAACTACGAAATCGACGGTACGTGGTACCACGGCGGGGCGTTGACATCGATCGAACAGATAGCGGCGAGCAAGATCGATACGAAACTCGGCGGCGGGGAATTAGGGCAAGGGTTCTACGTAGGCAATTACGGACATGAAGCCAGTGCCTGGGCGCGGCACGTCGCAGAAGGCAAGAAGCCGACCGTGGTCGAATTGAAAATGAACAACTTCCGGGCAGCAAGCCTAAAAAAGCACGAATTGAGCTGGCTGCGCGCGAAAGAACATGCGATCACGATTGCGAAGGCCGATACGCGGCGCACACATGTCTTCAACGTTGACGTCGTAGCCGCGCCAATCGTCGGCAAAAACTTCAAGGACACACCGACCCAGTTGAAATGGGAAGGCACGAAATCGGCCGCGTTTCTGAATTCGTCCGATGTCAACAAGAAGATTACCAAACTGTGATGAACGACTTGGACCGCGTTTTCTATCTGATACCAAGGCGCCGCGGCGACAGCGAGATCATTGATCTGTTCCTGCCTGCCGATCTGAATACGCAAGACGGAGAGGTCGCCTCGTCGCTCGGCTTGGGCGTCTTCACGTTTCTCCGCACTCCGCGCAATCGAGGCAAGCCGCGCTACCTATCGTTTCCAGCAGTTATAGGGTTTGGCGAAGATTCACGGGTAGTCGATTTGACGCTGCAGTCGGACTACATCAAGACGATGGGGAGCGCCAACCGGTTCTCGTTCGCCGAAGACGCGACGACGCGGCAACTCGGTATCGAAGCGTCGTTTGCCGCCCGCAAGTATCCGCCACCGTTCCAACTCGCCGGCGCTGCCGCGAAGCTCTCTGACTACAGCCTTTGGGCGTTGATCCCGGAAGACCGGGAGCACCTCGAGAAGCTTTGGCTAGAGCGCAAGTTTTATCTGATTGGGCATGGCGCGCTGGGCGAAAGCCGCGACGCCTCGAACGGCTAGCCAGCCGTGCCCACTAGGACCGGCACACGGCGGCCTCTCCGCGCCTATGCGCCGCCGCGAAAGCAGGAGAGTCTCCAAGTGCCCAAACCGCCGGTTTCCTCGCTCGGGCTGACATGACCAGACACGAGCTTGGATCGATGCCTGATGTCGCCCAGCGAACCTCGTAGCCGCCCGACTGCATGCCACTGCGCACGACATGACCTAGAACTGACGCCCTGCACCTGTACGTTGCATAGCATCGCGAACGGCTGATGGCTCCTTGACACTTGCCGCCCCCTTTGCCTGCATTTCCGCCATCCACTTGACGTACGTGTTGCGTGATCGCAGGACGCCCTGCTCTGACAGTGTCTTGATGATGTCGCTTTCTTTGATGCCCTCCGTCAGCTTACTCAGGATACGAGGATAAGCCTTCTTGAAGGCGCGCTTTCGTGCCTCTTGCCGGCTGGGCTGCAACGCATCAAGGGCGTTGAACAGCGCCAGTTCATCAATGACACACTTGATTTCTGCGTTGGCTTCCATCAACGTTTTTCCAATTTTTTGCATAAAAACACATATCCAAAATGGTTCCCGGGCTAGCGAACCATTTTGGATGCGGCACACCCCCTACGCAGCCTCGACCTTAACGTCGTCATCGTCGCTAGGAAAAACGTCATCCGGCAGCTCGGGCAATCCCTTTGTACGTGGCCGACCTGTTCGCCCCACGGGCGGTTCTGGCAAATGACCCGTCATGAAAGTCTTGCTTTTCGGAGAAGCCTTCACACGCACGAACTGATCTTTTTTTGCCAAATACATCAGTGTGCGCATGAGGTTCTCGCGCTTCTCAGCATCGTGATGGTCGATCAGACCTGTGCCAGGGTACTTGTAGGTGCCTCGATTGCAGTTGTGGTGGTAACCGCGCCCGCCCGTCACCTCTACCCAATATTGCCCGATCAGGTCGCCCAGCCACTCGTGCTGCTTGACATGTGAGCCGTCGAAGATCAGCGCCACGTGAAGGTGATGGCCGCCCGTGCTGGAGAACTCGATCGAACACACATAACCCACCATGTGCCGGAACAGTGATGGCTTGCCGCGCATGTTGTCCTTGAAGTGCCGCCAATCCTCCGTCACGGTGAAGATGTCAACACGCGGCAGATCGTCGCCGTCATCATCAATGGGCTCTCCTAGGGACATCGCTGCACGCTCGCGGAAATTGCGACCTTGAAGCAGTTCATCCCATTGCATCGCCTGTGCAAGGTCGTGGCACGCAGCCTTGCGATACATCAGGTCAAGGCGGATCACCATCAGGCGCGCATAGCGATCATGCAAGGCATTGATATAGACCGTCAGCCGTTTGGCGTTCTCGTCGGCATTACGCTGCCAGTTCTGCATCAGACGCTTGATGCCGATGCGCTTGCCTTCTGCTCTCAACTCCATCACAAAGTCGTTGAATACATCTGCGACATATCCGGCAGCCAACTTCCCGAACACAGCACGGCACTGGCTGATGACATGCATGGGGTAGATGCGATGAAATAAGGCCAGGTCAGGAGACAAAGCCAAGCCATCGAAGACCAAGCGCTCGAATGCCGACAGAAAGTCCCAGTACTTTGCCATCTTGCCTGCCACGACATCTTCAGTGCCGTTGGCATTTCGTTTGATCTCGTAAGGCAGTTCATCCGTCTCGATGACGCATTGCATGAACTCGATCTGAAGACTGAGCAACTTGACGCTGATGCCTATCCGGTAGGCCTTGCCGTCAAGGCCATAGGCCATGCCCATGTTGCGTTCAAGATTCTCGATTATCCCCTGCACGTCGAACCGTCCATCACGGATGACGTCAGCTTGGGTATCGATACCGTCACTGCTTTGCATCGTTGGATCATCAAGTGACCGATCTTCGTCAGGAGCATCGTGCATGCTCCATTCGTTAGCGTCATCTGCGTCAATGAAGTCTTTCATTTCTAATTTTCCTGTTGATACGTTATATTTGTTAATAATCCTAATAAAAACCAGAAGTCCATCCCTGCCGCTCTCACGGCAAGGACCGGAAGGTTTTCGATGGAATGAATGGAAGGGATGAGGATTGACGCGCTGCGCCGGTATGCGCAAACGTCCACACATCCAGGGCATAACGCTTCAGGGCACTACACGCCGCCGTAGCCCAGGACGTTATCCAGCCTATCGGCTGGTGGCAGTACCTCGATGTAGTGCTTCCCTTTCAGCGTCACGATGCGTGCACGTCCCTGGTTAAATAGCTCCCCAACCGCGTTACGCAAGCGAGTAGTCGTCATGCCGATGACCATGGCGACCTTGTTAGCGTGGTGGTACGCAAACTGACGCACTCCCTGGTCATTCAACCACTGCGCCAGTGTTACCGCGTCACGCACCCGTTGCGGCTCGTGCTCCAGCGGGTCGTGCATCCACTGGTAGGCTTCGAAGTGGTACCAGCAGACCTGCTCCGCCATCTCGACCAGATCCACCGAGACGTCCCCTTCTCGCCCGAGGAACACGTGGTTCTTGGCGGCCATGCGGGCAATGTGGCCGGCCAGCTTGGCCAGAAAGTCGCGACAATGCGCAAAGCCAGGCCGCGCCATCAGGTCAAGGTTCCGCTCCTGCAATTCACGCAGTATTGCCTTCGCCGCCCTGCCAAAGGCCACGGATGACAGGTCCTTCCTGCCGGAACGGATGCGAGCATGAAGTTCGTCCAGCATCACGGTCACTCGCTCGCCATGCTGCTCGTGGGCGCGGCCAATAATGGCATGGCCGGCATCTTCCGACCCGATCCATTCATCCAGCACGGCGTGATACAGAAAGCGTGCAGCAAGGCCGCTCGCCTTCAACTCCTCGCCGCGCTTCTTGCAAAACGCCTTGAAGAGCCCGGGCTGGACCATGAATAGCGTTGTCAGGAAACCCTTGATTTCCTTTCGCGGCTCACCCACGCGGCTGTGCTGGATCACCTTGCCGCCGGAGAGATTGGCGAGGGTAGGAAAGTCCTTGGCTCGTAGCATATTGAGCGCCACCGCGCCCTCGTCGACGATCCAGCCTGAAACGAACCAATGCTCCAGGGAACGCAGCACCGCCTGCATGGATGCATCGTCTTGCAGCAGCGTCTGGTTGACGACGGGAAGTGGCTCTTGCGACAGAACCTTTGCCAGCAACGCCTCAATGGCTTCGATGTCCTCGCCGCTAGCCAAGCATTCCTGGATGACCTTTTCGATACGTGATACCTGCTTTTTCCACACGCGATGCGCGGCCTGTTGCTGGTATTGGTTCATCGGGGTCTGCGCAGCATGCCTGGCGCACCATCGCGTGATAGCCTCGGTAAGCGGCGCATAGTGGAAGCTCTTGCCGGCGCCCGAAGACGCCAGCAAGACTCCAAACGACGAAAGTGGCGCGGTTCCGCCCTCGGGCTTTTCATACACCGCCAGCCCCGATGCAACGAGAGAACTGACGGCTTCCAGCACCGAAGCACCGATGGCATCGTCCTTGGGAGTTTTTGAGCGCTCTTGCAACACATCACCCAACAGGCTGGGCAATGCGTCGTAGGGATAGTGTGGAACCTTCATTACACGCCCCCTCTCTTAACTGCAGGACGCAGACGCGGGCGGGACTCCATCCGATCAAGCACACCGCCCGGAATCGCCGCATCTTTAGGGGTATTGCCACAGCAGCGACATGTCTGGCCGAGCACCTCTGGTATCACGCCATTCGGATCTATTGACACGCCGTTCATGCGACACCACCCCTGCCAACGGCAGCGTGGTCATTCGCTGCCATCACACCATGCTTTGTAACGATCACTGCGGGCCACAAGAGACGACCATTCGCGTGCTTCCGGGGTACGACGCCGAAGTAGCTGCCAGTTTGGCAGTAGCGCTTGCGTGCGGTTTGTTCTTCGATATGGTTGTGCGCGGCAAACGTCTTGGTTTGCCAAGGGTACGCGGTGTGGTTTTCGAGAAACGACGTGTTGCCGTCAAGCTCAGTTGCCATTAGGGCCTCCGATCAGTGCAAGAAGGTGGAAATGCACTTCGTGGGGCCGCTCTGGAACATGGCTTCAGCAGCGTCTATCCATGCGGCTCAACAAAGTGTGAGTGCAAGGTAAAGACTGTCGGTCTGCTGGTCGATCTAGCGGGGAGTATCGGGAAATATCGGAGGGTAACGGGTCAATTACTTACGGCTTAGATACTTCTTCAGTGCTTTGTATGTATAGGTCTTTGGCCCCTCGGCGGAGACGTATTTGATCCCGTCTCGATCGCTGCCCCGCAACCGGGGGCTCTTTGAGCCGGGGTCATTGCTCATCCTATCCAAGATGCCCCAGATAACATCAGGGTCGCTTTGATCGAGCCCCTTCTGCCGGGCTTCGTCTTGAGCGAGGAGGATCTCCGTGTAGAGTCCTGGGCGTTTGCCGGGCCCACTCGTTTTATATATCCGGCTGGCAGCGTCCTCTTTGACTGCGAGTTTCAAAGACGCCAGTTCGTCCGCAACCGATGGCGCGAATGGATGCTCCTTCGAGCCTGGAAAATATAGGTGTCGCAGGAACTCCGGTAGCTTAGGCACGTGCCAAGGCGCTTGATCGCTGTCGTAACACCATTTCAGGAAATCATCAGACAGCACCTCATCACTGGACGGCAGATCGCCATCCCTGACATGGTCCAAGTAATCCTCAAGTACGCGCTTCGCACCTCGTAGCTGCTGATGGGTAGCAGGAAGATTGGGATCGTCAAGCTGACGCGCTTCGCCTTCAGACTCTGGAATGTCCCTGCTGCCTTGGGGGGAGGGAATAAGGCCGTTAACCAGCAGTGCCCCGTCAGCGGGGGTCCACCTCGGACTCTGATTGACGTAGTACTCGACCAGCTCAAGAAACGCGATTCGCTTTTGTGGCGACTGGCTGTATTTTTTGAAAGCGTCGGCGCTCATGCTGTGGATGATCTACAGTTGCCGCGAAGCCGGTAGCCTACAGCATCACGCAGATCTGGATGGATTTACGCTGACCAAATCCGGTTACACAGCGGTTACAGGGACTACAGAAACACAAAAGGGTTACAGGAAAATCACCTGCAACCCTTTGATTTTATTGGTGGAGAGGAGGAGGATCGAACTCCCGACCTTCGCATTGCGAACGCGACGCTCTCCCAGCTGAGCTACCCCCCCAACGTGCAAATAATTCTAGCACAAGCATTTTCCGTTTTGCCAAGCCCGCCAGAGCCGGCAAAACGCCAGCAACCCATCACCTGGAAGGCGCACCCGCAAGCACCCAATCCACCACCGCGCGAATATCGGCATCGCTCATCGACTGATGCGCGGGCATCGGAATCATGCCCCACACGCCAGAGCCGCCTTCCTTCACCTTGCGCGACAATTTCGCCGGCGCTTGCGCGTCGCCCTTGTACTTCACGGCGATCTGCTGGAACGACGGGCCGACCAGTTTGCGGTCCACCGCATGACATCCCATACAAGCATTCGCGTTGGCGACCAGCTGACCGCGCGGCGCATCGGCGGCACGCGCAACCGGTGCAACGGCACCCGCCAGCGCGCCGAACATCAGCGCGCTGATCACCGAAGCAACACCGCGCATCATGGCGTCGTCGCCTTCGGGTTACCTGGATGCACGGCGTTCGAATTGGTGACCGGCGCGGGCGCCTGCTGTTCGAGCGGCCGCGAACTCACTGACGAATCAGGAATAGCGCCGACGGTCGGCGCGCTCGCGTCCGGTTGCGAAGCCGCTGCTACGGGCGCCGTCCCCGCCGCTGCGGCGGCAGCCGCGGCTTCCGCCGGCTGAATGTACTGGAACACCTTCACGACCTGCACCACACCCGGCACACGGCTCGCGACATCGGCGCCACGATTACCTTCGTCCATGGTGACGAGGCCCATCAGATAAACCGAGCCGCGCTCGGCCACCACTTTGAAGTTGTTCGCCGAAATGTTCTTCTCGGCGATCAGCGCGGTCTTCACACGCGTCTCGAGGTAAGTGTCATTGGTGCGCGACGAGAACGAGCTGGCCGGCATGATCGTCAGTTCGTTCACGATTGTGCTGACGTTGTTCAGGCCACGCACGATGGTCTCCGCGCGTTGCTTCGACACGTCCCCCGCCACTTCACCGGTCAGCAGCACGCGACGATTGAACACGGTCACGTTGACGTGCGCGTTGTCGGGCAAGTTCTGGCTGATCTGCGAGAGCGCCTTCACCTGCAACTCGCGATCCTCGGTCTGCGCGCCGAGCGTGCGCCGGTCGGTCGCCACCAGCGCGCTACCGCCCGCCGCGCCGGCAACGGCGAGAAAGCAACCCTGCAACGTTGCGGACAGCCCCGCCGCGAACCCAACCACCAGCACGGTTCTCACCAGTGTCTTCTTGACGCGGAATACGCTCATCAACTAGCTCTCCTTCGGAATCAATCTCAGTCTTCGCCCAGCAACATGGCATCGATGCCGTCGCACAGACAATGGATGGTCAGCAAATGCACTTCCTGAATACGCGCGGTGCGATCCGACGGTACGCACACGTGGATATCGGTATCGCTCAATACTTCCTGCATGCGTCCGCCGCCCTTGCCGGTCAGCGCGACCACGATCATTTCACGCTCGTGCGCGGCCTCGATCGCGGCAAGCACATTGGCGGAATTGCCGGACGTGGTGATTGCCAGCAGCACGTCGCCCGGCTGGCCGAGCGCCCACACCTGCTTCGAGAAAATCTGCTCGAACGAATAGTCGTTGGCGATGGCGGTCAACACCGAGGTGTCCGTGGTCAACGCGATTGCCGGCAAGCCGGGCCGCTCGCGCTCGAAGCGGCCCATCAGTTCGGCGGCGAAGTGTTGCGCGTCGGCCGCCGAGCCGCCGTTGCCACACGCGAGAATGCGATTGCCGTTGGCCAGCGCGGCGAACATCGTGTCGATCGCAGCGGCGATCGGCATCGACAGTGTTTCGAGGGCTTCGAGTTTGACTGCCGCGCTGTCGCGGAAGTGTTGTTGAATGCGTTCGACTGACATCGAGTCTCTATCTTCTACCGCGAATGGGCCGCACTGCGCAGCCGTGTTGTGAAGTCGTATTGCGAAGTCGTGCCGCTTCGATGAACCTGGCCGGCAACGCAGTGCAGGCGCGCAAACCATCGCTTATTGCGTTGCTTGCTGCGTTGTCGACGTTGCCCCGTGGCCTGCACGCGAGCGCAAGTTTATCGCACTCACGCGCGTTCTCCGCGCCTCGCGTCAGACTTCGTCGGCACGGAACGCATCGCGCAACCACACGAGACGGCCGGCTTCGAACGCAATCACGTCGAAGCGGCACGCGGGCTGATCGCGCCAGCGGGAGGCATGCGTCACCAGAAAATGCTGCGCGGCGCGCACGATACGCTGTTTCTTCTGCCAGCCGACACTCGCCGCCGCGCCGCCGTAGCGCCGCTGCGCACGTGCGCGGACTTCGACGAACACCAGCGCGCCGTCACGTTCGCGCATCACCAGATCGATCTCGCCGCCGCGGCACGACACATTGCGCGCGACGAACCGCAAACGCTGGCGCTGCAAAAATTCCTGCGCACGCAACTCGAAAGCCGCGCCGACGAGTTTGGACCCGACGAGTCCCGAAAAGTTGTGCGGCGTGGTGAAGGCGCGGCTCGGCGCCGCCGCCCTCTCGGCCGGCGCGCCGCGCGGATCGCCTGACACTGCGTGGCACAATGGCGGCCTCGTTCCGTCTGTCTGTGTCTTCTGCCTCATGACTCCTCTCTCCGAACTCGCGCAAGGGCAGCAGTACCCGACTGCCGCGCTGTATGTGGTGGCCACGCCGATCGGCAACATCGCCGACGTCACGCTGCGCGCGTTGCATGTGCTCGGGCTGGTGGATCGCATCGCCGCCGAAGACACCCGCAACACGGGTCAGTTGCTCGCGCGTTATGGCATCTCAAAGCCGCTCGTCGCCGTGCATCAGCACAACGAGCGGGCTGCGGCACTGCGTCTGATCGAGCATCTGCAAGCGGGCGAACGCGTGGCCTACGTGTCCGATGCGGGCACGCCGGGCATCTCGGACCCCGGCGCGAAACTCGTCGACGCGGTCCGCGAAGCCGGCTTTCCAGTCATCCCCCTGCCCGGCGCGAGCGCGCTCGCGACCGCGCTGAGCGTGGCCGGCGACTGGGTCGCAACGTTCTCGTTCCTCGGCTTCCTGCCGCCGAAGGCAAAAGCCCGTGCCGCGACGCTCCAACCTCTCGCCACCCATCCTCACGCGATGGTGTTCTACGAAGCGCCGCACCGGATCGTCGAAACGCTGCAGGCGCTGGCCGACGCATTCGGCGGCGAACGCAAGCTGCTCATCGCACGGGAATTGACGAAGTTACATGAAGCGCTGCACTGTGGCACCCTGGCCGAAGGGCCAACGTGGCTCGCCGCCGATCCGAACCGGCAACGCGGGGAATTCGTGCTGGTCGTGGAAGGCGCGCAACCGGAAGCCGCCGGCGAGCACGATCACGACACGTTGCTAGGCATCCTGTTGGAGGAGTTGACGGTGAGCAGCGCGGCGAAAGTGGCGGCGGCCATCACCGGAGCATCGCGCAACGCGCTGTACACGCGTGCGCTGACGCTGAAGAAAGAAGACGAAGAGTAAAGCTGGCGGACAAACGAAAAGGGCCGCGCAATGCGGCCCTTTGTTCTTCTGCAGACAACCCGTAAGGCCGCCGACGCGGCGCTACAAGGAGCGTGCCTTAGCCGCGCTCGCCGCCGTCATATCACTTCTGGGCGGTCGAATCCGAGTTCGACGCCAGCATTTCATTACGCGCGTCGCGTGCTTCCTGCTGCGTCAGACCTTCGATCTGCACCCGTGCCGTACCGGCATGGCGCATGTTCAACGCGGACGCCGCAGCCATGGAAAGATCGATCACGCGGCCACGCGCATACGGACCACGGTCGTTGATACGCACGACCACCGAGCGCGACGTGGCCGGATTGGTCACGCGCACATAGGAGCCGAGCGGCAACGTACGATGCGCCGCGGTCAGCGCGTGCATGTCATAGCGTTCGCCATTGGCGGTACGGCGGCCATGGAAGCCGCGGCCGTACCACGAAGCGCGACCGGTCTGATGAAAGTCCGAAATGCCGGAACCTTCATCGGTGAGCGGCTTTGCATCGGCCAGCGACGAGCCTTGGGCGGTCGCGTCGGAGGCCGGCGCGCTACCGAAAGCTTGCGGTCCGAAGGAGCCCGCCTGCGTCAATTTCGTGCGTTGCGGCACGCCGCTTTCCGACGTGTTGCCGGCGCCCGGAGGCGTGGCGCAACCCGCCAGCACAAAAAAGGCAAAAAGAGTCCCCAGACCACGGGATAACCGAGTTTTCATAAGACGTGCAATCACATTGTCGAGCCGCATCACGCGAAAGTTGAGCGTGTTGCCTGCGACTCCGGCGGCAATGGACGACAACGCGCCGCGCAGACAAGCGCAGAACGTCAAAGCCCGGATGCGACTCACTCAGCCGCTACCGCACGGTTAATTTTCACGTCTGGCGCAACCTGTCCCCGGCAGCCTGACCAGACCCCACATGCCGCCATCGAACGTGGCAAACACGTTCTTGCGCGCGAAACTCAGCGCGCAGGAACGGCGGCGTAGGCCCCACCCAGCGTCACGGCAGTTAAGTCCGTAGCAGGCGCGCGGCGCCTGGCTGGGCAAGACGTGTGCATCGAAAGCATCGATACTTGATGGCCGTCCAAAAGTGCGACAGCCCATACTTGAGTGGCGATCCGCGTGCCCATTTTTGATGGGGACGCATCGCCTTGTGGCATGCACAGTTCCCTGTGCATGGAGTGCATTATACCCAAAACAGAATTCCGGGTTGGCAAGCGACTGAAAACCTTGATGAATTTTCACACCTGCTGCAAAAATGAGCAGCGCGAGGCCAGCTGCGCCGGGGCTTCAGCGCCCTCGGCGAAGGTGGACGAGAGGCCGGTACAATCAACGTTTTTCCAGCGGCGCCGTCATCCATGAAAGTCACCTTGATCCCCGTCACGCCGTTCCAGCAGAACAGTTCGCTGCTCGTTTGCGAGGCAACCGGACGTGCGGCCGTCGTCGATCCGGGCGGCGACCTCGACATCATTCAGGGCGAGATCGCGCGGCAGAATGTGACGGTCGAAAAAGTTTTTCTGACGCACGGCCACATCGATCACTGCGCGGGCGCGAAGACGCTGGCCACGCACTACGGCGTGCCGATCGAAGGCCCGCATCCCGACGAACGCTTCTGGCTGGACAAGCTGCCGGATCAAAGCACGCGCTTCGGCTTTCCGGCCGCCGAAGCGTTCGAACCGGATCGCTGGTTGCAGAACGGCGAGAGCGTGCAGTTCGGCGACGAAACGCTCGAGGTCTATCACTGCCCCGGCCATACGCCGGGCCATGTGGTGTTCGTCAGCCGCGCGCATCGGCTGGCGCTGGTGGGCGACGTGCTGTTCGCCGGCTCGATCGGGCGCACGGATTTTCCGCGCGGCAATCACGCGGATCTCGTGCGCTCGATCCGTGAAAAACTTTGGCCGCTCGGCGACGACATCACCTTCGTTCCGGGCCACGGCCCCACGTCGACGTTCGGCGCCGAACGCCGCACCAATCCGTACGTCGCCGACGGAGTCGAGGCATGAGCAGCGAAATCTACGTGAGCACCGATGTCGAAGCGGACGGCCCGATTCCCGGCCCGCATTCCATGCTCAGTTTCGCCTCCGCCGCTTACACCGAGGACAAGCGGTTGATCGCCACCTTCTCGGCAAACCTCGAGTTGCTCGACGGCGCCAAGGCGCATCCCGTGCAGGAAGCGTGGTGGAAGACCCAGCCCGAAGCATGGGAAGCGTGCCGCAAGGACTTGCAGACGCCCGTGGCCGCGTTGACGGCGTATGTCGACTGGGTGGAAGCCTTGCCGGGCAAACCGGTGTTCGTGGCGATGCCGGCCGGCTTCGACTTCACTTATATGTTCTGGTACATGATGCGGTTCGTCGGCCGCTGCCCGTTTTCCTGGTCGGCGCTCGACATCAAGACGCTGGCCTTCGCCATGACCGGCCTGCCGTACCGCAAGAACATCAAGCCGCGCTTTCCCAAGCACTGGTTCGACGAACATCCGCACACGCATGTCGCGCTGGACGACGCGATCGAACAAGGCGCGCTTTTCTGCAACATGTTGAAGGATCTGCGCGCAAGTCAGGCGATCACCCTCGCAGCGGGTAAAGATGGGGACGGCACAGGACAAAACACCACTGAGGAACCGACAAATTAGGTAATCTCCCTCATCGAACCCGTTTTACATTGCGTTTCGTTTTCGCGCCCTCTACCATGCGTTGATACGGCGACGCAAACGGAGGCGCAGTTGACACTCGATACGTTCTCTCAAAAAATCCTGCGCCTATTGCAGCTCGACGCGCGCCGCTCGGTGCAAGAAATTTCCGACCAGGTCGGCCTGTCGAGCACGCCGTGCTGGCGGCGCATCAAGGACATGGAACAGTCGGGGGTCATCCAGCGCTACACGGCGTTGCTGGATCGGGAAAAGCTCGGGCTGCACGTGTGCGCCCTCGCGCATATTCATCTCACGCGGCACACCGAAGGCGGCGTGGAACAGTTCGAGCGGGAAATCGCCACCTGCCCGGAAGTCACGGAGTGCTACAGCACGACCGGCGAATCGGACTACATCCTAAAGATCGTCGCGCCGGACATCAAGGCGTACGACAGCTTTCTGCACGAGCGCATCTTCAAGATTCCCGCTGTCGCGCAGGTTCGCACGAGCGTGGTGCTGCGCGAGATCAAATTCGATACGCAACTGCCGCTGTGATCCTGATGGCTTAACGACGCCAGGACGGCAGGACGCCACGCGGCAGCATGCTCGCGCCGCGCCGTTGGTATCAGCGGCGCTGTGCGGTTCCGTCGCCTTCGTGCGTTCCTAAGTGGCCACGCCGCCTTTTGCACCGAGCGCCTGCCGATCGGCTTCCGCGGCGGACGTCGCATCCAATGCCTGTAGCAGTTCCACTTTGCGCGCGCCCAGGCGAGCCTTGAGCGCCGCCAGATCCACCCGCCCAAGCCGTTGCGTTCCGCCGTCCAGCACGCGCGACGACAACGCGTCCGGCAGCACAACTTCGACATCCAGCCCCGTGCTCAAGTAGTGGATATTCACCGCCGCCGCCTTCAGGCCGTGAGACGCCAACGCGGCGTTCACCTCTGCAATCACCCGCTCGCGAGTAGGCATATCGAAGGGCGGATGCGCAAGCGCATCGTTCTCGGGATCGACATGAATCAGCGCGTCGAGCACACGGTTGTCCGTCAGCACGCGCAAACGCGCCGACTCGGCGATGTAGTGCCCTTCCGATACCGAGATCAGCGGATCGACGAGAATGTGCGCGTCGACGAGCGCGAAGTCGCCCATCTTGCGCGTGCGCATTTCGTGCACGTCACGCACGCCGGGCGTAGACAGCAACAGCGCGCGCATGTCGGCGGTAGCGGCATCGTCGAGCGCGCGGTCGGAGAGATCCTGCAACGCGTCCCAGCCGAACATCCAGCCCATGCGCGCGACCATGAAGCCGACGATCGCCGCGGCAATCGGATCGAGCAGCCGCAAGCCGGCGAGGCTGCCGACAATACCGATCGCGACCACCAGCGACGAGGCCGCGTCGGAACGCGCGTGCCAGGCATTGGCGATCAGCATGGCGGAACGCACGCGTTGCGCCTCCCGCAGCATGTAGCGAAACAAACTCTCTTTGGAAATCAGAACCAGCACGGCGACCGCGAGCGCGCTCATATGCACGCCAGGAATGTTCTGCAAATCGGCGAGACGCGTTCCGGCGCGCCATAACATGCCGCAGCCCACCGCGATCAGAAGCGCGCCCAAAAATAACGACGCCACGGTTTCATAGCGACTATGCCCGTAATTGTGATCCGCGTCGGGCTTTGCGCCGCTGTGCCGATTGGCAATCAGCACGACAAAATCGGAAATCAGATCGGCGAGGGAATGAACACCGTCGGCGACCAATGCCTGCGAATGCGCAAACACACCGATCACGATTTGCAGCGTCATCAACACCGTATTGAGCGCAATACTGACAAAGGTACTTTTGCGCGCAATGCGATGTTTTTCGGCGGATTCGGCGGCGGCAGCGGCAGGCATGTCAGAAGTGGAATGAAAGTTCACTTCTTGCATTCTACCCGGCGCTTCTCGAAACGCGCTGGCGGCGTCTAAAAAATTCCTTTTAAATCAGCCGCTTATCTAAACGAAAAGCATTCGCGTTCCAGTTGACCGGTGTACGTGCGACAAAAACCACGACATCGATTGCGGCAATAAAAAACCGCGTCCTCGACGGTACGCGGTTCTCTTTCGCAACGGCAGACGCTATAACTGCATCTGATTGAAGCTATTCGTATGACTTGATGACCAAAGCATTAGTTGCCCGCAAAAGCCGCGAGCAAAAGCTGCTGGCCAAAGCATTACTTCTCGATCAGAAACTTCTCGCGATCCAGGCCTGCGATCCAGCGCGGCGGCTTGCCACGGCCCGACCACGTGCTGCCGCTATCCGGGTCGCGATACTTGGGTGCGACACCTGCGCGCGGACGCGCGGCTTTGGCACCCTTAGCGGCACGACCGCCACCGAGTTCTGTCAGAGAAATGCCGTAGTCGGTCATTTTCTGCTTGATTTCATTCAACACTTCAGCGTATTCGCGCGACTTCGCTTCTTCGATCTGCTTTTCGAGCTTCTCGCGCTGGGCGAGTAGTTCCTTGTAGGAAGACATAGGTTCCCTTTGTGGTTTGGATAAATGACTGCCAGTCTTAAGCCAGCTTGCCCTTTGAAGATGGATCATGCCTCGGAATTTGATGGCGAGATTAACACAAAATAGAAAGATTACAAAAGCGAGGGCACAAAATTAATCCGAATTCGTTTCAAAAAATTTCCAGCCGCCACCGCGCTACATCCCTTCCTTTCAAATAGCTGATTTCGCTTTTTGCTGAAAAACGCAGTTGGCATCAGTAATTATGGGATTAACTATCAAAAAATGAAATTTAAGATCTCGATTCAAGGCCAACATTTCATGCCATGAGAGTTTCAACATGAAACGTCGTAACATATTGCGACAGACCGCCTGCGCTGTTATTACGCATGAGTGGTTTCCCCGAACATCGGTAAAAATCTAATTCATGTAGCGCTGCATGCAATCTTCTAGCGCGGCGCGCAAGGTTTCGGTATTGAGTTTGGCATCGTCGAAGGGAAAACGGCTGCGTCCGCCGTTGAATTTCACATCCACGCCATATCGATCGACGCCGAGCAATTGAAACTCGCCCTTACTGCCGGACCGAGCGGGGAATTGCGCGATCAACGCGTTCTCTTCATCGAAACCGAGTGGCGGCAATGGATCGAGTTCATCGCCGGCAAGCCACCCCATTGCGCCGAAGCCGCCGATATAACGCAGCCGCTCGAGCCTCATCGCCCAGAAAGTAAAGTCGCCGAGTACGAGATAGCGCTCTGCGTCGGGGTGATAGCGCAGATAACGTTGCACCACCTCGGGCGTCGAGTCGACCGGCTCGAAGGTGCCGAGCAAGGTGACGCGCTGGCCGCTCAGCACGTCGCCGTCGGGGGCGTCGACGGCGAGAAAACCGGCGCGCGGGTCGGCGTGCAGGTTATGGGTGTGCTCGGCGAGCCGGCTCACGAGGATCGTCGGACGATGCTGCAAGTCCGGCGCGAACGGCAGCACGGACGGATAAGGAAAACCTTCTGGCTGGCGCGCATGAGTGGCGAGCGTGCCGACGGCGGCTGTATGCAGCAGATGCAGCGGAGCGTGAGCGGGAATATTCAAGTGCGCGTTCCTCGATAGATATGCGACGAATCACAAACGCCGGTAAGCAGACCGCACAACGCTGGCGCCTCCGAACTGAATAATCGCCAATATGCGGATTCCGCCTTCCAAGCATAAGACAGCATGCTTCGTTAGAATCGGGAATTCGCTTTCAACGCGCTTTCTCGCGCGTCACCCCTCCTCGAGATTTCCGTGTCAGACCGCTCCTCCGAATTCGCCGCCCTTCCAGCTGCTCACCGCGACCTCTCCGATACCGCCAGGCAGCGCGCCCGTCTCGCCACGATGGCGGTGTTCTTCATTGCCGGCATGATGTACGCGTCGTGGGGCGTGCACGTGCCGACGGTGCGCGACCGTTTTCATCTGAACGCGGCGCTGCTCTCGTTTGCATTGCTGGCTGTCGCCGGCGGCTCGATCGGCGCGATGGCGGCCAATGCTTCGTGGATCGCGCGGGTCGGCACGCGCCGCGCCTGCCTCGCCGGCGGCCTGGTGATGGCGGTGTGCGCAGCGCTGATTCTGGTCGTGCCCGCTTACTGGATGCTGCTGGTCGTGCTGGCCACCTTCGGCGCGGGCATGGCCACGCTGGATGTCGCGATGAACGCCGAGGCGAGCGCCGTCGAGAAAGCGCTTGGCAAGCCGATCATGTCGTCGTTGCACGGCATGTTCAGCGTCGGCGGGATGTTCGGTGCGGCGGTCGGCGGGGCGCTGCTGTCGCGCGGCATGGCGCCGGCGGTGCATCTCGCGCTGGCTGCCGCGGTGAGCGCGCTCGTGCTGATCGCCGCCTGTCCTTCCGTGCTGCCGCACGTGCCGCATGCCGATCATCCCGACTTCGCCACGCCGCGCGCGAATCGCTGGCGCTCGCCGGCGTTGTGGGCGCTCGGTGCAATGGCGCTGGTCGCGCTGATCGCCGAAGGCGCGATGTACGACTGGGCCACCGTCTATATGCGCGACGTCGTGCTGGCCACGCCCGCGCTCGCGAGCGCGGCCTACGCGGCGTTCTCGGGCGGCATGGCGGCCGCGCGGTTCGGCGGCGACGCCGTGCGCGCCCGCTTCGGCGCACCGCAACTGGTGATGGCAAGCGCAGCGCTCGCCTGCGTCGGGATGGTCGGGGCGCTGCTGCTGCCGAATGCGGTTGCGGCGCTAATCGGCTTCACGCTGATGGGTCTCGGGCTCGCGAACATGATGCCTGTGCTGTTCGCGGCGGCCGCGAGCGTCAAAGGCATTCATCCGGCGGAAGGACTCGCGCACGTTGCCGGGTTGGCGTACTTCGGGCTGCTGCTCGGGCCGGTGATCATCGGCGCGGTGACCCAGGTGACCGGTTTGCCGATCGGGTTGTCGGTGGTGGCGCTCTGTTCCGCGTTGATTGCGCTGGTCGGTCCGAGGGTTTTGCGGCGTTTGAAGATCTGATGCAAAAGCGCGCCGCTGCTGCGTCATTGCGTGCGGCGGCATACTAAACACGCTCGACGCACGTTACGTTACGCATGGGCCGCGCGCTGAGGTGTTCCGCGACACATCGGTTGAATGAAGCTTGGCCGCCCGCGGCTCCCGCACCTCCAACACATTGATTCATATGCATTTATTGCATGCCACAGCCAGGCAGGTCGAAATGGCATAGGCCTTGCAGTTAGTTCCCCCAAGTAATGACCAAACTACGGGGGAGCAGACCATGAATCGCAAATTCAAGCTGACGGCGATCGCCATGTGCGTCACGTCGATGATCGTCCTGACGGGATGCGGAAGCACCTTGAACAGGCCAGGCGGGGGGAGCGGAGCGGGCGGCGGCACGCCGACTCCCACGCCGACGCCTACGCCCACACCTACGCCGACGCCAACTCCCACACCAACTCCGACACCGACGCCCACGCCAACTCCGACGCCCACCAGCGCCAACCCCGTCGGCGTCGTCGTGCAAAAAAGCGGCAACGTCGTCAGCGCCGTCGGCCAAACCGTCTCCGCCGTCGGCAGCCAGATCGGCCTCACGCCGATTCCGGGCGCGAATCCGGCGACCGCCACGGCGCTCGGCAATGTCGTGTCGAATCTCGGCAGCGGCGTGACCGCGGTCGGCACGGGCGTAGCGAGCGGCCTGGGCCAGTTGGGCAATTCCACCGATCCGCTCGGCGCGACGCTCGCCAGTAGCGGCAACCTGGTCTACAACGCGGGCCAGTCCGTCAACAGCGCCGGCCAACTCGTGACGAGTCTCGGCAGCGGACCTACCGCGCCGCTCAGTCCGTTGACAACACCGCTGGGCAGCGCGGTCTCGACGGTGGGCAACGCCGTCAGCGGGCTGGGTACGCAACTCGGCTCGCAGTTGACGAACGGCCCGATCCAGCAAGTCACGCAGACGATCAACACCGCGATCACGCCGATTACGAGCACGCTCGCGCAGACGACGCAAACCGTCGGCGACACGACCGGTCTCGGCGCACCGCTGAACGGCCTGCTCTCGACGGTCGGCCATGGCCTCGACAGCGCCGGCGGCAAACTCAGCGGCGCGACCGGCAATCCGATCGGTGAGAATCTTGGCAACGTCGTCACCAAGCTCGGCGACACGGTCACGTCCGCAGGCGGCCTGCTGACGGCGGGGGGCACCGGCAGCGGCAATCCGCTCGGCGGCATCACAGGCATTCTGAATCCGGGCAGCGGCGGCGGCACGGGCTCGCCACTCGCGCCGTTGACCAGCATTCTCACCGCGCTGCCCGGCACCTTGAGCGGCGGCCTGACGGGCGGCAGCGGCGCCGGCGGCCCGCTCGCGCCGTTGACCAATGTGGTCAGCACCTTGACCGGCAGTCTCGGCGGAGCAGGTTCGGGCAGTCCGCTTGCGCCGCTGACCGGGGTCGTGAGCTCGGTCACGGGCGCATTGAGCGGCGCAACGGGCAGCGGCGGCAATCCGCTCGCACCGGTGACCTCGGTCGTGTCGACGCTGACCGGCGCGCTGGGCTCGGCCACGGGATCGGGCAGCGGCGGCGGAAGCAGCAACCCGCTCGCGCCGATCACCGGCCTGTTGAGCACCGTCACCGGCACCTTGAGCGGCGCGGCAACGTCCGCCGGCGGCACGACCGGCGGCGGCTTGCTCGGCGGTCTGGGCGGCATCGCTTCAAAGAAATGACGAACAAGAACAACGACTGCACATAACGACGCGATAAAAACCGGCGTCGAGGGGGGCGGCGAGCCGGGCAACCGGCTCGCCGTTTTTTTTGTCGGCGCGTCTGGCTGCGCGAGCCACACTCTTATGACGCAGCGCCGAAGAGCCGAGTCGCTTTATCCGCGCGTCACAGTTCGTGATACGTATCGTAGTGACGCGAGAACTCGTTACCACGCAGAAAGTTGGTGAACGTCATCGTCACCGATGCGTCAAGTCCTTCCACGTAATGCCACCAGCCTATCGGCAGAAACAGCAGTTCGCCGGGCGCGAGCGTGCATTCGATCAACTGCGCTTGCCGCATCGACGGGAAGCTGTCGTAGTCGATCGCCGCGCCGTCCACCTGGGAATAGCAATGCAGATGGTTCGCCATAAACGGCGTGTCCGACAGCGGGACGAGTTTGATGTGTTTGCGGCCAATCACCTGAGCCATGAAGTTATTGGTCAGGTCGTGGTGAAACGGTGTCTTGGTTCCAGCCGGTCCCATCCAGAAGAAACCGGTATCGGGCGATGTAGCGTCGAGATATTCGTCGATCGGCGGCACGTCGGACCATAACGCCGCGAGCGCCGCGCGATTGTGCGAGGTGTTATTGGCCGTCATGTAGAAATCGTTAGTCGGCCCGCTCTGCTCGACGAGGTCGACATAGTCGGCAAAGCGCATCGTGCGCCGGAGCCTGGGCTGATTGATTTCGTAATTCGCGTCCGATTCGCGGCCGAACTGCACTTCCACTTCACGCTCGCCGCACCGCTCGCGAAGGTAGTCCCAATTCCACCGCGAACGCGCAGGCCAGAAATCGAATGCGCCGGTGATGATCACTGGCCGGTTTTGAAAGTAGTACTGCTCAAAGAACGCGTCGCGCGATAAACGTTCGCGCCGTTCAACCACACCGCTCGCCGCGCGCATGCGATTGAGCTCGCCGTACACCGACAAAATCCATTCGCGCTTGCGCAAACGATTGCGCAGACGCGTTGCACCGTGAAAATAAGGACTCGCGAGCGCCGCGTCGATTTCTCGCGTGGCATCGGCCGCGTCGAAACCGTGACCGACCAGCGCGCCATGCAACGCGGATGACGGCGCGTCGAGCAGCAGATTTTCAGCGATCCAGCGGCGCCATGCGTCGTCGAACGAACGGGGCACAGAGGTCACGGCAGTCACTCCCAACAAGCGGATCCGCAAAAGAAAAAGCACGCGGACCTTGCGGCGCGCGTGCCTTTTAAACCATGCAACCGAAGACAGACAACACGCTGCCTTCGATCACGCGATTTTTACATCTTCACTACGTCGAGCAGCGTCTTCTTGCCCGACTTGTAGTTGTACAGCGAGATCACGCCGTGCTGAAGGTCGCCCTTCGAGTCGAACGTGGTTTCGCCGATCACACCCTTGTAATCCGTGCTCGGCATTGCTGCCAGGATCTTCGCCGGATCGGTCGAGTTGGAACGCTTCATAGCGTCGACGATGATGTACACAGCGTCATACGTGAACGGAGCGTAGATCTGGATCGGCTGACCGAAACGCTTCTGATACTTGGCGAGGAACGCCGAACCGCCAGCCATCTTCTCGAGCGCCATACCGGCTTCCGAGCAGACGATGTTGTCGGTTGCGTCGCCAGCCAGGTCCGACAGCTTGTCGGTACACACGCCGTCGCCTGCCAGCACCTTCGCGCGCAGGCCGAGCTGCTTGGCTTGCTTGGCGAACGGGCCGCCGGTGGCGTCCATGCCGCCGTACATGATCGCGTCCGGGTTCTCGCCCTTGATCTTCGTCAGAATCGCGCGGAAGTCGACAGCCTTGTCGTTCGTCGCATCATGCGACATCACGTTCAGGCCCAGCGATTTCGCCGTCTTTTCGAATTCGTTTGCCAGACCCTGGCCGTAAGCGGTCGAGTCGTCGACGATCGCGACGCTCTTCACTTTCAGACCCTTCGCTGCGTAGTTAGCCAGTGCCGGACCTTGTTGCGCATCGGTCGCCACGACGCGGTACGTCGTCTTGAAACCTTGTTGCGTGTAGGCCGGGTTCGTTGCCGACGGCGAGATCTGCACGATGCCTGCATCGCTATAGATCTTCGAAGCCGGAATCGACGTGCCCGAATTCAAGTGGCCAACCACTGCAACGACCTTGTCGTCGACCAGTTTCTGGGCGACTTGAGTTGCCGTGCGCGGGTCAGCTGCATCGTCTTGCGGATCGAGTTGCAGCGTGATTTTCTGGCCACCGATCGTCAGGCCCTTGGCGTTGATTTCTTCAACTGCCAGGCGCGCGCCGTTTTCGTTGTCTTTACCCAGGTGAGCGATACCGCCAGTCAGCGGTGCAACGTGACCGATCTTGACGACCGTGTCGGCTGCAGCCGAAGTTGCCAACGTCGCGAACAGCATCGCCGCAGCGCTGATCGGCAACAGCTTTTGAATCTTGATGTTCATGTAAGTCTCCAGTTTCGGTCCCAAAAACAACGTAATCGCCCTGTGCCCCCGCTTCCCCAACACGTGTCGCTCAGTCCCGTGGACGACCACGCCGGTTGCATCGTTCATGCACTTGGCCAGCACGCTCACCGGACTGTTTGTGGCAGGCGGCAAACCGTACTTGCGCGCAAGTGTAGGCCATCAAATTAATTTGTGGGGCTTTTTTGAGGAAGTGGGATGAACACTAATAGCGTTTATCCAACAGGCACCGATCCAGACTGGAGAGAGTGACTGGAAAGCACCAGCCCATGCGGGTTTCCGCTATGTGAGGCTTTCGTCCAACAGCACGGCCTAAAGCTTTTAGCGTATTAAACCGTTAATCATCCGCATAGGCTTCGTGCTTGAAAAAGAGGCACGTCCGGACGCCGTCCGGATCGTGTTGATCAGCGTTTTAACACGGCGATGCGCGCGGTCGCCTCGCGCCATTCGTGTTCGAGCTGACCCATCAGTTCGGCGGCGCCGATACCTTCGCGGCGGGCGCGGCCCAAAGGCGCGCCCTGGCCCGACCATAGCGAGAGATAGTCGCCGTTTTCCGCGCGGCTCGCGGTTTGCCGCAGTTCCTGGGTCAACGCGTTTTGCACCGGGTACGGCGCGATCTTCTGCGCTGCTTCGCTCAAGCGCTGCATCAACGGATTGCGTATGCCGCGGGCATGGCGGCCGGTGATCGCGCGCGTGACCGAAGTCGACGTATCGGAGGTGGACCGCACGCGGGTTTTCCATATCTCCGGAATCGCGCTTTCGTGACAGGTGAGGAACGCGGTGCCCATCACCGCGGCTTGCGCGCCGAGCGCAAGCGCAGCGACGATGCCGCGTCCATCCATGATGCCGCCGGCGGCGAGCACCGGGAGCCCGGTGGCGTCGACGAGTTGCGGCACGAGCGCGAGCGTGCCGACCAGCGCATCTTCGAATGCGCCGATGAATGTGCCGCGATGCGCACCCGCCTCCGCGCCTTGCGCGACAATCGCATCGGCGCCCGCGTCGCGCCAGGCCACACCTTCGGCGGCGTGCGTCGCGGTGCCTATTACATATAGACCGTTCGCGTGCAAACGGGCGACGTCGTCGGCCGGAAGCAAGCCGAATGTGAAGCTCGCCAGCGGCACACGCAATTCGATCAGCATGTTCAGTTGAGCGCGGAAATCCGGCGCGTAGCGTTCAAGCGGAGCGCCCGGCGGCAAACCGAGATCGTGGCGCAAGGGATCGATGGCTTCGAGCGCGGTACGCACGGTCGCGTCGTCGGGCGTGGCCGGTTCGAGCACGAACAGATTCACGCCAAACGGACGATCCGTCAGCGCGCGAATCGCCGCGACTTCGCTCGCGATCTTCTCGGGCGAGAGCGCCGCGCCCGCCAGAAAACCGAGACCGCCGGCATTCGATACCGCGGCCACCATTGCCGGCGTCGTCGCGCCCGCCATCGGTGCCTGCACGACCGGCACACGCAACGCGAAACGCTCCGCAAACGGCGTCACAAAACTGCCTTCACTCATGATGGATTCCTTTCCCGTCAATGCGCTCGCCATATGAGCGAGCCAGCGCGCTTCAATGTACCGAGGCGGCCCGTGCGGGAAAAATGAATTATCGAGAACGTTTCAATCGCCTTACGAGATTTTCGCCTCACGGGGCCGCGCTGCACGGCGTTTCTTTTGGTGGCAAACTGACCGCCCCGCTTCAGGCATTCAGGCCTCTGGCCTTCACCCGGACCGACCTCGCGCAGCCGCGCGCGAGTCAATGGAGAGCAACATGAGCACCACTTCCCGCTGGATCGACATTCCCGCCGGCAACGACAGTTTCGGCGGCTACCTGGCGTTGCCCAAAGGCGGCAAGGGACCGGCCGTCATCATCATTCAGGAAATCTTCGGCGTGAACAGCCATATCCGTTCGGTCGCGGATCAGTACGCGCAGGACGGCTACGTGGCGCTCGCACCAGACGTGTTCTGGCGCGTGCAACCGCGCGTGGAATTGACGTACGACGGCGCCGATCGCGAGAAAGGCATCGAACTGATGCAGAAACTCAAGGTCGACGAAGCCGTGTCCGATATCGGCGCAGCGGCTGCGGCGCTACGCGCGATGCCGGAAGTGACGGGCAAGGTCGCGGCGATCGGCTTCTGCTTCGGCGGCCGGCTCGCGTATCTGGCCGCGGCGCAAGGCACGCTCGACGGCTCGGTCGCCTACTACGGCGGCGGCATCCAGAACCAGCTCGACGAAGCCGCGAAGATCAAGGTGCCAATGCAATTCCACTACGGCGAGCTCGACGCGCATATCCCGGTGTCGGCTGTTGGTGAGATTCAGGAACGCTTCGCCGGCCGCACCGACGCCGAATTCCACATCTATCCGAACGCGGACCACGGCTTCAACTGTTCGGACCGCGCGTCGTATAACCAGCGCGCCGCCGCGTTGGCGCATGGCCGCACGCTGACGTTCCTCGGCGAACGTCTGTAAAGCGCGGTTTTTTCAGTTGGCGCGGTTTTAGCGGCGGGCGGTTTTAGCGGCGCGCGTTTCTGTGCGCCGCTGTTCGCGTCAACTGATTGCGTGCGCCTACTGCGCTTTTTGTCGGCGCTTTTCATTGACGCCAGTAACTCGCACGCGTAACTCAGTTACTCTCTCAAAGACGGCGTGTCAGTGGCACGCCGTCTTTTCCATATGCGGCAATCAATCCGGGCGACGAAGCCTCGCGGCGCGGGTCATCGCGCGCATGGACTGCTGGCCGATTCAATACTCGATAATGAGGGCTCATTCGTCGTGCATTCAGACTATCTCGCCCATGACGCCACCGGCCTCGCCGAACTGGTACGCAAGCGCGAAGCAAGCGCGCGCGAGTTGCTCGACATCGCGATTTCACGTACCGAAGCAGTCAATCCTGCGATCAATGCGATTGTCCTGAAGGACTACGATGCAGCCCGTCAACGCGCTTCACGCGACGATGCGAGCCGTGCAAACGGCGCAAGCAATGCCGACGGCGTCAGCGTGCAAACAGCGCTGGCCGGCGTGCCGTATCTGATCAAGGATCTCGGCGCGCCGGTCGCCGGACTGCGCATGGCCATGGGCAGCCGCCACTACCGCCATTTCATTCCCACCGAAGACGCGCCTGTCGTTGCACTGGCGAAAGCGGCCGGCCTCAACATCTTCGCCAAGACCAGCACGTCCGAGCTCGGCCAGATGCCTTATACGGAGCCCGAACTGTTCGGCGCGTGCCGCAATCCGTGGAATCTCGACCATACGCCTGGCGGCTCGAGCGGCGGCGCGGCGGCGGCGGTAGCTGCCGGTATCGTGCCGCTCGCGCATGCGTCGGATGGCGGCGGCTCGATCCGCATTCCCGCGTCATGCTGCGGACTCTTCGGCCTCAAACCGTCACGCGGACGCGTGCCGCGCGCGACCGCGGCAGTGGCAGCCGGTGAACTCGGCGTCGATCATGCGGTGTCGCGCAGCGTGCGCGACAGTGCGTTGCTGCTCGACCTGCTTGGCGGCAATGTCGACCGGCCGCTCGGCGCGCCGGGCACGTTTCTGAGCGCGAGCCGCGAGCCGTGCAAGTCGCTGAATATCGCGTACGTCACCGAGCCGATGCTGGCGCCGTCGCTTTCCGCCGACGCGCGCGCCGCGCTCGACGACGCCGCGCAACTCGCCAGCTCGCTCGGCCATAACATCGAACCGGTGTCGCTCGGCATCGACTTCGCGGCGGTTCGTCATGCGTTCCTCACGCTCTGGTCCGTCACGGCAGAAGACCTGGTGCTGAACGCCGAGCGCATCAGCGGCCGCAAACCGTTGCGCGCCGAGTTCGAAATTTCGACGTGGACGATGGCACATGTGGGCCGCAAACTCGGCGAACGCGGCCTGCCCGCCGCCCTCGAAGAACAGCGCCGCATCACCGAACGGCTCACCGATCTGCTGAATCGCTACGACGTGATTTTGTGCGCCACGCTCGCCGCGCCGCCGATCAAGATAGGCGAGATGCAGCCCACCTCGGCGGAACGGATGCAGATGCGCGCCGTCACCACCATGCCGCTCGAAGCGCTGCTGAAGAAGGTGCTGGCGGAAGCCTCGAACAAGGCGTTCACGTGGGCAGGTTGCACGGAATTATTCAATCTGAGTGGCCAGCCTGCCATGTCGGTGCCGCTCTACTGGAATGCGCGAGGGCTGCCGATCGGCGTGCAATTCGCGGCGCGCGTCGGCGGCGAAACGACGCTTCTGCGTCTGGCCGCGCAACTCGAAACGGCACGGCCGTGGTTCGACAAACGGCCGCCGTTGATGCAGGCACGCAACTAGGCGAACGAACACACTGATGGTGGCGACGGACAGTGCCGTAGAGAAGTGAGCCGGCCACGCGAGCCCGCGGTCTTGCATCGCGAAGCTCCACGCAAACCGCGCTGCCGTTCAGGCCGGTTTGCGATGCGCGTCGAGATCCGCGTGGCGCATACCCGGAATGCAGGCCACCGCGACGATCGACAGCGCCAGTCCGCCCATCACGTAGTAAGTCGGCGCGAGCGGCGAGCCGGTGGTGTCGATCAGCCACGTCACGACAAACGGCCCGAAGCCGCCGAACACCATCACCGCAATGTTGTAGGCGAGCGATAAACCGGTCGAACGCACGTTCGCCGGAAACAGCTCCGCGATCAGCGCGCCGAACGGTCCGTAATAGCCGGACAGCGTGATCGACAGCAGCGCCTGCACGAGAATCAATTTCGACACGCTCGGCTCCGCCGCGAGCCACGCGAACAGCGGATAGATAATCACGAGCGTAGTCACCAGCGACCACAGCGACAGCCCCTTGCGCCCGATCCGGTCCGACCATGCGCCGGCCAATGGCGACAGCACCGTCAAC
Source organism: Paraburkholderia sp. BL18I3N2 (assembly GCF_003001875.1). Taxonomy (NCBI): domain Bacteria; kingdom Pseudomonadati; phylum Pseudomonadota; class Betaproteobacteria; order Burkholderiales; family Burkholderiaceae; genus Paraburkholderia; species Paraburkholderia sp. BL18I3N2. The sequence continues at coordinate 306,253 of NZ_PVNC01000002.1, forward strand.
AGCAGATTGCCGACGATCACCGCGTAAAAGGATTGCGCGTAGGGCAACTTGAGTTGATTGACCGCGAAGGTCGGCAGATAGCTGATCAGCACGTAAATCGTCACCGTGAGTGCGATCACCGAGCCGAGTCCGCAGAGCACGTCGCGGGTGTGAGTTCTGAACACTTCGCCGAGCGTTGCGCGCCGCGCGGTTTTTTGCGCGAGCAGAAACGCTTCCGAATCCGCGAGACGCCGGCGGATATAAAAGCCGATCGGCCCGATGATCAAACCCAGAATGAACGGCACGCGCCAGCCCCAGGATTTCAACGCCTCGGGCGACAGTCCGCGCGTGATCGCAGCGCCCACCAGCGCGCCGAGCAGCAGCGCCGCCGCCTGGCTTGCCATCTGCCAGCTGCCGTAGAAGCCGCGTTTGGAAAACGGCGCTGCTTCAATCAACAACGCCGTCGAGCTGGCGAACTCGCCGCCGGCGGAAAAGCCTTGCAGCGAGCGTCCGACTACGATCATCAACGGCGCGCCGATGCCGATCGCCGAATACGGCGGTGCGATCGCCAGCAGCAGAATGCCGAGCGTCATCAGCGCGATGACGAGCGACAACGCCGCTTTGCGTCCCGCGCGATCCGCGTAGAGTCCGAGTACGATGCCGCCGATCGGCCGCATGACGAACGCGACGCCGAAGGTCGCGGTGGCGAGGAGCAACGACGAATAGTCGTTGCCGGCCGGGAAGAACAACTGGGCGATCACCACCGTCAGAAAACCGAACACGGTGAAGTCGTACCACTCGAGTGCATTGCCGATCACAGCCGCGACGACGGCTCGCGTATGAAGGCTCCTTGACGCTGGTGTCATTCGGATCTCCAGCCTGCCAAAAGTGTCCTGTAGTGCGTCGTTTTAATGCAATGCCGTATTAGCGCGAGCGAGAAAAAGGAGCGCGAGCCGTAGAAGTCGCATTGGAGTGTAAAGAGCGCACAAGCGGTTTTCAAGCAGCAAAAAGACGTCTGCCACGCGGGGTGGCAGACGTCTGAATGATGGGACTTCGAATGTGCCCTGCCATGTTGCGGCGCATTTCGCGCAACACTGAGGGCGGGTGCCGCTGATGGGTAATCAGGCTTTCTTGTTATATGCGCTGCACCAACCCTTGCTCGCGACCTGCTTGCCGGCGAACATCGGGCAGCCGGCGTAGGCGTCGGTCGGCTTGCCTTGGTAGAAGCTACAGTTGCCGCAGTCCTGGCCTGCTGCGTATTTGGCGAATTTCGCCTTGTCGACTTTCGTAGCGTCTTCTTTGTAGCCGAGTGCTTGCGCGGTCGGATCGGTTTCGGAGACTTTCGGTGCGTCGGCGAATGCCTGGCGCGACAGCGCGAAGGTGGACGCTACACCAATGCTGGTGATCAAAAACGTACGACGGGAAGGTTTCATGGGGACTCACTCCATTTATATTGAACTGATCGCCGTTCTTATGACAGCGGTCCCCAAGGATAGCAATGAAGCCGTCGCGTGTGACGGTCCAAATGATAGAGATAACCGAACTGGTACGGCTGCGCGGCTGAATGTCGCGCGGAATGCGAATCGATCGCAGACGGAGGTGAGCGCTCGCGGTGAAGCGCGCGAACCGCGCACGGCGTACGAGTCGACCGCTCGCCGTGAAACCGTGCCTGCGAATCACCCGCGAATCAAGCGCGCCCGCTCAACTCGCACACTCGCTGCGCGATCGCGAGCGACGCCGTCAATCCCGGCGACTCGATGCCGAACAGATTGACGAGTCCACGCACACCATGTGCAGCCGGACCTTGAATCACGAAGTCGGCAGCGGGTTCGCCGGGACCGGATAGCTTCGGACGAATCCCCGCATACGCGGGCTGCAATGCATCGTCTGGAAGCGCGGGCCAGTAGGCGCGAATCGCCGCATAAAACGATTCCGCGCGACGCGGATCGACATCGTAATTGATCGCATCGACCCATTCGACATCGGGACCGAAGCGCGCCTGGCCGCCGAGGTCGATGGTCAGATGCACGCCGAGGCCAGCCTCGTTCGGCATCGGATAAATCAGGCGGCTGAATGGCGCGCGCCCCGAGATGCTGAAGTAGTTGCCGCGAGCGAGATAGAGCGGCGGCACATGCCGCGCGTCGAGTCCACGGATTCTGCGCGCCAGCGCATTCGCCTGCAAACCGGCGCTGTTGATCACGCACGCTGCGCTGATCGTGGTCGGAGCGCCACCGCCCACGTTGATGATGAAGCGGCCATTGCTCGCTTCGATCGCTTTGACGGGCGCATGAAACGCACAGACCGCGCCGTCGCGTTCGGCGTCACCCTGCAGCGCCAGCATGAATTGGTGACTATCGACGATACCCGTCTGCGGCGAAAACACCGCTTCGACACATTCGAGCGCGGGTTCGAGCGCTTGCGCCTGGTCGCCCGTGATTCGCATGAGGTCGAGCACACCATTGTCGCGGCCCTTGGCCATGATGCTTTCGAGCTGAGGAATCTGGTTTCGCGAAGTGGCGACCAGCAATTTGCCGCAGCGTGAATGCGGCACGTTGCGCTCGACGCAGTAGTCGTAGAGCATCTCGCGGCCGCGCACGCAAAGCGCGGCTTTGAGCGAGCCACGCGGATAATAGATGCCCGCGTGAATCACTTCGCTGTTGCGCGAGCTGGTGCCCACGCCGATTGCTTCGGCCGCTTCCAGCACGATGACGTCGCGGCCCCGCGCCGCCAGTGCGCGCGCCACCGCGAGACCGATCACGCCGGCGCCGATCACTACACATTCGATTTGGTCCATGTCCCTTGACGCGGCCAACGTCGCCGCGCGCTACCTCGTTCACCCGATCAAGATGAAGACAGGGTGCGGCTTTCGCGTGCCTTACACCGCTCGCTGCCGAACGTACCTGTCCATTCGCAACCGCTACGCAAAATTGTACGACGCCTCACAGACACAAATGCCCGCAGTCGGTAATGACTGCGGGCATGCGGTCTTGAGCGGGTCTCATACATAGCGGCCGGACTTAATTAGTGTACGCCGTCGGGGGGCGCGGCGCTCGCTTCTTCGTATGTGGGACGAAGGCGAGGCGCCGCTGAGGCTGCATCTCGCTAATAGCAACAATTGCCGCGGCATTCATTGTGTTCGAGTACAGAGTCGTGTCTTTGGCCAGCAAAAAGCCGCCCAAAGGCGGCTTCGCTACAAAAAAGTGGCAAGAATGCTCAAAAACCGATGGGTTTTCGCCGGTTTCCGTGGTCCAGGCGAATGTCGCCCGCTTCAACATGATTCCGTCCGTCGATACGCGCCGCGCCGAAGCCGTTGAGAATCGCGCGGCGCATTTCACGCGGCGACGCCCGCATCAGCGCGTCGAGCGCGTCGCCGCCCAGCACCTCGGGAAAGCGCAGGCCCCAGTTGTGCGCGCTGCGGATCTCGTCGTAGATTGCCTGCGCGATACGGCGCGCGCCGTCGCGATCCGGCGGCGGGATCTCATACACGTTCATCCGGTTCAGGATCGGTTCGGGAATCGAGCGTTCGTCGTTCGCCGTCGCGATCCAGATTACATGCCCGGCGTTGATCGGAATCTCGGCGAACTCGTCGATGAAGGTCTGCGCCGTGTCGTGCTCCAGCAGCGCATACAACGCGCCGAGCGGATCGTATTGCGAATCGCCGGTGGCCTTGTCGATTTCGTCGACGGCGATCACCGGGTTCGCGTAGCTGCCGTTCACGAGCGCATCGAACACCTTGCCCGGCTTCGCGTTCTTCCATTGCGACGAGGCGCCCGACAGAATCCAGCCTGCCGTCAGCGAACTCATCGCCACGTATTGATACGCGGTGCCGAGCAGGCGCGCCAACTGCTTGGCGAAGTGAGTCTTGCCGATGCCGGGGTCGCCGAGCAGGAGGATCGGCATCAGTTCGAGCCGGTCTTCCGTCTCGAGACATAAGGCGACCTGCTTGCGAATGTCGTCGAGCGGCGCGGAAAAGTTGGGCAGCGCATCGATCAGATCGTCGATCGACGGCATGCGGTTCGGCTTCACGCAAAAGCGCATATTGCCGGTCTTCAGCATCTTTTCGTAGGTTGCGCGCAGTGCCTCGTTCGCGCCTTCACCGAGGTCGTTCAGCGCGGTCTCGACCTGATCGAGGTCGTACACCCTGCTGAAAGACGCCACGGCGATTTCTTGTTTGACCATTGCTGTTGTCATCGCTCACCCCGTCTGGCTGGTCTTGCTGCTGCGGCTCCTTGTATGGCGCCGTTTCAAGTCCAGTGTAACGAGGACATATTCGCGTGCAAGCCAGCAGTCTCGCTACTCTGCTGCTAATAGCGGGTTGTTTTTGGCGATTCCTGGCCTTACCTGAAATGGATTGATGCTGAACCCGGCCCCGTTTGAAGTGTCAGAAAGGCGTTGCGCCCATCAGGGGTAAGATGGCCTTCTGATTAAGCGGCCGGATCTCGTGACCGGAGAATTTTTCTATGTGGAAAACCAGTATCGTGGCCGTGTTGCTCGGCACTTCGTTGCTTGCGAATGCACAACAAAGCGCATCACAGAGCACACCGCAAAGCGCACCACAGCGGCCGGCGCAGCAGGTCGTGCAATGGCAGTTGCAGGTCATGCGCGACGGCCAGCAAATCGACGCGTTCGACGGCACCACCACCGTCGGCCAGGCGCGCACGGACACGCATCATAAGATGGTGCAGCATAACGTCGGCTGCAAGGATCGGCCCGCCGGCAGTATCGATCTGGCGCGCACGCTGACCGTCTCGCCGCTGCAGGCGGATGCGAGCAGCGTCACCATGTCGATCGACGCGCAGGAAACGTTCGAGGAAAACGCCGCGCGGCAAACCGACACCGGCTGCAAGCTGCCGCCGCAACCGCGAAAGGTGAGCGCGAGCCATCCGGGTCTGAAGGTGGCGACGGGGCAATGGGCCACCTGGACCATCGTCGACAAAGACCCGAACCTGGTCTACCGCGTGCGTGCAAGCCTCGCGGACAGCGCAACCACGGCAAACTGATCGATCTGATGCAAATCACACGCAAGCGAACACGCAAACAGCACGCGACTAACCGACGCCCCCAACCAGAACACGTGGACAACGCGGCATGCGAAACCCCGAAGAATTGATCCGCGAGAGCGTAGCGCCCAAAGATTTCGTTGCGGTGAGCTGGAACCTGCATAAAGGCCGCACACCGCTCGGCTTTCAGGCCTGGCAGGCCATGCAGCGCTGGGTGCAATCGACCCACGCGGACGCCTATTTTTTACAGGAAGCGATGGCGCGGCGCATGCCGTCGCCGGTATTGGCGAGCAGTTTCGGCTCGCCGCTCGCCGATCCGTTGAGCGATGTCTGGCATTGCCAGGCTACTGAAATCGCGCGCGCGCTCGAACTCGAAATCGCGCTCGGCCCGAACGTCTTCAAACCATCGTGGCGGCATGGCAATGCGATCCTGTCGCCGCATCCACTCGATCTCGGCGGACGCTGGGACATCTCCGCGCATCGCTTCGAAAAGCGCGGTTTGCTGGTGGCGCGCGCGACCTTCGGCGGTCACTCGGTCACGCTGCTGTGCGCGCATCTCGCGCTTACGCGCTCAGCCCGCTTGCGTCAGATGAACTGGATCGCGCACTGGATCGTAAAGGAAGCGCCTGACGGTCCGCTGGTGCTCGCCGGCGACTTCAACGACTGGCGCAACGATTCCGTGCCGCTCTTCGGCGAACATGGTTTGCAGGAAGTGGCCACGCTGCTCGGCGAGTCGGGCCGCACTTTTCCGGCTTTCTCGCCCGCACTCGCGCTCGACAAGATGTTCGTGCGCGGCATGAAGCCGATCGAATGGATCCAGCCTACGCAGGAAACCGCGTGGCTCTCGGATCACTTGCCGTATATGGCGCGCCTGCGGGTCGAATAGACGCAAACACAAGCGCACACGCCGCACGTTAGTCCTTGTGCGGCGTCCATTTCACCGTCGCGGCGATCTCTTCGCCCGGCTGCAACACGCAGCCGCCCACATGCTCATGCGGGCCGACCGCGTTGAAGCAATCCGTGGTGTTCGTCACGGGTTCCACGCACAATTGCGGGTCGTCGGCGGGCGCGAATATCACCATGTGATCGAACGGGGCGTCGGCGGTCATCGTCAATCGACGGTGCTCGTCGGGCCACGCAATGCTTGCCTCGCGCGACCAGTTCGCGAAGTTGTTGTCGAGATCGAACGCGTCCGGCGACATGCCTTCGCTCAACGCATTCACCGCGGGATGCGGGCCGAGATGCGTCGGCAATACGTCGGCGTCCGCGTGCCACATGGCTTCCACTTCGGCGTACACGCGAGTCTGGGCGGTCCGCGGATAGTACGGGTGATGCCCCATGCCGAACGGCATCGGCCGATCGTGAAGGTTTTGCGCGGACAGCGTGATGCGCAATGCGCCACCGCTCAACTCGATACGCTGCCGCGCGCGAAAGCGAAACGGCCAGTCGCCGGGTATGCGCGCATCCGGTTCGTGTTCGAAGTGCAGTTCGACCGAGCTTTCAGTACGCGCGCCCACTTGCCACGGATGCCGCCACGCATTCCCATGCAACGCGTGGGCGAAACGCGTGTCGTTGCCGGCAAGATCGATCGTGCGGCCGTCGAATTCGAAACGCGCGTCGCGAATCCGGTTGCAGTAGGGAAAAAGCGGAAAGCTCGCCATGCGAAGCGGATTGCGTTCAGAGAACGCCGCAGCCGAGGCCGGCCGCAACCAATGCAACGGGCCGTCGGGCGTCGTTTCGTAGAAGGCTGCCAGCGCGCCGCCCACTTCGGGCGCGATCAAGGCACGCAGCGCGCCGGCCGAGAGTGTGACGACCGTGGCGACCACAGCGGGATCGTCGAGCCACATGAGTCCGGTCGCAGACGGCCGGATCGAATTCAAGGAAACGTCGCGCATGATCAGAAAAGGCGGTGCCTCGGGCGGATGGCGGCATGAACGCGCATCGGGGTCTCCTGTGAAGTGCCGCACACTGCGCGCGGCCGGCGGCCTGTCAGAATCCGCGCGACCGAGAATCGCACGCCAAAGTACGGCCGTCAATATTATTAGTAATAAATTTCTCGAATAAGCGTCACGCAGACAACGATGAAAGGCTCCCAAATGACGGGTTACCGCGCGTTGCCGCGCGCATATTATTAGTGGTACCGTCAGGCACAAGAATGCCCTTGGCATGCCCCAGCTTTAGCGCCGCTGCAGCGCGGCCCGCACAATGAAAAAATCGACTCAACGCCGTCCGACCATGACCGACATCGCCAAGCTCACTGGCGTGTCGCAATCGACTGTCTCGCTGGTGCTGAACAACGCGACCGGCGCAAAATTCTCGGAGACTACCCGCAACAAGGTGCTGAAGGCCGCGCACGATCTCGGCTACCGGCTCTCGCTGCGCGAGCCGGTGTCGGCCTCGGCCGATGAACGCAATCTGATCGTCTATCTCGCCGACGAGATCTCCACGAGTCCGCATCCGGTCGTCAACATCGACGGCGCGCGCGATGCCGCCTATGCAAGCGGCAAGATGCTGGCGGTCTATTCGACGCACGGCAACGCCGACATCGAGAAGCAGGTGCTGGACACCACGCTGTCGAATCCGCACGTGTTCGGCGTGATCTACGCGACCGTCTACACGCGCAAGGTGACGCCGCCGGCGGCGCTGTCGCAGGTGCCTACCGTGCTGCTGAACTGCTACACGGGCGAAGGCGGGTTTTCGTCGGTGGTGCCGGCCGAGGTGGCCGGCGGCCATCTGGCCACCGACTATCTGCTGCAGTCCGGACATCGGCGCATTGGCTACATCAATGGCGAACCCTGGCAGGACGCGTCGAAGGACCGCCTCAAAGGCTACCGCACCGCGCTCGCGACCGCCGATTTACCCTTCGCCCCGGAGATGGTGCGCGACGGCGACTGGAGTTCGGGCCTCGGCTTCGAACTGACGCTCTCGCTGATGCGCGAGTCCAATCCGCCGACCGCGATTTTCTGCGCCAACGACCTCACCGCCATCGGCGCGATCGAAGCGTTGAAGCAGCTCGGCCTGCGCGTGCCCGAAGACGTTTCGGTGCTCGGCTACGACGACCAGGAAATCGCTCGCCACACACATCCGCCGCTCTCGACTGTCGTACTGCCGAACTACGAACTGGGACGCTGGGCCGTCGAGACCTTGCTGCAGGAAGAACACAACCGCGCCGCCGGTGCGCCGGTGCGGCATCGCATGGTAAAGCTCGACGGTCCGCTCGTCGAACGCGGCTCGGTGAGGGTAATTACCGAGGCAAAAAAGCCAATAATTAATATTATTAGTGATTGACCGATAATAATTCCGGGTGGAATAATCGGCACGTCCGGTAGGGCAGGTCATCGTCAGCCGGCAGAATAAATTAAAAGCAAATACACCTACCTCACCAGGTACTGGAGGAAGACATGGCGTCGCTCAACACGCAGTCGCGCAGGCACGTGCGCAAGCAGCAGATTCGTCCGCTGGCGGGTTCGCTGCTGGCTCTGGCAATCGGTTTTGGCGTCGCCACCGCGCACGCCGACGACGCGCTGCCGAAGTTGGCCAGCAAGACTCCGCTGAAGGTCGGCTTCGCGCAGACCGAAAGCAACAATCCGTGGCGTCTGGCGGAAACCAAGAGCTTCAAGGACATCGCCGCGAAGTGCGGCTGGCAGTTGGTCATGACCGACGCCAACAGTTCGAACTCCAAGCAGGTGTCGGACATCCAGAACATGATCGCGCAGCATGTCGATCTGCTGGTATTCCCGCCGCGCGAAGAAAAACCGCTTGCGCCGGTCGTGCTGCAAGCCAAAAAGGCCGGCATTCCGGTGATCCTGGTCGACCGCGATGTCGATCAATCGGTCGCCAAGGCAGGCCGTGACTACATCACCTTCATCGGCTCGGACTTCATCGATCAGGGGCACCGCGCCGCTGACTGGCTCGTCAAGGCGACGGGCGGCAAGGCAAAGATCATCGAACTCGAAGGCACCACCGGCGCGTCAGCCGCGAACGATCGCAAGAAGGGTTTCGACGAGATCATCGCGAAGAACCCGGGCATGACGATCATCGCTTCGCAAAGCGGCGACTTCGCGCGCGACAAGGGCCGCCAGGTCATGGAAACGCTGCTGCAGGCGCATCCGGACGTGACCGCCGTCTACGCGCACAACGACGAAATGGCGCTCGGCGCGATTGCCGCAATCAAGGCCGCCGGCAAGCAGCCGGGCAAGGACATCCAGATCGTCACCATCGACGGCACCAAGGGCGGCATGGACGCGATCGCGGCCGGCGAACTCGGCGCGAGCGTGCAGTCGAGCCCGTTCTTCGGCCCGCTCGCGTGCGACGTCGCACAGCGTTACGCGAAGGGCGAAAAGATCCCGACGTGGGTCAAGGTGTCCGACAAGTTCTACGACAAGAGCAACGTGCAGCAGAACATGCAGTACGGCTATTGATCGCGAAGCAGCGCCGCGTGCGCGGTTTTAAAGTTTGAGCGCTGTGCCGTAGCGCAGCGCTTACCCGCTCCGGCGGCGCCCCGAAGAAGGAAGTCCCCCGCCTCGAAGCAAGTCCTGCTTAAGACATCGGGATTGGGGATTGCCTTGCAGGACGTCCCCGCCCCGAATCTGTCTCCTCGGGGGGCGGGCGACGGGAAGGGTTCGGAGCGACGCGTTCGTGGCAGCACGAACCGTCGCTCCGCTTTTATGCGGCGTAACATGGTTCGACGACACCGCCTGCATCAGAGCCCGAACGAAGGGCCACACTGGCTCGCACGTGCAGCGCGTGGCGCGCACGCGGCAAATCAGGCAGCATCAGGAGGACATCCGTGACGGAATCCGGCAAAGAGACGCCACATTCTCCCCTTACCCGTTCGCCGCTACTCGAGATGCAGGACATCGGCATCAGCTTCGGCGGCGTCCCCGCATTGCGCAGCGCCAATCTGAGCGTCGCCGCCGGCGAAGTGCATGCACTAATCGGCCAGAACGGCGCGGGCAAGTCGACCATGATCAAGATCCTGACGGGCGCGTATCGGCGCGGTTCGGGCAGCGTGCGCTTCGAAGGCCGCGAAGTCGATTTCCGCACGCCCAAACAGGCGCGCGAAGCCGGCATCAGCACGATCTATCAGGAGATCAATCTGGTGCCGTTCCGCTCGGTGGCGGAGAACATTTTCCTTGGCCGCGAGCCGCGCCGCTTCGGGCTGATCGATTGGCGCGCGGTGCAGCAACGCGCCGCCGCGCTGCTCGAATCGTTCGGTTTGCAGATCGATGTGAAGAAGCCCGTCGGCCGCTATTCGACCGCGATCCAGCAGATGGTGGCGCTCGCGCGCGCGGTGTCGTCGGACGCGAAGATGGTCATCATGGACGAGTCCACTTCATCGCTCGACGAACGCGAAGTGGAGTTGCTGTTCACCGTGGTGCGCAAGCTGCGCGACGACGGCCGCGCGGTGATCTTCGTGTCGCACCGGCTCGACGAGCTTTACGCGCTGTGCGACCGCGTTACGGTGATGCGCGACGGCCAAACGGTCGCGCAAAGCACGATGGCGGACATGGACAAACTGCAACTCGTCACGACGATGCTCGGCCGCACGCTCGCCGCCGTCGTGCAGGACGACGCCGAGGCGCGCGAAGCGAACCTCGCGCGGCGCGGCAAGCAGATGATCGCGGCCACGCAGCTCAGCGCGCACCCGAAGGTGAGCGACGTCTCGCTCGAAGTTCACGCCGGAGAAGCCGTGGGTCTCGCGGGCCTGCTCGGCTCGGGCCGCACGGAAACCATGCGTCTGATGTTCGGCGCCGATCCGCTGGAGCAAGGTTCGCTGTCGATCGGCGGCGAGACAGTGGCATTGAAGTCTCCGCAGGACGCTATCTCGCGCGGTCTTGCGTATCTCACCGAAGACCGCAAGGCCGAGGGCATCGTCCCCGAACTCTCGGTGCGCGACAACCTCACGCTCGTCTGTCTGCGCACCCTGGCGAAGAACGGCGTGGTCGACGTGAAGAAGCAGCAGGCGATCGTCGATCGCTTCATTGCGTCGCTCGGCATCAAGCTGCGTTCCGCCGATCAGCCGATCCGCGAACTGTCGGGTGGCAATCAGCAAAAGGTTCTGCTGGCGCGCTGGCTGGCCGCCGAGCCTTCGCTGCTGCTGCTCGACGAACCGACGCGCGGCATCGACGTCGGCGCCAAAGCGGATGTGGCGAAGATCGTGCGCGAGTTACGCGATGCGGGCCTCGCCGTGCTGCTGTCCGCTTCCGAACTGGAAGAGCTGACGGCCGTGGCCGATCGCGCGGTGGTGATTCGCGACGGCCGCACGGTCGCCGAACTGAACGGCGCCGACATGAGCGAGACCGCGATCATGGACGCCATCGCCTATGGCAGCGATGGTCATTCGCAATTGGCCGAAGCCGCGCAAACGGCAAATGCCGCACACATTGAAGACGCGTTGGGGGGCGACCGTCATGGCGCTTAAGTTGCCCACCGAATCGCTGCATACCGAGCCGCGCCTCGGCGAAACCGCCCAGCAGATGACGGCCGCGCCGCCCGCCGCCGCGGCAACGACGGTGCGTAAATGGCGTCATCTCGCCATGCAGCGCGAAGTGATCGTGCTGCTCGCGATGGTGCTCTTCAACCTGATCTTCACGCCACACTTCTGGTCGCTGCAAACCTTCAACGTCAACATGACGCAGGTGGTGACGATCGTGATCGTCGGCATCGGCATGACCCTGGTGGTGGCAACGGGTGGCATCGATTTGTCGGTGGGCGCGTCGATGGCGATCTCCGGTGCGCTCGCACCCATGCTATTCCTTAACATTGCCGGCCCAGGCGGCATCGCGCTCGCGTTCGTGCTGCCGGTGCTGGCCGCCGCGCTATGCGGCGTGTTCAACGGTTTGCTGGTGACGAGGTTATCCGTTCAACCGATTGTCGCGACGCTGGTGCTGTTCATCGCCGGACGCGGCATCGCGCAAGTGGTCACCGACGGCAGCCTGCAAGCGTTCAATACGCCCGCCTTCCAGTGGATCGCGCTCGGCAAGGTCGCGGGCGTGCCGTTTCAGGTGCTGCTGATGCTGGCGCTGGTCGTCCTGTTCGCGTGGGTCGTGCGCAAGACGCTGTTCGGCCAGTATCTGCTGATCACCGGCGGCAACGAAAAGGCTGCCTATCTGTGCGGCGTGCCGACGGCCACCGTGAAGCTGATCGCCTACACGCTCTGTGCGGCGCTCGCGGGACTCGCAGGGTTGATCTCGATCTCCGTGAATTCGTCCTCGGATGCGAACGTGGTGGGACTCGGTGTCGAACTCGATGCGATTGCCGCGGTTGCCGTCGGCGGCACGGCGCTGACGGGTGGCAAGGCGTATATCGGCGGCACCCTGATCGGGGCGCTGATTATCCAGTTGCTGCGCTACACGTTGCTCGCACACGGCATTCCCGACGCCGCGGCGCTGGTGGTGAAGGCCGGAATTATCGTCGCGGCGGTTTATGTGCAGCGGCGCTCGCGCTAAGTCGCGCTAAATCACGCGCCTCAGAGAAAATCCCGGACTCGAAGCGATGAAAAAGAACCTTCCTATCCTGCTCGCGCTGGCCGCGCTCGTCGTATTCGGCCTCGTGCGCTACGAGCATTTCGGCTCGGCGTACAACATCACGTCGTTCTGGCGCTACAACTCGATGTTCGCGCTCATCTCGGTCGGCATGGCGTTCGTGATCATCACGGGCGGCATCGACCTGTCAGTGGGTGCGGTGGCCGCGCTGGCGAGCGTCGTCGCCGCGCTGACCAGCGTGTACGGCGGCTGGGTTGCCGTGCTGACGGGATGCGCAGCGGGACTCGCGGTCGGCGTGCTCAATGGGCTGATCATCACGCGCCTGAAAATCCTGCCGTTTATCGTCACCCTCGCGACAAGCCTCGGCGCGCACGGTGTCGCGCTGCTGCTCGGCAAGAACGATGCGGTGTCGATTGCCGCCGAGTCGAACTTCGGCAACTTCGGCCAGGGCGATCTGTTCGGACTGCCGATTCCGGGCATCGTCGCCGTGGTGGCGGCGGTGGCCGGCTGGCTTGCGCTGCGCAGCACGCGCTTCGGCCGGCATTCGCTCGCGATCGGCGGCAGCGAGGAAGCCGCGCGGCTAATGGGCCTGAACGTCGACCGCACTCTCGTGATGGCGTATGCGGTGAGCGGCCTGCTCGCCGGCATGGCGGGTGTCATCCTCGCCGCGCAGTTCGGCGCGGGACAACCCAACGAAGGCGTCGGCTGGGAGCTGTTCGCGATCTCGGCGGTCGTGCTCGGCGGCACATTGCTCAGCGGCGGCGAAGGCTCGATCGCGATGACGATTGCCGGCGTGCTGCTGCTCGGATTGGTGTTCAACCTGCTGAACTTCGAGAACGGGCTGGGGTTTATCAGCTTGTCGGCGTACTGGCAGTCGGTGATTCGCGGCGTGTTCCTCCTGCTGGTGATCGTGTTGCAGGCTCGCGTGTTGAAGCAGCGCGGGAAAAAACGGGTCGCGGCTCCGGCGTGATTGGCACCGATTGCGCGCGGCTTGGCTGATCCATTTGAAATGGCGGCGTGACGGCTTGGAGGGCGGCGCCGTTTTGTTGCTTCACTTTCTCGTATCTCGGAGTAATTAAAACGGCGAACAGCCGAATCCTTACTCCAACTAGGATTTCGGCGTACCGGACGGCCGCTAACGCGCCCTTGTGTACCAACTCGGCACGGTCAAAAACATCTTGGGAAAAGCCTCGTCACGCCCCCTTCGAGTGTCCCGCCACGATCCTTTTCCTCACCGTTCGTGACGCTTTTGCCAGTTTTATCAGCAGGGTCAATGCTGCAGCGCACGGCGGGTTTCGGTATGATCCTGAAAATGTTGCCCGTGCGGCGCGCCTACCCGGTGCATCCCGGACAACCGGTGGCAGCCGCCCTGCGCGGCATTCGCCCATCGCCGCACCCCTGCTGAAGCGCGTAGCCGCACCACGCCAACGTATCCCGCGGCGCCGATCGCCAAGACATCCGGCGCCGACGCTTCCAGGTCCGGTAACCCGCATTACCACGCTCAACCGCCGCGCCGCAGCCCACAGGCAGCGGGCGCGGTAAAATAGCGGATTGCGCGTGATTCCCTTATGGGTGAGCGCAGCATCGCCCTTGCCGTGCCGGCCGGCTCAAAACGACTGGCCGCCCTTGTTTTCGCACTATCCAAGAAGCCATGAGCAACCTGAATTCACAAACCGTCCTGAGCGTCCATCACTGGACCGATACGCTTTTCAGCTTCACCTGCACGCGCGACCCGGGGTTCCGTTTCGAAAACGGCCAGTTCACGATGGTGGGCCTCGAAGTCGACGGCAAGCCGCTGATCCGCGCCTATAGCCTCGCGAGTGCGAACTACGAAGAGCACCTCGAATTCTTGAGCATCAAGGTGCAGGACGGCCCGCTCACGTCCCGTTTGCAGCATCTGAAGGTCGGCGACGAAGTCCTGATCGGCAAGAAGCCGGTCGGCACGCTGATGGCCGACAACCTGCTGCCGGGCAAGACGCTGTGGCTCTTGTCCACCGGCACCGGGCTCGCGCCGTTCATGTCGATCATCAAGGATCCGGACATTTACGAGCGTTACGAGCGCGTCGTGCTCACGCACACCTGCCGTTTCGTCGACGAACTGGCGTACAAGGAATACATCACGGATCACTTGCCGGCGCACGAGCATCTGGGCGAGCTGGTTCAGGAAAAGCTGCTGTACTACCCGACCGTCACGCGCGAACCGTTCCAGAACCGCGGCCGTATCACCGAACTGATCGAAACCGAAAAGCTGTTCGCCGACCTCGGCGTGCCGGGCTTCTCGCTTGAAAATGACCGCGTCATGCTCTGCGGCAGCCCGCACATGCTGCGCGACACGCGCAAGCTGCTCGACGACGCGGGCTTCCAGGAAGGTAGCAACAACTCGCCGGGTCACTACGTGGTCGAAAAGGCCTTCGTCGGCTGAGTCACGTTCCGATCTTCGCGGCGCGCCGCCGCCAAATCAGCAAAAGGAGCCTTCGGGCTCCTTTTTTTTGCCCAGTTACAATTTGGCGTCGCCAGACTGACATTCGGTGTCGGTATTCTTCCTACAAGTCGGGCGTTGCAATTCATCAACCATTGCGTGAAATGTGGGCGCTAACCCTTGGTACGCCTGCATTTTTTCTTTTAATGAGATATCATCGCGGCGCATCATCAGTCGAATTGACCCGCCTGCCGTGGCCTAACCGCCATGTTACTGAATGTAAATTTCGTTACGTCACACTGTAGCGATTCGGCCGTTGCGCCCTAAGTGCGACGGCCTGCACCTGGAGGCTAGAGACCCACATGCGTTCTTTCGTCTTCGCGCCGCTAATGCGCACCCGTTTCGCTGTCCACAGCGCTTCCTGACAGGGAAAGTCATGGATACGTCGACTGTTGTCGCGTTCACCGCCCCTCTTGCTTCGTCACCGGCACGTGACGGATTCGACGCGCGCGCCGCGGCCGAGCCGGTTGCGCTGACTTCGCCGGCCGATCGGGAACTTGCGCGGCTGCGCGCCCGGGTGCGCGAACTCTCGGCCGAGCTGGTTCAGGCGCAGGAAGCCGCTTGCCGGCACGTGGCGCGTGAGTTGCACGATGGCGTCGGCGCCGAACTGACGGCGACACGTTTCGCGCTTGCCGGCGTCGAAACCTGGCTGCCCGCCGACGCGCCGCCGCAGTGCGCCGCCGCGCTCGCCGTGGCGAACCGGTCGCTCGACGCCGTGTGCGAGGCCAGCCGCCAGGCTGTCGCGGAATTGCATGCGCCGTCGCTCGAGTCCGGCATTGTCGGCGCGCTGGCCCATTGGACCGGCGACTTCGCCGCACGCACGCAATTGCGCACGAGCTTTGTGTGCGCCGCCGACGTGCGTCTCACGCGGCTTCCCGCCGACGCCGCGCTGGCCGTGTTCCGCGTCGCGCAGGAAGCGCTGAACAATATCGCCAAGCACGCGCGCGCCGAATCCGCCGACGTGCGGATCGAAACCAGCCGCCGTCACCTCACGCTGATCATCAGCGACGACGGTGTCGGCGTCACGCGTAACGCCGGCAGCCGCCTTAGCCATTTCCGCCATTTCGGCCTGAGCGGTATGCAGGCGCGTTGCGCGGCTTTCGACGGCACGCTGCGCGTGAGCGCCCGGCGCGCCGGTTCGGAGCGCAGCGAGAACAACGAGAACGGCAAGGCGTCGCGCGGCACCCTCGTTCGCGCGCGTTTTGCCTGGGACGCGATGCTGGCGCACGCGCCACGCGCGGCCCGGCACGCGCTGCAATCGTGAGTACGCCATCATGAGTCTGCGCATTCTGCTCGCCGACGACCACGCGGTGGTTCGCCAGGGCGTCCGCCAGTTGCTGCTCGACCGCGGCGTGGCGCGCGAAGTCACCGAAGCGCAAAGCGGCGCCGAAGCGCTCGACGCCGCCGCCCGGCACGCCTACGACGTGGTGCTGCTGGACATTTCGCTGCCCGACATGAACGGCGTCGAAGTGCTCAAACGCATGAAGCGCAAGGCGCCGCGCGCGGCCGTGCTGATGTTCTCCATGTACCGCGAGGACCAGTATGCCGTGCGCGCCCTGAAGGCTGGCGCCGCCGGCTACCTGTCGAAAACCGTCGACGCCGCGCAGATGATCAGCGCGATCAAGCAGGTAGCGGCGGGCCGCAAATACGTGAGCCCGGCGATGGCCGAGGCGCTCGCCGACTACGTTTCCTTCGACGGCGAACAGTTGCCGCACGAAAAGCTCTCCGACCGCGAATATCAGACGCTGTGCATGCTCGCGTCGGGCAAGCGGCTGACGGATATTGCCGTCGCGCTCTCGCTGTCGGTGAAAACGGTCAGCGTGTACCGCACCCGGCTGCTCGAGAAAATGAAGCTGCGCAATAACGCCGAACTGACGTTCTATGTGATGAGCAACCGGCTCATCGATCTGAATCCGGCGATGGCGGGCTGACAGCCGTTCGCCATCGGCGCGACGTTGTGTCGCCGAATAGCTTGCCCTTACCGGAACTCACCGCCAGGAAGCGATTCCCGCCCGGCTGACCGCGCATCGAGCGAAAGCTTTGCGGCCATTGCCCGTCCCGCGGACGAACGCGCCGCGCGGATCATCTTTGCCGGAGATTTTCAGCCCGGCGCATCGGCCCTGAAATGCACGTCCCAGCACGGTGCAAGGGCATGCATCCGTTAAAATCGCGGGTTTTCCCGACATTCGGCGCGCAACACGCGTGCACTACTGGAGACCCCGCCAATGTCCCTGTTCCGCAAAAAGAACGTCGAGCACATGATCGCCGCGAGTGCTCAGAACGCCGGCCTGAAAAAAGCGCTCGGCGCGCTCGACCTGACCTTCCTTGGAGTCGGCGCCATTATCGGCACCGGCATTTTCGTGCTGACCGGCACGGGCGCCGTGCAGGCCGGCCCGGCGCTGATGATCTCGTTCCTGATCGCGGCGATCGCCTGCGGCTTTGCCGCGCTCGCCTACGCCGAATTCGCCTCGACGATCCCAGTGGCCGGGTCGATCTACACCTATTCGTATGCGACGCTCGGCGAACTGGCCGCGTGGATCATCGGCTGGGACTTGATGCTCGAGTATGGGCTGGCCACCTCCGCGGTGTCGGTGGGCTGGTCGGGCTATCTGCAATCGTTGCTGTCCGGCTTCGGCGTGTCCTTGCCGGTCGCGCTGACGGCGGCGCCGGGCGCGTTGCCCGGTCATGACACGCTCTTCAACCTGCCCGCCTTCCTCGTGATGATGGCGATCACCGCGCTGTTGTCGGTCGGCGTGCGCGAGTCGGCGCGGATCAACAACATCATGGTCGCGATCAAGGTCGTGGTGGTGTTGCTGGTGATCGGCGTGGGCGTGTTTCACGTCACACCGGCCAACTGGCATCCGTTCATGCCGAACGGCTGGAACGGCGTGTTCGGCGCAGCGGCGGTGATGTTCTTCGCGTTCATCGGATTCGATTCGGTGTCGTCCGCCGCGGAAGAGGTGAAAGATCCGAAGCGCGATCTGCCGATCGGGATCATTGCGTCGTTGGGCGTTTGCGCAGTGTTGTATGTAGCGGTGGCCGCGGTGGTGACTGGCATCGTGCCGTCGGCGCAATTTGCGAATATTTCGCATCCGGTGTCGTATGCGTTGCAGGTTGCTGGTGAGAAGTGGGTCGCGGGGTTTATCGACCTTGGCGCCGTGCTGGGCATGCTGACGGTGATTCTGGTGATGGCTTACGGGCAGACACGGGTGATTTTCGCGATGTCGCGGGATGGGTTGTTGCCTGAGCGGCTGTCGCGGGTGCATCCGCGGTTTGCTACGCCGTTTTTTACTACGTGGCTCGTTGGGATTTTCTTTGGGTTGATCGGGGCGCTCGTGCCGTTGAATGTGTTGGCTGAGCTGATCAATATCGGCACGCTGGCCGCGTTTTCGATGGTGTCGATCGCGGTGCTCGTTTTGCGGAAAACGCACCCCGATTTGCCGAGGGCGTTTCGGTGTCCTGGGGTGCCGGTTGTGCCGGTTTTGGCGGTGGCCGCCTGTCTGTTTTTGATGGTTAATCTTCAGGCTGTTACGTGGGTCGCGTTTGTGGTTTGGTTGCTGGTTGGGATGGTGATTTATTTTGGCTATTCTCGGCGGCACTCCAAGTTGAGTAAGTGATTTTGTTCACTCCACGCGGGAGACGGTTTTCTTGTTTTCGGGTGGCGGCCTTTTCATAGCTCGTCTAAATGCGTTACACGAGAATGAGAAGGCCAGCAGTCGTAACCGGGTGTGAACGCTGGAGCATCGATTGATGCGGCTAACCGTTTAATCGACGCGTGGCTCATGATTGAATCAAATGGCATATCTTAAATACGCCCACGCATTGCTAACCGCCAAATTCTGGATTAATTGCATTTTTGAGACGCCAGAGCCAGTAGTATCGCGACTTTCACTTGAAAATGAGGCTGGCAAATGGCGTGGAAGTACAGCCAGGCGACTGGCGTTATATCTCATGATGGAAACTCGTTAACGCCCGCCGCATACTCTGGGGTCGGGCCGGGAAAAAATAATCCCTCTGCGCAAATGCAGGAAGGTATCGGCCCGATTCCTCGCGGCGCATGGACAATAGGCCCGCCGTTCACGCACCCGCATGCCGGACCTTACACACTGCGGCTGTCCCCACAAACGGGTACGGTCACGTTCGGCCGCTCGGGTTTTCTGATTCACGGCGATAGTAGCGTCCATCCGGGACAGGCTTCAAATGGCTGCATCATTGCCGGCATGAACAACCGTCAACACATATGGGCGAGCGGCGATCACACGCTGATCGTAACGCAATGAAGATACTTCCGTTCGTTGCCGCCCTCGCACTGGCGGCCCCCGCCCTCTGCTTCGCGGGCTCGCCCCTCGGATGCAAGAGCTGGCCCACTAATGTCGCAATCGTGTATCTGAAAAACGCGGGGATAACCGATCCGGCCAGGCTGGACGAATCGAAAACCCATGCGGTTCGCGTTGCCTCGGAGAAGATCGGCAAAGGTCTTTGGCGTGATGTCTATGACATTACGTTTCACGAGCACGGCGGACGGTCGATCGAAGTCATCACATCTAGCCGGGCCGGCTCGGTGGAGTGCTCGATGTCCGATCCGGTTGTGTGGGTTGTCTCGGAAAAACTGCCGGGATAGGCAAGTCCGGTTTCCGGTTTGCACGGTGGCGCTCTACCAACTTAGGCTTCGTTCGTCGAGCTAGTTTGCAGGCAAGGCGACAGTGGGGTTTGCGGTTTTTGGGTGGACGTCGGCGGGCACCAGTGGGATCTATTAGCATTGCCTCGCACAGGGGCAACGCTAATACGCCTCAAAGAATTCAAGGAAAGGCCAACACCCTAGAATCACAACCAAAAAGCGCCCCGCGCAAAAAACCCCTCATAGCGCCCCAGCCCAATTTGTGCTTTACTTTTCGGCAGCCTTATAAAAAACCGAAGCACCCCAATCGGACCCCGCGAAACAGGCAACAAAAGAAAAAGCAAAAGGTCCGGTCTCACCCCATCAAGGAGACAACTTCATGGCGATCAGCATCAGTCTGACGGTGAACGGCGCGCCCATCAGCGCGTCAATCGACCCTGGCACCCTGCTAGTCCAGTTCCTTCGCGACCAACTCCGCCTGACAGGCACGCACATCGGCTGCGACACGGCCCAATGCGGCGCATGCACAGTCCACCTGAACGGACGCGCGATCAAATCCTGCAACATGCTCGCGGTGCAAGCGGAAGGCGCGGAAATCACCACCATCGAAGGGCTCGCCAAAGACGGCGCACTCCACCCCATGCAGACGGCCTTCAAACACTGCCACGGCCTGCAGTGCGGCTTCTGCACGCCCGGCATGGTGATGAGCGCGGTCTCACTGGTCCAACGCCAACCGGATCTCACCGGCGACGACGTGCGCGCCCAACTCGACGGCAATCTGTGCCGCTGTACGGGTTATCACAACATCGTGAAAGCCGTGCTCGAAGGCGCCGAGGGCATGAAGTCCGCCGACGCGGCAAATGCCAACGCGCAAGCCACCGCACCGGCCAACGCCTGAGGAGCCGACGATGAACGCACCCGACACTCACCTGATTGGCGCTTCCGTCGAACGTAAGGAAGACTATCGTTTCCTCACCGGCAACGGCCAGTACACGGACGACATCGTCCTGCCCCAGCAGACTTACGCGATATTCCTGCGCTCGCCCCACGCGCACGCGAAGATCAACAGCATCGACACCGCCGCGGCCAAACAGTCGCCCGGCGTGGTCGCGATCTTCACTGGAGCGGACATGGCGGCGGACAACGTCGGCGGCCTGCCGTGCGGGTGGCTGATCCATAGCACCGACGGCAAGCCGATGAACGAGCCGCCGCATCCGATCATCGCGCACACGAAAGTGCGTCACGTCGGCGATCAGGTCGCGCTCGTGATCGCCGATTCGATCAAGGCCGCGAAAGACGCTGCCGAACTGATCGAAGTCGATTACGACGTGCTGCCGGCCGTGGTGGACACCGCGCATGCGGCCGACGCCGGTCAACCGGCCGTGCACGACGAAGTGCCGGACAACATCTGCTACAACTGGGGCCACGGCGACAAAGCCGCCACCGACGCCGCCTTCGCCAAAGCCGCGCACGTCACCACGCTCGACATCGTCAATAACCGTCTGGTCCCGAACGCGATCGAACCGCGCGCGGTCAACGCGAGCTATTCGGTGCAGGACGACAGCTACACGCTCTACGTCGCGAATCAGAATCCGCACGTGGAGCGCCTGCTGATGGCCGCGTTCGTGCTGTCGCTGCCGGAATCGAAACTGCGGGTGATCGCGCCGGACGTCGGCGGCGGCTTCGGCTCGAAAATTTTCCTGTACGCGGAAGACGTCGCGCTGACCTGGGCGTCGAAGAAAATCCGCCGTCCGGTGAAATGGACAGCCGAGCGCTCAGAAGCGTTCGTCTCGGACGCGCACGGCCGCGATCACGTGACCAAGGCCGAACTGGCCATGGACGCGGACGGCAAGTTCCTCGGCATGCGTATCCACACGACCGCCAACATGGGCGCGTATCTGTCCACGTTCGCGTCGAGCGTGCCGACCATTCTGTACGCCACGCTGC
This sequence comes from Paraburkholderia sp. BL18I3N2, assembly GCF_003001875.1. Taxonomy (NCBI): domain Bacteria; kingdom Pseudomonadati; phylum Pseudomonadota; class Betaproteobacteria; order Burkholderiales; family Burkholderiaceae; genus Paraburkholderia; species Paraburkholderia sp. BL18I3N2. The sequence continues at coordinate 327,763 of NZ_PVNC01000002.1, forward strand.
TCGCCGGTCAGTACGCCACGCCCGCGATCTACGCGGAAGTAAAAGCGGTCTTCACCAACACCGTTCCCGTCGATGCCTATCGCGGCGCGGGCCGCCCCGAAGCGACATACGTCGTTGAGCGTTTGGTGGAAACGGCCGCGCGTGAGATGAAACTCGATCCGGCGGAGATTCGCCGCCGCAACTTCATCCGCGAGTTTCCATATGCGACGCCGGTCGGCCTCACTTACGATACCGGCGACTACGAAACCATCCTCGCCCGTTCGCTCGAACTCGCGGATGTCAAAGGCTTCGCAGCGCGCAAACAGGAATCCGAAAAGAACGGCAAACTGCGCGGCCTCGGCTACTCGTGCTACATCGAGGCATGCGGTCTCGCACCGTCGAATATAGCGGGCGCGTTGGGCGCGCGGGCCGGCCTGTTCGAAGTCGGTCAGATTCGCGTGCATCCCACCGGGTCGGTCACCGTGTTCACGGGCTCGCATAGTCACGGCCAGGGACACGAGACGACCTTCGCGCAAGTGGTGGCTGACCGGCTGGGCATCGCGCTGGAAAGCGTCGAGATCGTCCACGGCGACACCGGCCGCATTCCGTTCGGCATGGGCACGTACGGCTCGCGTTCGATCGCGGTCGGCGGCTCGGCGATCATGAAGGCGCTCGACAAGATCGAAACCAAGGCGAAGAAGATCGCCGCACATCTGCTCGAAGCCGCGGCGGAAGACATCGAGTTCAAGGACGGCGTATTCCGCGTGGCAGGCACGGATCGCACCAAGGCGTTCGCCGACATCTCGCTCGCCGCCTACGTGCCGCACAACTATCCGCTCGACGTGCTCGAACCGGGCCTCGAAGAAAGCGCGTTTTACGATCCGACCAACTTCACTTATCCGTCCGGCGCGTACATCTGCGAGATCGAAGTCGATCCGGAAACGGGTGTGTGCCGGATCCAGCAGTTCACCGCGGTCGACGATTTCGGCAACGTGATCAATCCGATGATCGTCGAAGGACAGGTGCATGGCGGGCTCGCTCAGGGCATCGGCCAGGCGATGCTGGAGCGCTGCGTGTACGACAACGAGAGCGGCCAATTGCTGTCGGGCTCGTACATGGATTATGCGATGCCGCATGCGTCCGATCTGCCGAACTTCACCGTCGAAACCGTCAAGGGCACGCCGTGCACGCACAATCCGCTCGGCGTGAAAGGCTGCGGCGAAGCGGGCGCGATCGGCTCGCCGCCGGCGGTGATCAACGCGATCCTCGACGCGCTCGCGCCGCTCGGCGTGACCGACCTGCAAATGCCGGCGACGCCGCATCGCGTGTGGTCCGCGATTCACGCGGCCAAGCAACCCCATTGAGATCCTGAGCGGAGCATTCGACATGTATTCATTCGAGTATCAACGCGCGACGGATCCCAAAGCGGCCGCCGCCAGCCTCACCGCCGACAGTGACGCGAAGTTTCTGGCCGGCGGTCAAAGCCTGCTGCCCACCATGCGGCTGCGTCTCGCGCAGCCGTCGCAACTGATCGACGTGACGCGCATCCCCGCGCTGAAGTCGATCACCGTCGACACAAAAACGGTGACGATCGGCGCCGCCGTCTGTCACGCCGATGTGGCGGATCACGCGGAACTTCGGCGTGTCTTGCCGGGCCTCGCGGATCTCGCCGCGCACATCGGCGATCGCCAGGTGCGCGCGCTCGGCACCCTTGGCGGCTCGCTCGCCAACAACGACCCGGCCGCGTGTTATCCGGCGGCAGCCGTGGGGTTGGACGCGACCATCGTCACGGATCGGCGGCGCATCGCATCGAGCGACTTCTTCGTCGGCATGTACGAAACGGCGTTGGCGCCCGACGAGCTGATCGTCGCGGTGGAGTTTCCAGTGCCCGAGCGCGCGGCGTACGAGAAATTCCGCAACCCTGCTTCGCACTTTGCGCTGGTCGGCGTGTTCGTCGCGAAGTTTGCGAGCGGTGTGCGCGTGGCGGTGACGGGCGCGGCGTCGTCGGTGTTTCGTGTGCCGGAACTGGAGAGCGCGCTTTCGGCCAACTTCACGCCGGAAGCCGCCCGCGGTGTGACCGTGTCGGCTGCCGATCTGAACACCGACATGCACGCGAGCGCCGACTATCGCGCGCATCTGATTCCGGTGCTGGCCGCGCGCGCGGTGACGAAGGCGAACGGTTAGCGTTTCCTCGCTGTTCGCGGCTGATGTGATCTGCGCTCTCGCAGGTCACATCAGCCGCATTTGCTCCCGTGCGTGACTGCGGCTTGGCTTCGTTGGCATCGCTTCATTGCGCAGATTCAGGAACACCATGCAGCCCGCTTCAATCGACGACACTCTCGCTCAACTCGCCGCCCAAAGCTATTTCGCCAGCCGCGAACTGGCGACCGCGCTGTATCTCGCGCTGCGCATGGAGCGGCCGTTGTTCGTCGAAGGCGAGCCGGGCGTCGGCAAGACGGAGCTCGCCAAGGCTGCGGCGGGCATGCTCGGCACCTCGATGTTGCGCCTGCAATGTTATGAAGGTCTCGATACGGCAAGCGCGCTCTACGAGTGGGACTATCCGCGGCAGATCATGGCGCTGCGTCTCGCCGAAGCCGCCGGCGAACGTCCCGATAACGACACCTTGTATCGCGGCGAATTCCTGCTGAAGCGACCGTTGCTGCAAGCGTTGATGCCGGATGAAAATCATCCCGGTGCACGGCGCGTGTTGCTGATCGACGAGATCGACCGTGCCGATGAACCGTTCGAAGCCTTTCTGCTGGAATTGCTTTCGGACTTCCAGGTATCGATTCCCGAATACGGCACGGTTCGCGCGGAGCAGCCGCCGCTCGTCGTGATGACCTCGAACCGGACGCGCGAAGTACACGACGCGCTGAAGCGCCGTTGCCTGTATCAATGGATCGGTTACCCCGAGCGCGATCGCGAACTGGAGATCGTTGCCGCTCGCGCGCCGCAAACGTCGGCGGAATTGCAGCGGCGGGCGGTAGATTTCGTGCATCGGCTGCGCGGCATGGATCTGTTCAAGGCACCTGGTATCGCCGAAACGATCGACTGGTGCCGCGCGTTGGAAGCGTTATCGGTGACGGAACTCGATCCGCAATCCGTGCACAACACGCTCGGCGTGCTGCTCAAGTATCAGGACGATCTGGCCCGCGTCGATGCCGGGCAAATCGCGCAGTGTCTTGCGGCGCCTCGATAGCCAGCATGACGAACTCCATCGACGCGGGCAACGACGACGCCTCGGGCCATAGCCCGCGGCTCGACGCCGGCCGTCGCGACGCTTCTGGCGATCGCTCACGCATCGGCCAGCCCGGCAAACGGGTTGTGGCGGCGGCCTCGTCTGGCGAGACCGCCGCCTCGCCACTCGGCGACACGCCCACGCTCGCCCGCAACGTCGTCCACTTCGTGCGCGTGCTGCGCGGCGCCGGTTTGCCGATGTCGCCCGCGCAAGCCGTCGATGCGCTCGCCGCGCTGCACTGGATCGACCTCGGCCGCCGCGACGACGTGCGCGCCGCCCTCGCCGCGTCGCTAGTCTCCGCGCCCGACGAGCGCGATCTGTTCAACGCGGCATTCGACCTGTTCTGGCGCGATCCCGATTGGGAAGGCAAGCTGCGCGCGCTGCTTCTGCCGAAAGTCCGCGACGGCCTGCCGCCACCCAAACGCAACAACCGTCTCGCCGACGCGCTCGCCGTGCGCGCGCCGAACTCACCGCATAGCAAAGCGCAGCAGGAAACCGAGCAACACGAACTGCACGCGCACGTCACCTTCAGCGCGGAAGAGCGCTTACGTCATCGCGATTTCGACACCCTTTCCGCCGATGAATGGCGCACCTTGCGTCATCTGATTCGCGGCCAGCGTCTGCCGCTCGCCACCGAGCCGACGCGTCGTCTGAAAGCCGCGTCGCATGGCACGCATGCGGACTTGCGCGCGAGCGCCCGGCACGCGGTGCGCGCGGGCGGCGACTGGACCGTGTGGAAGTATCGCGCGGTGGTCGAGCGCAAACCGCCGCTCGTGCTGATGCTCGACATCTCCGGTTCGATGAGCAGTTATTCGCGCGCGGTGCTCTATTTCTGCCACGCGCTGCTGCAGTCGCGCGAACGCTTGCAGGTGTTTCTGTTCGGCACGCGGCTCACCAACGCGACGCGCGCGCTGCGCGAGCGCGATCCCGACGTGGCGATCGCGACCCTCACCGAGCAGGTGGTCGACTGGTCGGGCGGCACGCGGATCGGCGCGGCGCTCGCCGAATTCAACCGCCGCTGGGCGCGGCGCGTGCTGACCGGACGGGCCACGGTGCTGCTCGTCACCGACGGCCTCGATCACGAAGCGATCAACGTACTCGACGCCGAGATGGCCCGCCTGCGCCGCTTCGCACACCGCATCATATGGCTCAATCCGCTGCTGCGTTTCAGCGGCTTTTCCCCGAAAGCGCGCGGCGTGCAGGCGATCCTGCCCTATGTCGACGCGCATCGTCCGGTTCATAATCTAGACAGCCTGACAGCGTTCGGCCGCGACCTCGCGCAACTCACGCGCGCGCCACGTCGCAGTGCCGGCGTCATGGGCACCGCAGGAGCGACATCATGGAATTGACCGAAACCCATACGCTGCCCGTTTCGCAGCAGCGCACATGGGACGCGCTGAACGATACCGAGGTCCTGCGCGCCTGCATTCCGGGTTGCGAAAGCATCGACCCCGACGGCGAAAACGCCTATGTGGTGGCGCTGAGCGCCGCAGTCGGGCCGGTCAAGGCGCGCTTTAAGGGGCGCATGCAACTGACCGACATCGAGGCGCCAAACTCGTACAGCATCGTATTCGAAGGCCAGGGCGGCGCCGCGGGCTTTGCCAAGGGCAACGCGCACGTCTCGCTCGAAGCCGACGGTGAGGCCGCTACCAAGCTCAGTTACACGGCGAGTGCGCAGGTCGGCGGCAAGCTCGCGCAGATAGGCTCGCGGCTCGTCGACGGCGCCGCGCGTAAAATTGCAGGTGAATTCTTCAAACGCTTCGGCGCCCACGTCAGCGGCGGCAGTGAGGGCGCTGCGACCCCGGACGCCGGGGAAAATGCAGCAGATGAAGCGGTGCCGCACAATACAGCATCGAATGAGGCCACGGACGGCGAGTCCGGCGGCGACGCAACGAAAAGGAAGAAATCATGGACAGCGTGGATCTCGAAGTCCTGAAGTCCAGCGCTCGCTGGCTGGAAGAAGCACATCGCGCGCTACTGGTGACGGTGGTGAAGACGTGGGGCTCGTCGCCGCGTCCCGAGGGCGCGATGCTCGCGGTGCGCGACGATGGACTCGTGGTGGGCTCGGTATCGGGCGGTTGCATCGAAGACGACCTGATCGACCGCGTGCGGCAGCGCGGTATCGAGCAGACGCGGCCGGAAGCGGTCAAGTACGGCATCACGGCGGAAGAAGCGCATCGCTTCGGCCTGCCGTGCGGCGGCACGATCCAGTTGGTGCTCGAACCGCTGACACCGGAAAGCGGCATCGCCGAACTCTGCAACGCGGTGGAGAACGGGCGGCTCGTGGCCCGCGAAGTGGATATGACGACGGGCGCCTCGCGGATCGAAAACGCGCAGGCAACCGACGGCGTGCATTTCGACGGCGAGCGTCTGTTGACTATTCACGGTCCGCGTTACCGCATGCTCGTGATCGGCGCGGGACAGTTGTCGCGCTATCTGTGCAATATCGCGGTGGGGCTCGATTACCAGGTCACCGTCTGCGATCCGCGTGAGGAGTACACCGAGGAGTGGAACATCCCCGGCACGAAGATCGTGCGCACCATGCCCGACGACACCGTGATCGAGATGAAGCTCGACGAACGCTGCGCCGTCATCGCGCTGACGCACGACCCGAAGCTCGACGATCTCGCGCTGATGGAAGCGCTGAAAACGCCGGCGTTTTACGTCGGCGCGCTGGGTTCGCGAAGGAATAATCAGGCGCGGCGCGAGCGTCTCAAAGAGTTCGATCTGAACGATACGGAGCTGGCCCGCTTGCACGGACCGGTCGGGATTTATATCGGCAGCCGCACGCCGCCCGAAATCGCGGTGTCGATTCTCGCCGAGGTGACGGCGGCCAAGAACGGCGTTTCGCTGCCGACCTTGCTTCAGGTCGAAGGCGCGAAGGCGGCGCGCGAAATCGCGGCTTCCGGCGGGGCGGCTTGTAGCGTTTGAATTTTGTTCAATCGCTACGCGCGGCATCCGCTTGACATCTACGCGGCGCAAACCGACCCTAACCGGCGATCCCGTCAACGTTACGTTCGGATACCAGCCTGCCATGCGCCTCTCCTTCCTGGTCTGTCTTGCATCTCTCGGCTGGCTTGCCGGCATCCACGGCGCGGGCGCGGGCGTTCCGGCCAAACTGGACGATCCGTACACCAACGAAGGCGAGATGCAAACCTTCACCGTCAACGCCGACGGCTCCTTCACCAAGCTCGTTTCGATGACGCTGCACGTGAATAACGAGGCCGGCGTCACGCGGGTCGCGCAGCAATACGTCTGGTTCAACCGCAACATGGCGGATGTGCAGATCCTCGAGGCCTACACGATCACTGCCGACGGCGTGCGTCACGACGTGCAGCCCGAACAGATCCGCAATGTTCAGGAAGCACGCTCGTTCGACGCGCCCATGTTCCAGGACATCCAGGAAAAGGTGATCGTGTTCCCCGCCGTCGAACCGGGCGCGCGCGTGCGTCTCACCTATCGCAAGACGCAGAAGCAGCCGATCGTGCCCGGCGAATTCAGCGACTTCACACCACCCGATCTCGCGCCGACGCACAACTTCCGTCTGATCTACGATCTGCCCGCCGACAAGCCGCTTTATGCCGACGCGCGTGGTTTCATCGTCGTGCAACCCGTGACGCGCGACGGCCGCACGCGCTACGAATATCACTACGACAAGGCGCACTTCAGCCGGCTGGAGCGCGGCTCGGTTGCATACGTTTCGTATGGCGACCGGCTGATGGTCTCGACCTTCCCCGACTACGCCGCGTTCGCCGCGACCTACCGCGAATCGGCCGTGGACCCGAGCGCGCACGACGCCGCCGTCACGCGTCTCGCGCAACAACTCACCGCGCAGGACCGCACGCCGCGCGACAAGGCCAAGACGCTGTACGACTGGGTGCGCCGCAACGTGCGCTACGTGGCGATCAACGTCGGACGCGGCGCGGTCGTGCCGCACAGCGCGAGCGCGGTGCTCGCGAACCGCTACGGCGATTGCAAGGATCACGTGGCGCTGTATGGCGCGCTGCTCGACGCGGCCGGGGTGCGCAACGAGCCGGCCTTGATCAGCAGCGGCACGATCTACACGCTGCCGAGCGTGCCGGGCTACGGCGTCATCAATCACATCATTACGTGGCTGCCGGATTTGCAGCAATACGTTGACTCGACCGCCGCGAATACCGAGTTCGGTTTTCTGCCGTCGTCCGATATGAACCGGCCCACCGTGCTCGTCGGCGAGGGCGTGCTCTCGCGCACGCCGGCAACCGCGTTCATGACACGCAGCACCGATCTGTCGATCAAGGTCGAACCGGATGGCTCGGCGAGCTTCACGTACCGGTTGGAAGCGGCGGGCGCTTCGGCTGAACAGGCGCGCGCGATGTTGCGCACGCAGACGCCCGCGCAACGCGAGGAGTCGATTCAGGCGGAACTGCGCAGCGCAAACCTGCGTGGCACCGCGACGCTCACCACCAATGACCTCGGTGTCGCCGACGGCCCGCTCGTCATTACGATGAAAGGCACGCTGGAAAGTCTCGTGGTGCCGGGCGCGGCGGCGTCGATTCCAGCATTGACGAGTCTGGCCGGCGGCTTCGCAGCGGATACGCGTTACTGGCTCGGCGAGCGTCAGCGCACGCAGCCGTTCGTCTGTCACAACCTGGCATTGCACGAACGCGCGCGCATCGAATTGCCCGCCAATTTTCGCGTGCTCGACATGCCGGAGGCGAAACGGACCCAGGATCGCTTCGTCGATTTCCAGTCGCAGTACACGTTCGATTCGCTCAGCAACGTCGTCACGATGACCCGCGAGGGCGTCACGCATTTCGATAGCGACGTCTGCACGCCCCAAGACTTCGCGCAGATGCGTCCCGCGATCGAAGCGATTGGGCGCGACGTGCGAGCGGAGGTGATCGTCAGATCGACGCTGGTGGAGTCGTCGAGTGTTGCTGCGCAGGCGCCGTGAGCGCCTGCGTCAGAACGCACGCGCTCAAACGGGCCAGAGCGGCCCTTCCTGCATCGCGCCGAGTTGCTCGCGCAACTCGAGAATGCGCTCTTCCCAGTAACGCTGCGTGTTGAACCACGGAAACGCCGCGGGGAAAGCCGGATCGTCCCAGCGACGCGCGAGCCACGCCTGATAATGAATCAGCCGCAGCGTGCGCAACGCTTCGACCAGATAAAGTTCGCGCGGCTCGAAGTCGCAGAAGTCCTCATAACCGGCAAGCAGATCCGCCAGCGCACGCGACGCTTCGACGCGCTCGCCCGGCAGCAACAGCCACAAATCCTGCACCGCCGGTCCCATGCGGCTGTCGTCGAAATCGACGAAGTGCGGCCCCGCGTCGGTCCACAACACATTGCTCGGATGGCAGTCGCCATGCATGCGCAACATGTGGATGTCACCGGCCCGTTCGAACGCGCGCTCCACGCCTTCGAGCGCGAGATTCACCACTGTTTCCCACGCGGTGCGCACATCGTCCGGCACGAAACGGTGTGCGAGCAGAAAGTCGCGCGGTTCGTAGCCGAAGGTGTGGATGTCGAGCATGGGACGTTCGGCGTAATTCTGCGTCTGGCCGACCGCATGGATTCGGCCGATGAATCGCCCGAGCCATTCGAGCGTGTCGCGCCGGTCGAGATCCGGCGCGCGGCCGCCGCGCCGCTCGAAGATGGAAAAACGGAAGCCGTCGAAGGTATGCAGCGTGCGGCCATCGAGGGCACGCGCGGCCACCACCGGAATCTCGCGCGCGGCGAGATCGGCAACGAAAGCATGTTCTTCGAGGATGGCAGCGTCGCTCCAGCGCTCGGGACGGTAGAACTTCGCGACCACGGGCGGCCCGTCTTCCACGCCCACCTGGTACACGCGATTCTCGTAGCTATTGAGCGGGAGCATACGGCCGTCGGTGCGCACACCGACTGTGCTGAGCGCGCTGTCGAGCGCGTCGAGCACGATTTCCGGCTTGAGCCGGGCGAAAGGCACAGCGCTGTTCGCGCTGTCCTGTGGATCGAGGATGTCGTCGTTCATGCCCGCATTGTGCGCCGCGCCGCCGTCAAAGACGAGGGCGACGGCTCACAAGCGGAACGAACTGCGGGAACGACCCGCTGCTTACAACTTGCACACGGCTTGCACTCAAACTGCCTTCAATGGATCTGCGCGCTCGACGGTCGGACTTGCTCGCCCGTATCGATCAGGTCTTCAAGGAAAAAGGGTTCAGTATTCAGGTGCTGCGAAACGCCGGGCTCGCCGGCATACCACGCCACCATGGCCATGTCGCCGAGAATGCGCATGACGATCCCGCGCGCGCCTTGTGGCACCGCGATATGCACCGATCGGACAATCGAACCGATTTGCATGATGTTTCCCCGTTTCTCCCATAGCCGGCTTTATGATTTCGCGCCGGTCAATGTGATGATAAAAGCGTCGCTCCGCCGATAACGTTGCATACGCACCCAATCTGCTGCGCGTGATACGCGTGAAAGGTTCGAATTATTGTTCCCGTTTTGCGGGGCCGAGGAAAACGCGAACTCAAGGCTCTTTACCCCTTGTTTCGCCCTATTCCCATTACAGCGCGCTGGACCGATGATTCGGAGCGTAACGCGTCGCAACGAGACCATCATAAACCCTGCCGGGGTGAGATATCAAAAACGTGCACCAACTAGACCATTTGCTCGATCGGACCGCCGCGCCGGCCTGCCCGAACCGCTGGGGTGCGCGTCTTGTTCACCTCATCGGTCACCTGGATGGCGCAGCCTTGCGCGGCCTTGAGCGGCTCGACTAGTCATGTGGATCGTTCGTCTCGCGCTGCGGCGCCCGTATACGTTTGTCGTCCTGGCCCTGCTATTGCTGATCGTCGGACCGTTGACGATCCTGCGCACCCCCACCGACATCTTCCCCAATATCGACATTCCCGTGCTCTCGGTGATCTGGTCGTATAACGGCCTGCCCGCCGACGAGATGGAAAAGCGCATCGTGCTGAACTACGAGCGCGGGCTGTCGGTGGCGGTCAACGATATCGAACACACAGAGTCGACCTCGCTGAACGGCATCGCCGTCATCAAGATCTTTTTCCAGCCGCACGCGAATATCGACGAAGCACTGGCGGAAGTCACGGCATTGTCGCAAACGCAATTGCGCTCGCTGCCGCCCGGCATCACGCCGCCGAACATCCTGCGCTACAACGCCTCGACCGTGCCGATCTTGCGACTCGCGCTGTCGTCCGCGTCGCTCACCGAGCAGGAGCTATACGATTTCGGCAACAACTTCCTGAAGACGCAGCTCGCCACCGTGCCGGGCGCGTCTGCTCCGCTGCCGTACGGCGGCAAGCAGCGCCAGATCATGGTCGATATCGATTCGCGCAAACTGCAGGAGCGCAATCTTTCGCCGATGGATGTGGTCAACGCAGTCACCGCACAAAATCTGATCCTGCCCTCGGGCACCGCGAAAATTGGCTCGACCGAATACTCGGTGGAAATGAACGGTAGTCCGGATTCGCTGGCAGGCCTGAACAATATCCCGATCAAATCCACGGCCAACGGCACCGTTTATATTCGCGACGTCGCTCACGTGCGCGACGGTTTCCAGCCGCAAACCAATATCGTGCGCGTGAACGGCCAGCGCGCGGCGCTGCTGACCATCAACAAGAGCGGCAACACGTCCACGCTCGAAATCGTCGACCGCATCAAGTCCATGATGCCGACGCTGCGCAATCTCGTGCCCGCTTCGCTGAATATCGATCCCGTTGCCGATCAGTCGCTGTTCGTGCGTGCTTCCGTGCAAGGCGTGCTGCGTGAAGCGCTGATCGCCGCCTGCCTCACCGGTCTGATGATTCTGCTGTTTCTCGGCAACTGGCGCGCCACGTTGATCATCGCCGTGTCGATTCCGCTGTCGATGATCACGTCGATCATCGCGCTGTCCCTGCTCGGCGAAACCATCAACATCATGACGCTCGGCGGGCTCGCGCTCGCGGTCGGCATTCTGGTGGACGACGCGACCGTGGCGATCGAAAACATCAGCCATCAACTCGAGCAGGGCAAGACGCTCGAGCAGGCGATTCTCGACGGCGCACATCAGATCGCCATTCCGACTCTGGTGTCGACGTTGTCCATCTGCATCGTCTTCGTGCCGATGTTTCTGCTGACGGGCGTCGCGCACTATCTGTTCATTCCGCTCGCCGAGGCAGTGGTGTTCGCGATGCTGGCGTCCTACTTCTTCTCGCGAACGCTCGTGCCGACGCTCGCGAAATACCTGCTGCGTTATCACCACAAGCCGGCGGATCTGCATCACGCGCCGGCGCAAACGCGCAATCCGTTCATGCGCGTGCACTACGCATTCGAAGGCGGCTTCGCGCGCTTGCGCGAGCGCTATCGCGTGTTTCTCGAAGCGCGCGTCGCGCGGCCGGGCCTGTTCGTGACTCTGTTTCTGGTCTGCTGCGGAGCGTCGATGTTGCTGATGCCGTTTCTCGGCCGCGACTTTTTTCCGGCGGTCGATGCAGGCACCATCGCGCTGCATCTGCGCGCGAAAACCGGCATGCGGGTGGAGGAAACCGCCGTGGTGACCGATCGTGTCGATATGCGAATCCGTCAGTTGATACCGCCGGGCGAGCTGCATTCGATCATCGACAACATCGGCTTGCCGGTCTCGGGCATCAACCTTTCGTACAGCAACACCGGCGTGATCGGCACCTCGGATGCGGACGTGCTGATCACCCTCAATCCCGATCATCATCCGAGCGCGCGCTACGTGCGCACGTTGCGACGCACGCTTACCGACGAATTCCCCGGCGTGCAGTTCGCTTTTCTGCCCGCGGATATCGTGAGTCAAACGCTCAACTTCGGCATGCCGTCGCCGATCGATATTCAGATCGTTGGCCGTGACGTGGCCGGCAATCGCGTATTCGCCGCGAAGTTGCTGAATCGGCTGCGCACGGTGCCCGGTCTCGTCGATGCGCGCATCCAGCAGCCCGCCGACTTGCCGCGCATCTTTATCGACGTGGACCGCACGCGCGCGCAGCAAGCCGGCTTTTCGCAACGCGATATCGCAAGCAATCTGCTGATCACGCTGTCGGGCAGCCAGCAAACCACGCCGACGTTCTGGCTCAATCCGCGCAATGGTGTGAGCTACAACGTGATCACGGAAGCGCCGCAATACACGATCGATTCGCTGCAATCCCTCGCGAACATTCCACTGAACGCGAACGGCCGCAGCAACATTCTTGGCTCGCTCGCCACCATGAGGCGCGAAGCGGGCAACGCGACGCTCACGCACTACAACGCGCAGACCACCATCGATATTTTCGGCACCGCCGACGGCCGCGATCTGGGCGGCGTGTCCGACGACATCCGCAAGATCATCGACGACGCCAAGGCCGATCTGCCCAAAACCTCGACCATCGAAGTGCGCGGCCAGGTGCAGACCATGAACGATTCGTTTTCGGGCCTGTTCGCGGGCCTCGTGTTCGCGATCCTGCTGGTGTATCTGCTGATTGTGGTGAATTTCCAGTCCTGGCTCGATCCGTTCATCATCATCACCGCGCTGCCGGGCGCGCTCGCGGGCATCGTGTGGATGCTGTTTCTCACGCACACCACGCTGTCGATTCCCGCGCTCACGGGCGCCATCATGTGTATCGGCATCGCCACCGCCAACTCGATTCTCGTGATCAGCTTCGCGCGCGAGCAGTTGCTCGAACACGGCGACGCGACGCGCGCGGCGATCGAAGCGGGCTTCACGCGTTTTCGTCCGGTGCTGATGACGGCGCTCGCGATGGTGATCGGCATGGTGCCGATGGCGATCGGTCTCGGCGAGGGCGGTGAGCAGAATGCGCCGCTCGGGCGCGCGGTGATCGGCGGCTTGACGATCGGCACGCTGGCCACGCTGATTTTCGTGCCGGTGGTGTTTTCGATGATCTACCGCCGTCTCGCGGCACGTCGCTTGCGCGCGGCTGAGCACGTGGTGGGGAAGCCGTGATGCAGAGCATCTTCGTCATCGCGAACGCATTGGCGGGCAGTATAAGAGGCAGCCTGGACTGCCCACGCATCTCTACAGGGGAAGTTTGATGGAAGGACAACGTCCAGAGCGTTCCGGCACCACGCACGATCCGGCCAAAGCGAAGCGCGCACGCTGGATCGGCGTCGCGGTCGCCGTGGCGGTCATCGCGCTGGCGGCGCAAGGTATCTGGTCGCGCCACGACGCACACGCGGCGCTCGAACGCGATGCCGAGCATACGAGCCAGACGAGCGTCGAAGTCGTGCAGCCGCAGAAGTCGACGGCCGGACTCGATCTCGTGCTGCCCGGCAACGTGCAGGCTTTTCTCGACACGCCGATCTACGCGCGCACCAACGGCTATCTGAAGAAGTGGTACGCCGATATCGGCGCGCACGTGAAAAACGGCCAGCTGCTGGCGGAAATCGATACACCCGAGGTGGACGACCAACTGCGCGCGGCCCGCGCCGATCTGGCGAACGCCAACGCCAACTATGCGCTCGCGAAAAGCACCGCCGACCGCTGGACCGACATGCTGAAAAGCAAGTCGGTCTCGAAGCAGGAAACCGACGAGAAAGTCGGCGACATGCTCGCGAAGAAAGCCACGCTCGACGCCGCGCGCTTCAACGTGGCGCGGCTCGAGAAGACGCAGTCGTTCCAGAAGGTCTATGCGCCGTTCGACGGCATCGTGACGGCGCGCAATGTGGATGTTGGGGCGCTGATCGACGCGGGTAGTTCCGGTGGCCCGGCGAAGGAGCTGTTCCACGTCGCGCAGGCGGACCGGTTGCGCGTTTATGTGAATGTGCCGCAGGCGTACGCGCAGCAGGTTCGTGCGCAGCAGAACGCGTTTCTGACGCTGACCGAAACGCCGTCGAAACATTATCCGGGCACTGTCGCGCGCACCGCGGGCGCCGTCGATCCGCAACAACGCACGATGCTGGTAGAGGTCGATGTCGACAATCGAAATGGCGATTTGCTGCCGGGCGCCTACGCGCAAGTGCATTTCGCGTTGGGCACGGGCGCGGCACCGTTTACGCTGCCCGGTAACGCGCTGCTGTTCCGCCCGGATGGCGTGAAAGTGGCGACCGTCGATGCGCAACGCAAGGTGAAGCTGTTGCCGGTGTCGTTGGGAACGGACTTCGGCACGCGTGTGGCGGTCGTGTCCGGCTTGCAAGGCGATGAGCAGGTGATCCTGAATCCGCAGGACTCGATCGTCGATGGCGCGCCGGTGCGGATCGTGCCCGCGAAAGCGGGTGCGGCGACGGGTGCGTCGTCATGAACAGGCCAGAGTCCCGTCGCCGTTTTGTCGCGCCGCCGCTGCGATATGTCTCGCTGCACGCGTTCGCTCTGGCATTAGCGAGCGCATGTGCACTCGCCGCATGCACGCTCGGCCCGGACTACGTAAAGCCGACTGCCACTACCGCGGCAACCTACAAGGAACTCGACGGCACCGGCTGGAAACCCGCCCAACCCGCCGACACGCTCACACGCGGCGCGTGGTGGAGCGTCTACCCAGACCCGTCGCTCGACGCACTCGAACAACAGGTCGCGAGCGCGAACCAGAACGTGCAGGCCGCCGAAGCGCGTTTTCGCGCCGCTCGCGCAACCGTGGCGCAATATCGGTCGAGCTTCTTCCCGGTCGTCAGCGCGAATGGCGCCTATTCGCGCGCGCGGTCGTCGGAGAACGTGCTGCACAAATCGACCGCCGGCCTCACGCTGAACGACTACCTGGTGCAAGCCGACGCTTCGTGGGAACCCGACCTGTGGGGCCGCGTGTCACGCAGCGTCGAGGGCGCGAAGGCCGAAGCGCAGGCGAGTGCAGCCGATGCCCAGGCCGCGCTCCTGTCGATGCAGGCCGAACTCGCCACCGACTACTTCGAGCTGCGCGGACTCGATCAGGAGCGCCAACTGCTCGACGACACGATCGAGGCCTACAAGCAAGCACTCGATCTGACGCAGCACCGCTACACCGGCGGCATCGCCACGGATGCCGATGTCGCGCAGGCACAGACGCAGCTGAAGACCACCCAGGCGCAAGCACTCGACCTCAGCGTGCAGCGCGCGCAACTCGAACACGCGATCGCGATCCTGATCGGCCGGTCGCCTTCCACGTTTTCGCTGCCGGTTGCGCCGCTCGCCGCAGTGCCCATCGTGGCGGCGGCAGGCGTGCCGTCCGCGCTGCTCGAACGCCGCCCGGACATCGCGGCGGCGGAACGGCACGTCGCCGATATGAACGCGCAGATCGGCGTGGCGACGGCGGCGTTTTTTCCGAACCTCATTCTGTCGGTGACGGGTGGCCTCGAAGCTACTAACTACAGTCAATGGTTGCTGGCGCCGAGCCGGCTTTGGTCGCTTGGACCGACGTTGGCGGGCACGCTGCTCGACTTCGGCGGACGCGCTTCGGTGAAGGAACAGGCCCGTGCGCATTACGACGAAAGCGTCGCACAATACCGGCAGACGGTGTTGAGCGCTTTCGGCCAGGTTGAAGACAATCTCGCTGCGCTTCGCGTGCTCGAACAGGAAGCAGCCGCGCAGGACGACGCGGTGGCTGCCGCGCAACGAGCGCTGGCGGTCGTATCGAATCGTTATAAGAACGGCGCAATCACCTATCTCGACGTGGTGGCCGCGCAAACCACCGCGCTCACCAACGAGCGCGACGCCGTGTCGATCGCGCGTCGGCGGATGGCCGCGAGCGTAGCGTTGATCAAGGCACTGGGCGGCGGCTGGGACGCATCCGCGTTGCCGACGGACGAGCAGATCGTGCATCCGTCCGCACCCGCGAGCGATGCCGCGGCGCACGGGTAGCCGCAGCTTTTCGACGCCGCGAGAGGCCGGCGGACGCGCCGTCTGATCGCGTCGCCGTGGCGGTCCGTTGAACGTCGCGCGGACTCACACGGCTTTTTCAGCGTATCCTTAACTCCTTTGTCGTCTGCATCCCTGAGGAGATTTTTCGTGACCCCGCCGCCGGACGCCAACCGGACCGCTGCTTCTTCGCCCGCTCCCTCGCCTGCTTTTTCTAACGCTTCTTCCCACGCTCCCGCCGCGCCCGACATCCCTTACCTCGAACGCGGCACACGCGCGTACTGGCGCGCCAGCATCGCGCTGCTGTTCGCCGGCTACGCGACGTTCTCGCTTCTCTATTGCGTGCAGCCCTTGCTGCCATCGTTTTCGACGGCATTCAACGTGACGCCGGCACAAAGCAGCCTGTCGCTCTCGCTGACCACGGCCGCGCTCGCGCTTGCTGTATTCGTCGCCGGCTTCGTTTCGGAAGGCTGGAGCCGTCACAAACTGATGACGCTGTCGCTTACCGTTTCCTCGCTGCTGACCATCGGCGTGTCGATCGCGCCGCAGTGGCATCAACTGCTCGTGCTGCGCACGCTCGAAGGTCTCGCACTCGGCGGTGTACCCGCCGTCGCCATGGCCTATCTCGCGGAAGAAGTGCATCCCGATGGCCTCGGCCTCGCGATGGGCCTTTACGTCGGCGGCACGGCGATCGGCGGGATGGCCGGACGCGTGATCACCGGCGTGGTCGCGGATCTGTTTTCGTGGCGCGTTGCGATCGGCACGATCGGCGTGCTCGGCATTCTGTCGATGCTCGCGTTTCGCGCGCTGCTGCCGCCGTCGCGTCATTTCGTGCCGCGGCGCGGACTCGGCTTCACGCATCACCGCACCGCCCTGCTCAAGCAATTCACACGGCCCGGACTGTCTCTACTGTTTCTGCTCGGCTTCGTGCTGATGGGCAGCTTCGTCACGCTGTACAACTACATCGGCTACCGCTTGCTCGCGCCGCCCTATCAGTTGAATCAGACGGAGATCGGCGCGATCTTCGTCGTTTATCTGGCAGGTGTGGTTGCCTCACCGTGGTCGGGACGCATGGCCGATACATTCGGCCGCGCCCGCGTGCTCATCGCCAGCTTGCTGTTGATGGTGCTTGGTCTTGCGCTCACGTTGCTGCATCCGCTGGCGGCAATCGCGGCTGGCATCGCGTGCGTGACGTTCGGCTTCTTCGCCGGACATTCGGTGGCGAGCGGCTGGGTCGGACGTCTCGCCAAGGATGCCAAAGGTCAGGCCGCCGCCCTTTATCTGCTCGCGTATTACATCGGCTCGAGCGTGATCGGCTCGTACGGCGGTCACGTGTGGGCCGGCTTCGGATGGAACGGTGTCGCTGGGCTGGTGAGTGTGTTGCTCGTCATCGGCCTGTTCGCAGCGATGCGTTTGCGCGGGCGCGAGCAACCTCGCGTCTGATGCTCGTGCTTCGACCCAGTGCGCATTGAATAACGCTTAGAAGTAAGGACAACGTAAGCGATCGCTTAAAGTTTTTTATCGTGATTGCTGCGTTGCGGCAATCGCTGCGGCCCTTGCGGCGCCGGGTTCAGCGGCCTGCGAATAGCCGCTGCAGCGCCGCAAAGCGTCGCTATATCGACCTGACTTGTCTCCTATACTCAAATCGAGCGTGGGCGGTGCATGACTCTAAAAATCGAGCCGCCGCCTCCGCAGGGATATATAAGGAGACGAGAATGACGACCTACTTCACGATCGGCGATTTCATCCTGGTCATTCCGATGGCGTTGGCCGGGGCCTTGTTTGTCGGTGCACTTCCCTGCAAGACGGAATTCCGGCACAACGCATTGCGCGTGCTTGGCGCGCTGATCGGCGTGATGTTCGCCGTCGTGCTGGTCGAAGGTTTGCCGGCGCTCGTCTAGAGGAAAAAAGCCGCCCGAGGGGCGGCTTTTCTATTGCTGCGGTGTGAAGGGCCAAGGCGCGGGGATCAGATCGCCTGATCCGTCGACGGCTTTTCCCACAGGTTGATGCCACCTTCGGTTGCGTAGCGATCGATCTCGGCCAGTTCGTCCTTCGAGAACGCGAGATTCTTCAGCGCGCCAACGTTCTCACGCACCTGCTCCGCACGGCTTGCGCCGATCAGCACGGACGTCACGCGCGGATCGCGCAGCGCCCACGCGAGCGCCATCTGCGCCAGGCTCTGACCGCGGCGTTGCGCGATGTCGTTGAGCTTGCGCACGTGCTCGATGTTCTGCGCGCTCAAATGCTCCTGCTTCAACGAACCGCCGCCCGGTTTGTTGACGCGCGCGTCTTCCGGCACGCCGTTCAGGTATTTGCCGGTTAGCAGACCCTGAGCCAGCGGCGTGAACGCGATGGCGCCCGCGCCTACCTTCTCGAGCGTGTCCAGCAACTCCTGCTCGATCCAGCGATTAAGCATGTTGTACGCGGGCTGATGAATCAGCAGCGGCACCTTGTACTCGGCGAGCAGCTTCGCCATTTCAAGCGTTTTGGTTGCCGAGTACGACGAGATTCCGATGTACAGCGCCTTGCCCTGCTGCACGGCGCTCGCCAACGCACCGGCGGTTTCTTCGAGCGGCGTGTCGGCATCGAAACGATGCGAATAGAAAATATCGACATAGTCGAGGCCCATGCGCTGCAGGCTCTGATCGAGACTCGCGAGCACGTATTTGCGCGAGCCGCCGCCTTGACCGTACGGACCGGGCCACATGTCCCAACCGGCCTTCGACGAAATCAGCAGTTCATCGCGATACGGCTTGAAGTCGTCCTTGAAGAGCCGGCCGAAATTGGTTTCGGCACTGCCGTACGGCGGCCCGTAGTTGTTGGCGAGGTCGAAGTGCGTGATACCCAGATCGAAGGCCGTGCGCAGGATGTCGCGCTGCGTGGAGATCGGCGTGGTGTCGCCGAAGTTGTGCCACAGACCGAGCGACAGCGCAGGCAGTTTGAGACCCGACTTACCGCACACGCGGTACTGCATATCCGAATAGCGTTCTGAAGCTGCTTCGTAAGCCATTGCTAGTGTCCTTGATGGTGAAGGCGCCCGACATGTGCGGGCATGGGCAATCGCATGCTGCGGGAGGCGTGCTGCTTTATTTTTGTAGGTGGGGATGCAGCCAGACCGCTATGGTAGCGAATCGACGTGATGCATGCAGACACCCAGTATGCGGGATGGACGATCGCTTGCGGCTCGCCTACACTTTGCCCGACTCAAGCTCAGGGGAGAGATAGATGACGAAGGCGATTTCCATCGCGTTGATTGTCGGCGGTATCGTGCTGCTGTACTTCGGCGGGCAGGCGTTCAATTCGGTGAGCAGCGACGTCTCGCGCGTCTTCACCGGTTCGCCGACCAACAAGGCGATCATGCTGATCGTGGGCGGCGTCGTGGCCACGATCGCCGGCCTGACGGGAATGGCTTTGTCGGGACGCAGGCGCTAACGGCGTGCGCGACGCGCGGTGTGGTGCTTCGAGGTCCAGGTCCGCGAGCGAATGTGGACCCGAAGCGCCGCCGCGAGAAATCGGAAAAGCCTAAAACGCCACCTCGGGCTTTGCAGCCGAACGGGTCCCCGGCAACGGCACATTGCTCGCGCCGTGATAGGTGTACACCAGCGAAAACTTCACCTGATCGGTAATGTTCTTGCCGGCCGAATGCAGCGTGTTGCAGTGGAAAAACACCACGTCACCGGGCTTGAGTTCAGGCGACACCGCGGTGCGAATCCACTCCTGATTCTCTTCCAGATCCGAACGGAAAAATTTGGCCTGATCGAACCGGTCGGAAGTGAACGGGGCGTTGTGCGACTTCGGCACGAGCCACAGCGCGCCGTTATCCACCGTCTCGGCGCCGACCGCGAGCCACACCGACACCAGATCGTCCCGCTCGAACGACCAATACCGCACGTCGCGATGCCAGCCGGTCAAGCTGCCATACGCCGGATGCTTGGTCATCATGCAGTTATGGTGCGCGCGTGACAGACGCGGCTCCTCGCCGAAATACAGTTCCATCCAGCCGCGAATTTCCGGCGCGGTCGCCCATTGCGCGAAACTCGGATGACGTCCATACGCATCCAGCAGCCGCCGCACCGTATGGCCGCCGGGCGCATGCTTGGAGGTCGGCGCGCCGGGATACTGCAGGTCCGCTTCGAACTCGATCGGCGCGGCGGCTTCCTGCAACTGACGCTGCGCAATCTGCTTCAACTCATCGCAACGCTCGGCTGACACCAATCCGGGCACGACGACAAAACCCTGCTCCCGCAACGTCTGAATCTGCTCTTTCTTGGAATGAAGTGACATGGTATTCCGTTACTGTCGACAAGCTGATGCACGATTGTAAAACGGGCGCGATCGCAGGGTGCTGCTGTTTCACCCGCGAGCAACCGCTCCTTACGCACTACTTTCATGCGGCAAGCCCGATGTCGCGGCACTTCGAATGGGCAAGCACGCACGAAAATCGACCGCAAAGGGCGCGATCGCGCGGCCGCAAATCGCGAACTACCCCGTAAAAACCCGCATTCGCAGGGTAAAAACCGACTTTATGACGTCACGAATCGCGTGTAACCTGCGCTGCATGCTGATCGCTATTCCCGCACTCTCGCGCCGCGTACAGGCCACCGAGGCCGACTCCGCCGTACACCGTGCACCTTTCCGTCGAATTCCAGGCTTTCGCGCCGTCCATCGCGACACCGCCATTGGCACATTTGGTGCTCTTCATGGCGCACATTCCGTCGCGCGACACGTTGCCTACTTGTGAAGCCATGCATACTCTCCTGAGCACCCGTCTTACCCGCGCAGCACTGAAAGCCGCGCGTCCCGCGCGCCGCCATGTCGTGCGCGCGCTGCGCCATCACGCTACCCGCACCCGCGCGCTGGGCGAACAATGGCGCGATACCAGAGCCGTCGACGGCATCCGCACCTGGTTCAACACGTTCTTCTCCACCTTGCGTTTGCAAGGCAGTTCACGCCGTTTTTCGCTGCGCACGCTGCTGCGCAAACCGACGCCGCTGCGCCTCACCGCGCAGCGCGCACCGGTGGCCGCGCCGCAGAACGCGAGCCGCCGCCCGCGTCGCATGTCGACGAACGCCAGCACCGGCTGGTTTGCGTTCGCATTCGCGAGCCGTTAAGGCGATTACGGAACGCAGCACGCTTCTGTACCGGCGCGGCTTCAGCGGCCGCGTCGATGCGAGAACACATCGCGGCCTTTGCAGCCGCCGATCGGCTGCGCAGTAGAGCAACCGACACAAATGAAAAAACCCCGCCTGGCTCACGCCGGCGGGGTTTTTTGCTGAAACAGACGGCTTGCGCTTATTCGGCCAGCGCGGCAACCGGTTCCGTGCCGGCGGCTTCGGCGAGCGCCAATGCCTTGTCCGTGGATTCCCACGTGAATTCCGGCTCTTCGCGGCCGAAGTGACCGTAGGCCGCGCTCTTCTCGTAAATCGGGCGCAGCAGGTCGAGCATCTGGATGATGCCCTTCGGACGCAGGTCGAAATGCTCCTGCACGAGACGCGTGATGGTTGCATCCGACACGCGGCCCGTGCCGAACGTGTTCACCATGACCGACGTCGGCTGGGCGACGCCGATAGCGTACGACACCTGAATCAGGCAGCGCGAAGCCAGGCCCGCGGCCACGATGTTCTTCGCGACATAACGGCCGGCGTAAGCCGCCGAACGGTCGACCTTCGACGGATCCTTGCCCGAGAACGCGCCGCCGCCGTGCGGCGCGGCACCGCCGTACGTATCGACGATGATCTTGCGGCCGGTCAATCCGCAATCGCCTTGCGGACCGCCGATCACGAAACGACCCGTCGGGTTCACGAGGAACTTGATGTCGCCCTTGATGAGCTCGGCCGGCAGGGTCGGCTTGATGACTTCTTCGATCACGGCTTCGCGCAGCGTGCCCAGATCGATATCCGGCGAATGTTGCGTGGACAGCACCACGGTGTCGATCGCATGCGGCTTGCCGTCGACATAACGCACGGTGACTTGCGACTTCGCGTCCGGACGCAGCCAGGGCAGACGGCCGTCGCGGCGCAGATTCGCCTGACGCTCCACCAGACGGTGCGACAGGTGAATCGGCAGCGGCATCAGTTCCGGCGTTTCTTCGCACGCGTAGCCGAACATCAAGCCCTGGTCGCCGGCGCCTTGATCGAGGTTGTTGTCGTGCGCGCGGTCCACGCCTTGGGCGATGTCCGGCGATTGCTTGTCGTACGCGACGAGCACCGCGCAGCCGCGATAGTCGATGCCGTAGTCGGTATTGTCGTAGCCGATCCGCTTGATCGTGTTGCGCGCGACCTGGATGTAATCGACGTTGGCGGTGGTGGTGATTTCACCCGCCAGCACGACGAGACCCGTGTTGCACAGCGTTTCCGCGGCAACGCGCGAGTATTTGTCCTGAGCCAGAATGGCGTCGAGAATGGCGTCCGAAATCTGATCCGCGACTTTGTCGGGATGGCCTTCGGAAACGGATTCGGAAGTGAAGAGATAGTCGTTTGCCACGTTGCAGACTCCTGTTGTGTGGTTACGGTTGAGTTTCACGTAGCCAGCTTCGGGAGCCTTGAAGCGGCGACGCTTTAGCGGATTACCTTACCAGGCGGCGCAGATCACATGGATTGCAGCCGCCGGCTTCGCCCCGCAAGTTGTCTATTAACTCGGCGAAGCCCTTATTATAGCGACTTCTTATGATTGTCACAGAGTGTCCAAGAGTGCGGTATTACGTCAACTTTTCCGCTTTCCTGAAGCCCGTCTTGTGCCGCGCCTCTTTTCAGGAGGCGGCATGCTGAGCCGCTATGGCGCCAAACTTGCGATCGGGCTGCTGAAACTGTTTGCACTGTTGCCTTATGGTTTCGTGGCCCGTCTCGGCGACGGACTCGGCTGGCTGCTCTATCAGATCCCGAGCCGGCGCAAACGCATCGTCCATATCAATCTGAAGCTGTGCTTTCCCGAGTGGAGCGACGAGCGTCGCGAAGACGTCGCGCAGAAGCATTTCCGTCACGCAATCCGCAGCTACCTCGAACGCAGCGTGCAGTGGTTCGGCTCGGCGAAGAAACTCGAAAAGCTGATCCAGCTCGACAGCGCGATCGATCTGACGGACCCGAATCTGCCGCCCACGCTGTTTCTCGGCTTTCACTTCGTGGGTATCGAGGCCGGTTCGATCTTCCTGAACTATTCGCTCAAGCGCCAATGCGGCTCGCTCTATCAGCCGATGTCGAACCCGGAGCTCGAAGAAGTCGCCAAAGCGGCGCGCGCGCGTTTCGGCGCGGACATGGCGAGCCGCGCCGACAGCGCGCGCATCGTGCTGCGCTGGCTGCGCGACCGCAAGCCGGTGATGCTCGGCGCCGACATGGACTACGGCGCGCGCAATTCCACCTTCGTACCGTTTTTCGGCGTGCCGACCTGCACGCTGACCGCGGTGGGACGTCTGGCCAAGGTCGGTCACGCGCAGGTCGTGCCGTTCATCGGCGAGGTGCTGCCGAATTACAAAGGCTACCGGTTGAAAGTATTCAAGCCGTGGGAAAACTACCCGACCGGCGACGACGACGCGGACGCCCGTCGCATGAATGCCTTCCTGGAAGAGCAGATTCCGTTGATGCCCGAGCAGTACTACTGGGTCCACAAACGCTTCAAGACCCGGCCGCCGGGTCAACCGAGCGTGTATTGAACAGCCGCCTTCGCGGCGCGAAGAACGCGCCCTGACACGGAAATAACGCGGCGTTCGGTGCACGCGTGGGCTCGTCACTTACAATAGCGTGATGAAACTGAAATTCACCAAAATGCACGGCGCGGGCAACGACTTCGTCGTGCTCGACGGCTACACCCAACCGGTCAACCTGACGCCGGCGCAGGTGCGCGCGCTCGCGGACCGGCATTTCGGCGTCGGCGCCGATCAGTTGCTGCTGGTCGAGAAGCCCACGGTGGCCGGCGTCGATTTCAGGTATCGCATCTTCAATTGCGACGGCGGCGAAGTCGAGCATTGCGGCAACGGCGCGCGCTGCTTCGTCAAGTTCGTGCGTGACAGTGGCCTCACCGATCAGCGCAGCGTGCGCGTGCAGGTGCAAAAGGGCACCATCACGCTGACCATGCAGGAAAACGGCGAAGTGCTGGTCGACATGGGCACGCCCGTGTTCGACCCGGAACGCGTGCCGTTCGCCACCAAAGGCCTGGAAGGCCGCCGCGAGGGCGCGGACACGCTCTGGCCGCTCGACGTGAACGGCACGACGCGCTGGATTTCGGTGGTGTCGATGGGCAATCCGCACGCCGTGCAAGTCGTCGACGACGTCGAGGCGTTCCCGGTGCTGGTTGAAGGCCCGGTGATCGAACGTCATGCGCGTTTTCCGCAGCGGGTCAACGCGGGCTTCATGCAGATCGTCGGCCGTAGCGAGATCAAGCTGCGCGTGTACGAACGCGGCGCGGGTGAAACGCTGGCGTGCGGCACGGGCGCGTGTGCGGCCGTCGCGGCCGGCATCCGGCGCGGGCTGCTGGATGCACCGGTGCTCGTCCACACGCATGGCGGCAAACTGACCATCACGTGGGACGCCGCGCAAGCAGACCAGCCGCTGCTGATGGCCGGGCCTGCCGCGACGGTCTTCGAAGGCGAAATCGAACTGCCCGACTCATTAGCCGACTCATTAGCCGATTCACAGGCCGCATAAACTCATTGACCGTTGCGCCGCCCCAAGGCGTCGCCCCGTAGTCCTTTAGCCGAAACCATGAACGATCGCGAAGTCGCCGAATATCTGCTTGCCAATCCTGAATTCTTCGCCGAACACGCGGAAATGCTCGCGACGGTCCGCCTCGCGAACCCGCACGGCAAAGCCGCGGTGTCGCTGCAGGAACGGCAGATGGAAATGCTGCGCGACAAGAACAAGCACCTCGAACGCCGCCTCGCCGAACTCCTGCGCTACGGCCACGAGAACGACAGCATCGCGTCGAAATTCAACCGCTGGACGATTCGCGTGATGGCCGAGCGCGATCCGTATGCGCTGCCGCGCACGATCGCCACCGGTTTGCGCGACATCTTCGACGTGCCGCAAGCGGCGCTGCGCGTGTGGGATGTGGCCGAGCCCTATGCTCAGGCCGACTTCGCGCGCCATGTCGGCGAAGAAGTGCGCATTTTCGCCAACAGCCTGACCACGCCGTATTGCGGCGCGAATACCGGCTTCGAGGCCGCGCAGTGGCTGGTGCCCTCCGTGACCGCGGTGAGCGACGAAGGCTCGACCGGCCACGCGGCGTCCGAGTCGGCGCACGCTACCGAATCGATCGCGCTGCTCGCGCTGCGCGATCCGGAAGGCAAGGAAGAAGCGCCGACCTTTGGCCTGCTGGTGATGGGTTCGGCCGACGCGCGCCGCTTCCACGACGGCATGGCCACTGATTTCCTGACGCAGATCGGCGCGCTGGCCAGCGCGGCGCTGAGCCGTCTGCTGCCGCGCTGACGGCGCTCCGCTCTGCGCCAGCCGCTCGAAAAACCCACCGTGACCGCCGCCGACCCGATCGCCGCCTATCTGTCGAATCTCGAACACGAGCGGCGGCTCTCGGCGCATACGCTGCGCGGCTACGCCCACGAACTGGAAGAACTCAAGCAGCTGGCCAAAGGCCGGCCGCTCGAAAGCCTCACGCCCGTGGACATTCGCGGCGCGGTTTCGCGGGCGCACGCGGGCGGCCTGACGGCGCGCTCGATCAGCCACCGGCTGTCGGCGTGGCGCGCGTTTTACCGCTGGCTCGCCGGGCGCGTCGATCTGCCGGCCAATCCGGTCGCGACCGTGCGCGCGCCGAAGCAGGCCAAACCGCTGCCCAAAGCGCTATCCGTCGACGACGCCACGCGTCTGATGGAAAGTCCGCCCGCCGCCTCGCCGGAAGGTTTGCGCGATCACGCCATGCTCGAACTGTTCTACTCGTCGGGCTTGCGGCTCGCGGAACTGGTCGGCCTCGACGCCCGTTTCGCCGATGCCGACGGCTACCGCTCGGCCGGCTGGCTCAAGCTCGATTCGGCTGAAGTCGAAGTGCTCGGCAAGGGCAACCGGCGCCGCGTCGTGCCGGTCGGCAGCAAGGCGCTGGAAGCCTTGGGCGCCTGGCTCGCCGTCCGCGATCAGATGGTGAAGCACGATCCGCATCCGCTGTTTCTCTCGGCGCGCGGCAATCGCCTGTCGCCGAACGTCGTGCGCGAGCGCGTGAAGCGCGCGGCGCTGGTCGCCGGCATTCCCGCCAATGTGCATCCGCACGTGCTGCGGCATTCGTTCGCCACGCACGTGCTGCAGTCGAGCGGCGATCTGCGCGCCGTGCAGGAACTGCTCGGCCACGCCAGCATCACCGCGACGCAGGTCTATACCGCGCTCGATTTCCAGCATCTCGCGCACGTCTACGATCAGGCGCATCCGCGCGCCAAAAAACGCGACTGACTCCGCGGCTCGATTCGCGGCGTACGGTCTCCGCCTTCGCTTTACCTGCCGCGTGCGCCGTGCCGCGCGGCCCATTGCTCTCTCTGACACCCTGATGAATACCGTTACGCTCAAACCGTCGAAAGAAAAGTCGCTGCTGCGCCGCCATCCGTGGGTCTACGCCAACGCGATCGACCGGATCGACGGCAATCCCGCGCCCGGCGCCACCGTGCTGGTGCGCGCGCACGACGGCCGTTTCCTCGCGCGCGCGGCCTACAGCCCGCATTCGCAGATCCGCGCCCGCGTCTGGAGCTTCGACGAAAGCGAGCCGATCGATCACGCGTTTTTCAAGCGCCGTGTACAGCGCGCGCTCGCGCATCGTCAGACGATGGTTCACGACACCGGCGCTGTGCGGCTGATCTTCGGCGAAGCGGACGGCCTGCCGGGCTTGATCGTCGATCATTACGTGGCCGAGGACGAAGGCCAGCGCAGCCAGTTGGTCTGTCAGTTCATGGCGGCGGGCGTGGAGGCGTGGAAGGACGCGATCGTCGCGGCGCTGACTGGCGCGACCGGCTGCCCGAACGTCTACGAACGCTCGGACGTGTCGATTCGTCAGAAGGAAGGACTCGAGCAGATCACCGGTGTGCTGGCGGGCGAAGCGCCGTCGGAAGCGTTGATCGCGAGCGAAAACGGCGTGCGCTATCACGTCGACGTGCGCAATGGCCACAAGACCGGTTTTTACGTCGATCAGCGCGACAACCGCCTGCTCGTGCAGCAGCTCGCGCAGGATCGGGAGGTGCTGAACTGCTTCTGCTACACCGGCGGCTTCTCGCTGGCGGCGTTGAAAGGCGGCGCCAAACGCGTAGTGTCGATCGATTCCTCGGGCGACGCGCTGGCGATTGCCCAGCAAAACGTGGCGGCCAACGGCTTCGACGCCGGACGCGCCACCTGGCTCGACGCCGACGCCTTCAAAACGCTGCGCCGCCTTCACGACGAAGGCGAGCGCTTCGACCTGATCGTGCTCGATCCGCCGAAATTCGCGCCGTCGCGCGAACATGTGGACCGCGCGTCGCGCGCTTACAAGGACATCAACCTGACCGGCCTGAAGCTGCTGCGCCCGGGCGGCCTGCTTTTCACCTATTCGTGCTCCGGCGCGATCGACGCCGAACTGTTCCAGAAGATCGTCTCCGGCGCGGCCGCCGACGCGCGCGTGGACGCCCGCATTCTCAAGCGGCTGGGCGCCGGCGTGGATCACCCGCTGCTCACCGCATTCCCGGAAGGCGAATACCTGAAGGGCCTGCTGTTGCAAATCGCCTGATCGCCCATAGTTTCAGGGATATTTCCGGCGCCGGCCGCCTGGGCGAAAGTGGACTCGAACCCGTGTCCGCCAGCGTCGCCTTGACAGATATGTTTCAATAACCGCCTGGACGGGCCAGCGCGCCACCCGGCTGCGCGCCCGGCCCACGCATTCGATTACGCACCGTTACACGACCATACAGGCGACCCACATGATCCCAGTCACCATCCTGACCGGCTTTCTCGGCAGCGGCAAAACCACCCTGCTCAAGCGCATCCTGAATGAAAAGCACGGCATGAAGATCGCCGTGATCGAGAACGAGTTCGGCGAAGAGAACATCGACAACGAAATCCTCGTGCAGGACACCGGCGAGCAGATCATCCAGATGAGCAACGGCTGCATCTGCTGCACGATTCGCGGCGACCTGTCGCGCGTGCTGGGCGATCTGGCGGCGCAGAAGCAAGCCGGCACGCTGGATTTCGACCGCGTGGTGATCGAAACCACCGGCCTCGCCAATCCGGGCCCGGTTGCGCAGACGTTCTTCATGGACGACCAGATCGCCAACGAATTCCTGCTGGACGCGATCATCACTCTGGTCGACGCGAAGCACGCGAACCACCAGCTGGACGAACACGAAGTCGTGCAGCGTCAGGTCGGTTTCGCCGACCGCCTGTTCATCACCAAGTCGGATCTGGTCGATGAAAAGCAACTGGCCGATCTGCGTCACCGTCTGCTGCACATGAACCCGCGCGCGGCGATCAAGGTCGTCAATTTCGGCGAAGCGGACATCAAGGAAATCTTCGACCTGCGCGGCTTCAACCTGAATTCGAAGCTCGAGATCGATCCGG
Organism: Paraburkholderia sp. BL18I3N2; assembly: GCF_003001875.1. Taxonomy (NCBI): domain Bacteria; kingdom Pseudomonadati; phylum Pseudomonadota; class Betaproteobacteria; order Burkholderiales; family Burkholderiaceae; genus Paraburkholderia; species Paraburkholderia sp. BL18I3N2. The sequence continues at coordinate 356,228 of NZ_PVNC01000002.1, forward strand.
ACTTCCTCGTTGAAGACGAGCATGCGCACAACCACGCTCACGCCCATGACGAGCATGGCCATACCCACGACGATCACGCCAATTGCGATCACGACCACGGCAAGTGCGATCACGAAGGCCACGATCACGCGCATCACCACCATGCGCACCATGACGACAAGATCAAGTCGTTCGTCTATCGCAACGACCGTCCGTTCGATCCGAACAAGCTGGAAGACTTTCTCGGCGGCATTCTGCAGATTTATGGCGAGCGCCTGCTGCGCTATAAGGGCGTGCTCTATATGAAGGGCGTCGACCGCAAGGTAGTGTTCCAGGGCGTGCATCAGATGATGGGCAGCGATCTGGCCGCAAAATGGCAGCCGATCGAGAAAAAGACCAACAAGATGGTGTTTATCGGCATTGAACTGCCGCAAGACCTGATCACCGACGGTCTGGACGCCTGCCTCGCCTAAGAAGTCGGAAGCCCCGGCTTGCCCGGGGCTCGTCTCTTATTCAGACCGAAAGCCGTGCGACGCGGCATGCGCCGTGCTGATGGCTGAAACGGAAATATGCGTAAAACGCGCGCCGGCCAAATCATCTGCTGAATCCGCCTTGACAGCGGCCGAAAGCTCACTGAAAAGTCGCGCGTATGAAAAGCGCGTGAAAACCCTGCTGTATTAAAGCGTGCACGACCATCGCTTTTTGGTCGTGCGCGCGTTATATTTTCGGGATATCGGGGTGCCGTACGGGGATTTTCACCACTTGCGGCGCTAGATTGTGGTTCAGTTACAATACGTGCCCACTGGAGAATGACAACGAATTGCCCGGTCAGCGCGTATCCCGCGACGGGCCTGAAAGGCGCCGGAAAATCTTATCCGGACGATACGCCGACAATGCCGGCTGGCAGCGCCTGAAAAGGCGCGCTGTCGGCAAGCAATGCCTCAGGAGCATTTGAGAATCGGTTTCCAGAGGAGTTCGGCCCCGCATTAGCGTTGCGACGCCCGGCGTGTGGGCGCCAGGCGCTTCGGCGTCACGACAGTCCACTGTCCGTGCCCGCCTTGGCGCTCAGCGTCTTCGAGGCGCATTTGCGGGCAATACGAAAGTGCGGGCACTATGTAAGAGTTTTGCCTCACATTGAAGAAGTAAGCCAGATGACGACGAAACGACTCTTGACCGAAGCCGAAATCCTGAAGATGAGCGACAAGGATTACATGAATGAGGATCAGCTCGCCTTCTTCAAGAACAAGCTCGAACAACTGCAGGCGGATATTCTCCGCAATGCCGGCCAGACGACCGAGAACCTGCGCGAAACCGTAATCGTGCCGGACCCGGCCGACCGCGCAACGATCGAGGAAGAGCATGCGCTCGAACTGCGCACGCGCGACCGCGAGCGCAAACTGCTGAAGAAGGTGCAGCAGTCAATCGCGCGCATCGACTCGGGCGACTACGGCTGGTGCGAAGAAACCGGTGAGCCGATCGGCATCCCGCGTTTGCTCGCACGGCCCACGGCCACCCTGTCGCTCGAAGCGCAGGAGCGCCGCGAACTGCGCCAGAAGCTGTTCGGCGACTGAATGCTTGCGGCGCGGCTTCGGCTCCGCGCCCTGAAACGCTGCTTCGTCGAGAGGCGCACGGTGAGCCGTGCGCCTTTTTGTTTTGTGTCGCACATATTCGAGGCATTGCCGTAGTGCAGGCTGTTGCCCGCCCTGCCTCGACACCTTCTTGTCGGCGTAACCGACGCATTCGCTCCTGAGTCCATCTGTATTTGTCCTATGCCATTTGCCGGCTCGGGACCGGGATTCGCGCTATCCCAGCTCCGCGCCGTCCGATGCCGCGCGGACGCGCACCCCGCACCAATTCACGTGTTTTTTGTCTTATGCCATTTGCCGGCTCTTGATATGACCGCGCACGCCCTAAAATAAATCGGACATGCGCTGCACGAGCGCGCGCCGGCCGGTTCGTTTGTTTGCGTCGCGCGCCGTCCGCTTTCAGGATTCATGCGGTAGCGCAGTGCGCTGCCGCGTCCTACCCGTTTTGCAAAGAGGAACGCATATGGAGCAATTTCACGGCACGACGATCGTCTCCGTGCGCCGCGGCGACAAAGTCGCGCTCGGCGGCGACGGCCAGGTGACGCTAGGCAACATCGTCATGAAAGGCGGTGCGAAGAAAGTCCGGCGCATCTACAACGGCAAGGTGCTGGTCGGATTCGCCGGCGGCACTGCCGACGCCTTCTCGCTGCTCGACCGCTTCGAAGCGAAGCTGGAAAAACATCAGGGCAACCTCACGCGCGCCGCCGTCGAACTCGCCAAAGACTGGCGCACCGACCGCATGCTGCGCCGTCTCGAAGCCATGCTGATCACCGCGGACGCCACTACCACGCTCGTCATCACCGGCAACGGCGACGTGCTCGATCCGGAAGGCGGCATCTGCGCGATCGGTTCCGGCGGCGCTTATGCGCAAGCCGCTGCGACCGCGCTCGCTCACAACACGGAACTGTCGCCCCGTGAAATCGTGGAGAAGTCGCTGGAGATTGCCGGCGACATGTGCATCTACACGAACCATAACCGCGTTATCGAGACGATCGAGTAAGGACCCACGATGAGCACCATGACCCCTGCCGAGATCGTCTCGGAACTCGACAAACACATCATCGGCCAAGGCCGCGCGAAAAAAGCGGTGGCTGTGGCGCTGCGCAATCGCTGGCGCCGTCAGCAGGTTGAAGATCCGCTGCGTCAGGAAATCACGCCGAAGAACATTCTGATGATCGGGCCGACGGGCGTCGGCAAGACCGAAATCGCGCGGCGTCTCGCAAAACTAGCCGACGCGCCGTTCATCAAGATCGAAGCGACCAAGTTCACCGAAGTCGGCTATGTGGGCCGTGACGTGGACAGCATCGTGCGCGACCTGATCGAAATTTCCGTCAAGCAGACGCGCGAAACGGAAATGCGCAAAGTGCGGACCAAGGCCGAAGATCAGGCCGAAGACCGCATCCTCGACATTCTGCTGCCGAGCGCGCGGCCCGTCGGCTTCGGCGCGAGTTCCAGCGCCGCAGATACCGTCGACGAAGGCAGCACCACGCGCCAGACATTCCGCAAACGTCTGCGAGAAGGCCTGCTCGACGACAAGGAAATCGAGCTCGATGTGGAACAGCCGCAAGTCGGCATGGACATCATGGGGCCGCCGGGCATGGAAGACATGACCGAGCAGATCCGTTCGATGTTCGCGAACATCGGCGGCGGCAAGAAAACGCGCCGCAAGCTGAAGGTGAAAGAAGCGCTGAAGGTCCTCACCGACGAAGAAGCCGGCAAGATGCTGAACGACGAAGAGGTGAAAACCAAGGCCGTGCAGAACGTCGAGCAGAACGGCATCGTGTTTCTCGACGAGATCGACAAGATCGCCTCGCGCAACGAAGCCGGCGGCGGTGAAGTTTCGCGTCAAGGCGTGCAGCGCGATCTGTTGCCGCTGGTCGAAGGCACCACGATCAACACCAAGTACGGCATGGTGAAGACCGATCACATTCTGTTCATTGCGAGCGGCGCATTTCACCTGGCCAAGCCGAGCGATCTGATTCCGGAACTGCAAGGCCGCTTTCCGATTCGCGTCGAACTGGATTCGCTCTCGGTGAACGACTTCGAATCGATCCTGGTGTCCACGGATGCGAGCCTCGTCAAGCAATACCAGGCACTGCTCGCCACTGAAGACGTGCACCTCGAATTCGCCGACGACGGCATTCGCCGCCTCGCGGAGATCGCGTACTCGGTGAACGAAAAGACCGAGAACATCGGCGCACGGCGTCTCTACACGGTGATTGAAAAGCTGCTCGAAGAAGTTTCGTTTGCGGCCGGCAATCACTCGGGCCGGACGGTGCAAATCGACGCGGCTTATGTCGATCGCGCGCTGAACGAAGTAGCCGAAGACGAGGATCTGTCGCGCTACGTGCTGTGATGTCGAAGCCAGGATCGGCCCAGGCAGTTACCGTGTTTTCTGCTTGAGGCGGCTCGGGCGCGACGCATATAAAAAACGGGCTGCCTTTGATAAGGCAGCCCGTTTTTATTTGCTTACGGCAAGCGGCGCCAGGACACCGTCTCTTACTGCTTGACCGGCCGCTTCGCCAGCTTGCGCTGCAGCGTGCGCCGATGCATGTTCAACGCGCGCGCGGTAGCCGAAATATTGCCGCCGTGCTCGGCGAGTACGCGTTGAATATGCTCCCACTCCAGACGCGCCACCGACAACGGCGTGGGATGCTCGATCGCCTCTTCTGCTTGCAACGCGCTTGCTTCACTTTGCAGCGCCGACAGAATCGTCTCGACATTGGCAGGCTTGGCCAGGTAGTTATCCGCACCGTCTTTCACCGCCTGCACAGCGGTGGCGATGCTCGCATAGCCCGTTAGTACCAGCATGCGCGCGTCGGGCTGCAAATCACGCAACGGCGCGACGAGCGTGAGGCCGGAATCGTTGCCGAGATGCAGATCCACCGTGATCTGGCTGAACTTCTGCTGATTCGCCAGCTTGATGGCCTCGTCCGCGTTGTGCGCCTCGCTCACCGTGTAGCCGCGCCGGGTGAGCCCACGAGCGAGGATGCCGGAGAACACCTCATCGTCGTCGATCACCAGAAAATTCATATCGCTCATGCCTGTTTCTCCGTGTTGGATGGCGCAGCGCCTTGGCGGCCTTTGCCAGAAAATTTGCGTCCGGCGAGCGGCAGCTTAAGGACCGCGCGCGTGCCGCGCGGCTTGATCGTGCTGACATCGGTCAGTTCGATCGATCCATTCAGACGCGCCGCCGCCGAAAAAGCCAGATAGAGGCCCACGCCGTGCCCACCTTGCGTACTCTCGACCGGCATCGCTCCGAGCGAGCCGCGCAACGTGGCCGGAATGCCCGGGCCTGCATCACATACTTCGAAGACAATCTGGTCGCCGCGCGCCGCCAGCGCGCAGGACAGCGTCACGTGATCGCGGCTTGCACGCGCGGCGTTGTCGAGCAAAATCGTGAGAATCTGACTCACGGCCACCGTATCGTCAAGACTGACATCCGCCGGCGGCAGACCAACCCGCTCGAATTTCACATGCGGATGACGCAAGCGCCACTGCTCGGCAAACGATTCGAGCCACTCGCCGACCTGCTGCCGGTTAGTGGTTGTCGATGCCCGGCTGCGCAAGCGCGCAAGCGCCGACGTACACAGTGTCATTTGCTGTTCGAGCAATTCGAGATCGGCGCTATAAGGCGCAAGTCCCTTATCGGAACGCGCTGCATCTCGCAATTCTTCGGACAACATGGCAATTGTAGACAACGGCGTACCGATTTCGTGTGCCACGGTAGCGGCCTGCACACCCAAAGCAACCGCGCGTTCGTCGTGGAGCAAGCGCTGCTGCGCGTCTCCGAGCGCTGCGTCACGTAGCCGCAATGCTCGCGACATGCGCGCAACGAACCATGCAATGAGGCCGACGCTGACCATGAAGTTCACCCACATGCCCGCGCGATAGTAGTCGAACAGGTTCGCCGGATTGTCGAGATTCAGCGGTACGGAATCGAAACCGAGGACCGCGTAGCAGGCCACGGCGAACGCTGCGAGCCACGCCATCAGATGCCACGGCAGCACGGCCGCGGCGATGGCGAGCGAGGGCAGATAGAGCGAAACGAATGGATTGGTGGTGCCGCCGGAGAGAAACAGCAGCGCGGACAACGCGCCCAGATCGACCCAGATCTGGCCGAACAACTCCATGTTGGATTCGGGGCGCTGCTGCGAGACGCGCCACCATGTGATTGCGTTGAAGATCACTTCGAGCGCGATCACCAGCAGCATGGCGGGCAGCGGCAAGTGCACGCCGATGAAGATCTGCACGAAGGCAATCGTCATCAACTGGCCAATGATCGCGAGACTGCGCAGCCAGAACAGATGCCCGAGATTGACGCGGCCGGTGTTGGTGATTCGATGCATGACTTTAACTTTGATTTACCTGTTCAGACTAGTCCGACTCACCTCGCGGCCTTGCGTCGGTAACATGGAATTTTTGCGATAGCGCCTAACGGGAACGAACTTTTCTTCGGCTCCTCCATCGCGCAACCCTTCCATGCTACCGACTTCCCACAGCGAGGCCGACGCCTCTTCAGCTTTCCTGACTGTTCTGCGACAAGCCGTCGCAGCCCGGCAGACCGGTACGGCGCAGGCCGAAGCCGACTGCCTCGATGCTGCGGCGCGAATCCATCCACTCGACCACGCATCGCTCAGTTCGCTCACGGCCAAGCTGCTCGAAGAACACCGTTCCGGCGACGCAATCGAACTCGCCGCCATTATTGCCCAACTCGATCCGCGCAACGCTCTTGCACACTTTCGCCTCGGCTACTCGTTGCAGATGGCGAACCGGCATGCCGAAGCCATCGCACCCTATCGGTATGCACTCGCCATCGACCCGCGTTTGCCGCGCCTGCGCAACAATCTCGCCGCCGCGCTGACGTTCACCGGCGGCGATCTGAACGAACAGATCACGCTGCTGGAAAATGCCGTCCGCGATGAACCCGATGAAGGCGACGGCTGGACCAATCTCACGCACGCTTACCGTACGAAAATGGATCTGCCGCGCGCGCTCGAAGCCGGCGCAAAGGCCGTGCAATGCGCGCCGCATAGCCCGCTGGCGCACAACAACTATGCGCTGACGCTGCGTGAGGCGCAACGCTGGGACGACGCGCTGCAAGCCGCCCAAACCGCTTGCACGCTGGCCCCCAACGACGCCTGCATGCGCTCCAATCTCTCCATGCTCCAACTCGTGCGTGCCGATTACGAGCACGGCTGGGCATCGCATGAAGCGCGCTGGGACGGTTCTGCGGAATTGGGCGGCAATCGTCCGGTGATGCCGGCGCCGCTCTGGCGCGGCGAACTGCTCACCGGGAAGACATTGCTCGTATGGGGCGAGCAAGGCATGGGCGACCTGTTGCAGTTCTGCCGCTTCATTCCGATGCTGGCCGAGCGCGTCCATCGCGAAGGCGGCCGTCTCGTCTGGAATTCGTTCCCGCAGATGGGCTCGCTGCTTAAGCGCAGCCTCGGCGGCCATGCGGACGAGTTTTCAGCCGGTGGCGGCGTCGAATCGCTGCCGGCGTTCGATTACGAGATTCCGTTGCTGAGCCTGCCGCTGATTTTCGACACGCACGACGCAACGATTCCGGCGGCGCCCTATTTGCGGGCGGACCCAGCGGACACCAAATCGTGGCAAGAGCGGCTGGCAGGGGAATCGCGCCTGAAAGTCGGGCTAACGTGGACCGGCAGCCACGGCCATCAACGCAATCCGTTCCGGCGTGTCGGCTGGGAACGCTATGCGGCTCACTTCGGCGGCATGCGGGACGTGGCGTTCTATTCACTGCAGCCGGGCGCCGACGCGGACGTAACGGCGGCACGCGCGGCCGGCTTGCCGATGACCGACCACACCGCCGAATTCGCGACCTTCGACGATACAGCCGCGTTTGTCGGCGCGCTCGATCTCGTCATTACGGTTTGCACCTCAGCGGCGCATCTGAGCGGCGCAATCGGCCAGCGCACCTGGGTGCTGCTCGACGTCAACCCGCATTGGGTCTGGTTGCTCGACCGCCACGACAGCCCGTGGTATCCGAGCTCCACGCTTTACCGGCAGCCGCAATTCGGTCAGTGGGAGCCAACGCTGGAAGCCGTCACGCGTGACCTGAGCGCGCTTGCGGCGCAGCACCGCCGGGCGGCGTAAGCGAGCGCCGCTTGCGTGGGCAGATCGCGCTACCGTAAGCCGATGACGCTGTCGCGTGCCGGTGGCGCACCCGTAAGCAGGTGGCACTATCGTAAGCCGGTGACGCTCTCACAAGTCTGCGACGCTGCGTCCGTACGTCAGTGGCACTCTCGTCAGTCGGCAACACTCCCGCGGACAGACGGCACCTCCCCCGAGCTGCGCCGCTTCCCCGGCCTCGCCCCACCAATCACGCGCCACCGGTCCTCGCCTGAGCCGCCTGCGCAATCTCCGCCGCCAGACATTCAGGACACAGACAGCGTCCAGCCGGATCGAGCCGGTCCACCGGCAATGCCGGCATCTCACGGCACCAGCAGTCGAATGGCTGCCCATGCATGGCGCAATCGAACGCGTTGCCGCAGCGCGGGCAGCGCGCGCTGCCTCCAGAACGGGAAACGGACGGTTTCATGACGGACTGGATACCCTCGCTTCATCCGTTATCAGGAAATGATGCCACGACTGGCGAACCACCGTGAGTCGTCCGTTCGGCTAGTTCACAAGCGCCGCAAAAGCGCGGTACGCTTCGTCGTCTGCTGGCGAGTACGGGCTGTGATTGCCGGTGCGCAAAGGCCATGGCGCCCGCCACCCGCGCAACTATCGAAAACCCTGTTGCAGCGCGCCAGTCCTGTACAATTCGCCCTGTTTTAACTGTTCCGTGCCTGAGCCTGCCGCCATGTCCGAGCTTCCCGACCTTTCGCAGATCGCGCCCACCCTCAAGGCTGAAATCCTGGCCGAGGCGCTTCCCTACATTCGTCAGTATCACGGTAAGACCGTGGTCATCAAATACGGCGGCAACGCCATGACCGAAGAGCGGCTCAAGCAAGGCTTCGCGCGCGACGTGATCCTGCTCAAGCTGGTCGGCATCAATCCGGTCATCGTGCACGGCGGCGGTCCGCAAATCGACCAGGCGCTGAAGAAAATCGGCAAACAGGGCACGTTCATCCAAGGCATGCGCGTCACCGACGAAGAGACGATGGAAGTCGTCGAATGGGTGCTCGGCGGCGAAGTGCAGCAGGACATCGTCACACTGATCAACCACTTCGGCGGCCACGCGGTCGGCCTGACGGGCAAGGACGGCGGCCTGATCCACGCGCGCAAGATGCTGATGCCGGATCGCGACAATCCTGGTCAGTACGTGGATATCGGGCAAGTGGGCGAAGTCGAGGCGATCAATCCGGCGGTCGTGAAAGCGCTGCAAGACGACGCGTTCATTCCGGTGATCTCGCCGATCGGTTTCGGCGAAGACGGCCTGTCGTACAACATCAACGCGGATCTGGTCGCGGGCAAGCTGGCGGTGGTGCTGAACGCCGAGAAGCTCGTCATGATGACCAACATCCCCGGCGTGATGGACAAGGAAGGCAATCTGCTGACCGATCTGTCGGCGCGCGAAATTGACGGCCTGTTCGCCGACGGCACGATCTCCGGCGGCATGCTGCCGAAAATCTCGTCCGCGCTGGACGCGGCCAAGAGCGGCGTGCGCTCGGTGCACATCATCGACGGCCGTATCGAGCACTCGGTGCTGCTGGAAATTCTCACCGAACAGCCGTTCGGCACGATGATCCGCTCGCATTGATTGCTGCCTCAAACCCGGCACACGCGGCACGTCAGCATGGCGTGCTCCGTGTGCCGTGCAGTTTCGCGGCACACTCGTACGGTGCGCGCAGCAGCTTCGGCGGCTCGCAGCGAAGCATCGCCACAAAGCACCAACCCGTTCCCTCTTCCTTTGCCGCTACCTGCACCGTGAACCGTTCGCGTTCACCGCGTGAGGCAACTGTTCGCGCCTGAACGGCGTCCTCCACCATGCGCACTCCCACCTCCCGAAACCGTCGTCCGCATATCGCAGGTGGCCGTCCGGTCTGGCTGTTCGATCTCGACAACACGCTGCATCAGGCGTCGCACGCGATTTTTCCGGCAATCAATCAAGGGATGACGCAGTACATCATCGACGCCCTGCAAGTCGACCTCGACGAAGCCAACCGTCTGCGCACCGGCTACACACAACGTTACGGCGCAACGCTGCTGGGCCTGACGCGCCACCATCCGCTCGATCCGAACGACTTCCTGAAGGTCGTGCACACCTTTCCCGATCTCGGCTCGATGATCCGCCATGAACGCGGCGTCGCGCGCCTCGTGGCTGCCCTGCCGGGCCGCAAGATCGTGCTGACCAACGCGCCCGAGGCCTACGCGCGGGCCGTGCTCGCTGAACTGCGTATCGAGCGTCTGTTCGAACAGGTGATCGCCATCGAGCATATGCGCGATCGCCGCCGCTGGCGCGCCAAACCCGACCACGCGATGCTGCGCAAGGCCATGCGCGACGCGCACGTTTCGCTGAAGGACGTGATCCTCGTCGAAGACACGCGCTCGCATCTGAAGAACTACCGGCGGCTCGGCATCCGCACGGTGTGGATCACCGGCCATCTGCCGCGCAAGCCGCACGCGGACGGCGTACCGACACGCCTGCCGGGCACCGGCCGGCCACACTATGTCGATAGAAGCATTCGTTCGTTAAAATCGCTACGACTGAGCACCCGCTCGGTTCGATTGAAGAGACAGCAGACGGGACGACAGCCATGCAGCCGATCGACAAGCCTGACGAAGTCTTAACCGAACACGAACCGAACCCCACGCTCGCCGCTCCGCGCGCGCAGCGCCTGAAGCCGGGCGAGCGCCGCGTGCACATTCTCCAGACGCTCGCCGCGATGCTGGAGGCGCCCAAAACCGAAAAGATCACCACGGCGGCGCTGGCCGCCCGGCTTGGCGTGTCGGAAGCCGCGCTGTACCGTCATTTCGCCAGCAAGGCGCAAATGTTCGAAGGGCTGATCGAGTTCATCGAGCAAACCATCTTCGGGCTGATCAACCAGATCGCCGACAAGGAAAGCAACGGCGTGCTGCAGGCGCGCTCGATTGCGTTGATGCTGCTCAACTTCCCCGCGAAGAACCCCGGCATGACGCGCGTGCTGACGTGCGAGGCGCTGGTCGGCGAGCATGAACGGCTGACCGAGCGCGTCAATCAGATGCTGGAGCGCGTCGAGGCGTCGTTGAAGCAATGCCTGCGGCTTGCGCAAATGGAGGCGAACAACGCTGCGAATTCGGGTGAGAACGCCGTCCCGCTGCCCGCCGGCTACGATCCCGCGATTCGGGCGAGTCTGCTGCTGAGCTATATCATCGGCCGCTGGCACCGCTATGTGCGCAGCGGCTTCGTGCGGCCACCCGCCGAACACGCCGACGCGCAACTGCTCCTGATTCTTCAGTAGTCCGCGCGGCAAGCGCCGCGCCATGCTCTGCGCCCGCGACGCTGCCGCACGAAAATTTCCGCTATACTTTGCGCCTGACTGCGGCACCTCGAACCCTCAAGGGCCGCTGTCCGCAACACCCCGAACACCTGCTTGAAAACCTGTTTGAACACCTGATACGCGCCGATTTGCTGACTCGATTGCGGGCGCGCGAACTGCCGGGAACGTCTCCCTGCGGTTCACTATAAATGCGGCTAAAGAGGTCGTCAGCCGCGCACACAGTCCTTCCTCCGTGCATTCGCCGACGCCGTTTAGCCGCCCAGTTTTTGATAAATGGCGGAATGAATGGAATCGATCGGTATCGTCGCTCCCCACAAAATGCATTTCACCGAGCCTCTGCAGTTGCAGAACGGCAGCTCGCTGGCCGGTTACGACCTGATGGTCGAGACTTACGGCACGCTCAACGCCGCGCGTAGCAACGCGGTGCTGGTGTGCCACGCGCTCAACGCGTCGCACCACGTGGCGGGCGTGTACGCCGACAATCCCAAGGACATCGGCTGGTGGGACAACATGGTCGGCCCGGGCAAGCCGCTCGACACCGACAAATTCTTCGTGATCGGTGTGAACAACCTGGGATCGTGCTTCGGCTCGACCGGGCCGATGAGCATCGACCCGGCCACCGGCAATCCGTACGGCGCGACCTTTCCCGTCGTGACAGTGGAAGACTGGGTCAACGCCCAGGCGCGCGTCGCCGATCAGTTCGGCATCACGCGCTTCGCGGCGGTGATGGGCGGCAGCCTCGGCGGCATGCAGGCGCTCGCGTGGAGCATGATGTATCCGGAGCGCGTCGGGCATTGCATCGTGGTCGCTTCCACGCCGAAGCTGTCGGCGCAGAACATCGCGTTCAACGAGGTCGCGCGCTCGGCGATCCTGTCGGATCCGGATTTTCACGGCGGCAACTACTACGCGCACAACGTGAAGCCGAAGCGGGGCTTGCGCGTCGCGCGCATGATCGGCCACATCACGTATCTGTCGGACGACGACATGGCCGAGAAATTCGGCCGCTCGCTGCGCCGCGCGGAAGGCGCGGTGGACGCGTACAACTTCAACTTCGACGTGGAATTCGAAGTGGAGTCGTATCTGCGTTATCAGGGCGACAAATTCGCCGACTACTTCGACGCGAACACCTACCTGCTGATCACGCGCGCGTTGGATTACTTCGATCCCGCAAAGGCTTTCGACGGCGATCTGACCGCCGCCGTCGCGCACACGACGGCGAAATACCTGATCGCCAGCTTCTCGACCGACTGGCGTTTCGCGCCGGCCCGCTCACGCGAACTGGTGAAGGCGCTGCTCGACCACAAGCGCACCGTCACCTACGCGGAAATCGACGCGCCGCACGGCCATGACGCCTTCCTGCTCGACGACGCGCGCTATCACAACCTGATGCGCGCCTACTACGAACGTATTGCAAACGAGGTGAACGCATGAACCAGCGAGCACTCGATTACCTGGCGCTGCGCCCGGATTTCCGCGCGATCGCGCGCTGGGTCGAACCGCGCGCCACGGTGCTGGATCTGGGCTGCGGCGACGGCTCGCTGCTGTCGCTGCTGACCGAAGAACTGGACGTGCAGGGCTACGGTATCGAAATCAACGACGCGGGCGTACTGGCGTCGACGCAAAACGGCGTCAACGTGATCCAGCAGAACCTGGAAGACGGCCTGCGCCTGTTCGAAGACGGCAGCTTCGATTTCGCGATTCTGTCGCAGACGCTGCAAACCATCCATCAGACGGCGGCGATCCTGCGCGAGACCGTGCGGGTCGGCAAGGAATGCATCGTGTCGTTCCCGAACTTCGGCTACTGGGCGCATCGGCTCTCGGTGCTGCAAGGCCGCATGCCGGTGTCGAAGTCGCTGCCTTATCAGTGGCACAACACGCCGAACGTGCGGGTGCTGACGATCGAGGATTTCGAGGCGCTCGCGCCGGAAGTCGGCATCGAAATTCTCGACCGCGTGGTGCTGCACGACGGTCAGGTGGTGCGCTGGGGCGTGAACTGGCGTGGTAGTCTTGCGGTCTATCGCGTCAAGAAAAGCTAACGCAAGTCATACACATGTCGAACCCGCCGCACGAGGCGCCTGCACTTACCGCTCACGAAGAACATCCCGGCTGGCGCGCGTTCCTGAATACGCGCATGCTCATCTGCGTCTTTCTCGGCTTTACCTCGGGATTGCCGCTGTTCACGCTCGTCTATCTGGTGCAGGCGTGGTTACGCTCAGAAGGCGTCAATCTGAAGGAGATCGGCCTCTTTGCGCTGATCCAGTTCCCGTACACCTGGAAATTCATCTGGGCGCCGCTGATGGACCGCTACGTCCCGCGTTTTCCGGGCTGGCGTCCGGGGAGACGGCGCGGCTGGATGCTGGTCACGCAGATCCTGGTGGCCGGCGCCATCGCCACCCTGGGGTTCGTGTCGCCCAAAGATTCGATCTGGACGGTCGCGGCTTTGACCGCGCTGGTCGCGTTCTTTGGCGCCAGTCAGGACATTGTGATCGACGCCTACCGGCGCGAGCTGTTGAGCGATACGCAGCAGGGTCTCGGCAACGCGGTGCACGTGAACGCCTACAAGATCGCCGCACTGGTGCCCGGTTCGCTCGCGTTGATCCTGTCCGACCATTTGCCTTGGACCACCGTTTTTATCGTGACGGCCGCATTCATGTTGCCCGGCATGGTCATGACGCTGGTAGTGCGCGAACCCGAAGTACACGGCACGCCGCCCAAAAATCTGCGCGAAGCGATCGTGCAGCCGTTCAAGGAATTCATTCAGCGCGACGGCTGGCGTGGCGCGCTGTTCGTGCTCGGTTTCATCTTTCTGTACAAGCTTGGCGACACGATGGCGACCACGCTGTCCACCTCGTTCTTTCTCGATATCGGCTTTTCGCGCACGCAGATCGGGGTGATCGCGAAGACCACCGCGTTCGGTGCGAGTCTGGCGGGCGGGATCGTCGGCGGGATCTGGCTGATGAAAATCGGCATTGGCCGCGGACTGTGGATCTTCGGCGTCCTGCAGATGGTGTCGACGCTCGGCTTTGCATGGCTCGCGCATCTCGGACCGGCTTCGCCCGGTCTCGTGGCGATTTACGACATCGCCGTCGGGCTGAGCGAAGGCACCACGAAGCTGCTGGCGCTGGTGGGCGTCGATTGGGCCGTGCAGCTCGAGCCGCGCTCCGTTGCGCTGGCGCTTGTCTACGGTTTGGAAACCTTTGCCACTGGGCTGACGATGGCGGCATTCACCGCCTATATCGCCAGCACCACCGATCCCCGCTACACCGCCACCCAGTTCGCGCTCTTCACGAGCCTCGCTTCGGTGCCGCGCACGCTGGCTTCCGCAGCGAGCGGGTACGTGGTCGCGCAGATCGGCTGGTTCGACTACTTCATCGTTTGTACCGCGCTGGGGTTGCCCGGCATGTTGCTTTTGCTGCGCATCGCGCCGTGGAGGAAGCAGTCGTGAAGGCGCTTCTTCCGATGGGCGCGGCGCGCTCGATTACGTCCCGGCGCCCTGCGGTCAAGGGCAGCCGTGTGGCGCTGCACGCAGTCTGGGCGCTTGGCTGTGTCAGCCTGACGTTGGCCGCGCCGTTGAACGCCTATGCGGCAGCCATGCCGGCAGCGGCTACCAGCGCACCCGCGCCGGCACCGGCGCCGGCCACGACGTCAGCGCCGACGGCGAAGCCCGCGGCGACGGCCGCCGCGAGCCCTGAAAGCGCGACATCGGCGGCACAAGGTGCGAACAATGCCACCAGCGCGGCGGGTGCGGGCAGCGCGCCCGCCGCTGCAACGCCGCCTTCATCGCCCTCCTCACCCCAATCGACGCCGCCGGCTCCGGTCACCGCCAGATCGCCCGCTGCGACATTTTCGCCACCCGCGGCAGCTAAAGCGCCTGCTGTCCCGTCCATAGCCGCCCCGGCGTCCGCGTCGTACACCCCGAATACGCAGTTGCGTTACGGCGGCTATCTGGTGTTCCGCAACCTGATCCCATCGCCGATGCTCGAGGCGCAAGCCGCCGACGAGTTCAGTCAGATCAGCTACGGCGCCGAGCACTCGAACCGTCTGTACGCCGACACCGACGCGCACGTCACGCGCGTGCGTTCGATCGTCGACAAGATGATTCCGTATTCGCTCAAATGGAATGAGCGAGCCAAGAACTGGAAGTGGGATGTGGCCGTGGTGCGCTCGCCCGATATCCGCATGTACTGTCTGCCGGGTGGCAAGATCGTCGTGTACGGCGGAGTGCTCGACCGCGCGCGTCTGAACGACAACGAACTCGGCATGCTGATCGGCCACGAGATCGCGCATGCGCTGCGCGAACATGCACGCGAGCGGCTCGGCCAACTGCAGGCGAGCCAGCTCGACTCGTCCGGCACGATCCCCCAGCTATTCGGGCTCGCCGATCTGGGCGCTGCGCCGCTCGGCATCGGCTCGCGCCTGCTGGAAATGAAGTACGAAAATACCGACGAGACCGAAGCCGACGTGATCGGCAGCGATATCGCATCGCGCGCCGGCTTCGATCCGCGCGCGGCGGTCACGCTGTGGGACAAACTGGCGCAAGCCACGCGCGGCAATCGCGATCAGGGCTTCATCTACGTGCATCCCTACACGCCGGCGCGCCGTCAGGACATCATCAAGCGCTTGCCGGACATGCTGCCGCTCTACGCGAAGGCGATCGGCAAGACCGTGGACGCGTTGCCGGACTACGCCGGCATGGGCCGTCCGCGCCGCAAACTGGCGCGCGATTGAGTTGCGCGGGCCTCAAGCGCCCGCTACTTCCGCGACAACGCTTTCCACAAGGCCAACTGCAGGTTCACTTGCTGCGCGCTCGCGCTCTTGCCTGACAAGGCGAGACTTCAGCCTCGCTTGCCGTGCTTACTTCTTGACCTTGTGGTCGTAATCCACCGTCAGCGGCGCATGGTCGCTGAACTTGATATCGCGGAACACGTCGGTGCGTTTCGCCTTGCTCGCAATGCCCGGCGTCGCGATCTGATAATCGATCCGCCACCCGACGTTCTTCGCGTACGCCTGGCCGCGATTGCTCCACCACGTGTACTGTTCCGGCCGCTGGTCGAGCGTGCGGAATACGTCGACGTAACCCACCTCATCGAATAGTTTGGTGAGCCATGCGCGCTCTTCCGGCAGGCAACCCGAATTCTTCTGGTTGCTCTTCCAGTTCTTGATATCGATTTCCTTGTGGACAATGTTGACGTCGCCGCACACGATCACTTCACGCTCCTGGGACAGTTCCGCGAGATGCGGCATGAACTCGTCCATGAAACGGTATTTGGCCTGCTGGCGTTCGTCGCCGCTCGAACCCGAGGGCACATACACCGAAATCACCGACAGCTTGCCGTAACGCAATTCGACATAACGCCCTTCCGGGTCGAACTCCTCGCTGCCAAAACCGATCACCACTTCGTCCGGTTCATGACGCGTGTACACGCCCGCGCCGCTATAACCCTTCTTCACGGCGTGCTGAAAATAGCCGGTGAAATTGTGCGGGGCCATGAATTCAGGCGTCATGTCGTCCTGCGAGCATTTGATTTCCTGCACGCACAGCACGTCGGCCTTCTGCTCGCCGAACCAGTCGAAAAAGCCTTTCTTCGCCGCTGAGCGGATGCCGTTCAGGTTGGCGGTAATCACACGCAACATGTCGTTCCTTTGATGTTCGATTCGTTGATGAAGCGAAAGGGCACGGTCACTCGACCTTGATGCCCTTCAGCGATTCTTTGGCGGGAGGATATTCCAGCTTGAGCGCTTCGAATGTGCGCAACAGCAGCTCCGCGACCATCACATTGCGATGCGTCTTCGAGTCGGCCGGAATCACGTACCACGGCGCGTATTCCGTCGATGTCGCCGCCAACGCGTCCTGATACGCGGCCTGATATTGGTCCCACAGCTTGCGCGCGTCGAGATCGGCAACGTCGAATTTCCAGTGCTTGCGCGGATCGTCGATGCGCGCCTGCAGACGCGCGCGCTGCTCGTCTTTCGAAATGTGCAGCATGCATTTGACGATCGCCGTGCCGCTATACGCCAGCAACTCTTCGAACTGGCGGATGTGGCAGCAGCGTTGCACGAAGGCTTGCTCATCCAAAGCGCCAAGCACGGTGGGGACCAGCAGATCTTCGTAATGACTGCGGTTGAAGATCGTCAGCTCACCGGCGGCCGGCGCTTGCGAATGCACGCGCCAGAGAAAGTCATGCGCGAGTTCGACAGGCGTCGGCGCCTTGAACGGCACGATGCGCAAACCGAGCGGATCGACTTCGTGAAACACCGCGCGGATCGTACCGTCCTTGCCGCTCGTGTCCATGCCCTGCAGCACCAGCAACACGCGGCGCGTTCGCTGCGCGTGCAAACATTCTTGCAGCGTGTCGAGCTTCGCGCCGATCTCCGACAGACGCGCCCTGTCGGTATCTTTCGAGCCGGTCGAAAACGGCTTGGCGGCCGGGTCGAAATCGCTCAGCGAGAATTTGCTTTTTTTCTTGCCGTCGTCGAAATACGGCACGCGGAAATCGTCGAGTTCGGGCTGCTTGGCCATCCACACACTCCCCTGATCTGCGTTCGCTTAAATGGACCCGCAAAATGAAACGGGCCGTTGCCCCACTTTCGTTGCCGGCAACAGCCCGTGCTGACCTGAGCTTTAACGCTTCAGTCGTTCACGCTCAACTTGACTTCGACTCAGGACAGCTTCTTCTTCAGCAGTTCGTTCACCTGCGCCGGATTAGCCTTGCCCTTCGTCGCTTTCATTGCCTGACCGATCAGCGCGTTGAATGCCTTTTCCTTGCCGGCGCGGAATTCCTCGACCGACTTCTGGTTCGCGGCGAGCACTTCGTCGATGATCGCTTCCAGCGCGCCGGTATCCGAAATCTGCTTCAGCCCCTTGGTCTCGACGATGCGATCGGCGGCGGATTCGTCGGTGGCCTTCTCCTCCCAGATCGCGAGGAAAATTTCCTTGGCGATCTTGTTGGAGATCGTGCCGTCGGCGATACGCTGCAGCAGCAACGCGAGTTGCGCGGACGACACCGGGTTCTCAGCAATGTCGAGACCCTCGCGATTCAATTGCGACGACACTTCGCCCATCAGCCAGTTAGCGGCAACCTTGGCGTTGGCCGGGCCGACTTTGCTCACCACCGCTTCGTAGTACGCGGCCATCGCTTTGCTCGACGTCAGCACGTTAGCGTCGTACGGCGTCAAACCGTATTGCGACACGAAGCGCTGTTGAATCGCCACCGGCAGCTCTGTCATCTCTGCCTTGACGCGCTCGATCCACGCCGCGTCGATCACGAGAGGCATCAGATCGGGATCGGGGAAATAGCGGTAATCGTGCGCGTCTTCCTTGCTGCGCATGGAGCGCGTTTCGCGCTTGTCCGGATCGTACAGACGCGTTTCCTGCACCACCGTGCCGCCGTCTTCGATCAGCTCGATCTGACGGCGCACTTCGTACTGAATCGCTTCTTCGAGGAAGCGGAACGAGTTCAGGTTCTTGATCTCGGCGCGCGTGCCGAATTCCGCCTGACCGACCGGACGCACCGACACGTTCGCGTCGCAACGGAACGAGCCTTCCTGCATGTTGCCGTCGCAGATGCCGAGCCACGTGACGAGCGTATGCAGCGTCTTCGCGTACGCGACCGCTTCGGCCGCGCTGCGCATTTCCGGCTCGGTGACGATTTCGAGTAGCGGCGTGCCGGCACGATTCAGGTCGATGCCGGTCATGCCCGCGAAGTCTTCGTGCAGCGACTTGCCCGCGTCTTCTTCAAGGTGAGCGCGCGTGAGGTTGACGACCTTTTCGTAGGCTTCTTTACCCGCCTTTTCATTGGCCGGCACCTGAATCGTCACCTGACCGCCCTGTACGACGGGGATTTCGTACTGGCTGATCTGATAGCCCTTCGGCAGATCGGGGTAGAAATAATTCTTGCGCGCGAAGATGCTGCGCGGCGCCACCGTTGCGCCGATCGCGAGACCGAACTGGATCGCGCGCTCGACAGCGCCGCGGTTCATTACCGGCAACGTGCCCGGCAAGGCCAGGTCGACGGGGCTGGCTTGCGTGTTCGGCGCGGCGCCGAATTGCGTCGCGGTGCCCGAAAAAATCTTCGATTGCGTCGACAGTTGCGCGTGGGTCTCCAGACCGATCACGACTTCCCATTGCTTGGCCATGGTGCTCACACTCCTGCCGGTGCTTTGCGGTGCCAGTCGGTCGCGCGCTGGAACGCGTCAGCCACCTGGAGCATCCGGGCTTCATTGAAATAGTTGCCGATGATCTGCAATCCAACCGGACGCTGCGCATTCGCGCCCGCACCGAAGCCGCACGGCACGCTCATGCCCGGCAAACCGGCGAGGCTCACCGACAGCGTGTAGATGTCGGCCAGATACATCTGCACCGGATCGTCGCCCTTCGCGCCGAGGTCCCACGCGACCGTTGGCGCAACCGGGCCCATGATCACGTCGCACTGCTTGAACGCTTCCTGGAAGTCCTGCGCGATGATGCGGCGGATCTTCTGCGCCTGCAGGTAGTACGCGTCGTAATAGCCGTGCGACAGCACGTAGGCGCCGACCAGAATACGGCGCTTCACTTCCGGACCGAAACCTTCGGCGCGCGACTTCTTGTACATGTCCAGCAGATCGCGATACTCCGCTGCGCGATGACCGAAACGCACACCGTCGAAACGCGACAGGTTCGACGAAGCCTCCGCCGGCGCGATCACGTAGTACACCGGGATCGACAATTCTGTTTTCGGCAGCGAGACTTCGACCAGTGTGGCGCCGAGCGCTTCGTATTGCTTCAGGGCCGCGTCGATCGACGCGCGCACGTCGTCGGCGAGACCGGCGCCGAAATACTCTTTCGGCAGGCCGATGCGCAAGCCGGCGAGCGGCTTGCCCGCGCCGTCTTCCTTCCACGGCTTGCCGAGATAACGCGTGTAGTCTTCGTCGTCACGCACGAGGCTGGTTGAATCGCGCTCGTCGAAACCGGCCATGGCGTTGAGCAGCGTGGCGCAATCCGCCGCGTTTTGCGCCATCGGACCGCCCTGATCCAGCGACGAGGCGAACGCGATCATGCCGTAACGCGACACGCGGCCATACGTCGGCTTGATACCCGTGATGCCGGAGAACGACGCCGGCTGACGAATCGAGCCGCCGGTATCCGTGCCGGTCGCAGCAGGCGCGAGGCGCGCGGCGACGGCCGCAGCCGACCCGCCCGACGAACCGCCCGGCACAGCCTTAACATCCCACGGATTCTGCACGGGACCAAAGTACGAATTCTCGTTGGACGAGCCCATTGCGAACTCATCCATATTGGTCTTGCCCACGCACACCATGCCGGCGTTGTGCAGACGCGCGACCACTGTCGCGTCGAACGGGCTCTCGTAGTTCGACAGCATTTTCGAGCCGGCGGTGGAGCGCCAGCCCTTGGTTACGAACACGTCTTTGTGCGCGATCGGCAGGCCGACCAGCGGGCCGGCGTGGCCGGTATGGAGCAGCGCGTCCGCGGCTTTCGCCTGCGCGAGCGTCAGGTCGGGATCGACCTGGATGAATGCGTTCAGGCTGTTGGCCGCATCGATCCGCTTCAGATAGAGCTGCGCCAGTTCGACTGCGGAGCATTCCTTGGCCGACAGTGCGGCGCGCAGTTCGGTCAAACTTTTTTCATGCATTGCGTTTTATCCTGAAGAGCGCGGCAGCGTAGTCACGCTGCCGTGGAGGCGTTCGGCTGCCCGCCGGCAAACCGAGCCGAGGAAGCCGGAGACGACGGCTATGCGAGCGTTGATGCTGCGAGTCGATATGCCGCAAGTCGGCACTGCACCTCGTGGCCGGCTCGCATGCCGCGCCAGGCTCGATGCGCGGGTGTTACTCGATCACCTTCGGCACGAGGTACAGGCCGTCCTGCACTGCGGGCGCCGGGCGCTGGAAAGCTTCGCGCTCGACCGTTTCGGTCACCGCGTCGTTACGCAGACGCAGCGCGACGTCTTCGATCTGCTCGATCGGATGGGCAAGCGGCGCGATGCCGGTGGTATCGACCGCCTGCATCTGCTCGACAAGGCCGAAAAAATCGTTGAGCTGGACAAGCGTGTGCTCAGCGTCGGCGTCGGCCAGTTCTAGCCGCGCAAGATGCGCGATGCGTTTTACATCGGTCAGGGTCAGAGCCATGCAGTCACCGGAAAATGTGGTGGACCGCCGCAGCAAGGAAAAACCGATGCTGCGACAGCGGGTTACGACGCTGGAGGAAGACCTCGAAAAAGGGGCCAGCGGAGGCAAAAAGTGCCGTCCGTTTCCTTCAAAACATCCAAAATTATAAGGTATCATTACGCGTTCGACCCAAACCCGGACCGTCTTACCAAGGCCTTTCTGAACAATTCCCAAAGATAGTTCGGATTTTTCTGACCTGGCTTTGCATCGGCCTCCGGTAGACTCCCTCGCAGCTTCAAGTTCCTGTGGCGCCGCTTCCGCCCGGTTGAAGCTGTTATTTTTTCCGCTGCCGCCCTGCGCAACCATTGCGAGGCCCGGCCCCCAGCGAGACAGGATTTTGAATGTTCGGTTTTTTGCGCAGCTACTTTTCCAACGATCTGGCCATTGACCTCGGCACGGCCAACACGCTCATCTACATGCGTGGCAAGGGCATCGTTCTCGATGAACCGTCGGTGGTTTCGATCCGCCAGGAAGGCGGTCCCAACGGTAAGAAAACCATCCAGGCAGTCGGCAAGGAAGCCAAGCAGATGCTCGGCAAGGTGCCAGGCAACATCGAGGCGATCCGCCCGATGAAAGACGGCGTGATCGCCGACTTCACCGTCACCGAGCAGATGATCAAGCAGTTCATCAAAACTGCTCACGAATCGCGCATGTTCTCGCCGTCGCCGCGCATCATCATTTGCGTGCCGTGCGGTTCGACTCAGGTCGAGCGCCGCGCGATTAAAGAAGCCGCGCACGGTGCGGGCGCTTCGCAGGTCTACCTCATTGAAGAACCCATGGCCGCTGCTATCGGCGCCGGCCTGCCGGTGTCGGAAGCGACTGGCTCGATGGTCGTCGACATCGGCGGCGGCACGACCGAAGTCGGCGTGATCTCGCTCGGCGGCATCGTGTACAAAGGCTCGGTGCGCGTAGGCGGCGACAAGTTCGACGAAGCCATCGTCAACTACATCCGCCGTAATTACGGCATGCTGATCGGCGAGCAAACCGCCGAAGCCATCAAGAAGGAAATCGGCTCCGCCTTCCCGGGTTCCGAAGTCAAGGAAATGGAAGTGAAGGGCCGCAATCTGTCGGAAGGCATTCCGCGCAGCTTCACCATCTCCAGCAACGAAATTCTCGAAGCCCTCACCGATCCGCTGAACCAGATCGTGTCGTCGGTGAAGATCGCGCTCGAACAAACGCCGCCGGAACTGGGCGCCGACATCGCCGAACGCGGCATGATGCTCACGGGCGGCGGCGCACTGCTGCGCGATCTGGACCGCCTGCTCGCCGAAGAAACCGGCCTGCCGGTGCTCGTCGCCGAAGACCCGTTGACCTGCGTTGTGCGCGGCTCGGGCATGGCGCTCGAACGCATGGACAAGCTGGGCAGCATCTTCTCGTACGAGTAAGCGAGCCCGTCTCCATGTCAGTAGCGCGGATCAGGCAAACGGCCCCTTGCGGGCCGGTTTGCCGTTGGCTGGGCCTACCAGCCTCCGCGCGCTGAACGCGCGTTCAGCGCGCGCCGCCGTCTCACCCAACCGCTCACGCCCCCGGCGCCGACCATGGAATACAGTCCGCCGCCCCTGTTCAAGCAAGGACCGTCCGCCCTCGCACGACTGGTATTTTTTGTCTTGCTGGCGATCGCCTTGCTGATCTCCGACGCACGCTTCAAAACGCTCGAAATCGTGCGTGGCGTGCTCGGCGCGGGTCTTTATCCGTTGCAACGCGCCGCCCTCGTGCCGCGCGATATGTTCGTGGGCGCCGCCGACCTGGCCGTGACCAGCGCCACGCTGCGCAGCGAAAACGACAAACTGCGCACCAAAGATCTGCAGCTTTCGCAGCAAGCCAATAAGGCCGCTGAGTTGGCGGCCGAGAACACGCATTTGCGCGCGCTGCTGCAACTGTCGCAGCGCTCCACCACGGAATCGCTGCCCGCCGAGATCCAGTACGACACGCGCGATCCGTTCACGCAGAAGGTCGTGATCGGCCGCGGTGCGCAGCAAGGCATCCAGAACGGCTCGCCGGTCGTCAATGAAGACGGCGTGATCGGCCAGGTCACGCGGGTGTTCCCGCTGCAAGCCGAAGTCACGCTGCTCACGGACAAGGATCAGGCCGTGCCGGTGCAGATCGTGCGCACCGGCCTGCGCAGCGTGATTTACGGCACACCGAAGGGCGACACGCTGGATCTGCGCTTCGTGCCGATCAGCGCCGACATTCAGACGGGCGACGAACTCGTCACCAGCGGCCTGGACGGTGTGTACCCGCCGGGTCTGCCGGTTGCCAAGGTGGTGCGGGTCGACAAGCAGGCCGATACCGCGTTCGCACGCGTGATCTGCTTGCCCATCGCGCCGGTGCGCGGCGCACGTCAATTGCTCGTGCTGCATTACGTGAACAATGTGCCGCCGCGTCCCGCCGAAGTGCCCGACGCAGCCACGGCCGCGAAGGACGCAAAAGCGAAAAAGGGCGCCAAACCGGCCGACGGCAAGGCCGCAGCGGATAAATCTCCGCCGAAAGCCGGCGAAAAACCCGCAGCCGAGAAACCCGCAACCGCCAAGCCCGCCGACAAAACGCCGGCCAAACCGGCCGCCGCAGAGAAGAAACCCGCTTTCGAAAAGAAACCGGCCGCCGAGAAGAACGCGAAGCCGCCAGCCAAGCCAGGGGCCCAGCCATGAACCGTCCGCAATACATTCTGCAGCCGGTCAATCCCTACTTCATCTCGTTCAGCCTCGCCGCGGCGTTTCTGCTGAACCTGATGCCGTGGGGGCGGCTCGCCGGCGTACCGGACTTCGTGGCGCTCGTGCTGCTGTTCTGGAACGTGCATCAGCCGCGCAAAGTCGGCATGGGTATCGCGTTTTCGCTCGGTCTGCTGATGGATGTACATAACGCCAGCCTGCTCGGCGAGCACGCGCTGGCGTACACGTTGCTGTCGTACGGCGCTATTACGATCCATCGCCGCGTGTTGTGGATGTCGCTCGGCGTGCAGACCTTCGCGGTCATGCCGCTGCTGGTCGTCGCGCAACTGGTGCCGTTCGTGATCCGTCTACTGACGGGCGCGGCGTTTCCGGGTTGGGGTTATCTGATCGACGGCTTCGTTGAAGCCGCGCTGTGGCCGGTCACCAGCATGCTGTTGCTGATGCCGCAACGCCGCCCGGCCGATCCGGACGACACCCGGCCAATTTGATCATGCTTCGGGTCCGCCGGCCGTTCCCGTCACAACCCACATTGCCGGCTCGCTCGACGCGCATCGCTGTTCATGCCTTCCGGTTCCGGCCGGAAAAGGCGCACACTCATGATGGCCGTCACCCGGCCTTTTGCAGAATCGCATGACCGAATTCAAGGACACTCAGCAACAGCTCTCGAAGTTCCGCCTGCGCGTCGCGGCGGCGGGCCTGTTCGTGTTCGTCTGCTTCGGGCTGATCGGCTTCCGCTTCCTGTTCCTGCAGGTCTGGCACTACAGCAAATACTCGCTGCAAGCCGATGAAAACCGCATTTCCGTCGCGCCGATCGTGCCGAACCGCGGCATCATCACGGATCGCAACGGCGTCGTGCTGGCCAAGAACTACTCGGCCTACACGCTCGAACTGACGCCGTCGAAGCTGAACGACTCGCTGGAAAACGTGATCGACAACCTGGCCACGGTCGTCTCGATCGACGCACGCGACCGCCGCCGCTTCAAGAAGCTGCAGGAAGACTCGAAGAACTTCGAGAGCCTGCCGATCCGCACCCGCCTGACCGACGACGAAGTCGCGCGTTTCACCGCGCAGCGCTTCCGTTTTCCCGGCGTGGAAGTGCGCGCGCGCCTGTTCCGCCAGTATCCGCTCGGCCCGACCGCGGCGCACGTGATCGGCTACATCGGCCGGATTTCGCAGCGCGACCAGGATCGTATCGACGACGCCAGCGATCAGAACGACAGCGATCCGGACCACTACGATCCACGTCTGGACGCGAACAACTACAAGGGCACGGACTACATCGGCAAGATCGGCGTCGAGCAGAGTTACGAGACCGAGTTGCACGGCCAGACCGGTTTCGAGGAAGTGGAAGTTACCGCCGGCGGCCGTCCGGTGCGCACGTTGTCGCGCACGCAGGCGACGCCTGGCAACAACCTCGTGCTGTCGCTGGACATCGGCTTGCAGCAGGTCGCCGAGCAAGCCTTCGCGGGCCGCCGCGGCGCACTGGTCGCGATCGAGCCTTCGACCGGCGACGTGCTCGCCTTCGTGTCCGCGCCGAGCTTCGATCCGAACTCGTTCGTCGACGGCATCGACCAGCAGACCTGGGACGATCTCAACAACTCGCCCGACCATCCGCTACTCAACCGGCCGCTGCACGGCACCTATCCGCCCGGTTCAACTTACAAGCCGTTCATGGCGCTCGCCGCGCTCACGCTGCACAAGCGCACGCCGGGCTGGGGCTTCCAGGATCCGGGCTCGTACACGTTCGGTGGCCACACGTTCCGCAACGACGTGCGCTCAGGACAAGGCTGGGTCGACATGAACCGCGCGATCGTAGTGTCGAACGACACGTATTTCTACATGCTCGCGCACGATCTCGGCGTCAACAACATCGCCAACTTCATGAAGCCGTGGGGTTTCGGCCAGATCACCGGCATCGACATTTCGGGCGAGGCGAAGGGCATTCTTCCCTCCACGGAATGGAAGCGCAAGGCGTACCGCAAGCCCGAACAGCAACGCTGGTATGAAGGCGAAACGATCAGTCTCGGCATCGGCCAGGGCTACAACTCGTTCACCATTCTGCAACTCGCTCACGCCACGGCGACGCTCGCGAACAACGGCGTGGTGATGAAGCCGCACCTCGTGCGCGACATCGAAAATCCGATCACGAAAGACACGCGGCCGGTGGTGCGAGATCCGAGCGACAAGATTGCAGTGAAGCAGTCGGACATCGACATCATCAAGCGCGCGATGGAAGGTGTCGTGACCAACGGCACGGCGTCGAAGCTGTTTATCGGCGCGCAGTACCAGGCGGCCGGCAAGACGGGGACGGCGCAGGTCTACTCGCTGCAGGGCGCGAACTACAAGGGCCACGCGATCGCCGAGCATCTGCGCGACCACGCGCTCTTCATTGCGTTCGCACCGGCCGAGCAGCCGAAAATCGCCCTCGCGCTGATCGTTGAAAACGGCGGCTGGGGTGCGGAATCGGCGGGCCCGATTGCGCGCAAGGTGCTCGACTATTACCTCGTCGGCAAGAACAAGCCGGGCGCGCAGCAAGCTGCCATCGAGGCAGCGGCGTCGGCAACCGAAGATGCGTCCGCGCCGGAAGTCGGCGGCGCACCGCCAGCGCCGCAAGACGGCGTGCAGCCGGTCAAGGTCGCGGCGGGCTTCACCGCGCTGCCGATTCCCGGTGCGGCTTCGGCGGCAGCGGCGGCTTCCGCTGCGGCGGCTGCGAAGGCTGCGTCGGCGGCGGCGGCAGCTTCCGCGCCTGATGCCGCATCGGCACCGGTGCCCGCCTCGGCGTCCGCGGCCGCCGCCACGAAGAATCCAGCGTCGCGTAAATCCGGCGTCCCGCACAAACCCCGACCGGCCAGCCAGCCGGCGCCGGCTGCCGCCGCTCCTTCGCGCGACGACGGTATTCAGGCCACGTCGCCACGCCAGCCGGTTTCCGGCGGCATCGACGAGTAAGGAGAAAGGCATGCAATTCGACAAGCGCGCCTGGCTCGACCGCATCAAGCGGATGTTCGCGGGCTTCGACCGCCCGCTCGCACTGATCGTGTTTCTGCTGTTGTGCGTCGGCATCGTCACGCTGTATAGCGCGAGTCTGGATGTCCCCGGCCGCGTGGAAGACCAGTTGCGCAACATCATGCTCACCTTCGTGCTGATGTGGGCGCTCGCCAATGTGCCACCCACAACCCTGATGCGCTTCGCGGTTCCGCTCTATACGTTCGGGATCGCGTTGCTGGTCGCGGTGGCGCTATTTGGCCTGACGCGCAAAGGTGCGAAGCGTTGGATCAATGTCGGCGTGGTGATCCAGCCGTCGGAAATCCTGAAGATCGCCACGCCGCTAATGCTCGCGTGGTACTACCAGCGGCGCGAAGGCGTGATGCGCTGGTACGACTTTCTGGTCGGTCTGGTGATTCTCGCGGTGCCGGTCGGGCTGATCGCCAAGCAGCCCGATCTCGGCACAGCCGTGCTGGTATTTGCGGCCGGCCTCTTCGTGATTTACTTTGCGGGCCTGAGTTTCAAGTTGATCGTGCCGGTGCTGATTGCAGGCGTGATCGCGGTCGCCTCCATCGCGGCCTTCCAGGACAAAATCTGTCAGCCGGAAGTGCAATGGCCGCTGATGCACGACTACCAGAAGCACCGCATCTGCACGCTACTCGATCCCACTTCCGATCCGCTCGGCAAGGGCTTCCATACGATCCAGGCGGTCATTGCGATCGGCTCGGGTGGTCCGCTTGGCAAAGGCTGGCTGAAGGGCACACAGGCGCATCTGGAGTTCATCCCCGAGAAGCACACCGACTTCATTTTCGCGGTGTTCTCCGAAGAGTTCGGCCTGGCGGGCGGCATCGTGCTGCTCACGCTGTACATGCTATTGATCGCGCGTGGGCTGTATATCGCGGCCAATGGCGCGACGCTATTTGGACGCCTGTTAGCCGGCTCACTGACTATGGCGTTCTTCACCTATGCGTTCGTGAATATCGGCATGGTGAGCGGCATCTTGCCGGTGGTCGGCGTGCCGTTGCCATTCATGAGTTACGGTGGCACCGCGCTGACGACGCTGGGCGTCGCCATCGGCCTGATCATGAGCGTCGCGCGGCAGAAGCGGCTGATGCAGAGTTAGTGCGACGGTGCCGCGCGA
This sequence comes from Paraburkholderia sp. BL18I3N2, assembly GCF_003001875.1. Lineage (NCBI taxonomy): Bacteria > Pseudomonadati > Pseudomonadota > Betaproteobacteria > Burkholderiales > Burkholderiaceae > Paraburkholderia > Paraburkholderia sp. BL18I3N2. Next base: position 384,195 of record NZ_PVNC01000002.1, read on the forward strand.
GCACTGTCGGTAACACCATAAGCAAAAGGGGCGCTCTTCACACAGAGCGCCCCTTTTCGTATCCAGCGTCGCTATCAAAACGCCACAGGTTTACTGCGGCTTTACTTCCTTCTGATCCCGCAACTGCGCGCTGAGTTGCTGATACTTGAGCCGCGCCGCCGGATCGCCCTGCGCCGCCGCAGCCGCGTAATAAGCGCGCGCCACGTTGAGATTCTTCTCCACGCCGTCGCCGCCGCGTTCGTAGAACGAGCCCGCCACGTATTGCGCGGTCATGTCGCCGCCCTGCGCCGCCTTCTTGTACCAGACGAACGCCTGCTTGTTGTCGCGCTCGGTGCCGCGTCCATCGAGGAACTGATTGGCCAGCGCCAACTCCGCCTGCACGTGACCTTGCTGCGCCGCCTTCAGGAACCAGCGGTGCGCCTCGACCGGATCGCGCCCGACGAACTCGCCATCGTCGTACATCTTGCCGTACACGTATTGCGCGTGCGACATGTTGGCGTCGGCGGCTTTGCGCAGCCATTTCTTGCCTTCATCGACATTCGCGGGCGCGCCTTCGCCGTTGAGCAGCATCATCGCGTAGTTGAACTCGGCGAGCCGGCTGCCGCGCTCGGCGGCCTTGCGGAACTCGGCAAGCGCCGCGCCCAGATTGCCGGCGTTGTAGTCGGCGACCGCGGTTTGCGTCTCCGGATCATTCGACTTCGCGATCCGGCTGTCTTGCGCATAGGCCGCCACATTCGCCACCAATGCCGCTGTGACTGCCAGACGCACCACGACGCACTGCACCATCCCCTTCATGACCTTACCTCCTGCAACGCCTGGCGAGTTGCGCGCAACATCCACATGACGTCGGCGGCCAGAGCGATGAATCGAAAACCGGCATCGCGATGCTGCTTGGCACTCGCGACGTCCATGGCAAAAATACCGGCGGCAATGCCCGCCTTGTCCGCAGCGCTGACGATGCGCGCCATCGCGGCCTGCACGTCGGCATGCTTCGAATCGCCGAGATGACCGAGGCTCGCGGCAAGATCGGCTGGCCCGACGAACAGGCAATCGACGCCCGGCGTCGCCGCGATCTTTTCCACTTCCTGCAAGCCGCGCGCCGACTCGATCTGCACGATGGTCGCGATCTGCGCGTTGGCCGTCTGCACGTAGTCGCGCCGCATGCCGTAGCCCGCGGCGCGCACCGCACCGGCGACGCCGCGCTCACCGTCGAGCGCGCCGGCGCTCGGATATTGCGTGAGACGCACGGCACGCGCCGCCTCGTCCGCAGACTCGATATTCGGGAACATCAGCGTGCGCGCGCCGGCATCCAGCACGCGCTTGACGAGCCATGCTTCGCTCGACGGCACACGCACCACCGGCTCGCTCGGCAGATGCGCCGCGGCGATCGCGCGCAATTGCGAGGCGACGTCGCCGCTATCGTTCGGCGAATGCTCCATGTCGATCAGCAGCCAGTCGTAACCGGCGTGCGCGAGCGCTTCGGCAGCGGCGTCGCTACCGAGCGAGAGCCACAGTCCGAACAGCGGATCGGTTTCTTTGAGGCGTGACTTGAGGGGATTGGTGAAGGTGCTCATTGCCGCGCTCCGTGTCGATGAAGCGACGCTTCGCGGGAACTGCGGGAAAGCACGCTGGCCTCGTGAGCCAGATGAACGCGCGGGCCGTGGCGGCCCGGTTGCCTGCTGCGACGCAATGCGGTGACCGGCATGTCTCGCTCCGTGTGGTTATCGGAGCGATCATACCGTGACAATAACGCGAGGGTTGGCCGCGCGAGCGGCCCGCGAGCGTCAGGTTACGGCCTTTAGTCGCGGACCACGTCGGCCCAGCAATTCGGCGTCTCGTACAGACGCAGCTTGTGCAGACGCAGATTCACACCGTAGTGCGCGTCGTAGACATTCGCGAGAATGTCGAACGCGACGGCGGCAAGATTTTCGACGGTGGGGATGCGATCGAGCACGACCGTCTTGTGGCCGGCCATCGTTTCGAGGAAACCGCGCACCTGTGTATCGCCCTCATAGACGAGAAACGCGTGGTCCCACTTGTCGACCAGATGCTCGACGGCGAGCGATTTCACGTCGGCGAAGTCCATCACCATGCCGCGATCGGGCGCGCCTTCGGTGTCGACCAGATCGCCTTGCAGCGTGATTTCAAGCACATAGCGATGGCCGTGCAGATTACGGCACTGGCTGCGGTGATCGGGAATGCGGTGACCCGCGTCGAATTCGAGTTTTCGTGTAATCGTCAGCACGGCAAATCAGGGAATGTTCAGATACTTGTGGGTCTGCATCGACAGGCGCCATTGCGGATGGCGTTTGCACCAGTCGATCGCGAGCCTGGTGTTGAGGTCGCGCGACGGACCGTCCATGGGTTGGACGAGGAAATACTCGAAGTCGAGCTTCGCATACTCGGACAAACGCTGGTTGTCCTGCGGAATTACGACCTTCAGTTCGTTGCCTTTGGTCACAACGAGCGGCGCGTCAGCCTTCGGACTCACGCAGATCCAGTCGATCGTTTCGAGCACCGGCAGCGAGCCGTTGGTTTCGATGGCGATTTCGAAGCCGGCGGCATGCAGCGCGTCGACCAATGGTTGATCAATCTGCAGCATTGGCTCGCCGCCCGTGCACACCACGAAACGCTCGCCCTCGCCTTCGGGCCATTGCGACGCGATCGTCTTCACGAGATCGTCAGCCGTGCGGTACTTGCCGCCGTTCTCGCCGTCGGTGCCGACGAAATCGGTATCGCAGAAGCGGCACACCGCCTCGGCACGATCTTCTTCGCGGCCCGACCACAGATTGCAGCCTGCGAACCGGCAAAAGACGGCCGGACGCCCGGCATTCGCGCCCTCGCCCTGCAACGTGTAGAAGATTTCCTTGACCGCGTAAGTCATGCTGCTTTCTGCCCTGTGTCCTGAAATTTAATGCCTGAGTTGCGCTGCTGCGCCGAGCGTCGTCAGACCGGCGCCTCGGTGACCTTCTCACCCGACAGATACGCTTCGTAGCCGCGCTTGCGCAAGCGGCACGCCGGGCATTCGCCGCAACCGAAACCCCATGCATGCAATTCGGCGCGTTCGCCGACATAGCACGTATGCGTCTCGACGCGCACCAGCTCGACCAGTTCATCGCCGCCGAGTTCGTGTGCAAGGCGCCACGTGTCGCCTTTGTCGAGCCACATCAACGGCGTCTCGAGCAGGACACGTGTGTCCATGCCGAGGTTCAGCGCGACCTGCAACGCCTTCATGGTGTCGTCGCGGCAATCGGGATAGCCCGAAAAATCCGTCTCGCACATTCCGCCGACCAGCACCTGCAAACCACGTCGATAGGCAATCGCCGCCGCGATGGTCATGAACATCAGATTCCGGCCCGGTACGAACGTGTTCGGCAAACCGTTGGCCGTGGCTTCGATCTCGATCTCGCGCGTCATGGCGGTATCGCTGATCGCGCCGAGCACCGACAGATCGATCATATGGTCGTCGCCGAGGCGCTCGGCCCATGCCGGAAATGCGCGCGCGACGGCGTTGCGAAACCCCTCGCGGCATTCCAGTTCGACGCGGTGCCGCTGACCGTAATCGAAGCCTAGTGTCTCGACCGTTTCATAACGTTCGAGCGCCCAGGCAAGACATGTGGCGGAATCCTGGCCGCCGGAAAACAGCACCAGAGCGCTACGTTTAGCGTCTTTGCGGATCACCGTGAAACTCCGTGAATGAAGAGTGCCACGTCGCGCTGCGCGAGGTGCGCCATGCAAGCAACGCGGCGCGACGCGTGCCGGCACTGCTGCCGGCCCAAAGCAGTATAGGCCGCGCCTTCCGCATGCAGAGTCGCTGGGCGCTTATACCGTTAATCGTCGGGCGAAGGGTTTGGTGCTAATGGCGGCGTTGCCGCGCGGCACTCAGGCGACGCACTTACGTGCAAGTCCTTGAACTGGCGCGATTTTATCACGCGACGCCAAATGCCGCCGAGCGCGCCCTTCACGCGCGGTGCGCTCAAGCCGAAGCAACGCTGCCCATCACGCCCCATCACCATTAGGCGCACAAAAAGGAAAAGCCCCAGGAATCTTGCGATTTCCTGGGGCTGAATCCTGGTGGCCTGGGACGGAATCGAACCATCGACACGCGGATTTTCAATCCGCTGCTCTACCAACTGAGCTACCGGGCCAACGAAGAACGAAATGATATCAAAGGGTCAGCGCTCCGACAAGCCCCTTCTCGAAAAATTCTGTGGAAGTGATTCCGCATGCTCAACGCCGGCTTCACTTCCGCGTTTCACTCACCTTTGTTTTTGCCGAGATCCACGCCGAGTTGCTTGAGCTTGCGGTACAAGTGCGTGCGCTCCAGACCGGTCTTCTCCGCCACGCGTGTCATGCTGCCGTTCTCACGCGCGAGGTGATATTCGAAGTACGCGCGCTCGAACGCGTCGCGTGCGTCACGCAGCGGAATGTCGAACGAGATCGAGGCCGTTTGTGCAGCCAACGCGCCGCTGCCCATGCCGTCGGTGGAGAGCATCGGCAATGCTGCCGCCGAAGCCACCGTCGAAGCACTCACCGGCAACACTGGCTTGGCCGCCACGCCGCCCGGCGTTCCGGCTGCAGTGCCACGCGCTAGACCCTGTTCGACGGCCTTCAGCAGTTTCTGCAGCGCAATCGGCTTCTCAAGGAAATTGAGTGCGCCGATCTTGGTTGCTTCAACCGCCGTGTCGATGGTTGCGTGGCCGGACATCATGATCACCGGCATGGTCAGTTGCCCTTGCGCGGCCCATTCCTTGAGCAAGGTCACGCCGTCGGTGTCGGGCATCCAGATGTCGAGCAGCACCAGGTCAGGCGCCTGGCGCAAACGGAACTCGCGCGCTTCCTGCGCGTTTTCCGCGGCCTCCACGACATGCCCTTCGTCGCTCAGGATCTCCGAGAGCAATTCCCGGATGCCCATTTCATCATCTACCACCAGGATGGTTGCCATTTACGCTGCCCTTGTCTGCACTGTTGCTTTTGTCTTTCCCTGCGACGCACCGCCGTGCGCCGGACGCGGACCTGTTCCGGATGCCGCGCCATCGTCTGCCAGTTGAAGGAAGAGGATCGAAATCTGCGCGCCCTCGATGACATCGCCCGCTTTCATGCGATTGCGGATGTCGATGCGCGCGCCATGTTCATCGACGATCTTCTTGACCATCGCAAGACCCAGGCCCGTACCTTTGGCCTTGGTCGTTACGTAAGGTTCGAATGCACGTGTGAGGATACGCGCGGGAAAGCCCGCTCCGTTATCCGACACCGTCAGACGCACCGCGACGTGGACTTTGCCTTCCGCGTCGGGGTCCCCGTATTCTACTGTCCTCGTCTCGAGCAACACACGCGGATGCTCGAGGTCCGCCACCGCATCCTGCGCGTTCTGCAGCAGGTTGTGAATCACCTGACGCAATTGCGTCGCGTCGCCACGAATCGCCGGCAATTCGGCGAGCTCCACCTGAATGGCGCCCTTGCCCTCTTCGATACCGTACAGCGTGAGCACTTCGCTGACCAGATCGTTCAGCTGCAGATGCGCGAGCACGGCTGGCGGTGTGCGCGCGTAATCGCGGAAGTTGTCGACCATCTGCTTCATCGCGGCGACCTGATTCACGATCGTAGTCGCGCCGCGCTTCAGCACATCGGCATCGGATGGCGACAGCTTGTCGGCGAGCTTCATCTGCAGACGCTCCGCCGAGAGCTGGATCGGCGTGAGCGGGTTCTTGATCTCGTGCGCGAGCCGCCGCGCGACTTCACCCCACGCGATCGAACGCTGCGCGGAGATCACGTCCGAGATATCGTCGAATACGACGACGTAGCCGGAAGTCTGCATGTCTTCCGCGTCGCGGTCCGTCGCCGAGACGAGCCGCGCGCCGCGCACGAGCAAGGTGAGCGGCTCTGTTTCGCCCGGCACCTGCACCGAGAACTGCTGCTGCCAGTGGCCGCGATCGTCGTGACCGTCGCCGCTCGCCGCTTCGCGATCGGCAAACGCCTTGCGCACCATGCCACCGAATTCGCTCAGCACGCCGATCTGATCCAAAGCCGAACCCAACACCGCCTGGAACGGCTGACGGAAAATTCGCTCGGCGCCGCGATTCGCGGTGGTCAGTCTGAACCGCCGATCGAACACGAACACGCCGGCGGTCAGATTTGCCAGAATGCTTTCCAGATACGCCTTCGAGTGTTCGAGCGCGATGCGATTGTTTTCGACCGCCGCGCGTGCTTCGGACAACTGCCGCGTCATTGCGTTGAACGACTGCGTGAGAAAGCCCAGTTCGTCACGCGATTTGATTTCGCGCTTCGGCGTGTAATCGCCTTCCGTGATTTCTTTCGTGCCTTGGGCCAGCAGGAACAATGGCCGCGCCAACTGATTGCCGAGCGCAAGCGCCAGCATCATCGCGATGAAGGTGGCGAGGAACAGCGCGAGCGTCAACGTGCCGATATACATCTTGCGTAGACCCGTGCGGCCGAGCGCCTTCTCCTGGTACTCGCGATAGGCGCGCTGCACCGCGTCGGCGTTACGCGCGAGCGTGGGCGAAACCGGCTGCGTGAGTTGCAAGAAGCGTTCGGTGGGCTGCAGCAGCGAGGCGTTCGAATCGGGGATGCGTTGCACCACGCGCAGCCGCAACACGCCCTTGCCGCCATGCGCGTGAGGATCGCCGTCCACTTCGCCTTCGATCGCCGCATAGCCGCGGCCGCGCGCCTGCTCGACCATCAGCGGCGTAGGCAAATCGTTCGGCACGAGCGTCGCGTAGTTGCCCGAAGCCTGCGCGACCACGTGCATATCCGGCGTCGCGCCCGACATGCTGCGCGTAGGTTCGACGATCGTCGCGTCCTGCACGCCGAACTGATCGCGCAGACGCAGCAGCGTGAGCGTGGTGCCGGCGGCGTCCGCGCTCGCCAACTGTTCCGACATCAACCGGCCCTTGGTCTGCAGATCGGACAGCGACGCGTCTAGCATGCCGCGTCCGAGATTCAAACCGGACGTGAGCGCTGTTTCGACATTCACATCGAACCAGGACTCGATGCTGCGCGACACGAACTGATACGACACGATGTAGATGATGCCGCCCGGCACCACGCCGACCAGCGCCATGAAGAACGCAAGTTTCGCCAACAGCCGCGTACCGAACTTACCCTTTCTCAGCCGCGCGATGATGATGATGACGAGCGTCGCCACCACCAGCAAAAAGATCATCGCGACCACGAGGTTGGCGGCGTAGAGCCACTGGTAATAGCGGTCGAAGAATTCGGTGTTCGCGCTGGCCGCCGCTAGCAGCACGAGCAGCAGCACGGCCGTCACGGCGACCGTCGACACCAGCACGCGCACGACGATGCTGCTGACACTGGTAGCGGAGCGCACTTTATTTAGCACGTTCGGTCACCGTGAAAGTAAAGCGCTTCCATTCGGAAGCGAGATTCCAGTCGCGGTTGTTCACCGCGTCGATCTGAAACGGCTTGGGCATCAGCGCGATGTCGAGTTGCATGCGCACCGACGCGTTATACGTCTCGCCGACACGCACTTCGTTGCGGTCGATCACGTGCCACGATGTGATGTGCTTGATCACCGCGAGCGCATCCTTGAGCGTGGTGAAGCCGAGCTGCAAGCCGCCGGACGACACACTCGACACGCGATACTCGCGCGTGAGTGGCTGGAACGACAGGCGAATGCTTTGCGACACGCTCACCGGCTGCTCGTCGAACCAGTACCAGCGCGGCCGGCTCAATTCGAAGTCGGTCGTGAAATAAAGCGGAATGCCTTTATTGACCGCGTCTTCGAGGTTGCTGTTCAGATCGAAGTCGAAACGCGCGTCGAGATTCCAACCCGTGTTGTCGGCTTGCAGCGACGCACGCTGCACCGCGATCGAATCAGCATGCGCCACGCCCGGCGCCGCCAGCCATACGGCCAGCGCGATCCAGAGCACGGCAGCGAGCCGAAGCGGGAAGAAGCGTTTGATGGTCACCGTTTCTGAAAGCGCGCGTAGAAGAATCCGTCGTGGTCTGAGTTCGCGCCGGCGCTGTCTTCAGCGGGTTGTCCGGCATGAGAACCGGCCGATGTGTCGGCGGGCGCGCGAGCGACTGAAGGCAGCAGTTGCCCCGGCGCGTCCAATCGTACCGCATCCTGATACTTGTTTCCAAACCACTGCGCCTGCAACTCGCCTTCTTCGGGAAAGATCGAACACGTAACGTAGAGCAACTCGCCGCCTGGTTTCACGAGCGGCCACAGCGCGTCGAGAATGCGGCGTTGCTCGGCGACCAGCGCAGGAATGTCGGACGCGCGGCGCAGCCAGCGGATATCCGGATGACGCCGCACGATTCCCGACGCCGAACACGGCACGTCGGCCAGAATGCGGTCGAACGGCTGGTCGATGTCGTCGTGCCATTTTGACGGCGCGCCCGCGTCGCCGATCCGCACTTCCGCTTCGAGCTTGAGCCGCTGCAGATTTTCGCCGATACGGCGCGCGCGCGACGCATCGCTTTCGAGCGCGACGAGCTGAAGTTTGGCGAGTTCGAGCAGATGGCCGGTCTTACCGCCAGGCGCCGCGCAGGCGTCGAGCACACGCATGCCGTCGCGCGCGTCGAGTAGTGGCGCGGCGAGTTGCGCGCCGGCGTCCTGCACCGAGACGACGCCCTCGCTGAAACCCGGAATGCGGTCGACCGGCATCGGCGTGGCGAGCTTGACGGCGTAGTCGCCCGCCTTGCTCGCGGCAATGTGATGGTTTTGCAGCACTTGCAGATAGGCGTCGACTGTCGAGTGACGCGCGTTCACGCGCAGCGTCAGCGGGCCTTGTGTGTTGCCGGCGGCCAGCACCGACTGCCATGCGTCGGGCCATGCGCGCTTCACCGCATCGATCCACCATGCCGGGTAGTTCCAGCGCGCCACTTCGTCGTCTTGCGCGTCCTTCAGCAGCGCTTCGCGCTCGCGCAGGAAGCTGCGCAGCACGGCGTTCACGAGGCCCTTGGCGAAGGCGAATTCACGACGCGCACCGATCGCGCTCACGGCCTGATCGACGACCGTAAACGGTGCGTAGGCGGCGTTCGCTTCGTCGTCGACGAGCAGCGCCAGCGAACACGCGAGCACGTGGCCGACGTGCGGCGGCGGCGCCTTTTTCACCAGCTTCGCGATCAGCCACTCGGCGGTCGCGAGACGCCGCATGGTGCGGTACGCGATGTCCTGCACAGCGCCACGCGCAGCGGCGGCGCTACCCTCGGGCGCCGACACGAAGACAGCCTGCAGCGCGGCCGGCAAGGCTGCGCCGAGACGCACGGCACCGACCGCCTGGCCCGCGCAGTCAAGCGCGAAACCGAGCGACTCGGGCGCGAGATGCAGCATCGACAGACGTGATTCGCGGGGACGCGCCGAAGAGGAAGCAGTACGCGAAGAAGGCTTTGTGGTCATGAAGAAGGCTAAAGCGGGCCGCGCGGAGCGCGCGACGCAATCAACACGCATTGTAGCGTGGCGCGCGGAGCGGGCCGGCGGGCGGTTCGTGAGCGGCCCGTTTGCGGATCTGCGACGAGCGGGAAGGGGTGGGACTGAAGGGTGGGTTCAGCGATTCAGTGCGGGCCTTGGCATGGCTTGGCGTGGCGCACGGCCCGCGGGCAGTCTGTAAGCGTACCGATTGCAGAGCCACGGCGGCCACGATAGCCGGATCTGAAACGTAGGTTCACCGATCCGGTGCGGACCTTCACACGCCAGTGAAGAAACTAGCGTTCACGTCATCCCGCAGCGCCTCCACTCGCTCTCGCTCCATTGCGCTGGAATAAAAAAGGCGAGTTCGCGGACTCGCCTTTTCTTACATCGCACGAGCGCCGCGCGGCATTATTCGAAGCGCCCCGTGCGCGCCATTTCCATCAGACGGGCGATACGTTCCTCGGTGGCCGGGTGCGTGGAGAACAGGTTCGCGATGCCGCCGCCGGACAGCGGATTCATGATCATCATCTGCGCGGTGGCCGGATGCTGCTCGGCCGTGGGAAACGGAATCCCGCTCGCGTAACGATGAATCTTGTCGAGCGCCGAAGCAAGTGCCTGCGGGTCGCCGGAAATCTGCGCGCCGCCACGATCGGCCTCGAATTCACGTGCGCGCGAAATCGCCATCTGAATCAGCGCACCGGCGATCGGCGCCAGCAGCGCGACGGCGATGCCCGCGATCGGGTTCGTGGAACGGCCGTTTTCGTCGCGGCCGCCGAAGAACATCGCGAAGTTCGCCAGCGCGGAAATGGCGCCGGCCATGGTGGCCGAAATGGTCGAGATCAGAATGTCGCGATGCTTCACGTGCGAGAGTTCGTGCGCCATGACCCCGCGCATTTCGCGCTCGGACAGCACGCGCAGAATGCCGGTGGTAGCGGCGACCGCCGCATGCTCCGGATTGCGGCCGGTGGCGAACGCGTTCGGCGCGTCTTCATTGATCAGGTAGACGCGCGGCATGGGCAGGCCGGCGCGTGTGGAGAGTTCGCGCACCATGCGATAGAACTGCGGCGCACTCGTTTCGTCGACTTCCTGCGCGTTGTACATGCGTAGGACCATCTTGTCCGAGAACCAGTACGAAAAGAAATTCATCCCAAGGGCGATCACGAGCGCGATCGTCATGCCGCGCGACCCGCCGATCATCCCGCCGATCACGATGAAAAGGGCCGTGATCGCGGCCATCAACATCGCGGTTTTGACCCAATTGAACATGTCTGCAACTCCTTGCCCTAACGCGGGTTCATATCTGCGCCGCGTGATCGCGGCGCCCGATTGTAAGCAAAATGTTAGATATGGGCGCGTCGGGAAAATTCAATCATCTTGATGCGGTGGCGAGCTTGATGCCCAAGCCGACGAAAGCGCTGCCGACTCCACGATCCAGCCACCTCTTCACCGACGGCTGGCCAGAGAAACGCCGCGTCACACTGCCCGCGATCCACGCGACAAAACTGTTCCAGACCATGCTCATCATGACGAACACCGCGCCCAACGTGAGGAAGGCGAGCGCTTTGTGATCGCTGCCGGTCGTCACGAATTGTGGGAAGAACGACACGAAAAACAGCACCACCTTGGGGTTCAGCACGTTAGTCCAGAAGCCTTGCAGGAAAAGCTGGCGTAGCGACTTGGGTGCGCCGGCCGCGCGCGCTTCGCCCGCGGCGTCGCTGGCGGCAGCCGGCTTGGTGAACAGCAAGCGCACGCCGAGATACATCAGATAAATAGCGCCGACGAACTTGATAACCGTAAATGCGGTGGCCGACGCGGCCAGCAACGCGGTCAACCCGAACGCGCAGGCCAGCGAGTGAACACAGCAGCCGGCGGAAATGCCAAGCGCTGACATGAGACCCGCTCCGCGGCCTTGCGCGACACTGCGCCCGACGATATAAGCCGTATCGGGACCGGGCGTCACGTTCAGAAGAAAGACCGCGACGACGAAAAACTCGAAATGGGTGATGCCGAACATGTGAACCCTCGAAATCCTAGCTATTGCATGGAGGATTCTAACGCGCGGCTGGCTTGTCCAGCGAGGTCTCGAACATCGGCCGAATGGACGATGTTCAAGCCACAAGCAACGGTGTTACTTTGCTTCGGGAAGTTGAAAGCGCTGCCCCACGGCCAGCGTCGAGCCGGCCAGGAATTCGCGCACCGGCAGGCGTTTGCCGCCGGGTTTCTGCAATTGCGTGAGACGCAGCGCGCCTTCGCCGCAGGCTACGACGACGCCTTCGGGAGAGACGTCGGTGATCGTGCCCGGTGCACCGTTGGCTTGCGTATCACTGGGAACCGCGGCCCAAAGCTTGAGCGACGTGCCGTCTTCAAGCGTGCCGACGCCGCCAGGGAACGGATCGAACGCGCGCACCTGGCGCGCCAGCACTGCCGCCGGGCGGCGCCAGTCGAGCGCGGCTTCCTGTTTGCCGATCTTTTCCGCGTAGGTCACGCCTTCCGCGGGTTGCGGCGTTGCCGCCAGTTTGCCGGTGCGCTCGAGTTCGATCAGCGCCTCGACGATCAGCTTCGCGCCGTCTTGCGCTAGACGGTCGTGCAGGGTCGCCGTGGTGTCGTCGGCGGAAATCGCGGTGCGTGCTTCGGAGATCATCGCGCCTGTGTCCAGGCCGACGTCCATCTGCATCAGCGTGATGCCGGTTTCGGCGTCGCCCGCTTCGATCGCGCGATGAATCGGTGCCGCGCCGCGCCAGCGCGGCAGCAATGACGCGTGAATGTTGATACAGCCGAGCGGCGGGATATCGAGCACTTCCTGCGGCAGGATCAGCCCGTAAGCGGCCACGACCATGACGTCATGCGGCGTGGCGCGCAGCTGATCGATCGCGGCGGCGGCTTCGGCCGGATATTTGCCGGCACGTCGCAGCGAAGGCGGCTGGGCGACAGCCAGTCCGTGCTCCTGCGCATAGCGCTTGACCGGGCTCGCCTGCAATTTCATTCCGCGCCCGGCGGGCCGGTCCGGCTGGGTCAACACGAGCGGCACCTGGAAACCGGCGCTGTGGATCGCGGCCAGCGCGGCTGCGGCGAACTCCGGCGTACCGGCAAAGATGACGCGCAATGAATGACTCATGAACGGGGGCGGTAGGCGAGGTGAACGCGCATTACATCGCGTGGGCGAGCTTCTTCATCTTGCTCTTGATGCGCGTCTGCTTCAGCGGCGACAGGTACTCGACGAACACCCGGCCCATCAGGTGATCCATTTCGTGCTGGATGCACACCGCGAGCAGGCCTTCGCAGTCCATCTCGAAGGTTTCGCCCTTCTCGTTGAGCGCCCGCACGCGCACCTTCTCGGCGCGCTCGACGTTGTCGTAAATGCCCGGCACCGAAAGACAGCCCTCTTCCGACAGCTTTCTTTCGTCGCTCGACCAGATGATTTCGGGGTTGATGAACGCGAGCAGTTCGTTGTGGTCGTCCGACACGTCGATCGTGATCACGCGTTCGTGCACGTCCACCTGGGTCGCGGCAAGGCCGACGCCCGGCGCGGCGTACATGGTTTCGGCCATGTCCTTGACGAGGCGGCGGATGCGGTCGTTGACCGCTTCGACCGGCTTGGCGATCTTGTGCAGCCGTTTGTCCGGGTAATTGAGGATGTTGAGTAAAGCCATGATCTCGAGTGTGATTTCGGGCGCCGCTGACCGGTTGAAGGCTCGCGTTGGCCTTTCGGCCAGGTTGTGAGCGCGTCGCGTTGCGCAGAGGATAGATGGTGTCGAACCGGTTCGATTCAACGCGCTCCGTGCGCTAGACGACGAGCCCGCGCGGGTGGGCGCGGCGCTGCGGTTATTTCGGATGATGAAAATTTTAGCATGGCGCCCGCCTGCCCGCTGGCCCTGTAGGAGGATCGACCCGCAATGCACACCTTGCCTGCAACCGAAATTGAACTTGCCGCCTGGCTGCGGCTTGCGCTCGCGCCGGGGTTGAAACCCGGAGCAGTGCGCTTATTGCTGGGCGCTTTTGGATTACCGGAAGCGATATTCGATCAAACGCCCGAGGCGCTCGCTGCGATTGCCGGCGCGGCCGCGGCAAGCGCAGCGCTGGCGCCGACAGGCCCCGAGTTCGACGCCCAACTGGACGCGGTCATCGCGTGGCGCGAGCAACCCGGCAATCAGGTCGTGACACTCGACGACCCCGCATATCCGCCTGCGCTGCTGACCATGCCCGATCCGCCGCCGCTGCTATATATAAAGGGCCGGTTGAACCTGCTGCACACGCGAGCGGTCGCCCTGGTGGGGAGCCGCAGCGCGACGCCGCAAGGCGTCGAAGACGCGGAGCGCTTCGCGCGCGAGCTGTCGGTGGCCGGTGTCACCGTCGTCTCCGGGCTCGCGCTCGGTATCGACGGCGCCGCCCATCGGGGCGGCCTGGAAGGCATCGGTGGAACTGTCGCCGTGATCGGTACCGGCGCGGACCTCGTGTATCCGGCCGCGCATCACGCGCTCGCGCGGCAGATCGCGGTGCAGGGCGCGATTCTCTCCGAATGGCCGCTCGGCACGCCCGCGCGCGCCGCCCATTTTCCGCAGCGTAACCGTCTGATCGCCGGCCTCGTCAGCGGCGTGGTGATAGTCGAAGCGGCGATGCGCTCCGGTTCCCTGATCACGGCGCGGCTCGCCAACGAGATGGGACGCGATATCTTCGCGTTGCCGGGTTCGATTCACGCGCCGCTGTCGCGCGGGTGTCATCGAATCATCAAGCAGGGCGCGAAGCTGGTGGAAACACCAGATGAAGTGCTGGAGGAGCTGGGTTTCGCGCGGCAGGCGGCGCCGCGGGCGGCTTCGGGTTCGGGTTCGGCGCACGCCATCTTCTCGAACCGTGCTTATTCGCGAAATACGCCAACGGGCAGCGGCGTGGCAGCGGATCGGGCGAACCTGGCTGCGCTTCAGCCCACAGAAGCATCTCCGGCCGATCCAGCAGGAGCACCATTGGCCGCCACACCGCCCTGCCCGCCGGCCAATTCCGAAGCACAGCGCCTCCTCGCCGCGCTCGGCCATTCGCCCACCACGCTTGAAATTCTCGCGACCCGTACCGAGATGGAGGATGCGGATCTGCAAACCGCCTTGCTGAAACTCGAACTCGCCGGGCAGGTGACCATGCTGCCCGGCGGCCGCTTCATGCGAGCTAGCCACGGCCGACCCCGCATTGATCAGAGTTGACCACCATTCGCGATCGGCCATGCTACATTCGCGCCAAAGCACCTGACAAAAGTACGCAAGGAACCACGATGCCCGCGCTAAACCTCGACACCGAACAAGACCGGATCGCCGAGCGCGTCAACGAACCCGACACGCTGTTCGTTGCCTGCCTGTGTGCGGAATGGTGTGGAACCTGCCGCGAGTATCGGGACGCTTTTGACAAGCTGGCCGACCGGCACCCGGAAATCTGTTTCGCATGGATCGATATCGAGACCCATGCGGACCGGTTCGAGGATCTGGACGTGGAGAATTTTCCGACCGTCCTGATCGAGGATTCGGTTACGACGCGGTTCTTCGGCACGGTTTTGCCGCAGGCGGCGATTGTGGAACGGATGTTGTCTGATCTGACCGCCGTGCCCGGCGTCAGCGGTGCGCCGAAACTGCGGCCCGCGCTGGCGGTTGCCTGATTCAGGCTCGCCGGCTCGCTAGCCCGGCGGCCCGGGCGTTGCGAGCGGTGTACACGGCGTTTGCCACAGCTTGCTCAATGCCTGAGCACGCAATTATGATTTCGCGCTTTTATGGCACTTGACACGCCGGTCTCCCGCCGTGTGCTATAAAGCGGTCGTTAATGGGTCGCAAAGGTCGCAAACGAGGGTCGCGCTAACAGAAGCGCACTCACGGCCATCAACCCTGATCTACCAACCTCACATCGAGTCATGTCCAAAGCACTGATCATCGCCGAAAAGCCTTCCGTCGCGAACGACATCGCGCGCGCTTTGGGCGGCTTTACCAAGCATGACGAATACTACGAGAGCGACGAGTACGTCCTTTCCTCGGCAGTCGGCCATCTGCTGGAAATTGCCGCGCCCGAAGACTACGAAGTCAAACGCGGAAAGTGGAGTTTCGCCAATCTGCCCGTCATTCCGCCGCACTTCGATCTCAACCCGATCGCCAAGAGCGAGTCGCGCCTGAAGGTGCTGACCAAGCTGCTCAAGCGCAAGGACGTCGACCGCCTGATCAACGCATGTGACGCGGGGCGCGAGGGCGAGCTGATTTTCCGCCTGATTGCGCAGCACGCGAAAGCCAAGCAGCCGGTGCAGCGCCTGTGGCTGCAATCCATGACGGCGGGCTCGATCCGCGACGGCTTCGCCCGTCTGCGTAGCGACGAAGAGATGCAACCGCTCGCCGATGCGGCGCGCTGCCGCTCGGAGGCGGACTGGCTGGTGGGCATCAACGGCACGCGGGCCATGACCGCGTTCAACAGCAAGGGCGGCGGCTTCTTCCTGACCACGGTCGGGCGGGTGCAGACGCCGACGCTGTCCATCGTCGTCGAGCGCGAAGAAAAGATTCGCCGCTTCGTGCCGCGCGACTATTGGGAAGTGAAAGCGGAGTTCGTCTGCTCGGCCGGCTTCTACGAAGGCCGCTGGTTCGATCCGAAATTCAAGCGCGACGAGTTCGATCCGGAAAAACGCGACTCGCGTCTGTGGGCGCTGCCCGCGGCCGAAACGATCGTCGCCGCCTGTCGCGGCCAGATCGGCACGGTGACCGAAGAATCGAAGCCGTCCACGCAACTGTCGCCGGCACTGTTCGACCTGACCAGCTTGCAGCGCGAAGCCAACGGCCGCTTCGGCTTCTCGGCGAAGAACACCTTGGGCCTCGCCCAGGCGCTGTACGAAAAGCACAAGGTGCTGACCTATCCCCGTACCGACGCGCGCGCGCTGCCGGAAGACTACATGGATACGGTCAAAGAGACGCTCGGCATGCTCAAGGAGAGCAACAACTATCTGCCGTTCGCCAAGCAGGTGCTCGACAAGGGCTGGGTGAAGCCGAACAAGCGCATCTTCGACAACTCGAAGATCAGCGACCACTTCGCAATCATCCCGACGCTGCAGGCGCCGAAGAATCTGTCGGAGCCGGAACAGAAGCTCTACGACCTCGTCGTGAAGCGCTTCCTCGCGGTGTTCTTCCCCGCCGCCGAATACAAGGTGACGACGCGGATCACGGAAGTGGTCGGCCATCACTTCAAGACCGAAGGCAAGGTGCTGGTCGAACCGGGCTGGTTGCAAGTCTACGGCCGCGAGATCAGCGGCGAAGACGCGAACCTCGTGCCGGTGCAGAAAGACGAGAAGGTCAAGACCGACAAGATCGCCGCCCAGCAACTGGTGACGAAACCTCCTGCACGCTACAACGAAGCAACCTTGCTGTCGGCCATGGAAGGCGCGGGCAAGCTCGTCGAAGACGACGAACTGCGCGAAGCCATGGCGGCCAAGGGGCTCGGCACGCCGGCCACGCGCGCCGCGATCATCGAAGGTCTGCTGGGTGAAAAGTATCTGATCCGCGAAGGCCGCGATCTGATTCCGACCGCCAAGGCTTTCCAGCTCATGACGCTGTTGCGCGGACTGGGCGTGAAGGAACTGACGGCGCCCGAATTGACCGGCGAGTGGGAGTACAAGCTCTCGCAAATGGAACGCGGCAACCTGCCGCGCGACGCGTTCATGCAGGAAATCGCCCGCATGACGCAGACCATCGTTAAACGCGCGAAAGAGTACGATTCCGACACGATCCCGGGCGATTACGCGACGTTGCAGACGCCGTGTCCGAATTGCGGCGGTCAGGTGAAGGAAAATTACCGGCGCTTTGCCTGCTCGAAATGCGAGTTCTCGATTTCGAAAATTCCGGGTGGACGTCAGTTTGAAATTCCGGAAGTCGAGGAATTGCTGCAGAACAAGACGATTGGTCCGCTGTCGGGATTCCGCAGCAAGATGGGCCGGCCGTTCTCGGCGATCCTGAAGCTCTCGTTCGACGACGAGATCAAGAACTACAAGCTCGAATTCGACTTCGGCCAGGATGCAGGCGGCGAAGACGGTGAACCGCCTGACTTCTCCGATCAGCAGCCGGTCGGCGCCTGCCCGAAGTGCAAGGGCCGCGTGTTCGAGCACGGCATGAGCTACGTCTGCGAAAACTCGGTCGCCAATCCGAAGACTTGCGACTTCCGCTCTGGCAAGGTGATCCTGCAGCAGGAAATTGCTCGCGAACAAATGGCCAAGCTGCTCGAAGAAGGCCGTACGGATCTGCTGACGAACTTCAAGTCGTCGCGTACCGGCCGTAACTTCAAGGCGTTCCTCGTCAAGCAGAACGACGGCAAGATCGGTTTCGAGTTCGAAAAGAAGGAGCCGTCGGCGAAGACTGCCGCGAAGACCGCGGCAGCGAAGTCCGCTGCCAAGGCCGCCCCGGAAGCGGAGTCGGACGACGACGAAGTGTCGGTGGCCGTGAAGGCCGCGCCGGCAGCTAAAAAGGCGGCGGCGAAGAAAGCGCCGGCCACCAAGACCGCTGCGGCCAAGAAGGCACCCGCCAAGAAAGCGGTGGCGCGCAAGACCGGCTCGTAAGTCGAACTGGTGGCGGGGAAGGCCGGAAGAGGACTCGTTTCCGGCTTGCTTCATTTGAGCTTGCCATGAAAAAAGGCGCGATCACATAAAGTGACCGCGCCTTTTTGTTTGTCCGCCGGAAAGCGCCTAGCGGCGACTTTGGCGGCTTGATCGATTCGCCACTTACAACGGCGACAGAGCCGTAGGCCGGGTGCGAGGCGTAGTCTTGGCCAACGTCTTCGGCAGCGGCGATAACTCGCTGTCCAGCAGCCGCGAGAGCGGCTCAGCGCCGTCGAACGCTTCCGGCGGCATGGGATCCGCGGAATCGAGCGCCGTCGTCGTGGCGGCCCGGCCCAGGCCGTCCTCCTTGATCCACTGTTCGCCGAGCAAGCTATTCGGCGTCTGGCTGAAATGCTCAACCAGATGGTCGATGAACGTGCGCACCTTTGCCGGCAAGTGACGGCGGCTCGGATACGCAATGTTGATCTCGACTTGCGGCAGCCGGTAATCGCCGAGCAAACGCACGAGCCTGCCGCGCGTCATGTCTCGGCCGATCAGATAGCTCGGCAGAATCGCGATACCCATGCCGAGCAACGCAAACTGACGCAGCATCTCCGTATTGTTCGCGACGATCACGTTGGACGGACGCACGCGCACCTCCCCTTCCGGGCCGGTGAACACGCGCTCGTCGCCCCAATATTCGGAGGGCAGGCTCAGGCACGGATGTTCGAGCAGATGCTCCGGACGCGTGGGCATGCCGTGCTTCTCCAGATAAGCCGGCGTGGCGCACACCGTCATGCAGCCCGTGGTGAGGCGCCGCGTGACGATACTTGCGCTGCGCATTTGCCGCGCGATCACCACGCCCACGTCGAAGCCTTCTTCGACCAGATCCACCTGACGGTCGACCAGCGTGACATCGGGAATGACTTTCGGATAGCGCTCCGCGTACGTCTGGAGCACGGGCGCCAGATTGTGCAACCCGAACACGACCGGCGCGACGATTCGCAAGGTGCCGACGGGTTCGTGATTGCGCGCGACCACCATCTGCTCAACGTCTTCCAGCTCGTCGAGAATCTGGCGCGCGCGCTCGAGATAAACCTGACCTGATTCGGTCAGAGACAAGCTGCGGGTGGTGCGATTGAGCAGCCGCGTACCTAGACGGCCTTCGAGGTCGGCAACGTGACGGGTGGCAACTGCGTTGGAAATATCCATCGCGCTCGCAGCGCGGGCAAAACTGCCGAGATCCGCCACTCTGACGAAAACTCGCATCGACTGCAAATGATCCATAGGACAACTCCTGCCGTGTTACAGCTTCCTGACAATTAGTGAAAACCAGTGAAGCGAACTTGGAATTCTCCTACGACTCGCGAAATCATGCAGAAGTTGCCCGCGAAAGCGGAAATATTGTCAATATTTGTGCGACTGTGCTCCCCAATGTGGGGCGTGACCATCGATTGTTCCTCGAAAGGAAACAATCTGCTGCAGTGCAGCTTGAACTGTCTTTTTTGTTCGAACAGACGCCAGATGGCGCCGACGCTGTAAAAATCAGAAAACTTGTCACGCGGCACAGATTGCAATAAAAAACCGCCCGAAGGCGGTTTCCATGCGAAGTGAACACTCACCTGTTCAGGCGGCAAGCTTCTCTTCGAGCGCGCGTTTGGCCTCGGTCAGCGCCGGCGGCAGGCCTTGCTGCAATGTGTCAAACAGCTCGGCGTGCAGCGCCAGTTCTGCGCGCCAGGCTGCGTCGTCGACGGAAATGACCTGCTCGAATTGCTCGCGGCTGAAATCCAGCCCGCTCCAGTCGATGTCCTCGTAGTGCGGCGACACGCCGAAAGCGTGTTCCTCACCCTGAGCCGAGCCTTCGATCCGGCCGACCATCCAGCTCAACACCCGCATGTTCTCGCCAAAGCCCGGCCATACGAACTTTCCGTCCGCGCCCTTGCGGAACCAGTTGACGCAGAAGATTCTCGGCAGCTTCGCCTTCAATTGCTCCAGACGCTCGCCGGTTTTCAGCCAGTGACCGAAGTAGTCGCTCATGTTGTAGCCGCAGAACGGCAGCATCGCGAATGGATCGCGGCGCACCACGCCCTGCTGGCCGGCCGCGGCGGCGGTCGTTTCGGAGCCCATGGTCGCGGCCATGTAGACGCCTTCCACCCAGTTGCGCGCCTCGGTGACGAGCGGCACGGTGGTAGAGCGGCGCCCGCCGAAGATGAACGCGTCAATCGCGACGCCCGCCGGATTTTCCCAGTCGGGATCGATGGACGGGCATTGCGAGGCCGGCGCCGTAAAGCGCGCGTTCGGGTGCGCGGCCTTGCGGCCGCTTTCCTTTGCGCTGGCCGGTGTCCAGTCCTTGCCTTGCCAATCGATCAGGTGCGCGGGCGCATCGTCCGTCATGCCTTCCCACCAGACGTCGCCGTCGTCGGTGAGCGCGACGTTCGTGAAGATCACGTTCTCCTTCAACGTGGCCATGGCGTTGAAGTTGGTCTTCTCGCTCGTGCCCGGCGCCACGCCGAAGTAGCCGGCTTCCGGATTGATCGCGTATAGGCGGCCGTCCTTGCCCGGTTTGATCCAGGCGATATCGTCGCCGATCGTGGAGATTTTCCAGCCGTTCAGGCCTTCCGGCGGAATCAGCATCGCAAAGTTGGTCTTGCCGCACGCCGACGGAAACGCCGCCGCGACATGATGCTTGCGGCCTTCCGGCGAGGTCACGCCGAGAATCAGCATGTGTTCGGCGAGCCAGCCTTCGTCGCGGCCCATGGTCGAGGCGATGCGCAACGCGAAACACTTTTTGCCTAGCAGCGCGTTGCCGCCATAGCCCGAGCCATAGCTCCAGATTTCGCGCGATTCAGGGAAATGGACGATGTATTTGGTTTCGTTGCAAGGCCACGAGACGTCTTTCGCGCCGGCGGCGAGCGGCGCGCCAACTGAGTGGACGCACGGCACGAACTCGCCGTCTTCGCCGAGCACGTCGTAAACCTTGCGGCCCATGCGCGTCATGATGCGCATGTTGGTGACCACGTACGGGCTGTCGCTCAGTTCGACGCCGATGTGCGCGATCGGCGAACCGAGCGGGCCCATCGAAAACGGCACCACGTACATGGTGCGGCCGCGCATGGCGCCTTCGAACAGGCCGTCGAGGGTCGAGCGCATCTCGGCCGGTGCGATCCAGTTATTGGTGGGACCTGCGTCTTCGCGGCGCTGCGAGCAGATGAAGGTGCGATCTTCGACGCGCGCCACATCGGACGGGTCGGACCATGCAAGATAAGAATTGGGGCGTTTGGCGGGATTGAGCTTCTTGAGTGTGCCTGCTTCGACCATCTGGGCACAAAGCCGGTCGTATTCCTCCTGCGAACCGTCGCACCAGACGATCCTGTCGGGCTTGGTCTTCGCGGCAACGCGCCGGACCCACTCGATCAGCTTTCGGTGTTTGACCCACGCGGGCGCCTCGATTGTGGGCTGTCCTTCGAATGAGGGGTGGTTCATCGACTTGTCTCCGTTTTGAAAAGCAATAGAAAAACGGTACGAGCCCAGAGACGCAGCATGCGAGAGGCATTCAATTCTTCACGCCGGGTTGCTGCCACCCGACGCACAATTGTGCAGGTCGTTCCGGGCTACAAAGCCTGTTGAGCGGAGGCGCCAGCCGACGGGCTTCTGCAACCGTCTGTAAAGCGGCTTGCCTCAACACGCAACAAACTGTTAAAAACGATGTCAATCGGCCTTGCCGTGGCGCTGCCATTCTGTGCGGTAGCTACTACGGTAAGCCATTCAGCCAGACCGGCATGTGACCTAGGTCACATGATGGGACAGTCAGCATAACACTCCGTTCCGCACCACCAAGGTGCGTCGCAAGACACATACCATGAAGATTGCCATCCTCGACGATTATCAGGACGCCGTTCGCAAGCTCGACTGCTTTCATTTGCTGGCCGACCATGAGGTCAAGGTCTTCAATAACACCGTCCGCGGTCTCGGCCAGTTGGCAAGCCGTCTTTCCGAAGTCGACGCCCTCGTCCTGATTCGCGAACGTACCCGCATCAGCTCGCAACTCCTCGATAAACTGCCGCGTCTGCGCATGATCAGTCAGACCGGCAAGGTCTCGAGCCATATCGATCTGAACGCATGTACCGAGCGCGGCATTGCCGTGCTTGAAGGCACCGGCTCACCGTTCGCGCCCGCCGAGTTGACGTGGGCTCTCATCATGGCGGCGCAACGGCGGATTCCGCAATACGTAGCAAACCTTAAGCAAGGAGCCTGGCAGCAGTCGGGCTTGAAGACATCGGCGCTGCCGCCGAACTTCGGTTTGGGCCAGGTATTGCGTGGCCAGACGCTGGGAATCTGGGGCTACGGCAAGATCGGCAGGCTGGTGGCCGGTTATGGCAAGGCATTCGGCATGAACGTGCTGATCTGGGGCCGCGAGCATTCGCGCGAAGCCGCGCGAGCGGACGGTTATAGTGTGGCGGAGAGCCGCGAGGCACTGTTCGAGCAGAGCGACGTACTGTCGCTGCACTTGCGCATGCACGACGACACGCGCGGCATCGTCAAGCAGGAAGACCTGATGCGGATGAAGCCGACCGCGCTGCTCGTGAACACGAGCCGTGCCGAGTTGCTCGACGAAAACGCGCTGGTGAATGCGCTGTCGCACAACCGTCCCGGCATGGTCGCGATCGACGTCTACGAAAGCGAGCCGATTCTGCAGGGCTACAGCTTGCTGCGCATGGAAAACGTGATTTGCACGCCGCACATCGGCTATGTGGAACGCGAAAGCTACGAGCAGTATTTCACCGCGGCATTCAAGAACATTCTGGCTTTCGACGCAGGCGATACGAGCAGCGTGGCGAATCCGGAAGCATTGCAGGGCGGTCGGCGGCGTTAAGAGCCACCGGTTTTTTACGGCGATAGGAGCGTCGTGCGAATTCGCGCGGCGCTCTTATCGCTTTTTGGCTTTCGCGCTGACGCGCCGCCGCTGTCGCTCAATTTACCGCGCCGCTTCGTGCGCGCCGGCTTCCAGCAGATCGGGCATGCGTTCGAGGAAGGTCTCGCCATCGGTACGGCCAAGGTTGTACGCGTGCACCATCTGCGAAGGACTCGTGTAGTCCCAGCTGGAAATCGGCACCTTGCGCGACGGCTGCACGTAGAGCCGTTGCTGCGCGCCGTGCGGCACGACGAACATCTGCGGGCGAGGATAGAGGCGGGTGACCATCACCAGCACGTTGCCCGGCGCCTCGGCGTCGAGCGCGCCCACCGGCACGTTGTCGACCATCCCGCCGTCCAGCACCGGCCGGCCGTTGCGTCGCAAAACCGGCGTGAACGGCGGCGTACTCGACGACTGCAAAATCAGATCCGCCAGATCCTCGACGCTGGCGCAATCCTGTGCGCGCACGAATTCCGGATGAAAGCCGAGCGTCTGACCGAGCGTCGGATGCAGCGTCTTGCGCACGTATTTTTCGATGTTGTACGCAATCAGGCCCGCCGCGACCGCGCTTCGCGCGCCGAGCCAGCGCGGCAGATGGGATACGCCGATGCGGATTTCCGGCGCATCGGCGAGCGTCGAAAACTTCTCACCGTAGATGTCGAGCAGCGCCTGACGGTAGATCCGGTAATGCGGAAACACCGACTCGCCGCGCAGCAGATTGCCCCAGTAGGCATTACGGGTGTTGTGGCGTAGCGCGTCTTCGTAATAGCGCATGACCCAGTCGGAATCGCGCGTGTAGAGCATGCACGCAGTGGCGGCGCCGGCCGAAATACCGGTGATGACGCGCGGCCGGATCCGCAGCTCCGGCTGTATCACATCCCAAAAACCCGCCTGCCACCAGCAGCGATTGCCGCCGCCGGCGAATACGACCTGATCGAACATCCTGATGTTTCCTCTAATGCGGCTCTTTTGGCCCGTCTAGTCGAGCAGTGCGTAGGTGGTGGTGGCGTGAACGGCCATATTGCCGGATTCGTCGAATAACTCGACTTCGCCGAACACCAGATTGCGGCCCATGCGCAGCACGCGCGCGGTGATCAGCACGTCGCCCTTGCGCACCGCGCGCATGAAATTGATGTTGAGCGAGACCGTCGTCATCGGCTTGAAACCGCCGAGCGCGGCTGAAATGGCGACGATCATGGCCGTATCCGCCGCGGCCATGAACACCTGCCCGCAAATCACGCCGCCCGCATGACGCAGGCCGCCGGAAAACGGTAGGCGCAGCGTGGCGGCTTCCTCATCGACCTTGACCGGCGTCAGCGTGAGCGCACGCACCCACGGCGCGAGGATGCGGTCGAGCAACTCGATAATCTCTTTGTCATCCATGGAAATCCCCGCTCGAAAGCCGCGCGAGGCTTCGTGCGGCAAGGTGTTCCGCGACATGATACCGGGACGATGCAGCCAGCGCTTTTTTCACGACAGCGCGCCCGTCGAGGAATGCCTCGGGGCCGCGGATGCGAATATTTTTAAGAAATCTGCTAAAGGGACTTGGCAAGCCCGAAAAATTTCTGCATAATTTCGCTTCTGTTGGGGGCGTTAGCTCAGTTGGTAGAGCAGCGGACTCTTAATCCGTAGGTCGAGTGTTCGAGTCACTCACGCCCCACCAAAGATTCAAAGCAAAAAGCCCGGTCCATGCGACCGGGCTTTTTGCGTTTCGGGCTGCTCACACACTGCATATCGCCAGCCCACAGCAATTTCCTTCAATACACCCCACCGCTTCGCCCGATACCGTTGACCGTCGCAAATCCTGCACACATCCGTATTGAGGCATCCGATGACCGCTTTACTCTCCATGGCCGCCTTTGCGCTGGCCAGCTCAATTTCGCCGGGCCCGGTGAATATCGTGGCACTCAGCGCCGGCGCGCAGCACGGGCTTGCCGCGAGCATGCGGCATGTCACCGGCGCGACCATCGGTTTCACCGTGCTGCTTTTGCTGATCGGCCTGGGGCTGCATGAACTGCTCGCGCATTTCCCCAACCTGATCACCGTCGTCAAATTGGCGGGCGTAGCTTTCCTCTTCTACATGGCCTGCAAACTCGCCACCGACGACGGCCAACTCGGCGCGAACAAACCGGCTCGCGGACCCTCCTTCGCGTACGGCGCGGCGATGCAATGGCTCAATCCGAAAGCCTGGCTCGCGTCGCTGGCCGGCATGGGCGCCTACGCGGCGGACGGCGACGGCAGGCTCGTCTGGCAATTCAGCGTCGTGTATTTCGTGATCTGCTATGTCTCGATCGCCAGTTGGGCGTACGCAGGCACGTTCCTGCGCAAACACTTGCAGCGGCCGCAGCATGTGAGGTGCTTCAATCGCGTGATGGCGGCATTGCTCGCGGCGAGCGCGCTTTATCTGCTTGTGGCGTGAAGACGCCTCGCGGCCCAAGGTTTCAACTGCGATACTGTCCCGGCGTCGCCGCGACCAGCCGCTTGAAGGTTCTCTGCAAATGCGCCTGGTCCGCAAAACCGGCGTCGAGTGCGACATCGGCGATCACACGTCCGCGCCTGAGTTGCGCGCGGCTGTATTGAATACGCCGGTTGATCAGATAGGCGTGCGGCGTCATGCCATAGCGTTGCCTGAACGCGCGAATCAGATGCGACGCGGACAAACCAGCCGCCTCGCAAATGTCCTCCAGCTTCAGCGACCGCGTGCAGTTTTCCGCAATGAATTCCGCCGCGCGCGTGAGTTGGCGGCTCGCATCATGATCCGGCACGACCGCCGGGTTCAGTGTGTTTTGTACTTCGGAGAAAAAGGTGATGGCCGCGCTTTGCTTGCGCAGCATGTCGGCTTCGCCGTCGACAAGAATCGCGTGCAGCCGGTTCAAGCCGTTGAACAATCCGGCGTCCGTTGTCATGGTCTGCGAGAACGCGCGAAACGCGTGGTTCTCGCTGAAACCCAACTCATGCTGCAAGCCCGTGAGCCACGCCACATCGACATGCATCATGCGATACGACCAGCGTTCGTCGGCTACCGGATTGCACGCATGCACGTCGTCCGGATTCATCATGACGACTGCGCCCGCGCCGATCCATTCACGCGCGTGGCGATTCAGATATTCGCTGCGGCCGCCGGTGACTGCGCCAATCGAGAAGGTTTCGTGCGAGTGTTTCGCGTAGCAGACGTCGCGACCGTCTTCAATGGAACGTACCTCGATGAACGGCAACGCGTCATCGCGCCAGAACCGCGGCGCAGAAGCGCGTTTCGCCTGAAGTGCCGCCTCGATGATCTCGCCCATTTAGCGCGCTCTCCGATATTTGCGTAGGCTTCGCCGAAGCAAAGCCTACGTATCGTAGCCGCCAAACGCACCATCAACAAGCAGCCTCACGAACAACCCGGACACCGAGGCGCACGCAGATACGCGAAAGATTACTTCGCCGACACGTCGATGTTGCCGAGATATTTCGTGGCCAGCGTCTTCACCGTGCCGTCGGCTTGCACCTTAGCGATTGCCGCATTCAAGCGGTCACGCAATGCCGTATCGCCCTTGCGAATTCCGTATGCAATGCCGCTGCCGAGAATCTTGTCGTCGCGCACCGGCTCGCCAACGAAAGCGTAACCTTCACCGCTCGGCTTCGACAGAAAGCCGGCCTGTCCGGCCGGCGCCAGCACGAGCGTCGCGTCCAGACGCCCCGCCACGAGATCCGTATAAACCTGGTTCTGGTCCTGATACGGCACGACGGTCACGCCCGCCGATTCCCAATGCGCCTTCGCGAAGGTTTCCTGAATCGACGCCTGCAACACGCCCACGCGCTTGCCCTTCAACGAGGCCGGCGTCGGCAGCAGACCGCTGTCGCGCTTGGCGATCAACTGCGTCGGCACACGATACACAACGGCGGTGAAATCGATCGCTTGACGACGCGCGTCGGTTGCGTTCATCGCCGAATTGATCGCGTCGAACTTGCGGCCCTGCAGCGCGGGAATCAGCCCGTCGAACGAGGTCTCGACCCATTTGCACGTCATATGGGCGGCCACGCAAACCGCATTGCCGACGTCGATATCCAAGCCTTGCAACTCGCCGTTCGGGCCTTTCGATTCGAACGGTGGATACTGCGCTTCGAGGCCGAAACGCAGCGTATCGGCAGCGCTTGCACCCGACGCCGCGAGCGCCGCGAACGCACAGGCCAGCGCCAAAAGAGGCTTGAGCAATTTCATAGCAGGTCCCTTTTCCTTCGATTTTGTTGTCACGCCGCCTTGCGGCTCGCTGATGCGTGCCCGCGCGACGATCATACTGCGTTCAATAATGGAGCTGTCGCGTGGCGCCGTGTTGTCTTTCCGATCAGATCTCGCAGAGACGCCGCGCGCCTTCGATCAAGGTCGCATCGTCTTTCGAGAAGCTCAGGCGGATCAAGCCGGAGTCCGTACCATCGGTGTAGAACGCCGACAGCGGAATAGTCGCGACACGTGCATCGCGAATCAGACGCAACACGAAATCGCTATCGCTTTCATCGGAGAAGCCGCGAAAACGCGCGAGCATGAAGAAGCTGCCTTCGCTCGGCAACAACTCGAACCGCGAATCGCGCAGTGCTTCCGTGAGCAGATCGCGCTTCTTCTGATAGAACGCGGACAAGCCGAGGTAGCTTTCGCGATTGGCCAATGCGTCGACGAACGCGTACTGCATCGGCGTATCGGCGGAAAACACCATGAACTGATGGACTTTGCGAATCTCGTCCATTAAGGCAGCGGGCGCGAGGCAGTAGCCGACGCGCCAGCCGGTCACGTGATACGACTTACCGAACGACGAGACGATCACGCTGCGTTCCGCGAGTTCGGAATGGCACGCCATGCTCTGATGTTTTGCGCCGTCGAACACCACGTGTTCGTAGACCTCGTCAGCAAGAATCACGATATCGGTGTTGCGCGTAACGGCCTTCAGGCGCTCTACATCGGCCTCACTGAACACGGTCGCAGTCGGATTGTGCGGCGTGTTGGTGATGATCATGCGCGTCTTTGGCGTGATCGCGGCGGCGACTTCGTCCCAGTTCACGCGGAAGTCGCTTAACGACAGCTTGATCGGCACGGGCGTGGCGCCTTGCAGCCGCACGATCGGACCGTAGCTGTCGAACGAGGGCTCGAAGTAGATCACTTCGTCGCCCGGATGCACCAATGCGCTGATCGTCGAATACAGACCTTCGCTCGCGCTGGCGATCACGGTGACTTCGCTCGCCGGGTCGTAGCGCACGCCGTACAGCGTGGCGACCTTGTCGGCGAGCGCTTCGCGCAAGGCGGCAATGCCGGCCATCGGCGCGTACTGGTTATGACCGGCGCGCATGGCTTGCGCAACGCCGTCGATCAGTTTGGCGTCCGGCGCGAAATTCGGCGCGCCTTGCGACAGATTCAGCGCGTCGTGCTGAGCGGCCAGTTGGCCGATCACGGTAAAAATCGTCGTGCCTACGTCAGGCAATTTCGAGCGGGCTTGCGTGGCGCTCTGCATAAGGCTTTCTCCCTTTCTCCATCCGGCAGCGGATTCACGGAACAGCCCGCTGCGCGGCGGTCCCTTCCGGTTTGGTGATTAGGCATCAGCCAAAGAACCGTCACAATCGAAACTTTGTCATGCGCGGCATGCGTTTACCTCATGCCTTACGCGAAGGCGCGCCGCCGCGCGCAAAGCCGGTCTGATCGGTACTTTCGGGGGAGAAACGGGACTGCGCGGAGAACGCGGAAAACTGCAGAGGTATGACGTAATGTGATGCGGCCGGTCACAAGCGAAGCGCTCGTGACCGGCCTCGCCGTCTATCAGGCGTCGTCCATCATGCGGACTTTGACTTTCTTGCCCTTCACCTTGCCGGCGCTGAGCTTGCGCAGCGCTTCACGCGCGATGCTGCGTTCCACAGCCACATAGGTCGACATTTCCGTCACGTTGATCTTGCCGATCTGCGAGCCGGCGAAACCCGCCTCGCCGGTCAGTGCGCCGAGCACATCGCCCGGACGGATCTTTTCTTTGCGGCCGCCGAGAATCTGCAGCGTTTCCATGGGCGGCAGCAGCCGCTCATTGCTCGCTGCGGTGAGTTCGGACAGCTTGTGCCATTCCACCTCCCGCTTTTGCGCCTGCTCGAGACTGCCGACGCGGCCCATCTCGTTCATGCTCGCCAAACTCAGCGCCCAGCCTTCCTGATCGGCGCGGCCCGTACGGCCAATGCGGTGCACATGCACTTCCGGATCCGGCGTCACGTCGACGTTGATCACCGCTTCGAGCTGAGCGATGTCGAGGCCACGCGCGGCGACGTCGGTGGCGACCAGCACCGAGCAACTGCGGTTGGCGAACTGGATCAGCACCTGGTCGCGTTCACGCTGGTCGAGTTCGCCATGCAACGCGAGCGCATGAAAACCCTGCGCGCGCAGCACGTCAAGCAGATCGCGGCATTGCTGCTTGGTGTTGCAGAACGCCAGCGTGCTCACCGGACGATAGTGATTCAGCAACAGACCGACGGCGTGCAGCCGTCCGTCTTCGGTCACTTCATAGAAGCGCTGACGAATCTTGGTGTTGTCATGCCTTTCGGCGAGCTTCACTTCCTTCGGATTGCGCAGGAATTGCTGGCTCAGTTTGACGATGCCTTCGGGATACGTTGCCGAAAACAGCAGCGTTTGGCGCTCTTTCGGGCATTGCTTCACGACGGTGGCGATATCGTCGAAGAAACCCATGTCGAGCATGCGGTCCGCTTCGTCGAGCACCAGCGTGTTGAGCGACTGCAGCGGCAGGCTGCCGCGCTCGAGGTGATCCATGATGCGGCCCGGCGTGCCGACCACGATGTGCGCGCCGTGTTCGAGGCTGGCCGTTTGCGGACGCATGGGCGTGCCGCCGCACAGCGTCAGCACCTTGATGTTCTCTTCGGCGCGCGCGAGGCGGCGGATTTCCTGCGTGACCTGATCGGCGAGTTCGCGCGTGGGGCACAGCACCATCGCCTGCACGGCGAAGTTGCGTGCGTCGAGACGCGCCAGCAGTGCTAGCGAAAACGCCGCCGTCTTGCCGCTGCCGGTTTTCGCCTGGGCGATCAGATCGTGGCCGGCGAGCGCGATCGGCAGACTTGCGGCCTGAATCGGCGTCATCTCGACGTAGCCGAGCTGCGTCAGGTTGGCGAGCGTCGCGGGCGGCAGCGGTAGCTGGCTAAACGGCGCGCCGGCGGTGGTGGGACTGTTCATAGGGTGATGACTCGCAAAGCGGATAGGCGGCTAGGGACAACTATTATTCGGCCATCGGGCCGGTGTCGGGACGGCCTTCGATCTGCTCGTATAGCACCGAGCCATCGTCCCCGTCGAAACGCTCGACGTAATTGCGCGCGCCGCACATCGGGCAACGGAACAGGAGGCCCTGCCCTTCGTTCTTGATGACGACGTCCGATTGCTCCCACTGCGCCTGGCAGGACTGGTTTCTACAGGTAAACACGTTTGATTCTCCAACTGGATTCGATTGCTTGTCCGGCAGGCCGTACGGACGGCCCGCCGTGAATGGGACGGTTGCTGCCAAGGTGGCGACGGCTGATCCACGTCAACCCAGATGCGTATGCCGCGCCCGCGGCGCGCTCACATCCATCTCGGTGAGGCCCTGCACGATGCCGCAGTCTTCCACGGCCTGTTCGCCGTGGCACTGCTCGCGCAAGGTAGTCAATTGCACTTTCAGCTGCTTCAGTTCGTCGATGCGCATGTCGACGTGCGCAATGTGCTCGTCGATCAAGGCATTGATGCCGCCGCAGCCGTCCGCCGGTGCGTCGGTCAGACGCAGCAGCGCACGGATTTCGTCGTGGGTCATGTCGAGCGCGCGGCAATTGCGGATGAAACGCAGCCGTTCGACGTGCTTTGCCGTGTAACTGCGGTAATTGGCCTCGGTGCGCTCCGCTTCGGGCAACAAGCCCTCTTTTTCGTAGAAACGGATGGTTTCGGTCGTGCAATGGGCGATTTTCGCCAATTCGCCGATTTTCATGGACCCTCCGGATGGCGGCCTTGACCTTGTAGTGGCTTCAGGGTGTTTACTAGACCACAAATCGAACCAGGAAGCCACCATGCCTCAAGCCGACCACGCCGACGCCGACCACCTCGAGCAGGCGAAAGCCCCTGCGGACGGGCACGAAGGGGACACGCATGCCCACGACGCCGGGACCCGCGGTCATCGCCACCATGCGCACGATCACGACCATGCTCACGACGGCCACAGCCACGCACCCGCCCACAGTCATGCCGATGCGGCGTGCTGCGGAGCAAGGGCAGCAACAGCGGCAGCCGTAGCCGCGCCGGCCCCGCTGCCGCCGTCGGAAGCCATCGGCAGCAACAACATGCGCACC
Source organism: Paraburkholderia sp. BL18I3N2 (assembly GCF_003001875.1). Lineage (NCBI taxonomy): Bacteria > Pseudomonadati > Pseudomonadota > Betaproteobacteria > Burkholderiales > Burkholderiaceae > Paraburkholderia > Paraburkholderia sp. BL18I3N2. Next base: position 415,362 of record NZ_PVNC01000002.1, read on the forward strand.
GCCATCCGCATCATGCAGATGGATTGCCCGACCGAGGAAGCGCTGATCCGCAAGAAATTCAGCCGCATGCCACACGTGCGCAGCATGGATTTCAACCTGATGCAGCGGGTTCTGACGGTCGTCCACGCGCCCGAGGCGCTCGACTCGATCCTCGCCGCGCTGCGCTCGCTCGACTTCACGCCCGAACTCGCCGACACCGGTCCGAACGCCGCGCCCACGGCCGCCCCGCGCGCGCCGAGCAAGCCGTGGTGGCCGCTGGCGCTCGCCGGCGTGGCTGCGGCAGGCTCAGAGGCCGCTGGCTGGCTCGGCGCACCGGTTTGGCTGCCTGCGGGTCTGGCGATCCTCGCCACCCTCTCCTGCGGCCTCACGACGTACAAGAAGGGCTGGCTCGCCATCCGCAACGGCAACCTGAACATCAACGCGCTGATGAGCATCGCGGTAACCGGCGCACTGATCCTGCGCCAATGGCCGGAAGCCGCGATGGTCATGGTGCTCTTCACCATCGCGGAACTGATCGAGGCGAGATCGCTCGACCGCGCCCGCAATGCGATCCAGGGTTTGATGCAACTCACGCCTGAACAGGCGAGCGTGCAGCAACTCGACGGCAATTGGCGACTAGTGGATCTCAAGGCGATTGCGCTCGGCGCGGTGGTTCGCGTGAAGCCGGGCGAGCGGATCGCACTCGACGGCGAAATCGTCGCGGGCCGCTCGAGCGTGGACCAGGCGCCGATCACCGGCGAGAGCCTGCCGGTCGGTAAAGCCGTGGGCGACGCGGTGTTCGCCGGCACGATCAATCAGACCGGCTCGTTCGACTATCGCGTCACCGCCGCGGCCAGCAACACGACACTCGCGCGCATCATCCACGCAGTCGAGGAAGCGCAAGGCACCAAGGCGCCGACGCAGCGCTTCGTCGACCAGTTCGCCCGCGTGTATACGCCAATCGTGTTCGCCGTCGCGCTTGCGGTGGCCATTGTGCCGCCGCTGCTGTTCGACGGATCGTGGCAGGCGTGGGTCTACAAGGCGCTGGTAATGTTGGTGATCGCTTGCCCGTGCGCGCTCGTGATCTCGACGCCGGTGACCATCGTCAGCGGTCTCGCTGCGGCGGCCCGCAAAGGCATTCTGATCAAAGGCGGCGCCTATCTCGAGCAAGGCCGCAAGCTGACGCAGCTCGCGCTCGACAAAACCGGCACGCTCACTCACGGCAAGCCCGTGCAGACCGAGTTCGAAATACTCGCTGAGATCGACGCCCTGCGTTGCCGCACGCTTGCGGCGAGTCTTGCGGGGCGCTCCGATCATCCTGTCTCGACGGCGATTGCGACGGCAGCCAAGGCCGATGGCCTGACGCACGTCACAGTCGCAGCCTTCGAGGCAATCGCGGGACGCGGCGTGCGTGGCGAGATAGACGGCGTGCCGTACTGGCTCGGCAATCATCGGCTGATCGAAGAACTGGGACACTGCTCCGCGTCGCTCGAAGCGCGGCTGGATACGCTCGAAAGTCAAGGCAAGACCGTCGTGATGCTGGTGGACGCCGAACGCGTGCTCGCGCTGTTCGCGGTCGCCGATACGGTGAAGGAGACGAGCCGCGCGGCCATCGCCGAATTGCAGCGGCTCGGCGTGAGCACGGCCATGCTCACCGGCGACAACCCGCACACCGCCGCCGCGATCGCGCAACAGGTCGGTATCGACGAAGCGCGCGGCAATCAGCTGCCGGAAGACAAACTAAACGCAGTCGCGCAGTGGTCGGACGACGGCGCGACGGTCGGCATGGTCGGCGACGGCATCAACGACGCGCCTGCACTGGCGCGCGCCGACATCGGCTTCGCGATGGGCGCGATGGGCACCGACACGGCGATCGAAACCGCCGACGTCGCCCTGATGGACGACGACCTGCGCAAGATTCCGTCGTTCATTCGTCTGTCGAAGGCGACGCATTCGGTGCTGGTGCAGAACATCACGCTCGCGCTCGGCATCAAGAGCGTCTTCCTCGTGCTGACCGTAATGGGTCTGGGCACGATGTGGATGGCCGTGTTCGCCGACGTGGGTGCGAGCCTGCTAGTGGTGGCGAACGGCTTGCGGCTATTGCGCAAATGAGCGCGCGCCCGCATAGCGACTGCGCGACGCGCGCCTTGAAGTCAATGCGCGAACGAGCGCTCATCCGCGATCGGGTGGTGATGCGAACCGATCGCGGCCTTCAACGTATCCGAGGGCCGCATGCCGAACAGCTTCCGGTAATCCGTTGCGAACTGGCTCAAGTGCCAGAAGCCCCACGCCGCCGCCACGTCCTGCACCGAGCGTGATTCGCGCGACGCATTCGACAGATCGCGCCGCGCGCCATTCAGACGGATTGCGCGCAGATACGTGGCGGGCGCCATGCCGAGCACGTCCTGAAAGCAGTACTGCAGCGTGCGCCGACTCACGTGCAGCTGCTCGCACAACTCCGGCACGCTCACTGCCCGCTCGCGATTGACCAGCACATAGTCGCGCGCTTCCGACACGATCGACTGACGGCGTGGCCGCGCCGGCATCGCGACCGGCTCCGACGCCGGCAACGCGCCGACGTCGAAGAGCGAAGCCAGCACCGACGCCTGCAGATTGTTGCGCGCGACCGAAGAGAGCGGCGTGCCGCGCGCCGCGCCATCGTCGAGCAATTGACGCAGCGTGGCGCACAACTGCTGCTTGCGAGCCATGCCGATAGGCACGACCGGCGTATTCGGCACATGATCCGCCAGACCGACGCGCTCGACTTCCGCCGCGTAACGGCGCAGCACTTCGCCTTTGACCACCACGCCAAAAATCTCGTAACCCGCTGAGGTCAGCAGTTCGAATTCGATGCCGCCTGGACGAAACGCGAGCGCATCGCCGGCAATCACCTGAGCGTCGATGCGTCCCGAACCCGCGGGGCAAGTCGGGACACCGAACCAGTACGCGTCCTTTTGCACTTCGCAGGTTTGCCGCAGCGTGTGGCTGGTCGTTTCGACGAACACCTGCATGTGATCGAGGCACAGTTCCGTCAAGCCGCCGACAAAACATCCTGCCGTCAACTGGTCGTAGGTCTGACTCCAGCCATGAAGATTGCGCGCCTGTTCGTCGGCGTCGTGCGCGACGCAGGTCTGCACACGGAAGCTCGGCTGCGGCGTGAGCGTTGGACTGGTCAGGGTGTCGCTGAGAGTGTCGATCGTCATACCGGATCTGCCCAAATGGAATATCGAGGAGGATCGAAGGCAAAAAGAAGGCAATTCCCATGCCGAACGAATCCGATGCCTGCTCGCGCCTTTGTATCGGTAGACATCAAAGCCAGTGTTCATTGGATGAACAGCGCTGCACACTCTGCTCAGAAACGAAACGCTCACCTTGCGCCGGTTGAACAGCGTGACACCGCATACCGTGCGCGAGTGCCTGCTACGTGTGCACGGATCACCTGCGCGGTGCATTGGCACACTTCTGGCTCTAGCATCTCGCGGCCAATCGATACATCGAGCCGAATATAGCCCATTCAAACATGTGAGGAGCACACAGATGAATCACGCAGAGATGCAATTTCTGACCACCGAATTCCCGTACAAGAAGCAGTATGCGAATTTCATCGGCGGCGAATGGGTGAAGCCTGTAGGCGGCGAGTACTTCGACAACGTGTCGCCGATCACCGGTGAAGCTTTCACGTCGATCCCACGTTCGCGCGAAGCCGACGTCGAACTCGCGCTCGATGCGGCGCACCGTGCGAAAGCCGCGTGGGGAAAAACCTCCGCCGGCGACCGGTCGAACATTCTGATGCGCATTGCCGACCGGATGGAAGCGAACCTGCAACGTCTCGCCGTGGCCGAAACGATCGACAACGGCAAGCCGCTACGCGAAACCATGGCCGCCGACATACCGCTCGCGATCGATCACTTCCGCTACTTCGCCGGCGCCGTGCGCGCGCAGGAAGGCTCGATCTCCGAGATCGATCACGACACCGTCGCGTATCACTTTCATGAACCGCTCGGCGTGGTCGGCCAGATCATTCCGTGGAATTTCCCGATCCTGATGGCCGTATGGAAACTCGCGCCCGCACTCGCTGCCGGCAACTGCGTGGTGCTCAAGCCGGCCGAGCAAACGCCCGCTTCGATTCTGGTGCTCGTCGAACTGATTCAGGACCTGTTGCCAGCAGGCGTGCTGAACGTGGTGAACGGCTTCGGTCTCGAAGCCGGCAAGCCGCTCGCTTCGAGCAAGCGCATTGCCAAGATCGCGTTTACCGGCGAGACCACGACCGGCCGTCTGATCATGCAGTACGCGAGCCAGAACATCATTCCGGTGACGCTCGAACTCGGCGGCAAAAGCCCGAATATTTTCTTCGACGACGTGATGAACGCCGACGACAGCTATTTCGACAAGGCGCTCGAAGGCTTTACGATGTTCGCGCTGAATCAGGGCGAAGTGTGCACCTGTCCGTCGCGCGTATTGATCGATGAAAAGATCTACGACCGCTTTATGGAACGTGCGCTCAAGCGCGTGGCGGCGATCACGCAGGGGCATCCGCTCGACACGAAGACGATGATCGGCGCGCAGGCCTCGCAGGAACAGCTGGAAAAGATCCTCTCGTATGTCGACCTCGGCAAACAGGAAGGCGCCGAATGCCTGATCGGCGGCGAACGCAATGCGCTCGCCGGTGAATTGAGCAAAGGTTATTACGTGAAGCCGACTGTGTTCCGCGGCCACAACAAGATGCGCATCTTCCAGGAAGAAATTTTCGGACCGGTGGTGTCGGTCACGACGTTCAAGACCGAAGAAGAAGCACTCGAGATCGCCAACGACACGCTCTACGGTCTGGGTGCCGGCGTATGGACGCGCGACGGCACGCGTGCCTATCGCTTCGGCCGGCAGATTCAGGCGGGCCGCGTGTGGACCAACTGCTATCACGCCTATCCGGCGCATGCGGCATTCGGTGGCTACAAGCAATCAGGCATCGGACGTGAAAATCACAAGATGATGCTCGACCACTATCAGCAGACCAAGAACCTGCTGGTCAGCTATAGCGACAAGCCGCTCGGTTTCTTCTAAGCGTCGCGTTCCTGTTCGAGCGGGCCGCATTGCGCGGCTCGCTCTTTTTTCTGCGAGGGCATGTGATGGCTGACGAGAAGGAAGTTGCCCGCGTGATCGCAACGCCTGCCGCTGTCGAGTTGATCGACAAGTTGCGCGCGGCGCATGGCGAGGTGCTGTTCCATCAATCCGGCGGATGCTGCGATGGCAGCGCACCGATGATGTTTCCTCAAGGCGAGTTCATGGTCGGCTCGTCCGATGTCAAACTCGGCACGATTGCGGGTGTGCCGTTTTACATGAGCGAGTCGCAATTCGAATACTGGCAGCACACGCAGTTGATCATCGACGCGGTGCCGGGAAATGGTGGAATGTTTTCTCTGGAGCGGCCCAGTGGTTTACGGTTTCTGACGCGCTCCCGTCTTTTCGAGGACGAAGAGAATGCGTGGCTGGAAACGCATCCGGTGGAACGCGCCGATGCTTGATCGCTTTATGGCGTGCTTGAGTTTGAATCATCGCTGACGGCGGGTGCCGCTGGTGTCTCTGCCAGCAGCGCATCGCTGTCGTCTTTCAGGCCGACGCCGGTCAGTCCCAAACGCCTTGCATGCGTCAACAGATAGTGCAGCTTGTGTGCGGCCAACGGATAGTCCAGTCCCTCTGGACGCACATTCGAAATGCAATTGCGCTGCGCGTCGCTACAGCCGACTTTCGGCGCGTACGTCAGATAAATTCCGAGGCTATCGGGCGAACTCAAACCTGGCCGCTCACCGATCAGCATCACCACCAACTTTGCATCGAGCAACTCGCCGATCTCGTCACCCAACGCGACCCGCGCCTGACGCGCAACCACGACCGGGCCGATCTTCCAATCCGCGAGTCGCGGAACGACGGCTTGCAGCAACGGGATCGATTGCTTCGATGCGGCGAACGCCGAAAGACCATCGCCGATCACGAAGACCACTTCGGGTGAATCGTTCGGCACCGCTGCCAGCGCCACGCGACTTTCTTCCGATAAACGCCGCCCGAGATCGGGACGCCGCAAATAATGCTCGCGGTCCGGCGCGGCGCTATGCACGTCGAGCGTCTTGAAGTTTTGCGCGCGCAATTGCTCGTGCAGCACCTCGGTATCGAGCGGATGATGCACAGCGTCGCGCGCCTGCGCGTGCGACAGGTTGAACGCGAGCAGCGGCGCGGTCGGCAAGCTATTGCCCGCGCGGCCCAGCGCGATGCGCGCGTTGGTGAACTGCCGCAGCGCGTTCCAGGGGTTCTTTTCAAGGAAGTCGCTCATGCAATGCCCATCCAGTCGCGCGCGCCTTCCAGCAAGGGTTGTTGCGTCGATGCGCTCAGCAACGCGCCGCGCGCGTCGGTGATTTGCATCGACTCCAGCCATTCTTCGAATTCCGGCGCGCGGCGCAAGCCGAGTACGTCGCGTACGTACAGCGCGTCGTGGAACGAAGTGCTCTGATAGTTGAGCATGACGTCGTCCGCGCCTGGAATGCCCATGATGAAGTTGATGCCCGCTACGCCGAGCAGCGTGAGCAGATTGTCCATGTCGTCCTGATCCGCTTCCGCATGGTTCGTATAGCAGATGTCGCAACCCATCGGCACGCCGAGCAGTTTGCCGCAGAAGTGATCTTCAAGGCCAGCGCGCGTGATCTGTTTACCGTCGTAGAGATATTCCGGGCCGATAAAGCCGACCACCGTGTTGACCAGGAACGGATTGAACTTGCGTGCGACTGCATAGGCGCGTACTTCGCAAGTCTGTTGGTCCACGCCGAAATGCGCATCCGCCGACAACGCGCTGCCCTGACCCGTTTCGAAGTACATCAGGTTATTGCCGACTGTCCCGCGCTTCAAGGAGAGTCCCGCTTCATACGCTTCCTGCAGCAGCGCGAGAGAAATGCCGAAGCCCGCGTTCGCTTTCTCCGTGCCCGCGATCGATTGAAACACCAGATCGACCGGCGCGCCTTTTTCGATTGCGGCAATCGTGTTGGTGACGTGAGTCAGCACGCACGATTGTGTCGGCACCTGATAGCGTTGGCGGAAGTCGTCGATCATCAGCAACAACTTCGTGATCGCGGCGAGATTGTCACTGGCGGGGTTGATGCCGATCATCGCGTCGCCGCAGCCGTACATCAGGCCGTCGAGCATCGATGCGGCAATGCCTTTGACGTCGTCGGTCGGGTGATTGGGTTGCAAACGCACCGACATGTGCCCCGGTAAACCGACCGTGTTGCGAAAGCGCGTAATCACCGGACGTTTACGCGCCGCCGCGATCAGGTCCTGATTGCGCATCAGCTTGGAGACCGCCGCGACCATCTCCGGCGTCAGGCCCGCGGTGACACGCGTGAGCGCGTCGGCATCCGTCGTGCTGCTCAGCAGCCAGTTGCGAAAATCGCCGACCGTGAGGTGAGAGATCTCGGCGAAAGCCTGCGGCGAATGATCGTCGATCACGAGACGCGTGACTTCGTCGCTTTCGTAGGGAATCAGCGCCTCGTTGAGGAAGGTGCGTAGCGGCACCTGCGCGAGCGCCATCTTGGCCGCGACGCGTTCTTCCTCGCTCGCCGCCGCCACGCCCGCCAGCTGGTCGCCAGAACGCTGCGGGCTGGCCTTCGCCAGCAGGGTTTTCAGATCGGCAAAGCGATACGTGCGGGTGCCGATCGTCTCGGTGTAGCTCATCTTTACGACTCCATCGCCGCTGCTTGCGCAGCGGCTCGATCCGTCATTCCTCGAGCAAGGCATCCGCCGGCGCGGCTTCGCGTTGATGGCGCGTCATCAGGAAGTAGACGTAGCCCAGCGCGAGAAAGATTGCGAACACGATCGCCACCAGAAAATTGAAGTAGACCATCGTCGCCAGACAGATGACCGCCGCCACCAGTGCGAACGCCGGAAAGACCGGAAACAGCGGCGCGCGGAACGGGCGCTCCATATTCGGTTCGGTGCGGCGCAGCTTGAACAGCGACAACATGCTGATGATATACATCACGATAGCGCCAAATACCGACATCGTCACGATGTTCGCTGTCAGCGTCTGGCCGCCGAACTGAATCAGCTCGTCGCTGTAGATCGCGGCGATGCCGACCACGCCGCCCGCAATGATCGCGCGATGCGGCGTCTTGAAGCGCGGATGCACTTTTGAGAGCCATTCCGGCAGATAGCCCGCGCGAGCCAGCGCGAAAATTTGCCTCGAATAGCCGAGGATGATGCCGTGAAACGACGCGACGAGTCCGAACAGCCCGAGCCACACCAGCATATGCATCCAGCCGCTATGTTCGCCGACGATGTATTTCATCGCCTGCGGCAGCGGATCGTTGATGTTGGACAGCTTGGTCCAGTCGCCTGCCGCGCCCGCAAACACCATCACGCCGATGGCAAGCACCACGAGCGTTAGAATGCCGGCGACATAGGCGATCGGAATCGAGCGCTTCGGATTCTTGGCTTCTTCGGCGGCCATCGCCACGCCTTCGATCGCGAGGAAAAACCAGATGGCGAATGGAATCGCCGCGAACATGCCGTGAAACGAACCCATGCTGAAGGTGTCGGCGCCGGCCCAGCCGCCCTTGGTGAAGTTCGACCACTGAAAGCCGGGCGACACGACGCCCATGAACACCAGCAGTTCGAAGATCGCAAGCAGCGTCACGCACAACTCGAACGCCGCGGCGATCTGCACGCCGACGATATTCAGCGCCATGAAGACGAGGTATGCGCCCATCGCCGCGTGTTTCGGTTCCAGCCCGGGAAACTGCACGTGCAGGTACGCGCCGATCGCAAGCGCGATGGCCGGCGGCGCAAACACGAACTCCACCAGCGTCGCCGCGCCGGCCAGATAACCGCCGGTCGGGCCGAAGGCGTGGCGAGCGTAGGCGAACGGACCGCCCGCATGCGGAATGGACGTGGTGAGCTCGGTGAAACTGAAGATGAACGTCGTATACATCGCGGCAATGAAAATTGCCGTGATGACGAAGCCGAGCGTGCCGGCGCTTGCCCAGCCATAGCTCCAGCCGAAATATTCGCCGGAAATGACGAGGCCGACCGCGATGCCCCACAGTTGCCACGTGCCGAGCGTCTGCTTCAACTCGTGATGCGTGACTTTGCCGACGTGCTGATTGGTGGACTCTGATTTCATCGGACGCTCCCTGATGGTGCCGGCAGCCCGACGCCGCAAGGCTTTGCGGTGCACGGGCGGACAGGCTTCAGCCGATAGTAGTGAGCCATTATTCGAGGTGTTATCGAAATTCGGCAAAGTTCTGGGCGGCTCAGTGTTAGTGCACACTTAATTGCGCATTGCGCTCACCGGGCATTCGAGTGAAGTTCGCAGGATTTGGTAAACGGGGACGTGGTACTTTCATTCGCATCCGTTCGACAATATTTGTGCTCATTTTGTATTCACCCAGTCATGAATGAATCAGGTAATCGGGCTCGCTACGAAACCCGGCTGGGCCGAGTGCTCGACCATAGTTACGATCATCTCGATGAGCCGCTGGACATTAATCGTCTGGCGGAAATCGCCTGTTTGTCGCCGTATCACTGGCACCGGATTTATCAGGCGATGTATGGCGAGACGGTGGCCACTACCGTGCGACGTTTACGGCTGCATCGCGCGGCGGGCTATCTGGCGAACGGTTCGATGCCGATTGCGGAAATCGCCGAGCGCTCCGGCTATAGCAGTCTGCAATCTTTTTCTCGCACCTTTCGTGCGGTGTTCGGCGTGCCGCCGGCGCAGTATCGCAAGCAAGGCACCCATAGCCGGTTTCGTCCGGCGCTATCAGGAGACGATCAAATGACGATGCGTGAAGTGGTGATTCGTCACGTGGAGCCGATGGAGGTTCTGTCGGTCGATCACGTCGGGCCGTATATGCAGATCGGTAAAGCGTTCGATGCGTTGTTCGGCTGGCTCGCGAAACACAATTTACTTGCAGGCCAGATGCGCATGATCGGCGTTTACTACGACGATCCTGGCGTTGTCGCGGAGAGTGAGTTGCGGTCCAACGCCGGTGTGTTGTTGCCGCATCCGGTTCAGGCATCCGTGACGGTGAGTCCGCCGGTTTCCGTGGCGCACGTGAAGGGCGGTGAGTATGCGGTGTTGAGGCATCGAGGGCCCTATAGCGATATGCGTGCCGCGTATGAGTGGCTGTACGGAACGTGGCTTGTGCAGTCGGGGCGAGAAGCGGCCGATGCGCCGGTGTTCGAAGAGTATTTGAATAGCCCGAAGGATACGGCGCCGGCGGATCTCGTCACGGAGATTTGTTTACCGCTTGCTTGAGCGTATGCCTGCTCTGCTCTGCTCGCTTGTGCAGCGTGCCGCGCGCGTGCCTCTCTGGTTTTTATAGTCTTTGTATATGTATACGTAGTGATAGTTAACAAGCCTCGCATCCTGCTGTGGATAACCTGAAACTTCGCATACCGATCAAGGCACTGCGGAATCGATAACCCTGCGGAGCGTGCTCGGACAGGAACACGGAGCCAGGGACAACTTTTGTGCGACCTGGCGAGGGGGCGTTTTTATCAAGGTTTCACCCACAACGTGTCAGGTGGCTTGTACAAGAGTTGTCCAGAGGGGGTTGTGGATAAGTTGCAAGCACGCGAGGTTGTGAAACCTTGCCGCTTTAACTCGCGCCTCGCGTGATGCAACCGTCAGATTAACGTCATCCATGCATGGCGAAAAATCCCTTCGCAGTGCCTATGCGTTGACAAGCTTCGGCCGACTCGCTTATCGTCGCCACGCGGGACGGCTGGTCAAGCACGCCTGGATGCTGGCTACATAGGTTCCGGGCACCACGGGGCTACCCCGTGGATCAACATTACTCCGCAGTTCGTCGCATGAGCCTCAGTTGCGTCTTACGCAAGAGCGCTCACGCAGCACAAGACGCGTTGACTGGCCGCCCCGCCTTCCCTTTGGTATGTCGTTATCTTCGCTGCAACACGTCACCTACGCGATCGCCGATGCCATGCTGGCGGGCTCGCCTGAGCCCGTCGGAATGGTCGAGCGGATGACGCTCGTGCTGGGCGAAAGCGCCCGCTGGATGGATGGATTGGCGCGCCACGTAGCGCAGCGATTCGCTGCGCGTTGGGATAGCGTCGGGCGCAAGGAGCTTGCGACGGTCGTGGCCGGGATGCCCGGCTTCGTGTCAGCGTGGCGCAGCGAGCAGCCGCCGAGAGTTGTTCGTGTGCTGACGCGGCCGCCGTTTCAGCGCCCGCCTCCGCCGTGGTTGCACGGCGTGGCGTTGCCTCAATTGCCGACGCTCGGCGATCTGGCCGCCTGGCTAAATATCGAGCCGGGAGATTTGGACTGGTTTGCCGACCGTTGGCGGGTGCCGACGCATAGCGCGGCAACGCCGCTTCATCACTACGCGTACAAGACGGTCGAGAAGCGCGACGGTCGATGTCGGATCATCGAGATTCCCAAGCCGCGGTTGCGGGTTTTGCAACGCAAAGTGTTGTCGGGTTTGATCGACCGTATTCCGGCGCACGAATCGGTGCATGGTTTTCGACATGGCCGGAATATCGTGACTTTTGCCGCGCCGCATGTGGGGAAAGCGGTGGTGATGCGCTTCGATCTGACCGATTTCTTCGCGTCAGTTCATGCGGGACGCGTTTACTCCGCTTTTTACGCTTTGGGCTACCCGCGGGCCGTCGCAAGGGCATTGACTGCGCTGTGTACCAATCGCATCCCGAGCAGCCGCTTGCTTGCGGCTGATGTGCGCGACCGGATCGATTGGCGGGAGCGGCAGCGCTATCGGAACCGGCATTTGCCGCAGGGCGCGCCGACGTCACCGGCGTTGGCGAACCTGTGCGCTTTTCGGCTCGATCTTCGGCTGGCGGGTCTGGCGCGTTCCGTCGGGGCGGCTTATACGCGTTATGCCGATGACCTGGCGTTTTCCGGAGACGAGGAGCTTGCGCGTATGGCTGATCGCTTATGCATTCGAGTCGCGGCGATTGCTCTTGAAGAAGGCTTCGGCGTCAATCTGAGGAAGACGCGCGTGATGCGGCGAAGTGCGCGGCAGCATCTGGCCGGCGTTGTGGTCAACAGCCATGCGAATGTGGCGCGGCCGGAGTTCGATGCGCTGAAAGCCGTGCTGACCAATTGCGTGCGACATGGGCCGCGCTCACAGAATCGGGATGATCATCCGGAGTTTCGGGCGCATCTTGCGGGGCGTGTGGCGTATGTCGGCATGGTGAATGCGGCGAGGGGGGCGAAGCTGAGGGCTTTGCTTGAGCGGATCGAGTGGGATGAGGAGAGCGAGGCAAACGCGGAGTCGAACGCGTGAATCAACTTGTTAAGCATGCTTCGTGTCTCCCGTCGGTAGCGCCGGTCTCAAGCCACGCCGCGTGAAATCCGCTAACAATGTGTTGAGCGCGAGCGGCGACGGATCAGCCTGATCGTTTTGCCTGAGGCATCAGGCGTGGCTCTTCCCGGATAGCAGGTAGGCGTCGGTACCATGAGCGCCGTTCACAGCGACGAGATCAGCGTCGCACCGCACTCGGTCGGATCTCCGTGATAAGCGACCGCCTTACCGAAATGCTGGCGTGTGCTGTCCTTCGGCAAGATGGCATAGGTGCCTGGCACTGCGGACACCATGTCTTGCCACCCTCGAGTGCGACGGGCACGTCCATCACCTTGAAATCGTCGCAGGCGGTCGTCACATGCCGCCGTGTGTCGTCTTGTCGAGCCCGCCAGAATATTAATTCTATTAAAGACGCAAATTTCCCTCGACCGCCGCACTCGTCGTCGCTCGAAAATATTACTGTTTAACAATTGGATTTGGAAAATTTTTTCTCCCTTCTGTGCAATTAGCTGGACATCATGTGAAATGGAGGGGCAATGCCCCATAGATCCATGAGTGATGAAACCGGCGTGGAAAATACATGAATGGCCTTATGCCGAAGCTCCCGAAAGGAGCCCACGGCGTTCAAGCGCCTTCGCCAGCGGCTCCGTTCTCGAAACACCGTATCGGATCGGATTGCCCAGTCGCCCGGCTGACCGAAGACCAATTACGACCTCACCTATATGCCTCTTGCATTAAGTGCAGTCAGAAATCCTGCTTTACAATTTCTTATATTCACAAGCTGGCGGAGTCGTCTGTATTTTTGTATTATCGCGCGGCAGTGCGGGGGCGCATTCGGCTACGGGATAAAAAGAGGCGGTATGGGAGCGCAAGACATTATCAGCACAATTGCAGGCGGCCTATCGCAAAGTGATCGCTTGCTCAAATTGGATACACCGCTTGGGGCGAATATATTGGTGCCTCAATTCGTAGCGGGCCGCTCGCGCATCGGGCGGCACTTCGAGTTCACCGTCGACGTGGTATCCGCTGCAGGCGGCATAGAACTCAAGAAGCTAATTGCCCAACCGGTAACGCTTTGGATTCAGCAAGCCGACAAATCGTATTTGCCGCACAACGGCTACGTGCATACGGCACGGCGACTCGGTTCGAACAGCGGCCTGACGAGCTACCAGATCGGCTTCGCGTCGTGGATGCATTTCCTGAAGTTCCGCCGCGACCAGCGTATCTGGCAGGACAAAAGCGTCGACGAGATCGTGACGGATGTCTTCAACAGCCATCGTCACGTACATTGACGGCGATCCTGACCGGCCTCTGATTACAGGTCGCGTCTATAACTCCGCAAGCTCGCCGCAGTGGCACACGCAGGGCCAGCTGTCCGGCTACAAGTCGAAGGAACATAAAGGCTCGGGGTATAACCAGCTAGTGCTCGACGATTCCACCGGTCAGAATCGCGCGCAGCTTTACAGCACGCAAACCGCAGCACAGTTGAATCTCGGCTACCCGCCACAAGCCGGGACGCCGTCGAGCGCCACATCAAAGCAAACGCCCGGACATGCCGGGCGTTTGCCTTCTAAGATCCATCGGATTTTTTCACTATCCGTGACAGTAATTTTTCACTTACTTGGCACAGTTTTCACTTTCTGTGGCCGTAGGGCGCCACAGTTAATGCGACGGCGCATACAAAAAATCAAAGACTTACGCCGGCCCGCGCCACAGATGTCTTGTCGGGTGTGACAGAGTTCCTGCGACTGGCCTACTCGCGCGCCAAAGTAGTAGCGTTTGGGTGCGACCCTAATTAAAAGCCCCCTTTTTCACCGGCTCGGGCGCGCCGGGATGAGATCGGGCCACGAAACGGAAACCAGCGGTCGTAGAAAGCGGGAAGATCTTCTCGGGTGGGTCGCCGCCGCCCGGAGGCACCGAACCGGATCTCCCCCGAGCATGACGGGCCCACTCATGACATCCGCGTGGAGCGCCATCATGAAATCGGCCCGACTTTGCCTTGCCTGCGGCAATCCGTTTCATCCCCTTTTGCGCGTCCCCAATCAACGGTACTGTTCGGCCGCGGCGTGTCAGCGGGAACGCCGGCGCCGTTGGCAACGGCGCCGACTTCGCGTCGACGCCGACTACCGCGATAACCAGGCGCGGGCGCAATCGAACTGGCGTGCTCGTCACCCGGACTACTGGCGTCAATACCGCGAGACGCACCCGGCCTACCGGGAGCGCAATTGCGCGATGCAACGGGAGCGGAATGCACGACGAAGTTCCAGTCCAGTTGCAAACATGGACGCGTCGCCTCCTTTACACCCGCTCGCATCAGGCTTCTACATACTGCGCCGCGCGGTCGAAACGGGCATTGCAAAGATGAACGCGTGCACCGTCCATATCGCCGTACTGTCGACACCAAACGGGCCACCGATACGTGATTGCAAAGAGATGACGTGATCGACTTTCGCGCCACGCCTGCTACCTTTGCCTTGTACCCGCTCTGAATCAGACACCACCGCAGTTGTCACGCGGTTGCGTTTCGAAAGTGACGATCTGCGTGTCCGACACGATGCCGGACGCGCAAGCTCAGGGGAGCGAGGATTCGAAGCTGCGGGAGCAGGACCGTGTCACTCGATCACATAGGCGATACCGTCGTCGCGCAGGCCCCCTCGGTACGGGCGGCCGAATACGTCCGGATGTCGACTGAGCACCAGCAGTACTCAACCGAGAACCAGCGCGACAGGATCCGTGATTACGCCACGCGGCGCGGTCTCGAGATCGTTCGCACCTACGCCGACGAGGGTAAAAGCGGTCTGCGTATTGACGGACGGCTGGCACTGCAGCAGCTGATCAAGGACGTGGAAAGCGGTTGTGCGGATTTTCAGGTCATCCTCGTCTATGACGTGAGCCGCTGGGGGAGATTTCAGGACGCGGACGAAAGCGCCTATTACGAGTATGTCTGCCGACGTGCCGGCATTCAGGTCGCCTATTGCGCGGAGCAGTTCGAAAACGACGGCTCGCCGGTATCCACCATCGTGAAAGGAGTGAAGCGGGCAATGGCCGGCGAATACAGCCGGGAATTGTCGGCCAAGGTATTTGCCGGCCAGTGCCGGTTGATCGAACTCGGCTTCCGGCAGGGAGGGCCGGCCGGCTACGGTCTGCGCCGCGTGCTCATTGACCAGCACGGGATCATGAAAGGTGAACTTGAACGAGGCGAGCACAAGAGCCTGCAGACCGATCGCGTCATCCTGAGGCCGGGTCCCGAGAGTGAAACCCGCATTGTCAATCTCATCTACAACTGGTTTATCGATGAGTCGTTAAACGAATATGAAATTGCGGCGCGGCTGAACGGCATGCGCGTTCGCACAAATCTCGATCGGGACTGGACACGTGCGACTGTCCGGGAGGTATTGACCAACGAGAAATACATCGGCAACAACGTTTATAACCGCGTGTCGTTCAAGCTCAAGAAAATGCGCGTCGTGAATACACCGGACATGTGGATCCGGAAGGAAGGTGCATTCCAGTCGATCATAGCAAGCGAAGTGTTTTACACAGCGCAGGGCATCATGCGCGCGCGTGCCCGGCGCTATTCGAATGAAGAGCTGATTCAGCGACTGCGAAACCTGTACCGCGATCGCGGGTTCCTGTCCGGTCTCGTTATCGACGAGACGGATGGCATGCCATCAAGCTCCGTTTACATGTACAGATTCGGCAGCCTGATCCGCGCATACCAGACCGTGGGTTTCACGCCTGGTCGCGACTACCGCTATCTCGAAACCAACCGGTTCCTCCGTCAGCTTCACCCGGAAATCATTGCGCAGACGGAGAAGAAGATCGCTGATCTCGGTGGCACGGTGCTGCGCGATCCAGCCACAGACGTGCTCACAGTCAACCATGAGTTCACTACCTGCCTGGTGCTCGCGCGTTGCCAGACCCACGAAAATGGGCGACATCGGTGGAAGATCCGGTTTGACGCGAGCCTGCTGCCGGACATTACGGTAGCGGTTAGGCTCGACCACGCGAATTCCGCAACGCTCGATTATTACCTCCTGCCGCGCCTGGATTTCGGCCAGCCGCGCATCAGCCTCGCCGACCAGAACAGGATTGAATTCGAGAGCTACCGTTTTGACACGCTGGAATACCTCTACGGCATGGCCGAGCGCGCCCGCCTCCGGAGGGTGGCATGAACCTGAAGCTACAAACGGGCGAGGTACGCATGATTCCGGTCGACCAGATCGAGGTCATCAATCCGCGCGAACGTAATAGCCGCGTGTTCAACGAGATCGTCGGCAATATCAGGGCGATCGGTCTGAAAAAGCCGATCAAGGTCACGCCACGTGTCACTGCCGATGGCGTCGAGAAGTATCTCCTCGTGTGCGGCGAAGGGCGGCTTAAGGCCTTTCGGTCACTCGGCGAGACGACCATTCCGGCGATGGTCGTGAATGTCAGCGACGAAGACGCATTCATCATGAGTCTCGCGGAGAACATTGCGCGTCGTCAGTGCCGACCACTCGAACTCCTCGCCGGCATCCGGCAATTGCAGGAGCAGGGCTACACTTCGAAGGTGATCGCGGAAAAAACGGGGCTCACGCAGTCATATGTCCAAGGTATCCTGATGCTACTGCATCATGGTGAAGAGCGCCTGGTCATAGCAGTGGAGAAGGGACGGATTCCACTCAACGCCGCACTGTCTATTGTCAGCGCCGGTGACGACGACACGGCAATGCAGGCTGCTCTGCAGGAAGCTTACGAATCCGGCAAGTTACGTGGCAAGCAATTGATAGATGCCCGTCGGATTATCGAGCGACGTAAAACGCTTGGGCGCTCCGCTGCCCGCAACATGTCGGGCAAGCTCGCGGATGTGACGACATCGAGCCTGGTGCGGACCTATCAGCATGAAGTCGAACGCCAGAAGTCGATGGTGCGTAAGGCCGAATTTGCGCAGCAGCGGCTCATGTTCGTCGTGGGCGCGCTTCGGCAAATGTTCGCCGATGAAAACTTCGTCAATCTGCTACGTGCAGAGGGGCTGGCAACGTTGCCGAGATATCTTGCCGAGCGTGTCTGGTCGGGAGGGAGCGTCGCATGACAGGCGTAACGCTCGGTTTCATTCCCGAGCCTCTATCTGTTCCCGTAGCGTGCATCTTGCCGTCGCGCAAAATGCCGGCGACGATCATCGATTCCCGCAAGTTCAAACAGATCAAGGCCTCGATCGAGGAGATCGGCCTGATTGAGCCACTGTCGGTTACCGCAGTACACCAGAGTACGGGTCAGCATGTGCTGCTTGATGGCCACCTGCGCCTCATTGCGATGCAGAAGCTCGGATTTGTCGAGGTATCGTGCCTAGTTGCAACCGACGATGAAAGCTACACCTACAACAATCGCGTCAACCGGCTTTCCACAATCCAGGAGCACTATATGATCCGGCGCGTCGTCGAGCGGGGCGTGTCGCCGGAGCGGCTGGCAAAGGCTCTCGCTATGGACGTGTCCATGATCCTCAAGAAGCTTTCGCTGCTGGACGGCATATGTCCTGAAGCCGCCGAACTTCTGGGAGATCGCCAGTTCTCAGTAGACCTCGCTCGCGCAATTCGAAAAATGAAGCCGACGCGACAGGTTGAATGCGTTGAACTGATGATAGCGGCGAACAACGTGACCGTGCCTTATGCCGAAGCGCTGCTTGTCGCAACACCCGCAGCACGCTTGGTTGATGGAAAGAAGCCGCCAAAGCTGACCGGCGTCACCTCTGAACAGATGGCGAAAATGGAGCGGGAGATGAGTAACCTCCAGGGCCAATACAAACTTGTCGAGCAGACCTACGGACAGGATGTGCTGAACCTGGTACTCGCGAAGGGATATCTCGCCAGACTCGTGGAGAACGAACTGGTAGCTCAATACCTGCGGCAGCGGCAGCCAGACCTGCTGGCTGAGTTTGAAACGATTGTCGAGACAGTTTCACTTGAATAGCAGCAATTCAGCGTTCTCACCTAGCTGCTCCCGGCATCATCGACGCGCCCCATGACCTCACTTAGGTCGGCGCCGCTATTCGAAGGCCTTCGCTTTGAGAACGGGCCGCATAGGTGACAGGTAGTAGGCGGCCATCTGTGATCATTCACCGTCGCGCACAATCGTTCATTTGAGTGACTGCCTTACGACGACGCGAGCGGTGTTGCGGGCCAGATTTTGACCGATGTCTTCACCATGCATCCGCAGGCGCGAGGGGCATTTCGTTTTGCTCTGAGCAAGCCGCTACCTTCGCGTTCGTTCTGTATGCAATACGAGGACGACTGGAATTTCACCCACCGGATGTTGGAACGCGAGGGCCTGTTCGGATGCTTCGAACAGGCTAGCGACGGCAAGTCGCATACGCTCGTCGTCACCGACAACCTCGACTCATTTCAACCGCTTTCTCCACAAACGGTTCAGTTCTATCGGGCGGGCGCCAACAGCGAAACCGATGCGGTCGTGCAGTGGTCTGGCTGTTGATTTGCACTGGGCGGCGATCTCTGCATCTGTCAGTGCAATCCGCCACCGAGACTGGTCGACTCTCAGGGTTCGACTTCTATCGAAGTCTGACTTTTTGACGATTCGCAGATCGTTTTCCACCTTCAGTTTCCATGACGCTCGGCAAAAGCCCCTAGTCCCAAGATATGCATGCGACATCGCATTGCGTAGAATGCCCCGTTCTCCTAATCGGCCACCAACACAGGCTTATGATGTTCCCTCTCCAGTTTTCTAGGTAGGCTGACCATCACGAGATAGACGCGGACAAGCAGGCCGGCAAACCAGAGCGACACTGGCATGCCCAACACCGCCAAAGCGAACAACACACCGTTCGCCCCGAAATTTGACGACAGTAGCCGACCCAGTATCAGATAGAACGGCGCGATACCGAAAACGATATAGGAATAGATTTTTGGAAAAGGCGACCGCTCTTTATTGAGCCGCTCGAACAATGCCATTCCCGCTTGCGTTCGATAACGAAAGTCGGATGCGTTTTCTTCGAAGGCCCGTTTTACGAAAGAGGTGTTTGTGATCGTATGCAACACCGTTTGCCTTGACATGCGAGCCCAGTACAGCGTTAGCCCAATCCCACCAAGCAGCCCCGGCCAACGCAGAAGGGGCGCCATCGGTGCAAACACGAAATAGTAGAAATACGCGAATATGCCAAAGAAAAAGTACATAGCGAATGTCGCAATCGATAGTATCAAGCCGCATACCCACAGCAGATTCGAACGGCGGTACATCGTCGAGGCAGTAAACGGTACAAAGAGGCAGACCAGCGTAACCAGTAGTCCGATTTTCCATGGCCATCCGGATACTGCAAGTTCATCTGCATATGCCGCGTACGACACGCCGGCGCCCAGTATGGGAAATATGAAGTTCACCGGCGTGGCTTTCTTCGTCATCTCCCAAACTGCGTCTTTTGGTTCGGTCTCGGGTTTGGTCATCGATTGCGATCGTGGCATCTCGGTTCGCTTTCCAGTGGATGCCGTCTCACGGCACATACATCAATGGGGTACTGATCATAGTCTTTAGCATCGACTTTTCCAGATATTCGGCCGCGTGCTTCATCGACTCCCCGATCGACCGAAACCATGACGTCACATGCACGGTGGTGTGTCCGAGCGCTAACAGGTCCTTTCCAAGTAGCGATGACATGACATTGGGAAATAGGGCGATAGGTGACAGCATCTCGGGATCGCTGCCGCGATGCGAGGTAAGGTTTTCTGTCAGCTCGTCGGACCACTCTCTGTTCTTGGCGATCGGAAGCACAAACAGTTTCCGCTGCCCGTCCCGGGTCGCGTTGACCGGCGTATTCGAGTCGGTCACTTCTTCGATGCGCGCGAGTGCTTCGGCGCCGCAGATGGCATCGCCTGCAATACCTCGGGACACACTTTGAAGCGCGATCTTTGAAGGCTGGTAGGCTCCGATGCTATAGCACCACCGTCGTACCGGTTGCCGGCAAAGTTCGCGACGGTGCTGTCATCACTTCGGCGTCGGTGGCGTTTGATTGTGCGCTGCCCAGGGCTAGGTACTCTGTCGTGCAGCGCACGAGTAGCATGACCTGTCGCGACGGAATATGGTCCGCAAACAGGTCCGGGCATTGGCCGCTGTCTTCCTTGACGCACTCATTCTCTTTGAAATGGACATGCGCGATCGCGTGATGATCAGGTATACGCAATCGACAGCAGGACCATCATCGACCGCGGATCGGCGCGAACCGATATTGTCCCCCAACTGAATTCAAACGCATCGACACCGAGTGAAGTGACAGCAAGTGCGGTCTGCCCTTTTGACGCGATTAGTGTGGACAGAGCTTTTTTCTCCCGAATGAGGTCGTCTTCAGTGGCCGACCAGTCTTGCTTCAGGATGCTTCCATCATTCCAGAGACAGTCAATCGCGACAAACCTGCCCTCGTGGAATCGTGCCGACACCGCAAACGAGTGCCCCCAGATCATGATCTGGTTGACGCTTAACGTTTCCCAGTCGCTCTGGGAGTCCAGCGTTGTCCAGCCTGCTGCAATCAAGTCCGCTCGAGTCGTGCGGCGTGGCGCGAGTTTCGCCCCTGTGTCAACAGCCAACTCTCCTGTCCAAAAATCAAAGGCGCCGGACATCATTGTTGAGCCCTCTCTAGTTTGGGGACGTCAGGACTCGAAACGACCGCGAAGACAAAACCCTTGCAGAACGAATGGCACATTTTCTAAAGGTTGCAGAAAGGCCGGGACGATCAGGAGGTTGCGATGCGAGCGAGCTACCGTGTGTGCGTAAATCAACCTAACCTGTGAAGTCTGTCACGATATCCGAGTGGACGATGCCTTGAAAACGTGACCCTGGAACTGTGCGATTGCCGCGCAGGTGACGGTCAAAATATCTCAATAGAAACGGACCGGAGGATAAGCTTTCAGCCCTCACTAGGTGGCTTCTTCGCCGTAACAATTTAAAACACGGCGTCCGCACTGATCTCGACAGATTTGCCGGAGACTTTTTCCAACGATAGCGGTAATTGGATCATTGTGACAAAGACTCGAACCGTGAGGCCAATGAGCCAAAGTGATGCAGGAAACGTGATAGCCGCGATGAAAAATAAGACCCCTTGCGAGCCGAAATAGGCGGACAGCAGCCGATTGAGCACCAGAAAGAAAGGTGCTACTCCCATGACGATCCACGTGTGCCAGGCAGGGAACGGATTCTTTTCCTCGTACAACTTATTGAGAATTTCAAAGAACCTGTCGTCGCACTGAATCGACACGCCTGAGGTGCTAAATGCTTTTTCGACGAACTTTGATTTCTGAATGAAGGTACTTAGCGCACGATACGAAAACCCAAGCCAGTATAACGTCAAGATGCTGCCCACCAACAACCCAATCGTCCTGGCTGGTGTGGAGATGGGCGCGAAAATGAAATAGAAGTAGTAGAACGTAATGCCGACCAACGTATAAGCCGATAGTAGATTGAACAACCTCACACAACCGAAAACGACAAACCGTCTTGTGTTTCGAAAGACCAATAGAGCGACGAGTGGCGAGAAAATGCAAAGCACCGCCAGTGCGACGCTGATCTGTCCTGGCAAACTCGAAACCTCAAAGTCGTAGCGATACGCCGCGAACGCCAGAACGATGGAGAATCCGTGCAGCAGCACGGTGGCGCCGAGGCCGCGAAAGATCGTGGAACGCAGTTGGCTTCCGGTGTCTCTATCCACTGCAACATGCGTCACGGCATTCCTCCAAACATTGGCGAGTACGGATTATAGTCAGTCGGCATGTTCTTTTCGTACAGCGCCGCCGCCTCGCGGAGCTTGGATGCGACCCAATCCGTAAAATGCACCTTCTTGTCGATCAGGTTGACGACGTAGCCAACGCCAACGGCAACACCGATCGCTATAGCTACAGTCGCGACAACTGGGAAGGTGGCGAGACCCGCAGCAATGCTGGCGGTCGCCAGACCACCCACTATCAATGAAGTCAACGCAGCGGTCAGGCCGGCGACGGCGAGATCAATTCCTATCTTTGCGAACAGATCGAACCAGTCCTTCTTGCGATGCCCCGCATTGTCGACCTGCTTGTAATCGTTGTACCACTCAGCAAAATCGAGTCCGATGGTGAGCACAATCGTGATGACACCAGCCTTGGTCGTCACCGCGCCTTTAGCGCTCTTCCATGCCGACTGCGCCATCGACTCGGCCGAGCCCGCCCCGCCTGTTATCGCGAATATCTTTGAGTTCTTGACCGAGTATTTCGCCGCGGTGATTTCCTCACGGGATTTAAGACTGCCTTTGAAGACGATGTACCACTTGGGTCCGGCTCGTTTGTGGACAATCCTCAATAGCCTGAAGTTGGACTTCCATAGCTCGGACACCCACGGGAAATTGTCACCGAAGTAGCCGGCCGTGCCGATGAATTGGCCGATGATCCAGTTGCGCGTCGCGACTTTTTGAGTATCAATGGCCGTTTCGTCAGCGCCCCCTGTTTCGAGCAACTTGACCAGGTCTGAAGGAATGGTAGTGACGTCCACTTCAAAGACATGCCCGATCTGTTCAGGTGCCGGATGCGTGGCAGGAGGCAACTTCACCGGCAGAAGCCGTTTACAGCTGAACGGATCATCGAGGAACGCCGTCGTGCTCGGGTAAGGCGTCAAACCTGTCTGCCAGGTCGGCTCCATAAAATGACTGGCCAACCCAGGCTGAGTGACGGACGGCTTCCCGCCGGGAGCAAACAGCGCGAGCTTTGGAGACGCGCTGACCCCTGTCTGCGCTCCGTAGGTCAAGATAATTGGTTCGGGTTTTGTTTTTGGATCTTCCCCATGGTTATCGGTGTTGAGAAGCAACATGGAGTAGCGTTGCAGCTCAATTGTGCCGACCTTCAACAGAAGAAAACCCTTGAAGTCGCGACCTATCCAAACGTGGAGACGCTCGCCGTCCTGAAACGTCGCGCTCTTTACGCGCTGCTTTTTGCGCGTATCGTAGAACCAGTCATCGGTCGCTTCGACGGTGTAGCTTTTCCCTTTGAGAAGGTGTACGTCGAATATCACGTCGCGGTGCTTGCGAAGCAGAACGGTGATATCGCTTTCGGCCCAGCACTCGACCGGCTCACCCGGCAAATCGATGCACACGGTATGTTGGATCAGGGGACGATTGCCCATGGTTATTCTCCGCTTCGCTTGACCTGGTCGGCCACGAACCTGCCGAAATCGATTCCGTTCAACTCGCCTTTTCCTTCTCCATCCAGGACAAGGTTGTGCACCACCCCGTCCTCGGACGCGAGCTTGATCGGCTCACCTTCGGGCACATTGCCCTCCGCGTCCATGTAGCGGATTCGCATGTCGGCTTTCTTGCCTTCCGTGTTGTAGGTGCGATCAAGGCTGGTTGGGCCAGCAAAGGAATGTTGGCTGCCTTTGATGTCGATCTTTCCAGGCGCATGAATCTCGATGTTGCCTCCGGAAATGCGCACGTACGCGCCCCCCGCCGTGAGCAGAATTTCCTGCTTGGCAGCCGCATCGATCCTCTCCGTCGCGGAAAGCAACTTCAGCGTCTTCTGGGCGGTGATTTCAAGGTTATCGCCTTGCGCCTGGATTTCGACTTTTCCTTTCGCCGCGAAAAGCTTCATACCGGCATTCTGTGCGAAAAGGCTGATTTTTTCGGCGACACTCACGAGCAGCGACTTGCCGGTCGCAATGTGCGTGCTCTGGCCACTGACGAGGTTCACATGCTCAGTCGCTGCGACGTGTGCTGACCGTTGTGTCGACATCCCGATGCCCGATGGCGTCGCGAGCAGCATGATCGGCTCCTTGAAGCCGTTGGCATTGCCAGTGCCACCGCCTGCGGTATTGCCGCCGCTGCCTGTTACGCCCGCTACGCTGCTCTGTGTCGCATCGGTAAAGGTCTTGAGCGAGTCGTGACCGTCTTTCAGGCTTTCTGCCTGATGGGTTTCGCTCGCCTGCGACAGCGCTTCGATCACGCTTTCGGAATTGACGAGTTGGCTATTTGCTTCGCGTACGTCGAGAGGCTGGCTTGAGGTCCCGGTCGCTGGATGGGTCGACACGTACATGCCTTGTGCCGCCCGGACCGCGCCAAATGCGTCCGACTTCAGGTCGAAACCGCTACCCAGGTACGCACCGCGCGAGTTGCCTGTTTGTGCGATCAGATAGCCGAGATGCAGTTGGGAATCTGCACTCGAGCTGTAGAGTTGCACCCGGTTCTGGCCGGTAGCATCGTCCATCACCAACTGGTTGTAGCCGCTGCCCCGATATTCCTTCGATTTGTAGCCCGAGAGAATCCCATTCGAATGCCAGTCCGGGGTCTTCGCACCGTTATAAACGCGCCCGGTGACCAGCGGCTTGTCGCAGTCGCCGTCGAGGAACGAAACGATGACCTCTTCGCCGATGCGCGGCACGTGGACCGAGCCGTAGCTACCACCCGTGTCCGACTGAACCACCCGCATCCAGCAGGACGCGTTTTCATCTCCGGGGTTCAGCCGATCCCAGTGCATCTGTACCTTGATGCGGTTCAGCGGATCCGTGAAGACTTCCTCGTTCGCAGGGCCAACCACAGTTGCAGTCTGCATGTGCATCTCGGGCTTCTGATGCTCGAGTGGGCTACGGAACGGGATGGCCTTGCGCTGTGCTTCGACCATCGCCATGAAGAAACCTTCGCTGCCGTCGGTCGACTTGATGAGCAGCGTTGGATCGTTTGCGTGCAGCGCGCGGGCCGCGGCGATCGTTTGCTTGAGGCTATGCGGGAAGTCCGTCTTGCCACCTGAGACCGGCAGGTTGTTCTCGATAACCCAGTCCACGGCGATTACCGCGAACTGCCGGTCCTGCTGGCTGCCCGTGCTGTGCTCGGGGTGGTCCTGCAGTTCGAACCAGCGACCGGCATCGATGCGACGGACCGCGCCCACGCCGTGGAAGCGCTTCGCCCGCGACTCCCATTCCTCCATCCTCACCTTCGTGAGGTGATCGCCACGGGCCTGCTGTCCGTACGTATACGCGCCCGTGTACTCGTACACCTCAGCTTGTTGCGGCAGGTCGCCCTGGGTGGTCAGCGTCGGAACCGTGGTGCCCTTCGGATTGCCAGACGATGACGGCGACTTGTAGTCGAACGTGCGGGTCGTGAGCGTCGTGCTTTGCAGCGTACGCGTGCCGCTCCACTGCACGAAGGCGTCGGTTTCGCTGTTGGTGCCCGAGCGGTAGAAATCCACCACCCGTGGCGAAAGCGGTTGCAGGCTGCCGATATCGTCCGTTACGACGAGAGTATGCGATTTACCATCGGTGGCCTGTTCGAAATAGCTGAACAGCCCCTCCGTTTCCATCAACCGGTGACAGAAATTCCAGTCATCCTCGTATTGCACGCAGAAGGAACGTTGCGGCAATGGGTTTCTCAGACTAAAGCGGAATGCGCCTTGTGCCTGAGGATGCATATTGAATACATCGGTGAGGATTTCATCAACGGTTTTATCTTGCCAGATGCGCGCATCTTTTCTGAAACGCAGAAAACGCATCCAGGAGACAAAACCGATCTGATAACTGGTAATCGCGCTGTCGGAGCCCAAGCGGCGGGCGGTGTGGACATAACCGTGGTGCGGGGCGTAGGACTGGTCGGTTTGCTGGATCCAGAGCGTGACCGGCTGGGCAATCAGTTTCTTGAGTTCGATATTGTCGCTGGTTGAAACCGCATCCAGTGTGAATTCGTAATCCCGGCCGAGGCGCGAATGGCCCAACAGCCTCTGCGGCAAGAGGACGTTAGTACCCAGTGGCGTATCGAGTTTCAGCAGCCGGTCGCTTTGCAACAAACCACCTTTTATCGCCGCGATTATGTCCTGAGCACCCATGCCGCCTCTTATTTATGCAATTTGCGCACCCGCGCCATCGCGCGATAATACAAAGAATTGGACGTTTAACGCAATCAGGTATTGATAAACAAATGTCAAATCGGAAATAATTGCCTCTCATTTCATGCTATCTGAATAGAGGTAAAATAGCTCACCCTTCGAATGCGGTCACAAGTCATGGGGTCGCATATTTAAGGCAAGCAGCGCCAACTGCCGCCAAGCCAACCGAAACGAGTCCGCACTGTTATGCTTCCGTGGACATCATCTGTTGTGAAGCCACCAACCGGGGTGGCGGATGACAGCCGCAAATACATAAATCATCGCTTAATGCGGCGTGTCTTCCGTCGGGCGCGGTCATGATCTGGCGCGGTCCGTCGCACTGGATTTTCCCCGTCGTATTGCAAGCCGGGCATGCGACTGGATCTCCTTCGTGGGCGACGTCTTTGTCGCTCAATTGAATAGAGGTGGGGGCTGCCTGAACGACGCCTTTAGCTGTCGTTTTGTCGCCGTTCACAATCAGATATCGTTTCATTGTGTTTCCTAGGTCTACCGCAGCCGTTCGAATCTAGTCCAGGTTAGCGACCTGCGATGCGACCGGGCCATCATTGGACACGACGCGTCGAACGCGGCGATCGTCGAGTCGCACTAAGACTTCAGGCCGTTGTTCATCGCGTGGACATGCACTTACCGACTTCCTGTGACTTGCACCATGGCACCGTCTGCCTCTCGCACTTCGATACGAACGTCTCGTCCAGGCGCCGCAGCCAGAAATGCGACTGAGCCGTTAGCTTCGACCACGTATAAAACATGACACGCTCGGCTCCGATTTGTGCGGGAATTCGCGCCCTCGATGACCCGTCTGCATTGACGATATAAGCCCGATTCGCCGAAGGGTCGTATGGCCCTTCAACGACTGCGATACCGCTCGCGTCACCAAGAAGTCGTCCACTCACGCCCGCCTGACTGCGAATGGCGTGTTGAACGCCGCCCGACTGCCACGTAAGGCCAACAGGCGCCAATTCCGCAACGCTCAATAGCAGAGGATTGTTGACCTTGTCGTAACCGGGGTGGTGGTCGACGATGCGAAGATCCGCGATTTTTTCTAAAGTACTCATTCGATAGGTCTCGGTGCTCAGATCAAAACCAGCATTTCCCCGTTGTATTGCAAGCGGGGCACGCGACTGGATCCCTTTCATGGCCAACGTCTTTATCGCTCAATTGAATGGTGGTTGGCACGGTCTGAACGACGCCGCTAGCTGTCGTTCTGTCACCATTCAAAATTAGAAATCGTTTCATGATGTCTCTAAGGTTTGAGATTTCTCGCGTGTTCAATTCTATTTGGTGAGCCGCTACGTCACCCGCCTACTCTTCCTTCGAGTCGGTGTACGCGACACTAGTCGTGACAACCATTGAGCGCAGATCGGCCCGTACCGTAAGCGTTCCCCAGTTGAAGACAAACGTATCCGCGCCGATCGTAGAAGACACGCAAGGCTGTTGCGCTTCCGAAACGATCATTTTCGAGAGCGCCTTCCTTTCCTTCACAAGGTCGGCTTCCGTCGCTGACCAGTCGGTTTTCTTGGCGACGCCGTCTACCCATACGAAGTCGATCATTGCAAGCTTCTTGTTGCAATAGCGAGCCGTCACGTCAAAGGTTTTCCCCCAAACCGTCACGTTCTTGATGCCATAGTTTTCCCACTCGCCGTACTTCGCCAGTTCCGTTGCCCCGATCAACGGCCGGTCGCTAGGCGAAGGCCCGCCATGAAACAGGTTCGTAGACACATCAATGGTCAGCGTGCCCGTGGAAAAATCAAACATGGCCGTCTACTAGCGACTGCCGCCGTCGACGTATGCGGCGTCGAGGAATCATTCGACGCGTTCCCAGATACCGATGATCACATCGTCTTAGACCGAACTCGTCGAACACTTATCTACGGTCGCACATGTCTGATCGTAATGCTTGAGTCCCCTGAACGCTGATCGTACGAAGCACTCACAATGCCCCAGGCAAAGCGCTGTCCGTTGGCAATTCCTTGCTGTGTGAGAAGATCGACAAGAGATTGCAACCGCTTCTGTTCCTCGGCTTCACTCCAACTCCCCCAACCTGTCGCCGGGCTTGAGTCAGAGACATACAGTGAAATCGAATCAAGGAGACCGGACTGAAAGTACAACGTAGATATGTACTTATGGTCGTCGCATATTGACTCTATCTTGTACGTCACGAAAGGGTCATTCTCCAGCACCTTCGTGTGAGGCTGATACATGGCGGCGGCCAGGAATTCTTGCAATGTCAGCGTCGACGGAATGACACTTTGACAGACCGTCAGGGTACCGTTCGTTGTATCGATGTTCATGGTTTAGTCAATGGGACACTGTAGAGCGGTTTCAGGTTGGACAAGCCCTCGTCCGGAATGAAGTACTGCTGTGCGTTGCCAGGACCATGCTGTGGGTTTGCCAGCGCCTTGGCACCTGCCACGGGCGTATCCGCAGTGAGTTCGCACACGGTCATTCCCGGTCGGAATCCCTTTTCCGGGTGCGGCGCGACCTGTAGGGCACCGAACATCGTTGATTTCGACCGTTGACTTCCGTCTACCGCATCCAGCGTTGTCACAAAATTACTCGTACCTGGTGCACCATGCGCAACTAGCGTGCCTTTCGGGAGGACTGTGTCCGTCCATGCATCTACGCCGGGATAGTTGCCTTTGCCTTGCCAGCCGGCGGCCATCATGCTGGGGATATCGGTCGTGCCTTCCAGCCCAAGAGGGTCAGTCCAACTGACGGGATTTCTGCCGTAGGCGTAAACGTTGATCCCGCCATCGAGGCCGATTGGATCTTTGCTGACGAAACGCCCTATATCCGAATCGTAATAGCGATGCCGGTTATACGCCAGCCCAGTCTCTTCATCAAACTGTTGTCCCTGAAAACGGAGGGGGTTATGCGGTGTGACGCCCGTCACGCGCGAAGCACGCGCGATCACTTCGCGAGCCTCGCCCATTGCCCTGTACGTAGCGTCCCAGACAACATCTCCCTCGTCGTCAGTCAGAATCTGCGGTGTTCCGATCTGATCGCAATGGTAGTAAAACATCTGCGCATTCGAGACCGGCTCGTGGATGCGTTGCAGCGGATCGTCCTCGGGTGTGTAGCGATGGTCCTCGCCGCGCACTGGTGTGGGCATGCCCGATACCGGTTCGCTAACGTATTGGGCTAACGGCACGAACGATCCGGCTTCGTATAAAAAGTGTGTGCTTCGGTCTTCGTCGCTTTCATACGCCAGCGCATTGCCACTCCAGCCGAAAGTGACGCGCTTACCTCCAACCTCCCGGGCTATCCGACGACCAAATGCATCGTAGTAATACCGGGCTTCGGCGTGCTGCGTCACGCTTTCGGTTCGGGCGGTGATCAGCCGGTTGAACGCATCCCATTCGAAGTGCTGAACCGATCCCGGTGATCGTTTTTCAATCAGGTTGCCGCGCTCGTCATAGGCAAAGTGAATGCCCGTATAGCTCTTGAGAAGATTGCCAAGCACCTTTGGCATTTCTGGCGGCAACGTATTTTCCGGGCGCAATGGGCTTTGCGGCATCCGGCTTCGGGCATGCTCAGGACTGCCCGCATCGAGCAGATTGCTCGCAGGATCAAACGAGAAACGTTCCGTGCCACCCGGACCAATCGATTCGACCAGCCGGCCGAGCGGGTCATAGCGATAATCCGTCAGGCCCTTACGGCTATCCTCAATGTGTGAGAGCTGGCCGGCTGCATCGTAACGATACATGCGTGCAGCAAGCGGCGCCGGCGCATTGCCGCGCTGGATGGTTTGCCGCAGCATCCGTCCCGCCGAATCGTAGTCCGTGCGCTGAACAATCTTGTTGGGGAACGTGCGCCGAATTTCGCGGTGAAGATCATCACGCTCAATCTGAAGACGTTCCTCACCATCGAGCGCCATGCCGTGGACGTGGCCCGAGCCGTAGGTCAGCCAGTCGATCGCGTGACCATCCGGTCGCACCGTTCGAACGCGCATACCCAGCTCGTCGTAGGTGTGATGCCACACGTAGCTACGCTGGACACCGAACAGATTGTAGGCATGATGCTCGCGTACCAGGTTGCCCGTCGCGTCGAAGAAATGCTGTACGCGACTATAGGCGTTCTGGGCATCGATCAATCGCCCCATTGCGTCGTAGGCGAATCGTTCCTCAGCCTCGCCGCTGGCGCGGCGCGTCAGCCGGCCACCTCGATCGAAGTCCACATGCGTTTTCTGTCCGCCTTCCTCTATCGCGCATAACCGACCGCTTTCCGCGTCATAGTCGTAACGAGTCAGCATCCCGTCGAAACCGATCGATTCGAGCAAGTGGCCGGCGGGATCGTACTTGAACTGATAGGTCGCCTGGTTCTGATCGGTCAGCCGAACCAGACGGTCCTGCCGGTCGTAACCATAGCTCAGAGAATGGCCCATTGGATCGATACGGCTGGCGATCCGCCCAGCGCCGTCGTAGCTGTACTGAGTGGTGCGCGCAAGCGGGTCGGTTCTCGTCAGCAAGCGCCCCTCGGCGTCGAACTGAATGCGTTCGATGCCGGCCGGACTCTGGATTTCCTGAGGAAAACCATTCGAACCATAGCGGTAGGTCGTCGTGCCACCCGCCGCGTCTCTTACGGCTTTTAGGCGCCCATGGGCGTCGTACTCCCAAGCCGTCGTTTTGCCTGAGCAGTCCGTGTATGAGGTCAGCTGCCCGGCTTCGTTGTAAGCGATGACCTTGGCTCCGCCCTTGGCATCCGTTACCTCGATAGGCAAGCCCTGTGCGTTGTAGCTGTATTTCGTGGAATGGCCTAGCGGATCCGTTTCCTCCACCACGTTGCCAGCATCGTCATAAGCACGCTTCCAGGCATGCCCCTCGGGGTCGACGATCTGAACCATGTGGTCCTTTTCGTCGTAGACCATTTCAATCGTGCTGCCGTCCGCGCGAGCATGTCGCGCCAATCGACCACGAGCGTCGTAGGTCATGCGCTCGCTAGTGCCGTCCGGATAGACATGCTGGACAAGATTGTGATTGGTGTCGCGATACATCCACTCCTCGCGACCATCGGGATAAACGATACGGAACGTATAACCGTGCGGATCGTAGTAGTGCTGCGTAACATTGCCCGTTGCGTCCGTCACGCTCACCTTCCGGAAATCCGGATGCCAGACCAGTCGCGTGTCACGACTGCCGTCGTCCGCATATTCGCGGACGCATTTGGCCTTTGGATCAGCGCCGCTCCATTCGAGATTCATTCCTCGTCCGGTCCGATCCGTGTAGCGCGTAATCAGGTGATGGCGATAAGCATACTCACGCCGGTTGCCGAATCGATCCATTGCGCCGATCAAGTCGCCGTCGGCGTTGTAGGCGTACGTAGCGAGCGTGCCGACTCGTTTGCCCTCCAGGTCGTGGTGAGCTACCTCGATGATTCGATCGTGGGTGTCGTATCGGAACGCCACCACGGCTTGCGGCGTAATCAGCCGGTACAGACGGTGCGCCTCGTCATAGTCAAGCGTGACCTGGTTTCCCGACTTGTCGCGATAGAACGCGAGACGAAAAGCGTCGTTTCGCTTTTCGTACACTTCGAGCAGTACATGGTCGCGCGCAAGCGTCAGCCATTGCTCATCGAGACGGAGGAGCGTGAACCCCTCGGACCGATCGTCGTGCTCGTCACCCGGTGCAAGAAGGGGGTAATCGAGGCTTCGTCCCGTGGCGTCGTGATACACCAGTTTGTCGGGACGTACATCGAGCCGCGTGGTGTACGCGGTGATCCAGCGTGCACCCAGCTCGCCTCGCTCGTCGTTCGCGTCGAAAAACGAACGGTAAGTTCTTGTCCAATCGATCGCCATCGCGCCGGGGAGGACGAAATCTTGATGATTCAGCCGCTCGTCACCCAGCGCAAAACCCACTGAGTGACCGGTGCGAGCAGGTGGGGATGGTCTTGGACAATGAACTTTGCCGTCGTTGGGTCCCGGATGTTTCGCATCCTCCGTATGCCGCAATGTCTCCTTCTGCCCCTCACCCTCCTGACGATGCACTTTCGCCGTGCCACGCTCTTTAATGCCAGTCGAATGCAAGCGCTGACGCGCCAGGATGTCGCGCTTCTTTTCGATTGCGACCTGAATGAGGTTGATAAGCCAGCCGATCTTGCCAGCATCCGTTCCGCCGAGTGCCAGGATCCGCTCCTTGACCATTGGCACCATCGCCCGCAACGCAGCCGCCATCTCACGTAAAGGTTTCTGATACGAGACGTCTAGCGCCTTCGCCACGTACGTGCCGGTGTTGATCAGCCCCTTCGCTTCGATCTTGACGAAGTCGACGATCAGATGGCCGAGACCGCTGGCGGTTTTACGGGCATCGTGAGCCGCAAATCCAGCGGCGGCCTGGTCCAGGTGGTGGCCAGCCGCGCGGACATTTCCCGCTACACTGAGCGGCTCGTCACCTGCCGCCTGGGCGAACAGATGAGCGAAGCCCAGCATGAACTTCTCGATGTACTCCGCACAGGTCTTGAGCAGGCTGTCCAGTTCCTTTTTGACGCCGTCCACGAAGCTTTGTATCCGGCCGGCGAACTGTTCGCTCAGGCTGTCGATCACCGCTTGCAACAGTGCAGTCTGCATCACCTGCAACGTCGCCTCTCCGACTGCTTTGCCGCTTTCGACGATCTTTTGTCGAACCAGCTTCATTACCGGCCGCGCGCCCATGCGAAATTCGGCAGTTCCAAGCGGAATCGGGATGATACCGATCAGGTCGAGACCGAGGTTCATCCAGTCGAACACATCGGGATCTTTCCGTTGCTGGCCGTGCTCGACCATGTCCTTGATGTCGAGCACAAGATCCACGGCCGCCATGATGTTTGCTACGACCGGCAAGGCGTTGGCCACCATCTGGATGCGCTCGATGGTGATGAAGTCATCGCTGATGCTGCGCAGCCAGCGATCACAGGCCTTGATGCCAGCGCTCACATCCACAGTTTCTATCTGGAGCAACGGACCGACGAACACCTCTGTCGGTTTGGGAAGTAGGACACCGGAAGACTCGGCCATAGCGGTTATTTCTGGGAAGGTGAGGTTTCGCGTCTGACGCGTGCTTCAGAGAGAGGTCAATGCAGGTACGGACGCGCGCGCGGTTTGCGCCAGTGTGCTGATCTGCTTCGCCGCGGCGCCCAGTTGGCTCGCCTTCGACAAGGCGGCACTGGCTTGCCCCGGAAGGGCTTGCGAAAGTGCGCCTTGAACGAGTCCGACTGCCTGGCCGCCTAGCGTCTGCGTTAGCCCACTCCTGCCTTGCGCCGCCTGTCCCGCCACACTCGCGAACTGCGTTGCGCCGGAAAGCGCTGTACCGGCGTCGGTGGCGGACGGCAACAACCCACCAAGCTGCGAGAGTGCCGATGTGGCGACGCCGCTTGACTGAGGCGGCTGTGCAGGCCATGTCGCGGTCTTGAATACGCTGGACGGGTCGTACTGGTTGCGCGGATCCTCGCCGAACTGGACCTGTGCAGCACCGGCCGGCAAGCCGCTTACGATCGTGTGGCCGCTCCCGTCCAGTGCGCCTTTGCGTAGAATTGCGCCGTTGGCGTCCAGCACCGAGAACGTTCCACCCTTGAACGCCTCGCCATTCGCATACTGGTGCAGCAACTCGAGTTGCCCCGGTTGATCAGGGCGCGCGGCCGGCAGCGGATAGCCCTGACTGGTCGGACCGTTGAAGCTGTGCTGCGCGCCTTTTACATCGACCTTTCCCGGCGCATGGATGTCGATGTTGCCGCCAGATATACGGATGTATGCGCCGCCGCTCGTCAACAGGATTTCCTGGTCGGCGGCCGCTTCGATTTTTTCGGTTGCCGAGAGCAACCTGAACGTTTTCTGCGCAGTGAATTCCACGTCGTCGGACTGCGCTTTGATTTCAACCTTGCCTTTGGCAGCGAACAACTTCATGCCCGCGTTCTGAGCGAACAGACTGATTTTCTCGCCGACGCTTGCCAGTAGCGATTTGCCTGTCGCGATGTGCGTGCTCTGGCCGCTGACAAGGTTGACATGCTCGTTGGCTGCGATGTGAGTCGACTTCTGCGTTGCCATTGCGATACCCGCCGGCGTCGCGAACAGCATGATTGGTTCCTTGAAGCCGTTCGCGCTGCCGGTGCCGCCGCCCGCAGTGTTGCCGCCGTCGCTTGCGGTGCCGGTCACGCTGTTTTGCGTCGCGTCGGTGAAGGCCTTCAATGAGTCATAGCCCTCTTTCAGACTTCCGGCCTGATGGGTTTCGCTCGCCTGGCTTAGGGACTCGAGTACGCTTTCCGAATTGACCAGCTGATTGCTCGCGTCGCGTGCATCGAGAGGTTGGCTCGCCGCGCCAGTAGTCGGATGGGTCGATACGTACATACCCTGCGCCGCACGCACTGCACCGAAGGCATCGGATTTCAGGTCGTAACCACTGCCGAGATAAGCACCGCGCGCGTTGCCGGTTTGCGCGATCAGATAACCCAGATGAAGCTGCGAGTTGGCGCTCGTGCTGTACAGTTGCACGCGATTCTGGCCGGTCGCGTCGTCCATCACGATCTGGTTGTAGCCGCTACCCTGGTATTCCTTGGACTTGTAGCCTGACAGGATCCCGTTCGAATGCCAGTCAGGTGTTTTTGCACCGTTATAGACGCGCCCGGTCACGAGCGGCTTGTCGCAGTCGCCGTCGAGGAACGAGACGATGACCTCTTCGCCGATACGCGGCACGTGGACTGCACCGTAACTGCCACCTGTGTCCGACTGAACCACCCGCATCCAGCACGATGCATTTTCATCGCCGGGGTTCAGTCGATCCCAGTGCATCTGCACCTTGATACGGTTCAACTGGTCTGTGAAGACTTCCTCATTCGCCGGGCCCACCACCGTTGCCGTCTGCATGTGCATTTTCGGCTTGTGGTGCTCGAGTGGACTGCGAAACGGAATGGCCCGGCGCTGTGCTTCGACGGTAGCCATGAAGAAGCCTTCGCTACCGTCAGCCGCCTTGATGAGCAACGCTGGACCGCTCGCGTGCTGCGCCCGGGCTGCAGAAATTGTCTCGTTCAGGCTATGCGGGAAGTCTGTTGTGCCGGCAGAGACCGGCAGATTGTTTTCTACGATCCAGTCCACCGCGATCACCGCGAACTGCCGGTCCTGCTGGCTACCCGAGTTGTGCTCCGGGTGGTCCTGCAGTTCGAACCAGTGGCCGGCGTCGATGCGGCGCACCGCGCCTACGCCGTGAAAGCGTTTCGCACGCGATTCCCACTCCTCCATCCGCACTTTCGACAGTTGATCGCCGCGGTCCTGCTTGCCGTAGGTGTAAGCGCCCGTGTATTCGTACACTTCGGCCTGCTGCGGCAGGTCGCCCTGCGTGGTCAGCGTCGGGATCGCTGTTCCTTTGGGATTGGCAGGTACGGACGGGGCCTTGTAGTCGAACGTGCGTGTAGTGAGGGAGGTGCTTTGCAGCGTCCGTGTGCCGCTCCACTGAACGAAGGCATCGGTTTCGCTGTTAGTGCCTGATCGGTAGAAATCTACCGTCTGCGGCGACAGGGGTTGCAGACTGCCAATATCGTCGGTAATCACCAGGGTATGAGATTTGCCATCCGCAGCCTGTTCAAAATAGCCGAACAGGCCTTCCGTTTCCATCAAACGGTGGCAAAAATTCCAGTCATCCTCGTATTGCACACAGAATGAGCGCTGCGGCAATGTGTTTTTTAGGCTAAAGCGGAATGCGCCCTGCGCCTGAGGATGCATATTGAATACATCGGTGAGGATTTCATCGACTGCTTTATCCTGCCAGACGCGTGCATCTTTTCTGAAATGCAGAAAATGCATCCAAGAGACAAAACCGATCTGATAGCTGGTAATGGCGCTGTCGGAACCTAAACGGCGAGCGGTGTGGACATAACCGTGATGCGGGGCGTACGACTGGTCGGTTTGCTGCACCCAAAGCGTAACGGGCTGGGCGATCAGCTTCTTGAGTTCGATATTGTCGCTGGTTGAAACGGCATCCAGCGTGAATTCGTAATCCCGGCCGAGGCGCGAACGGCCCGCCAGTCTTTGTGGCAAAAGGACGTCGGGACCCAGCGGCGTGTCCAGTTTAAGCAGCCGATCGCTTTGAGCGAGCCCACCTTTTATTGCCGCGATTATCTCCTGCGCACCCATACTGCCTCTTTTTATGCAAATTGCGCCCCCGCGCTACCGCGCGATAATACAAAAGATTACCGGCTGATCGCAATCGTACATTCAAAATCAATTGTTAAATCGGAATTTATTTCCAGATTTGACGGGGCGACTTCATATCGGAACTAATGACGTGGTCGACGCTAACGTCGCCCAGCTGTCTTAACGCAAAGCGGGCTATCTCAGGCGACCTAGGTGTTTGCGACATCGAGGCGGAACTGACTCTCGTACCAATTCCGAGGTTGATATTCATGCAGCATCTATATGCTAACCTCGGGGGGACTATCGCGCGCATCTAGAACAGTAGCGATCGCCACGATGCACTGGTTGCAGTGTTATGCCGGAGGCATGAATGACACGTGAGAAACTCAAGCTCGCCGATTTGCTCGCGCGATACGATCCGTCAGCGCCCTATGCAGGCGAAGTATGGGCCGAGGCCCAACCAGTCGGCCGGGAATTCGGCGCTCCCGGCGGCGACGCCGAGACATTGCTGAAGCGGCTGCGCGGGAAGGTCCAAGGTTACGACGGCCCGACCGATCCTGTCTGGCCCCACGACGAGTCCTGACGCGTGGCTTGCGCCTGATGCTTTCGGTCAAACTCTCAACCCGGTGGCAATGAAAACGATTTTTCTGGACATCGACGGCGTATTACATCCGTCCACCGTTGGCGACCTCGAATACGGTCCACAAGGGCCAAAGGTGACCGGACTTGGCGTGTGCGCTCTTGAAGCAAAACTGGCGGAGCTTGTCTCAGGGAAAGCAGTCGATATAGCAATCCACAGTACATGGATTTACATGTTCGACGCTAGAACACTTAGGGCGGAATACCTGCCGCAACTGGGTCGAGTGGCACGAATCCTGTTGACGAACAGACGCATTGAAAGCCGGGCCCTTCGTATTCTCAATTATGTCCGGCGACGGCGGCTTTCTCACGACGAATATCTCATACTCGATGACGCGCCAAAGGAATTTGCGTCGGCGGTCACGCTCCTGCCTCGACTCGTTACCTGCGATCCGGCCCGTGGCCTCGATGACCCGAGCGTAATCAGGCAGGTCGAGGAATTTCTTCGCTAGCCATGAACCCGGGTCCGCTGACCCGTTGTCGGCGCGTTTATCCATGATGCACGTGCCGTCAGGAGCGCGCGACAGTTTGGTCACGCTATTTTATTTTTTGGCAAAAACGCACGGACTCTTTTATGGTGCGTCCGGCGAGGGTCCGTTTCCCATCATCGCATAACGGTTTGCGCGTGCATCCACCAGCGCATGGTGCCGCCCGTGATGCTCGCGGTAGTACTCCTCCTGGCGTCCCGGATCGAGTAGCTGGCCCACGTGGTGCGCCTGCCATCCTGCAGGCGGGCCATCGAGCAGTTCGCACAGCAGTTCCCAGTCACCGCCGTAGTCGAAGCACAGCACGCGATCGGGCTTGTCCGCGAACTGGTCAAGCCACGCGACGAGCGCCGCACGTAGCGCCTCGCGAGTGAACACTCGACCGGGATACTGGCCAAGTTGGGATAGTACCGCCGCGCGCACGAATTCATTGCAGCTCGCGCGATCGTAATCCGATCGCTCGCCATAGAACTCGCGGCCGTCGTCGGCCACCAGTGCGATGCTCACGAGGTCACAGTCGATGAAGTCGGTAAATTCCGTGTCCACGAAAAGCCGCATGCGTTACCCCGTTGAAGACAGGTTGGATCCGTCGCGGTGCGCGAGCCGGATTGAAGCGTTGGGCGCCAGAGTACGTGCGACTGAGGCCACAATTACAATTATGCGACAGGACGACCGCCGCAGCGACGATGATCCGTTCTGGCGCGAGCCACGCAGAAAGCCATCCGTCGTGTGCTTCAACAGAATCGCGATGAACCGGTCGAAGGCCGGGATTGGCCCCATCCACCTGACTCATTCTTGCGCACCTGGACTATCAATACATCTCTCAGTTTGAAGCGCCGAATTCGTGGATTTCATTGGCTGACATTGTCGGCAAACCACTGCCAGGTAATCAACGTTGACCGGCTTCAATATCAGATGTTGACTGCGATCTCCTCGCTTTCAACCTAGGAACGATGGGATTCGGTCATATCAACTGGCCTCCCACATATCGCACAGGATTCAATTGGGCCGATTCCAGACGTCGAATTGGTACTCCTTGGTCGCGCACAACCATATCTCGCCGGGCGTCGACGCCTGCACGTGAGCAATAGCATTCAAGCCCATAACTATTAGGATTTCGACTGACGATATCCCCTGATCGAAGTGCGTCCGCTCCGATTCCCGCGTGATGTTGAACACGGGATTGCCGAACATGCGGTTGCAG
Organism: Paraburkholderia sp. BL18I3N2; assembly: GCF_003001875.1. Taxonomy (NCBI): domain Bacteria; kingdom Pseudomonadati; phylum Pseudomonadota; class Betaproteobacteria; order Burkholderiales; family Burkholderiaceae; genus Paraburkholderia; species Paraburkholderia sp. BL18I3N2. The sequence goes on from NZ_PVNC01000002.1 coordinate 453,950, forward strand.
GTAAAGCACTGATATTCGTCGGCGCCCGATGACTCCATGATTACCTCTCCAATGTTCGTTGCCGTGTCCAACGGAGTGGGTCAATCAGGTGCACTGCTCTTCACTTGACACTGGCGAACTCTATTGTCGGGGTGAATTCGACCATCAAGAGACATTCATTCCGGTGTTGAAAAGCATCTTTCACCCGTGCGGAAATCGCCCCTGCAGCCAGTCGGACCAGTCCCACTCATAAGCGCATTCGCCCCTGCCTTCGATCACGGGACAGGCAGACCCACGCAGCGCCGCGCGAAACGCGTCCTGCCACGGCGCAGGAATATCACCCAGACATACGTAGTACGGGCGGCCCTTGTGCTCATGCACCGGGACGGCTTGCAGCGCGAGGCGTTCGGCATCTGTCATGCAGTTCGACCCAGTTGGTTAAGCCGCACTTGAAAGGCAATTTTATGACCGCTGGCGGGCGCGATGTCACCTTCGCGCCAGTCGGGCATGCTGACGTGTCCATGCCGAGCACCGGCCGCAAACATTCGTTCGGCCAGCTCGCACGGGTCGGCGCTCTCGATGGTCAGCCCGTTGTCGAACGTGCCGACGAGCAGTCTGAGTGCGGAATCAAACTGGACGTGGGCGGCTTTCACGGCTTGTCGGTATCGCACGCGAGCGCCCAACGGCCTGGCGGCACATTCGTGTCCAGGCCAAGCTGTTTTGCCGTTCCGATCGGCAATCGTACTACTACGTCAGCTCCGCCTTCTTCCCGCGTGCGCAACTCCATGGTCACGCCTTCCAACTGAAGATAAACCACGCCTGGATCAAACACATCTTCGTAGAGGTGCCAGGACGGCATGTCTGCTTCGTCCGAGTGGTGATGCGCTAGGGTCGCCTTGGTGCTCATGTTGTGTCATCCCTACAGTCAGATTTCGTCGTTTGTCGGCCATGCAGCATCGGTCGGGTTGTCTTAACGCCGGACCGTGCCGTGTAGGTGCTCCAGCGGAATGACCGGCTTCCCCGCCACGCCGGACGCGGGGCCCACTCCGGCGGAGGGGGTCATCATCCGTCCGACTCTGCGACCGTCGATCCAATGCACCGGAAAGTGCGCGCCAGTCGTCATATCCATATTCCAGCGCAATACTGAACGGCTAGCTGTCTATGAAATCGTGAACTCAGTATCGACAAAAATTCGCATCGCCGTGATGTTCGTTGTGGGTAATGGACCCCAGCTCATACCTCGACCAGCAGGCCAGGATTGAAGCCTGGGTTCAGATGCCGCGGCGAATACCCGCGCGGGTTGCAGATCACGCGTGTACCACACCCATTGGAATCATCATCGGCCGGAGCGATGTAATCGAAGCTTGTATGCATGTGACCGTGAATCCACAAGCAGACTGCGGGTCCCATAAGACTTTCAAGATCGGACGCGTAAGCTGGTGTCAACGAATCTCCCTCATACTGCACCTCGACAGAGCCTGGAGATGGCGCGTGATGCGTGACGACCACGGTCTTACCGTCAAATGGCTCATTCAACGCGTTGGCAAGCCACGCGCGCGACAACTCATGTCGCCGGACCGTATCTGCCGGGTACAGCTTCCGATACGACGGCGTCGCGCGAATCAGCCGGAAGTCCTGCATTGCACTTTGTGCATCCCGCATGCAGATCGCGGGGGTAACATCGCTGGCGTATAGCCTGAAATCCGTCCATAGCGTGCATCCGAGAAAGCGAACGTCGCCCAGGGCCTGGGTGTCGTTCTCCAGGATATGAATATTGGTTCCGTCCGCACGCTCGCGAAGCTTGCCCAGCGTGTAGTCAAAGTGACCCCCGTAAAATTCGTGATTCCCGGCCACCAGAAAGACTGGTTTCGCTGGATCGTTAACGAATGACTGCGCCCACTCGACGCTTCGATCCTTCGTATGGATATCGCCGGCAAGTACAACTGCATCCGCCTGCGCGATGATCTCAGCGTCGGCCGCGAGTGACTCAAATTCATTGTGCAGATCGGACAGGACAAGCAGCTTCATGGCTTCCCATCAAAGGTTTGATTGCGGAGCTGACTGGCTGGCGCCAATTCAGGGCGTTTGATAGCAGCAGGTCACTGGCGGCATCAGGACCATTCTGCGCTTTGTACTCCATCGGCGTTCCGCCGCAAGCGGCACCAATTGATTGAGCCGGCGCACTACCGCGCGCACAAGATCAACGAACCCAGTCTGATTTTCGATTCTGTCTAGCTGCGGAGGGCGCAGGCAACCATGCCTCGTGCCTTTTTGCAAACAGCAGTTCCGCCAGATCCCAGCGGCGCATAATTTACACGAATACAAGTGTACGAATTCTTTTCGTACTCGCTGACGGCTGCCAGATCGGCGTGTCCCTCTCGTTGCCTGCCTGGCTACAGTCCAGTGCAATGCATTCGATGGGAAAAGCGTCACTTCAAGAATGGAAAGACCAATTGAGGGCGCAACAGCCCCAACCGATCGATGCCTTCGCTCACTGTTCCGGTGGTTCAAGAGCGCGCTCTGCGACGTCGCACGGTGACAACGGTTTCACTTTTCTTGCCAGGCTCAGGTACCGTTTGCGCGTTAGAACAATCCAACACAGAAGTCGATCCAGAATCCGCTTCGTCTTTTGCGTTGGTACGGTTCAGCATGAACGCCGTTAGGCGCCACTCCGCGACAAGACGTTCCGCCAGTTCACGCTGCCAGCCAGAGCATTCGCAGAGCCGATCCATTTGCCATCGCCTTCGCGCGTTGGCATCTGACTCGGACAGGCTATCATCTGGCGGGCTCGGAGACTGCTGATCGAATGTAGCTAGAAGATCGTTCCAATTTTTGTAGCCGTATACATACGCGGTGATGTCCAAAGCGCGTTGGTGGTTCAACTGCTCATCGTTCACCAACTTACGCAAAAGCTTCGCCCTGCGCTTCGCTACGTCGGACGAGACTAGATAAAATTTCATAGCAATTCCGTCGTAAATGGTCTACATGGCATCGCCCGTCCCGGCAACGGGACATCGTTCGAACCAACCAAGATGTCCAGAATTTCACGGTCTTCAGCATTACCTCAAGGAGATTTCCGCGCCGACTGGTTTGCGGATCCAATACTGCCGTCCGCCATCGACTGATGGCCCAGTGACGATCTCAATGCCATGCTGCCTGGCCCAGCCGGGCGCTTCACTAGCGGAGATGCCGATCGTCTTCGCCACCGTGGACAGCGGCAGAAATTGCTCAGTGAACATCTGCAGGTCATCAACATCGACGACCCGCGCTGCTCGCCGCCGCAGCTTACCCATTCGGGTCCTGATCAGGCCTATGTTGATCAGGTGGTACATCACTTCCTGCTTGACGCCGAGCCGACGGGCAGCCTCAACAATAGATATCTGGCGGTCCGATTCGACACGCGCCTGTGTGGCAGAGACCACCTCACCACGATCGGCGAAAATCTCCCGCAACGCCGGCACCTTGTCCGGGCCGAAGCCCAGGCGTACGGTACCGTTCAAGAGCCCATTGAAGAATGCCACTGACGCTTCAACAGGAACGTACAGACGCAATATGTCGGCCAAGCTGACCGGGTCGTCAAACAGCGGTGCGTCCTCGACACAGGTCGCCACGATGCTGCCGAGCAGGCGGTCGATGGACCTCGTGTCGATCCGGGTTCCGGTTGAAGCAATCAGGCCTGCCTTCGCTAGCGCCTCGATACGTCTGGTGGACATCCCGGCATATCGAGCTGCTGCCTTCAATGGGATCAGCGAACGTTGGGTTGTCCGGAGACGCTGCAGGTCCGCGCGACTGATCACGAATTTCTGCCGTCCGGACCGGGTTCGCCTGACCGGTACTGTCGAGCCCGTCTGCGCAAGCATGTTGGCAATGGCAGGGTTTCGTGTCTTCTGCCGCTTATGCGGCTCCTCGTCTGCCTGCCCGGCAGCACCTTTGCGCTCCCATAGGACCACAGATCCATGCCGCAATGAAATCGCAACGTATGCTTCCAGCAGGTTCACCATCCAACCACGTTCAGCATCATGTAACTGCCTGCGCAGCATGGTGAGCAAACGCGGGAAGACTTGCGACAGCAAGGGGACATTGTTCTCGCCTGCCTGAGGCGAACGAAGGCGATCGAGCAAGTCAAAACAGGCCGACTGATCAGCGATCAATGACGCGCCAGCAGTCACGAGTAACTGTTCGACGTTTTCCGTCTGACGTGTGGCCTTCTTTAATGGCTTGCCTTGAAGCCCGAACTGCGCCAGCGCTCCCAAAAACCGCGCGAGATTCCATCGCTCGCCAACAGATAACGTTCCAGCGTTTGAGTCCGCTCGATCGGCAATTAACCGCTGGAGTTCGGTTGAAAAGATCGTTGCCGGTGCATCCTGTAATGGTGCGGCGCACGTGCAGTTTGCAAAGCGGATACGCTTCCAGCGCAAGATACGGTGACAGCCATTGCACGACGAGGTGAGCCAGCAGCGATGTTCAAAGCACGCCGCGGGCCCGGAGTACCAGTTTTCCCGCCAGTAGCAGTCAGATTCTGCCAGGCAATGAGGACACCAACGGGCAATGCCGTGTGTTTTCGGTAGGCTATTCTCAGCATAGTTGAGCCAGTTGGGGTTAGACAATCCGTTGGCAGCGGCGACCCGCAGGCGGTAACCGAGGAAGCTTTCATCCGGGTGTACAACGGGACGCACCAGAAGCCGCTCGTTGAACAGTGCGGCTCCTTTGGTGCGCCAGTCCACACCATGGATTTGTTCGTAGTTCATTCCGGTAACAATGAAAGCTGCTGAGAGGCGTACTTCTGGCGCGTACACCCAGTTATTTCGCCCTTTCTGAGTCGGTGAGCGCGTTCAAGCGCAGCGCAATCGACAAAATAGGCGGACAGACCGGCGCTTTCCCTCTGCCGGAAGATAGCAAATTTGCCGGTAAAGGCTTCCTTTAACACTTCTAGCGATGCCTTTTTGTAGCGCCCGCTCTTCGGAATCCACGCACCCAACAAGGGGTATAGGTGACCAGCTTCTGTTGGAAATGGCTGAGATATAACTTCTAGTCGTCGACATAGATCAGTCAGGTCTGACCGTTGAAAGAATTTATACGGATCAACCGCAATGGGACGAAGCAAACCTGCCCTCAATAGAGCAACAAATCCTCGTCGATCGATGTGCAGTTCATTAATCACTTGCTCTGGTGTTGCGTTCGAGGCATGCCATCTTCTGCATGTTTCGACTGCGTGAGAGGGCAAGAACGTATATCGCTTCAGGCCGTGCCGCGCAATGCGAACACCCTGGCAGATGTCGTTATCGATGAGATGCTTCACGAGCCTTGATGGGCAGCCAATGAGAGATGCGGCGCTTTCGAGGCTCACATATCCAACGGGTTGGTCGTGATCTGGACGGAGAATTTCATCAGCCGGCCTGATGCTTTTCTCGAATCCAATCAGAAGTCGCCTCCGCAAATCTGCAATCGGCAGTTTGGAGAAACACGTGGGTCTGTGTGCTTCGTCGATCAACATTCGACGCAACCGCGCGAGCACCTTGTCGCGATGCGAGCCCACGGTAATCTGGTCCAGAAAATTGCGAATTCCGTCGAGATTGGTCTCCAAGGAAAATTGGTATCTGTCGACAAGCTGAGCAAGTTCGGTTGGCCGTGTAGCACCTATCGAGGCACCTTCATACTCACGCACTTCAGTCGCAAACGCGTCGAGTAACGCCTCCAGAAACAGAATGCAAGTGAGTTGCTCGCAAGCGCCAGGGATGTCGTTCTCAACGATGGACCGTTCGAATCCCGACCACAATCGTTCTACGTGCCGCCGCTCGCTGGGCATAGGGCAAACTGCGCCGGCCCAAAGTTGTTCATCCGTAACCTCCGTAATGAAATACCTGTTCTCTTGCCTGTAGCCTTTCGTCATCACGGGCTCGGCCAGATCGTCCTTCAGACGGATATGGTGGATAGTGCAGACATCAAATACTGTGAGGCGCCAACGAGATCGAATGTGTCTCGACTGCGTCATGCACTCAGGGCAATACCGGATTTTGTTAGCACGTGTGACTACGCTCCATCGAGGCAACGTAGTTTCGCTCCAGATCGGATAGCCGTTTGGCTTGCTCACCGCGGTAGCTGGCAATGTTGGCCGAAAACGCTCAGTGTCGCTTAGTCGCGGACGGTGAATGCCATTTGCCCTTGCAACGCGGAAGAGGTAGGTTTCGACCCACTCGTCCTGAAGCATTTTCGGACGGCACAGGGGTAGTCCAGAATTGAAGTAAGTATTCATCTCAGCGCTCGACAGGTGCAAATGGTTCATCACCGTTCACAAGTGGCGTTTCGTTGAATGCCTTGTGAAAGGGATTCCGTGTATCTGGCGATCCCGGGTAGATGACCGTCCGGAAGGCCTCAGCCAGAACCGCGCCTGTCAATCTTGGAACAGGCTGCTCGTATGCCAGTTCCACAGCTCGCACGAGAAGACTTCGGATAGCACGCAGACGCCCATCGGTTGCAAATGTAAACAATCGAGCGATTGCAGCTTCCGAGAGGTCTATGGTGGGAAGTTCCCGCAGATATCCTTTGAAGGCTTTGAGGACGCTACGGAACTCCCGTTCCGCAGATTTGTTCGCCACTGAAAACCTGTCGATTTCAATGACCTCCCGAAACCTACCGCGAAATTGATCGTTGATCGCGAGCAAGCTCCTGGTCCGGGGTATGCCTGCTAACACAAACGACACTCGTGTCGCATCCGCCAAGCCCTTGAGCCAATCAGCAGTAGTGTGCAATGTTTTCTCGCCACCGCGATCAGTCAGGTGGTTGGCCTCGTCGACGATCACGAGCCTGACCCGACACTTTTCGATCAGGAAGATAAGCCGCTCAGTCAACTCGTCCTCCGGTCCGCTATGCCACTTGGAGTCTCCCAGCACCTTCAATAACCTGCTGGCCAATCTCTTTGGAGTAGGCGACTGACGAAGTGTTGCGAAAAGTACCGGGATCTCAGTAAACTCCTCGTGCACGATGCGTGGGTACTTCTGAACATACCTCTTGAGCAACGTCGATTTCCCAACCCCGGACTCGCCAAGCAGCATGAGGTGTTCGGCCTCCTCGTCGCCACACCGGTACTCACGCATACGGTCCAACGCCACCTGTATCTTCTTAACGTGAGGGAAGTGGATGAAGCTTGATTTGATATCCATAACGATGTCAGTGCAAGAATTTTCATGTTTCACGGTTCACCTCGGCGTTGATGGATTCGACTTCAAAATCGGAGAGATCGTCTGAATCAGAAGTGAACGTGGCAGCCGGAACGGTAATCTGCGGTGCGGGCATGGCAGGTTGGGGGCGATTGGCGGATTTCGACGTGGTATGCGCCAGACGGGCCCCGTGTTTACGCGCTTTCAACTTCTTCGACTGCATCGCCTCATGAGCCTTCTCGCGGATCATTTCTTTTCCATTTGCCCTGGTTCGTTGATGAGGATCGGAGTTTGCGTACTCACGCTTGAGGGCTTTCGCTTGCTCTACTGTCAAATTGTTGTACTGGTCATCGGAGTTGACAGCGCGGATATATTCTCTGTTAAGTGGATTCCACACCCAGATCAAGCCAGCGTTTTCGTAGGGAGCTTTGATTAGTACCCTCTGTTTCGCGGGTAGCATCCTGCGTAAAGCGAGCAATTCTGTGGACACGTATCTGAACGTATTGAAGTCGATGCCATAGTGCTGTAGGGCACACTCGTCGACACCACTGAATTCGATGTCGAGGTCCGCCGCATTACATTTAAGTACCGGCGGAAATGCCGCGGCACTCTCCTTCCACACATCGATTGGTGCGCGCCCTAATAGGCCTTTATGAGGTCGTAGATGATATTCAGACGTGATCCAGACGTGGACCATGTCGTTGAGTTGCTCGAACGTAATACAAGCCTCATCTTCCGACTTGAAGCCCACTCGTTGATGAACCTTCGCGAGGGTCGTTCCAGGGAGTTGATGGATGAAGGAGTAGTTGAATGTTCTGAGAAAGCGTTCAACGAATGGCTTATCGTTCGGATCGCGAGATGCAGCGTATTCGCACACCACGCCCAGATTTGTTAGAGCATCGACTACCGCATGGGCATGAAATTCTCTCCCGTTGTCCATGAGCAGGCGCTCTGGCCAACCGTGGCAAGGCCATTCCAAAAGTACCTCGGGAAATCGCTCTCTCAGATAGCTCTTCGGCATCATCGCGTGACGCAAAGCTTCGAATACAGCGTGAACGCCGTGTCCGGCAGAGCTGATACAGAATCCCAGTACGCATCGCGAAAACCGATCCAGTACAACGGTCAGATATGGGCGATCTATCGCTCTGCCCTCGGTGTCCGAGTAGATAAGGTCGATTGGCGTGTGATCGATCTCGACGATCTCAAGGATTCTGGTTACTTTGCGCGCGCAGAGCTGGTCGGCAAATCGACGCTGTGCCTCTCGTTCACCATAACGGGTGATCGTTCTCTCATATGCGTTGATGTTCCCGATTCGTCTTTGAATAGTCCGGAGTGCGGGAACTTTCAGCCTCTCAGACTCGATACGAGTCGCGTTTAGACGCTGGATTTCGAGGAACGTCGCGTCAAGGACATCCTCGGCAGATCCCCTTTTGTTGTTGAGGAATGCGGTTTCGATTTTTTCCTGAACGATACCTTCGACGATGCGGTCGAGGCGTGACTTCCCTTTGCCTCCCCGTAAATCTGTTCGATCAAGCAATGCACGCACATCGAGCCGTGCAATGCGGTACTGCGCACGCCAGCGGTATATTGTCGTGACGTGCGGCGGCTTCGGATCGTCCAGATCGATCGCTACTTTTTTAATCGTTTGACACAGTGTGGATCGAGAACCTTTGAACGCATCCACGCGGTCAAGCGCCACGAGATAGTTCACACGCCGTCGCGTCTCGAAGTCACCTTGACTGGCTGGTGGTGCGGCGGCTTCCAGCGCGTCCTTGAAAGCGTTGCGCATTGGAGGGCGTTGATACTGCCTGCTGTTAACTGTGCGAAGGTATCCCCGCACATACTCTTCCAGAAGATCCGCTTCACTGTGGCTGGAAAACGCACCAGTCACGAGGTTTTCCAGATGAGCAATGTCCTCCTGTACTCGAACGAGTCGGAACTTTCCCTCGCCGCGGAAGATAACCTGATCCATTTTGAAATTGGCCATGGTTGGCGCCCCTCCTAGCGAGTTGTGACTGACAGGAGACCATCCGGATCACGCTTCATGATCCGCCGAAGCAAATCGTCACATTGGCACTTTACGTCTTCCCACTGCTGCTGTATGTCTGCCGGAGGCAGCGTACCGTTTTCCGGATCCCACAGGGATGCGTCGATGTCTGGGTGGAACCTGGCGCGAAGTGGGCGCTTTCTGAAGAGGAGTGCGAGCTTTCCCTGGAGATCGTCCGCGAGGAGATCGGACCGCAAGACAATATGGAAACGGTGGCCACGTTCGCGGAGATGCGGTAAAACCGCCCGTATCCGGGCGGCAGATTTTGAGTGTGATGTGAACGTTCTGTCGTCTTTGACCTCAAGGAACACCGTTGAGTCGGCAGTCTCGATCTGAATTTCCACGTCAGGCGTATAACGCCGCTGGCGTGTGCCGTCTTTGTATTCGAATACCCGTGGCTGGGTTGTGAATACCTTGACTGATGGGGCTCCCTCCAAGGCTCGCAGCATCATCTCTTCTATGAGGCTTTCGAACTGAGCTGCCTTGGCTGACTTACGGCTCGGGAAAGTCCCTCGCACGCCACGGCCTGAGACGGTCACGATGCGGCGCGGCCGACGTGATGAGGGTTGATGATTCGCTAAGGTTTGAGAGATTTTGGGCACGAGTCTTCTCCATCGCGTGTCTCAACGAGACGCTTACGTCTAGGGAATGCGCCTCCATTCGACAGCAATGTGATGTCTAAAACGCCGTCGCAAATAGACGGGCGACGGCGCAAATTCGATCAGATTTGGTCGAACTTCTTGGTGGCGCAAATCGTAGGGAAAAAGAGGGACTTGACGCTGAGGTCAGATAGGTAGAGACTCGGCTTTGTCGGGAGACGAATCGCTACTGGTTCCGATCCAAAGCGCTGCAGGCCTTCGGGTTTGTGGCGCTTTTGTTTTTTACATTGCTCCTCCTTGGCTGCTTGCACTGGTTGCATCGATCGCGGCCGTACGGTTTCGTCGAATCGCAGCATGCACGCGAGCGAACGCCTCCATATCTTCCTCTGACAGTCCGTCGTCGCGCACAAGCGCGGCGATGACTCGGTATTTGTACACGGGCAACGGATCTGACAAGTGAATGTAACGCTGAGAACATGTAGCCACAATCGCAAGCTCCTGCTTGCCGTTCGCGTCCAGGTTCAGCGCGTCTCCTAACTGTTCAATGAATGCGACGCCGTCGGGCGTGCGAATCCCTCGTTCAATCGCGCTGATGTAGCCGTCGTCGACGCCCACTCGGCGAGCAAGCTCGGTCTGTGAGATGCGAAGCTCTCGTCGACGGGTACGCACGAAATTTCCAAGGTTTGTCACGTTGATATCGACAGCAGAGTGATGTTGAGATGAATACCGAGGGTAGCTGGATTCGGTCGCTTTCGCAAAGTCAGTATTCGGATATTTTTTTGAATCAGTTTTGATACGAATGCCACATTGAAGGATTCATCGTCCGCAATGTATAGAAACATCTATTTTGTAGTGCAAATTAATATATGTTTTTGACTATCCAACGGTGAAGGTAGTCTAGCGACCGATGGCCGGGAAGTTCACGGAGAGAATTCAGATGGCGTGCGCTCAAATTTCGAACGAGTGCTCGGAAGAGACGAGCATGTTGCAGAGGGTGTGCCAAGGCTACTGACCGACGTACGTAAAGATTTCGGCGAGAGGCACGAGGGCAAGATCACTCAGTTGGGCACTTTCATGCAATCCAGCCACTTTTGCGGTTAGTCACAAAAGATTTAGTAGCTGCCGACCGGCCGGCAATGATCCGATATTCCTAGCTGATTTCGAGCACGGCAAATATTCCCTATTGGGTTCCTGCAAACGATGACTTCGCGCATTAATAGAGCGTCACGAGTCTCGGGGACAAATTCGGCCGCATAGTAGCCGCCCGCGCGAATATTGGATTTGAAGCTCGGCGCGTTCCGGTTTCGGGCATTTCTCGACGGTCGGATCAGCTTCGATAAGAACAGCGTGGCTTGCACGTCCATGCAGGCGCGTCAATCGAAACGAACGCCGGCTGTCCCAAAAGGCGCCTGCGTCGATCCGAAAGCGATCGATTGCGTACACCCTTCTTACACGTGTACGAAAAATAGCTTGGGACTTTATGTAGAGCGCCTAGGATTCGTACGCCATTTTCGTACACTGTTCATGTGCGTCTCTGTGAGTCCAATCAGGTTTTATGTCAATGTCATGCCTAATTTCTTCACTGAGCGATGAGGGTATCAGCGTATGACGAGCAGTGTATCCCGGGCACCGATCAAATCCGCGGCCAGCTATTTCCGCGCGATCGAGACGCTTGATCGGCTATATAAGGTTCGTCGGCAGGAGCGGTCCCGTACCGGTGAGGAAACGATGAATATGTTCCTCTTGGAACGCGTCCATTTGGATGGAAACCTTGAAAGGCGCCAGGAAGACGTACTGATCGAAAAACTCGAAAAGCGAATTTTTGCCTACTTCGATTCGCTATCCGACGAGAAACGCGACCAGCTGAAAAAGAGCAGCCGCAAGCATACCCATCGCGGGTTACTCGACGAGTACGAGGATCGCAAGGAGCAGTACGCCTGGCAGAAGGGATGGTGTGCCGGCGGCAATCTGATGCAATGGCAAAAGGAGCGGGCAAGAGCTCTCGGGCAAAAATGGTCGACCCATCTGATGCTCGACTGCATGCCAAATACTGATCGCGCCAGTGAGAGTCTCGCACGGCGGCAGCGGGTGGACCAATTTGTGTCATGGGCAGCAAACCCGGCTGGGGATCCCACCATCGAAGCCAAACGGATTGCCACGTTCGTGGACGCGGTGTGGCACGCTCAGTCCGGTTATCGACAGATCGTCGGACTGAGCGCACACCAGAAGGCCTTCCAGCAGTTGCGCCAACGTCATTTTTTCCCGGACCTGATCGAATTGATGGGCACGCCGGAACTGGCTCATCACGAGACTGATGGAACGCTGACGACCGAACGTAAAAGGCAGTTGCTGTTGCTTGGCACTTTCCCCTGGCGCGGCATGTTGCTCGCCTATGAGCGCTTCTGGAGTCCCGATGGATGGCGTCTGAAAAGCGGCTTTCAATGGCGGGTGGCGATGAGCTGCCACTGGCCTCGGCCTTACGCCTTTATGACCTTGGCGGACGTGCTACCGCAACCGCAGGCATACGAGTGGGATGACTTCATGAAGGCCTGCCAAGCTTGGGGGATCAAGAAGGAAACGAAGACCGGCAAAGGCCTACCGCGAGCCCAGCGTCGGCTGCAGTGCGAGCATTGCCTGAACTGGGTGTTCTCAGACGCGAGCAGGCGGCTCAGTTTGGGGGGGATTCGGGGAAGATATTGTCTCTCGTGTTATCAGACTTTGCGGATGGCTCGTGCCTTAAAAGAGCTGGAGCAAAAAAGGAAACCATCGACTTCGCTGAGCGGCCGCAAAAAATTCTGGGAATAATGGCGCTTTCGTGGCGGCATGATATGATTTTGCTGTTATGGTGCGGTAATTGCACCAAGCGAATCCAATAGTATTTAGCCCGGCCCGGCAGGCGCTACCGTAGACAAACGGCAATCCCCGGATAACCAGCGAATACCCTCGATAAAAATAACGCGCCCTGAGCTTTGATCGCGCCGGCAAAAGAAGCCGCCGCCGCTGATCTTCGGACAGGGGAGATGTGCTTAGTTCAAGTTGCGTCATCGTGCGCGAGCGCCTGCCCACTTGGCCGGCGGAAGAAGATTCAAGGTCCTGGCAGCGCGACGCGTTGCGACATCGTCAGTCGACAGCTGGCGTTGCAGGAAGCTGCGGCCTGTATGGCGCCCAGTCTCACGGCCTCATTGCGGGCGTTCGCCCTGAATTATGACCGTTTGACTGCCGAGCGGATCGCGTCAACAGCCTACCGCTAGGTAATCCGCGAGCCGGAACGGCGTAGCTAACACCAGATGCCTAGAGTCCAGGATTGTGATTCCTGGGCGCTAACCCGCCGGTTTGGACTGGCCAGAACCGCTGTTTTTCAGTAGCATTTCCGTAGTGGGGCCTTCGTGCGCCCCGCTTTTCGCAAAAGGCCGCCTCGTGCGGCCTTTTGCATTTCTGACCCGCCCATCGAGGCGGGTTTTTTTTATTGGCAAAAGCAAAATGAAAAAGGTCAATTGGACCCTGGTCATTGTCGCCCTCATCCATGCGATCAAGGCAATCACGGTTGCCGCGATTCATGCGCATGAGGCGATCACGGTGACCCAGATCCAGCACCTCATTCACTAAGCGCCAATCCCGATCTTTCTCTCCGTCACCCAGCAGTCCGTGACGGGTCGGTGAATTTTTTGGCCACTGACCTGTTGCGGCTTCCATTGGCATTTCTATATATGATAATGTCCTTTATCAAACATAAAGAGAGGGACCATGCCCACACGTTCACCCGAGGTAATTGAGCGCGGGATCGGACGCCTGCAGGAACGAATTGACACGCTTACGTCATTCGATGTTCAGGCTCTAAAGAAAGAAATCATGCCTCCCGAGCTGGCTGCACTGTCGGCGGCAATCGCGGACACGCTTGAGCGATGCTTCGGCAAGGACACTACGACGTATCGTCGATACAAGCCGGCTACTGCGCTGAGGCCAATACAGTCCAAAAGCTACAGCAATGAGTTCTATTTCCGGCAAGAGGTCCGCGAAAATTGCGCGCGTTCCGTTGCGCTTTTGCAGGAAGCACAGCGAGCACTTCGCGAAGATATGGAGGATGCCACGCATGTAGCGCCGGAGCAGGTTTTTCCTTCGACGGCTCTTTCCCGGCGCGTATTCGTGGTCCATGGCCACGACGGCGAGGCACGCGAGACGGTTGCCCGTTTTCTGAAAGCGATGGCCTTCGAGCCCGTCATCCTGCACGAGCAGGCGAACCAGGGCGGCACCGTCATCGAGAAGTTCGAAGCCAACAGCGATGTTGGGTTTGCCGTGGTGCTGCTGACCCCGGACGATCTGGGCCGCAGCCTCAAAGAGGAAGAGCTGAAGCCGCGTGCTCGACAGAACGTCCTGCTTGAGCTCGGGTACTTCATCGGCCGTCTCGGGCGTAACAAGGTGTCTGCACTCAAGCGCGGCGACGTCGAGCTCCCCAGCGATTATGTCGGCGTCGTCTGGGAAAAGATGGATGACGGTGGAGGCTGGAAGCTGGCTTTGGCTCGTGAACTCAAGGCCGCAGGTCACGAGGTGGATCTGAACAAGGCGTTTTCGCTGTGAATCCGCTTGTCGCGCTCGACGCCACTTCCATGCCTGTGCTGGTCACCGTTGCCGGCGAGCGCGCTGGTGTGCGCTTTATGGAGTTCTTCGCGTCGGCAATCCGCAACCCGCACACACGCCGCGCGTATGCACGGGCCGCGGGGGATTTTCTCGCGTGGTGTGCCGGCGCCGGCGTGACGTCGATCACGGCGGTGCAGCCGCTGCACGTCGCGGCGTGGATCGAACTGCAGACGCAGACGTCGTCGGCGCCGACGGTGAAACAGCGGCTGGCGGCGATCCGCCACCTGTTCGACTGGCTCGTCACGGGCCAGATCGTGCCGCACAACCCGGCCGCCTCGGTGCGCGGCCCAGCCCATTCGACGAAAAAAGGCAGGACGCCGGTGCTCGATGCGACGGAAGCGCGGCAGTTACTGGACAGCATCGACGTAACGACACCGATTGGCCTGCGCGACCGCGCGCTGATCGCGCTGATGGTGTTTTCGTTCGCGCGGGTGGGGGCGGCGCTCGCGATGCGCGTTGAGGATGTATACACCGAGCAGCGGCGCCTGTGGGTGCGCCTGCGCGAAAAGGGCGGCAAGGCGCATGCGATGCCGTGTCACCACACGCTGGAGGCGTACCTGCACGACTATCTGGAACAGACCGGCCTGTGCGATGAACCGAAGGGGCCCCTCTTTCGCACGATTGCACGCGGCACCGGGCAGCTGAGCCCGCGAATGCTGCTGCAGGCGAATGCGTATGCGATGGTGCGCCGGCGCGCGCTCGCGGCCGGCATCGGCACGGCGATCGGCAACCACACCTTCCGCGCGACGGGCATCACCGCGTATCTGAAGAATGGCGGTACGCTCGAAAACGCTGCGGTGATGGCGAATCACGCGTCGACGCGCACCACGCAGCTTTACGACCGGCGCCGGGATGACATCAGCCTCGACGAGGTCGAGCGGATCCACGTATAGCAAATGCTTGTGTTCCCCCAACGCGGTCGACGGCGCGCCTTAGTTACAACGATTTTGCGTGACGTGGCCCGGACAGGCGAATGACCACTACAACGAGGCATCAAGATCGCGAGTCGAACAAGGCCGGCGTCCAGACGTATCACGAGCTCATGTAGTAGCACAGCTATCTGTTCGCCCAATGGTGGCAAATACATATGCGTGCGTCGTTTTGACGGAACTACGTTGGCCCCTCGTAAGCATCTAGCGCAAAAAGCGTCTTTCGCAGTTCGTCATTGAGCGCATTACCGTCGGCTACAGAAAGTTTCCATCCATGATAGGCCCCGTTTTCGTGAGGAAGAAACTCATAGATCGAGCGTCGGTAACAACCCATCCGGCGTTTTTCACCCGCAAATCCGATCGAACAGTCCAAGACTCGCTGCCCCAATTCCTGCTTGAGATCCATGATACTGATGTCTCCCCTGCTGTTCGGATGATGTTTGTCGTCGTGAGGTTCGAAACGACGTAGATGCAAATTCATTTCGGCATCATTCGTCGCGTTCGGGACATGTACCTCTCCCCCTTCCTCTGATTCAAGAACGACGATTCCCGGCTCAAACAAAGCATGGTCGGAAAAGCCGACCAGGACACTTTCGTCCCCTATTTCTTGGCAAAAGGGGTAGGGCTGCGCTTCCCCGTTTCTGTCCTTGACAACATATTGAATGTCCCACGGTGCGGATGATGCTCCGAAATTCTTAGCGTAAAAATACCAGCGCTTGATGATATCTCGATCCGCCGAATTCAATGTTTTTACGAATGATTCATCCTTAATCAGTTCCCGGTGATCAAGTGCATTTTGCTCCATCTTCAGCAAGACCAATTTTCGATGGAGCATTGGTCGGATTCGCTCCATGCATGTGAGAACCCTTTTAATGCTCAACAATGCTTCGTGGCCCTCCCAGTACTGCGCGTCAGCAGACCAATGATTTAATATTGTAATTTTCATTATATTTTCTAGAGCTGAGCTAGGTCATTTTCAATTTGATCAAAAAATCCCTGAGGCCATGCGCTAAGAGCTCCAGCGCTATCAATCTCAATAACCGTGTGGCTCGAAGCTTCCTCGTTCGGCTGTTTCTCGAAAAAATGGAATAGGACTTCGTCTGGAGCTATCCATCCCATTCTTACCGCTCGCCGGATACCGTTAATCACGTGATCGCTGTGAGTTTCTATAAATATCTGAGGCCCGTCCGAAGCGGCGAGTGCTAAATACCGGCCAATTCTGGATTGCCCCAAAGGATGTAAGTGAGCCTCTGGGTTCTCAACGATAACCACCCCTGGCGATTCAACAATTAGCGGTGCAACTATGACTGGAAGGCTATATGAAAGACCAAAGCCGATATGCGTGGGCCGAATGTTGTCAATGTCGCCATGGCGATAGAATAGCCCCGCGTTATCAACTTCTTCGTACCGTCTACCGTCGACGCCGGCTCCGGGGATCACATATTCCAGTGCAAAGCGCGCCTGTTCCTTAAGAGAGTCAGAGGTTACGCTCTCATCATCGCCGGCGAGCTTGACAAGCTTAGTTGACCAAGATGCGGCGTAGGCTTGACTGCGGGCAAACGTGCTCGACGTCAGCGCGTGTGCCACGTACTCGCCTTGGACGCCGAGAACGCCCGCGATGGGCGCTTCATCCACTGGCAGCGCATATCTGACCCTAGGCCCAATGCGTTCCGCATTGAGGTACGCGAAACTGCCGTTATTTCTCACGACAAGCGGACCGATTGCTTTGAGAGGAGCGTCGGCGATAACCAACTCGCGACTGTTTGGCGTGTCAGCTTCGTACCTTGCGACCACCGACAACGACTCCTCGACGCCATTCTCGCCGTCCATCGTCGCCGTTAATGTGATTTCGCGGCCGGCTGCTGGGTGGCAAACGTCCGTCGCTTTTCCCCCTATGAATAGTGGGCCGTTCAATTTGAGCGAAGCAATATTTCCATCGCTGTCACAAGATTGCCGCAGCAAGAGCATTGCCTGCACGACCGACGATTTGCCAGCTGCATTACCTCCAACCAGTACGTTGAGCCGCGCGAATCTACTATTAAAATTCAAAAGACTCTTGAACCCCTTTATTTCCATTCCTCGCATCATGCGACTGCTCCTTTCAGTAGATCGTCAACCCTCTGGAAGCGTGTTCTAACAGCCAGAACAGAACCTGTTCCGTAAGTTATTGATCGAACAAAAGCAGAGTCCGTTTGTATTAGATTTATAAAACTTTCCACTATCTCTGATTTGTACCATTCAATGTCGCTTAATTGATGGTTGTCTAACGCAGAAACCCAAGCCTCAAAAAGTGCCTTATTAAAGCTTGATCGACGCTCCGCATTCGCATATATTTTTCTAAAAGCTTGCCGATCGAAAAGTATTGTGGCCTTTCGCAGCGACAGCAGAATTCTTTTTTCAATGGAGCTGATCTCGGTGATCGACATTTTGTTTATTCTCTCCATAGTATCGCTAAGGAACCCATCGAAGTCCGCAAAACGATAGTCGCCACACCCGTCAATGAATGCAACCGCTCGTAACACAGTCTCGCGATCCTCTAGCCGCCTAGTCGGCACCGAGCCGGTTGTAGCCTCTCTAAACGATTCGCTACTTGCAATAGAGTCAAGAAGATCAGTTGCAGGGCCTTGGTACAGCGCATGGCGAATCTCTTGGGGCGTCAGTGACATACCGCCGGTGTTTAGGCGAGAGAAAATCGTGAATTTGGCTTGTGCCGGAGTACCGCTTTGTAGTTGATAAAGAAGAAGCTGCGTATTATCCTCGATAAGAATTCGATATCTATTTGGAAGCTGAGTAAAGGTCTTTCCTGTAAGCTCTGTGAGAAACTGAAGTCCACGCAGCGGTAGCTCGTCTTTCCAAAAACGGTGGAGTGTGGATAGCCGCTGCAGCCCATCGACGACCTCCCATCTCTCATCGTCCGTAGCGTCGATATAGAATGCCGGCAGGGGAATTCTTATCAACAATGACTCAATCAGCCGGCTCTGCCGAACATTGTCCCAAACAAATGCGCGCTGAAATGACGGTCGCAGAACGATTTCGCCTTTGTCGATTTTGCGCAAGGTCTGAAAGACCGACAAGTTGATGCTGGTTACCCGCAGCTTCCTAACGTCGTAGGGATGCGTTGGAAACTCCTCGTCTTCCCCAAATTCCGCGACGGAAGCTGGCTGCAGATCCTCATCGGCTTCAACTTCTTCGTTCTCAACGCCATACGCTTCACCGTTTCCTTGGAGCCACTCCCTCCCGGCGCTGGTCGGCGCGAGGACCCGGTTGTCGTTTTGCTCTTGCACTTCAACGAGGGACAACTTCATCAAATGCTCGCGAAACTGCTTTCTCTCCGGTAATCCGTCTATTTCGAGTTGCTTGCGTAGAAAGTCGCTCCATTCCGTTGAGCTCGCGACTCCACGGGACGCAAGAAATGACAGAGCTTCGAAGATATTGCGTTCGTTCATTGAAGCTATCCTAGGACGTACCATTTGAGCAATACTTAGAGGGCTGGGCGCTCGGCTAACTACGCGCGCCGTTCTTCGAAACGGCATCGTAACCTACGCTTTGACCGACCGGGCTGGACTGCATGCGTCAGCCTTTTCGCGCTAGATGTCCGGACCGTTGCACGATCAAGCGTCTCCTAGACTAACGGGCCGTTCAGCAAGGTCATTTTACTTGACATTCCTTTTGGACCAATTTTCTCTAGACGGAGAGTCAGTTCGGTTGACGGGCCGGTCGTTGCCAGTCCTGCCAAGAAAGATAGCCAAGCGGCCGTTTGCTGCAATCCGAAATGAATCCTCTCCTCCACCACTAATTCTCGTTAAAGCTGGCGACACTCTGGCGAGGTTTCATTTCGATGACAATTTCCCAGATGTCGTTCACCGCAACTGCGTCGTGTCTTATCGTGCGAGCGACGAAGTGGTGGCGATCTTGCGCGTGAAGCACGGCCGTCAGCAGAGGCCGTGAGGTGACGGGACTTCTATTCATGAATGTGCCGGGGCGAGACGGCGTCTATCTGTCGAGTGTCCACAAAACGGTGGTTTTCTGGACACCGCAAAAATTCCTATTCCGGACTATCGCAACCCTCTTTATCGAGTTAACATTCGCGTCAATTTTTCAACGTCCCGGTTGTGTCAATGAATCAGCGGATCGGCTACGCGCGGATCTCCACGGAGGACCAGCATTTAGACCTGCAGCGCGATGCGCTCCAGCAGGCCGGTTGCCGTGTCATCTATGAGGAAGCGGCGAGTGGCAAGAACGCTGCGCGCCTGGAACTGGAACAATGCCGGAAGGCGCTGCGCAGCGGCGATACGCTGGTGGTGTGGCGGCTGGATCGGCTCGGTCGCAGCCTGCCGGACCTTGTCCAGATCGTAGCCGGATTGGAACGCTCGGGCGTCGGTTTCGAGAGCCTGACCGAGAAGATCGAAACGAACAGCGCAGCGGGTAAGTTGGTTTTTCACGTCTTCGCGGCCCTTGCGGAGTTTGAGCGCAGCCTGATCCGTGAACGGACTCGCGCCGGGCTCGCCGCGGCGCGTGCCAGAGGCCGCTCAGGTGGCCGTAAACCCAAACTGGGGGAAAAGCAGGTGCGCGAGATTAAGGCACTCCTGCGCGATCCCGATATCCAGGTGGCGGATGTGGCGCGGCGGTACGGGGTTTCTCGCACAACGCTTTACAAGCATGTTGGTGTGATTGCTCCTCGTGGTCGAGGCGACTGATTGTGTATTCAGCCTATCACGCCAAGTACTATGCCCACGAGCTGACGCGGCGGCACGCTGCCGATGGCGTAGATCGCCTTTCGCAATCGCTGTTCGATGCAAGCGTCGATCTGAACCCACACCAGATCGAGGCGGCGCTTTTTGCCCTTCGGAACCCACTTCAGGAAGGCATTCTGCTGGCTGACGAGGTGGGGCTGGGCAAAACCATTGAAGCCGCGCTGGTGATTTGCCAGTACTGGGCCGAGCGCAGCCGCCGGCTGCTGGTCATCTGCCCAGCCAGCCTGCGCAAACAATGGGCGCAGGAGCTGCACGACAAGTTTGCCGTACCCACGACCGTAGTGGATGCCGTTTCTCTGCGCAAGCAGTCCGCTGGCGACATGCCCGCCACCTTGCAACGGTTGGTTGGCAAGACAGTCGTGATCATGTCCTACCAGTTTGCCGCCAAACTGGAGGCCGAACTGCGTGCCGTGTCTTGGGATGCGGTGGTTATCGACGAAGCGCACAAGCTGCGCAACGCGCACCGTGCCAGCAACCGTACAGGGCAGGCGCTCAAGCGCGCCCTGCAAGGTCGCAAGAAGCTGCTGCTGACCGCCACGCCGCTGCAGAACTCTTTGATGGAGTTGTATGGCCTGTCCACGCTGATCGACGAGCATCTCTTCGGTGACGAAACTGCCTTCCGCAAGCAGTTCATGAACAGCGGTGCAGGCATGGACGAGCTGCGCGAGCGCCTTGCCAGCTTTGCCAAACGCACGCTACGGCGCGACGTTTTAGAGTACATCAAATACACCGAGCGCAAGGCCCTCACCCAACCGTTCAACCCCACGGACGACGAGCAGGCGCTGTACGAGCGCATCTCGGCCTTTCTGCAGAAGGAGGAATCGTACGCCCTACCCAAACAGCAGCGCCATCTCACGGCGCTGATCCTGCGCAAGCTGCTGGCATCCAGTTCCCACGCCGTCGCCGCTACGTTGGTAACCATCCGTGAGCGCCTGCAAGGCTTGCTAGTGGTAGGCGAGACAGAAGACGACAGCAGTCAACTGGTCGAACAGCTCATCGCCGAGGACGATCTGGAGCAGGACTATCTGGAAGAGGAAGTCAGCGAGGCCGAAGATGACGCCGAAGCACTCATTAGCACACCAGCCGAAAGCGACCAGCCCGACATCAACGCTGTGCGCGCTGCCATCAGTGCCGAGATCGACGAGCTGACTGCATTCATCGATGCCGCGCAGGCCCTGCAGACCGACACCAAGGCGCAGGCGCTACTGAAGGCGCTCGCCTTGGGCTTCAGCAAGATGGTAGAACTGAGCGCGCCATGTAAAGCCATCATCTTCACGGAATCCAAGCGCACGCAGGAGTATCTGCACCGTTTCCTCTCGGCGAACGGCTATGCCGGCAAGCTGGTGTTGTTCAGCGGCACCAACAACCATGAAGACTCCACCGCCATCTACCAGCACTGGCTGGAAGAGTACAAAGGCACGGATCGCGTCACCGGCTCGCCGCAGGTGGATCGCCGCACTGCATTGATCGACCACTTCCGCAGGGACGACGGTACCGGCGCGGAAATCATGATCGCCACCGAAGCGGCCGCCGAAGGTGTCAACCTGCAATTCTGTGCGCTCATCATCAACTACGACCTACCGTGGAACCCTCAGCGCGTTGAACAGCGCATCGGCCGATGCCACCGCTACGGCCAGCGTTTTGATGTGGTGGTGATCAACTTCCTCAACACCCGCAACCAGGCCGACCAGCGCGTGCTGGAACTGCTCACCGAGAAGTTCAGCCTGTTCTCGGGCGTGTTCGGCGCAAGCGACGAAGTGCTGGGCAGCATTGAGGGCGGCCTCGACTTCGAGAAGCGAATTCTTCAGATCTACGACACCTGTCGCCAGCCGGAGCAAATCGAAGCCGCGTTCAACACCCTGCAAGCCGAGCTGGAAGAGGCCATCGCCGACCGCATCAAGACCACCCAGTCCCAGCTGCTGGAAAACTTTGACGAGGATGTTCACGACCGCCTCAAGCTGCGGCTGGACGAAGCCGAAGCCCGGCTCGACAGACTGGGTCGCTGGTTCTGGGGCGTCACCCGCTGGGCCCTAGAGGGTCGCGCACACTTTGATGAGCATTCGTACGCCTTTTCCCTAACCACCCCGCCGAACGGCACAGCCATTCAGCCGGGCCGCTATCAGCTCATTCGTGGCGCGGCGCAACCCGACATGCTTGCCCACGCCTACCGGCTCAGCCACCCGCTGGGGGAATGGAGCATAGCTGCAAGCCTAAATGTGGCGACGCCCACCGCCACCTTGAAGCTGGACTACGGCAAACACGTCGCGCGCATTTCCGTCATCGAGAAACTTCGCGGCAAATCCGGCTGGCTCGCACTGGCACGGCTGCAGGTCACCGCCTTCGAGACCACCGAGGCGCTGCTGTTTTCCGGCCTCACCGATGACGGCGAGGCGCTGGATCAGGAAACCTGCGAAAAGCTGATGAGCATCCCGGCGGCGGGCAAGCCAGGCCCGGTTCATGACGCGGTACCGAGTAGCCTTGAAGCCAACAGCCAGCGCCGTGTGCAAGCCACCATCGTCGAAGTGCTGGAAGCCAACCATCGCCTGTTCAATGAAGAGCGCGACAAGCTCGAACGCTGGGCAGACGACAAACTGCTGGCTGCCGAAGAAGCTCTGAAGAACACCAAGGCGCGCATCGCCCAGCTCAAGCGCGACGCCCGCAAGGCCTCCACCCTGCAAGAGCAGGACGGCATCCAGCGCGAGCTTTTCGAACTGGAACGCAAACAGCGCCGCCTGCGGCAGGAGATTTTTGCCGTCGAGGACGAAATTATCGCTAAACGCGATGAGCTCATAGCTTTACTGCAGCAACGGCTGCAGGAGAAAACTGACACCCAAACGTTGTTTACCCTGCGCTGGCAGGTGGTGTAGCGCTGCACGAAAAACGAGAGCAAGACAGAACCATGACCACAAAGCAGAACGTCAAATTTCAGGACCTCGTGGCCAAGCTGCGCGAGATTTTCCAGATCGACCGCCCGGAGCTGGACTTCGGCATCTACCGCATCCTCAACGCCCGCGCCGGCGAGATCAACGACTACCTGGAAAACCAGCTGGCCGAAAAAGTGCAGGCGGCTTTGACCGCCGGCAACACCGCCAGCAGCCAGCAATTGCAGGCCGAGCTGCACGAGGCCGAAAAGAACGCCCAGGCCCTGGGCGTCAGCCCCGACGGTGTTCCCAAGGTGCTGGAACTGCGCGCCAAACTGAAGGAAGCCACTACCGGTGCCAGTGAGCACGAGAACGCCGTGTTCTCGCACCTACTCGCCTTCTTCTCGCGCTACTACGAGCAAGGTGATTTCATCAGCCAGCGCCGCTACAAGGGCGACACGTACGCCATCTCCTACGCCGGCGAAGAAGTCATGCTGCACTGGGCCAACAAGGATCAGTACTACACCAAGAGCGGCGAGAACTTCGCCAACTACAGCTTCAAACTGCCGGGCGTGAACGGCAAGCCCAGCCGCAGCGTGCATTTCCGCCTCGCAGCCGCCGACACGGCCAAGGACAACCGCAAGGACAACGACAAGGAGCGCCGCTTCGCGCTCGTCGAACAGAAAATCGTGACCCGTATCGACGAACAGGGTGACGAGGTCGAAGAAGAACTGCTGCCGGTGGAGGAAGTGGACGGTAAGGACGGCACACAGGAACTGATCATCCGCTTTGAATACGCCGCCCAGCCCAAAGGTACCAAGCAGGATGCGCTGGTTACCAAGGCCGTGGCCACCGTGCTCGACGACGCTGCGGTCAAGGCGCGCTGGCTGGACTTGGGCAAGCGTGCGCCCACCGAGAAAACCCCACACCGCACCCTGCTGGAAAAGCATCTGTCGGACTACACCACCAAGAATACCGCCGACTACTTCATCCATAAGGATTTGGGTGGCTTCCTGCGCCGCGAGCTGGACTTCTACATCAAGAACGAAGTCATGCACCTAGACGATGTGCAAAACGCGGGTGCGTTCACCGACATTGAAAAGAATCTGCGCATGATCCAGTGCCTGCGCAGTATCGCGCTGGAGCTGATCGCCTTTCTGGCGCAGTTAGAAAACTTCCAGAAGAAGCTGTGGCTGAAGAAGAAGTTCGTGGTGTCCAGCCACTATTGCATCACGCTGGATCGGGTGCCGGAGGCGCTGTGGACGGACGTAGTGGCAAACGATAAGCAGTGGCAGCAGTGGATAAGTCTGGGCATCCTAAAACGGGATACTCAGTTCTCTATAGATACATTGAAAGAGCATCAGTTTTGTATGGTTGACACTAGCCTCTTCAATGCTGACTTCAACCATAGGCTGCTGAGTAGCATTGATGATCTTGAACTGGCCGTTAATGGGCTATTAGTTCACGGCGACAATTTCCAAGGGCTTGGTCTGCTGGAAAGCAAATATTCACGTAGCGTAGACTCCGTTTATATCGATCCGCCCTACAACTCTGATGCAAGTTCGATCTTGTACAAGAATGGGTATAAGTCTTCGAGTTGGGTCTCGTTAATGCAGAGTCGCCTTCAACGAAGTCGTATTCTCATGAAGGATGCGGGCGTATTAGTTGCCGCAATTGACGATGCTCAGCAAAGGGAATTGAGCATCCTTCTATCTGAAATTTTCGACAACCAGGTGCTGGGTGTAATAACGGTTCGCTCCAACCCGTCTGGGCGCCCCACGCAAAGCGGATATGCCGTATCGCACGAGTACCTTCTATTCGCTGGAAATTCAGAAGAATCGAAAATCCAACGCTTGCCGCCCACGCCAGCTCAGATGGCACGCTTCAAGGAGAAAGATGACGAGGGGGTGTTTGAATGGCGCAACCTTCGCCGTGAGGGTTCAGACTCGGACAGAAACGCACGCCGTTCCATGTACTATCCGATCTACATATCCAATCAATCTCTGAGAGTCCCCCCACTTGAGTGGCGGGCTGACACCGAAGAGTGGGTAGCGCTCGAGAAGCCCCGGAGCGATGAGTCAATTGTGTTCCCCGACAACGAAGACGGAGTTCAAAAGCGCTGGCGATGGGAATGGAAGACAGTTGAAGCTAAAAAAGCCGAACTCGCAGTGCGAAATGATCGTTCTGGCAAGAGTTACGTGTATTGCAAGAGGCGGCCCAATGATGATGGCGTTGTATCTGTGTCGACGTGGGCAGACGCAAAACACTCGGCGACCGAGCATGGGACCGCTCTGCTGAAAACCTTGTTCGGAGTTAATCCCTTCTCATATCCAAAGTCGATTCACGCCGTTGTGGACGCGATTTATATCTCTGGCGCTAACAGAACGGATGCACTGGTGCTGGACTATTTTGGCGGGTCCGGAACGACAGCACATGCCGTCATCACTTTGAACCGCAGGGATGGGGGCAGACGGCGGTATCTACTGGTTGAGCAGGGAGAGTATTTCGATACCGTGCTCAAGCCACGTTTGCAGAAGGTTGTATTCTCTGTCGAGTGGAAAAACGGAAAGCCGGCCGCACCTGAGACCGGCATCTCCCACTGCTTCAAAGTCCTCAAACTCGAAAGCTACGAAGACACCCTGAACAATCTGCAACTGCGCCGCACGCAGGCGCAAGGCGAGCTGCTGAACGCGCTGCCCGAGCAAGCCAAGAACGACTACCTACTCAACTACCTGCTGGATGTGGAAAGCCGTGGCTCGCTGCTGTCGGTGGAGGATTTCAGGAGACCCTTCGACTACACCCTCAACGTGGCCGTGGACTCGGCTGGCGCGTTCGAGCCGCGCAAGATCGATATGGTCGAAACCTTCAATTTCCTGATCGGCCTGCGCGTTAAGCACATCGACGCCCAGCCCGAGCACGGCTTTGTCACCGTCACCGGCACGCTGCCCGGCGGTGAGACCTGCCTTGTGCTCTGGCGCGACTGCGCTGTGCTCGACTACGACGGCATCAGCAAGCTGTGCGACAAGCTGGCCATCAACCCGGCGGACAACGAGTTCGACGTGGTCTACCTCAACGGTGACCACAACATCCCCACCGTGCTGACGCAGACCGCCGAGGAAGGCGGCGCAACTCGCGTACTCAAGCTGCGCCAGATCGAACCGGAGTTCCTGCAGCGCATGTTCTCGGTGGAGGACATCTGATGGCACGACCACGCAAGGCGGGCACCGCTGCGGGTGCTGTGTCGGCCGCGCGCGCCGGTGGCAAGAAGCGCAGCTTTCACCAGGAGCTGGTACTCAATCGCTGGATGCTGCGTTTCTTCAATGTCGAGCATCTGAGCGCGTTGAAGCTGCGGCTGGGCGATGACCGGCACGAAGGCATCGACGAAGACGGGCAGACCGACTTCTTCCATGAGCTCGTGCGCGGTCTGTTCAACCCCAACCTGATGGCGGAAGCCGAACTGCGGCGCTACGACCTGGCCATCGTCAGTCACTGGCAGACCATCACCGAGCAGCGCAACAAGCTGGAAGGCCATGCGCTGCAGATGAAGTACTTCCAGTATCTGTCGCTGCTGTTCACCGAGATCTACTTGGACTGGTACTTCAACAAGCGGCAGGCGCTGCTGGACGGCCTGAACGAAGAGATTGCGCGCTACCGCGCGGAGAACGGCGCGGAGCCCTTCCGCGACTTCGAGGCGGACGACTTGAACAAGATCGCCTTTTGGAACGCCACCGGCAGCGGCAAGACGCTGCTACTGCACGTCAACATCCGCCAGTACCTGCACTATTTCCAGGCCGGTCGCTTCGATCACTATCCGAGCAAGATCATCCTGCTTACGCCGAATGAGGGCTTGTCACGCCAACATCTGGATGAGCTGCATCTGTCGGGCTTCGGTTTTGCGCAGTTCTTCAACAAGGCGCAGACCCCGGCGCGCGGCACCATCGAGATCATCGATATCAACAAGCTGGGCGATGAGATGGGCGACAAGACCGTCGCTGTCGATGCCTTCGAAGGCAACAACCTGGTGCTGGTGGATGAAGGACACCGCGGCACCGGCACGGCAGCCGGGGCCTGGATGGCGCGGCGCGATGCGCTGGTGCGTGGCGGGTTCGCCTTCGAGTACTCGGCCACCTTCGGGCAGGCCGTGGCCAAGGGCATGACCGTGGCGGCGGCGGAAGAGGACATCCAGAAGAAGCGCGCCAAGATGCTGTTCGATACGACTAGCTTGAAGAAGCTGGACGACGGGCAGTTGGCACAGCTTGCGCTCACGGCCGACGACAAGCGCCGGGCGCGCATCACCGCCACGCGTGAAATCTACGCCAAGTGCATCCTGTTCGATTACTCGTACAAGTTCTTCTATGAGGACGGCTACGGTAAAGAATCGCTGATCCTCAACATGAAAGGAGAAGCCTACGAACAGGCCGACAACGCCCGAAAGTACTTCACCGCCTGTCTGCTGGCCTTCTATCAGCAACTGTGGCTGTGGAGCACTCACCGCGACAAACTTACCGACTTCAACATCGAAAAGCCGCTGTGGGTGTTCGTGGGCAATACGGTGTCGGGCGAGGAATCGGACATTCTGGAAGTGGTGAACTTCCTCGCCGACTTCGTCAACAACGAGGCGCAGATCAAGGCCTGGCTGGCCGATTTGATTGCCGACCGCGCGCAGATTCTGGACGCCAAGGGCAACAACATCTTCAAGGGGCGCTTCACGCCCCTGATGGGATACACCGACAAGGTGGATGCCCTGTACGCCGACATCCTGCTGCGCGTGTTTAATGCACCGGCGCGGCAGCGCCTGAAACTGGTCAACATCAAGAGCAGCAAGGGCGAGCTTGCGCTGCGCGTGGGTGACGCGGAGCCCTTTGGGCTGATCAATATTGGTGACGATGCCGGCTTCTTCGGCATGTCGGAGGATGTGGAGGCCTTCGACAGCGAGCGCGACGACTTCGGCGGTGCGCTGTTCGGCACGCTGAACAAAAAGGACAGCCGGCTCAATGTGCTGATCGGCTCGCGCAAGTTCACCGAGGGCTGGAGCAGTTGGCGCGTCTCCACCATGGGCCTGCTGAACATGGGTCAGGGCGAGGGGTCGCAGATCATCCAGTTGTTCGGACGTGGGGTGCGTCTCAAGGGCAAGGGCTTCTCGCTCAAGCGCACACTTCCGCACGATCGGCCCAAGGGCGTGCATCTGGACAAACTGGAGGCGCTCAACATCTTCGGCGTGCGCGCCAGCTACATGGCTGCGTTCAAGGACTACCTGCGCGAGGAAGGCATTACGCCCAGTGACGAAGTGCTGGAACTGAACTTCCATACTCGGGCCAATCTGCCCAAGGGGAAGCTCAAGACCTTGGCGCTGAAGGATGGCTACAAGGACAACCAGAAGCTCGGCTTCAAGCGCACGCATTTCCCTTGGCTGTATGAGATCCCCGCGCAGTTCCAGGGCAAGATCAAGCCGCCGCATGTGGCGCTGGATCTCTACCCGCGCGTGGAGGCGCTGGCGACGCAGGAAAAGACGGCTGTCACCACGACCGAGGCCCGGCACAAGGGCAAGCTGAACGCCGGTCTGTTTTCGGTCTTCAATTGGGACCGCATCTACTTAGCCTTGCAGGACTACAAGTTGCAACGCAGCTGGAGCAACCTGCGACTGGATCGCCAGAAGCTGATCGACTTCTGCGCGGGCGCGCAGGACTGGTACACGTTGTTCATTCCGGCGGCGGAGCTGGCCGTGAACACGTTCGCCGATATCCGCAAGCAAGAAGACATCCTGATCCGGCTGCTGACCGACTACACCGACCGCTTCTACAAGGCGCTAAAAACGGGCTACGAGGGCCAGTTCTACAACATCACTCACATCGACGAAGGTCACGGGTCGATGCTCAAGCTCTACCAGTTCGAGATCGACAACAACGACGACGGGCTGGAGTACCAGAAGAAGCTGGAAGTGCTGAAGAAGCTGGTGACCGACGGCAAGATCGGCGAGGCGAGCCAGTGGAACGCCCCGCATATGGTCGCCATCAGCTTCGACCGGCATTTGTACTACCCCTTGCTGGCACTGGAGGACAAGGACGCGTTGCCGTTGAAGCTTCGCCCACTGGCCTTTGATGCGCCGAGCGAATGGGCCTTCGTCCGCGATCTGGAGGCGTTCTACAATTCAGGCGAAGGCAAGGAAGCGATTGGCCCGCGCAGTCTGTATCTGTTGCGCAATGCGGATCGGGAAGAGAAGGGCCTTGGCTTTGCTTTGGCAGGCAACTTCTACCCAGACTTCCTGCTGTGGCTGGTGGACGATGCCAGCGGCAAACAATGGCTGACCTTCGTCGATCCGAAGGGGCTGCGCAATCTCGACCTGTCGCATCCCAAGCTCGGGCTGTACAAGGAAGTGAAGACACTGGAAACAACGCTGGCGGCGCAGGCCAAGCCGGGCGAACCGCCGCTGGTCTTGAATGCCTTCGTCCTGTCGCCGACGAAGTTTGCGGATCTGCTCAACGTGGGTGATCTCACGAAGAAGGCCGAATTGGAGAGCCGCCATGTGTTGTTCATGGAAGAGGGCGGAAGCGCCTATCTGAAGAAGCTATTTGATGCCCTCTGCTGAGTACGAGGTAACAGCCAACATGGTGTTAGTCATGGTACCCGAGATACGTGCATCCATAAGCTAATGAATTTAATAGGGAATTTCACTTAATTTACAATAGGGTGGGAATCGTCGGACTTCACAACGGCTCACGTAAGTTGTATTAACCGATACTCCACCAAACAGACAGTGACCGATGCAGTGTCGTCTGTTTCGCTCTGGTGGCATCGCTCATGAGGTCCGAGTGCTCCATCTTGACCGGAAAAAAACAGCTTGCACGGAAAGAGCGGTCCGCAAGATTGGACGAGGACTCATCGGACAGTGTCAGTCGAGTCAAATGCTGCTGGCTACACGTAAGTTGCCTTGCCTTGACTTGACTCCCGATGGAGAGGAGCGTCTGGGGGCATTTCATGAGGGCATGACATGACGCCCGCAAGATGTGTTGGAGTTACGACAATCTCTTTGCTAGATCCTCGGCACGTGGGTGGTAGTAACGCATCAACATGCGTGGGTCTTTGTGGCCGGTTATCTTTGTAAGTTCATGCATGGGGAAGATCGACGCCAAGCGGGAAGTAGCCTCATGTCGCAAGTCGTGAAAGCGAAGATCGGTTAGGAACTTGCTATCTGGCTTCAGTTTGGCAGCCCTGCACTCATCGACGTAAATCTTGCGGGCGCGTGCCACTGCGCGCTCGAAAGCTCTAGTAACTGCGTCGCTGCGAATCTCGAAAATACGATCGGTGCCTTCGTCGCCTTCGTCGCCTTCGTCGGAACTATTCTCCTTGTCGTCATCCCGCGCGTCTCCCAACGTCTGAAGTACGGAAACAGCGCGCGAAGACAATGGTATGTCACGGGCATCTCCGTTCTTCGTCGACGGTAGGTGCGCGACGCGGCGTTTGAGGTCTACGTTAGCCCACAACAGCGAGACGATCTCGCCCCGACGCATTGCCGTTTCGACGGCCAACCAGATGATGGACGGTAGCAACGCCGAGCTGCTAGCCTTTGCTACGCGCTCAAGCTCGCCGTCCTGCGCCCGGCGTTCCGACTCGGAATCGTCTCCGCTTAGCGTGCTAACAGGTGCGTCGCCGACGGCAATGCGCCGCGTGCGCGCGTTGTTGGGCTGCGGCTTTCGCACTAGCTCGACAGGATTCGAAAGGCTTTCCATGCCCCATTCTTTGCGGGCGATGTTAAACACATGCGACAGTACAGCTAAGCGGCGCAGCACTGTCGCAGGCTTGTACTCCTTCAGCCATTCGTCGCGGAGCTTGGCTATATCTGCGCTGCGGATCGTGGCTAGCGGTCGTTTCGCTAGTTCAACTGCCTTGCAGGTCTTGAGGACAGAAGTTTCCTGCGCGGCCCCCCTCTTTGACTGCGAAACCTCTTCCTCATAGCGCTTCAGTGCTTCATAGAGCGTTGTCGCTTCGGCTTCAGTGCGGCTGACCCATACGCCGCGCGACATTTCCGATTCGATCATGCTGGCCCAAGCTTCCGCCTCGGCCTTGGTGGTGAAGGTCTTGCTTTGTGCCGGGTAGCCACGTCGGCGGACCTGTGCCTCCCATTGGTACTGCCCACGCTTACGTATGGTTGGCATTTTCAGTTCTCGCTCAAACTTAGTGTGGCGAGATTGTGGCAAATAATCGAATTCGGCGCCAGAAGCCTTGGTTTTGCTGGTAATATTTTTACATTCGCAATGCGAAGGTCGGGCGTTTTTATCGTTCTCTGCTCAACAAAATCGCAAAGGTTCAAATACCAAGCAGAATCTGAGCTTTCCGACAACGAAGCCAGCCATCGCGCTGTGTGGTTATGGCTTGGAACACATTGGTCGACGAGCTCCGAGCGTGCCGACATTCCGCGATCAATCTTTAATGGTCCTAATTAACTCACGTATGCCTCACGCATAGCAACGCCGGTACATCATGATCAAGAAGATGTCCGAAAAACTAAAAGATTTACAAGCGATTCGCTTGTAAATCTTTCAAATTCTTGGTGAGCAAGAATGACTGGAAGAGTCATGCGACGGATTAAGAGGCCCTCGCTCTTGGCTCCGCTCTTGCCCCGTCAGTCCTTCGCAATAACTGACGTCCGTGCGTGCGGCCACTTCGCTCGACCAAACTCTCGAGCGGCGAATGTGAAGGCTAGCGCAAACTTGCCTGATTTTTTGCGATCTGCGTCAGCGGTTTTTCACTTACCTGGCACAGTTTTCACTTTCTGTCGCACGCGGCAACCCGGACACCAATCATCGCCGTCTCATCGCAATAGGCCAGTCGCATTAACTCTGTCCCACAGTCGCAAAACTGTGGCGGCAGTCGCACTTACTCTGGCGCCCTACGGTGGCACCCGACACCTCAAACATCAATATTCCCCGCCCGCAACGCATTCGACTCAATAAACGCCCGACGTGGCTCCACATCATCCCCCATGAGCGTAGTGAAAATGCCATCAGCCGCAATAGCATCCTCAATCTGCACACGAAGAAGACGACGCACCGTCGGATCCATCGTAGTTTCCCAAAGCTGCCCAGGGTTCATCTCACCGAGACCCTTATAGCGCTGCTTCGAAATATTCCGCTCAGCATCCGCCAACAACCACTTCATAGCGGACTTAAAGTCAGTAACCGCCATACTCCGCTCACCACGCTTAATGACAGCGCCAGTCCCAATCAACCCCTTAAACGTATTAGCGGTATTGATCAGCTGCTGGTAATCCGCAGTAAGTTGAAAATCCTGATCCAACACAGAAATCTTCTGATTCCCGTGATGCGTCCGCGCAACCCGCAGCGAGCGCAACTCACGAACCGGGTCATACATCGTCGTAACCTTAACCTCAGGCTTCAACGGATCATCCCTTAGCTTCGCTTCGAGAGCCTTAGCCGACGCATCAGCCGCTTCTTCGCTAGACAGGTCAATAGCAATCCCATCCATGATGGCCTCAAGCGCCCCAGCGTCATACAACCGGCTCAACCGATTAACAACAGCCTGAGCCAGCAAATAAGCCCGGGCCAACTCACCCAAAGCATCGCCTGTAATCGGAGTCGAACCTTCAGAAGCCAACAACTCCGACCCCTGCAACGCCAGCTTCAGAATGTGAGCATTAACCTCAGCCTCATCCTTCAAATACCGCTCATCCTTACCCGCCTTGATCTTGAACAACGGCGGCTGCGCGATATAGATATACCCACGCTCGATCATCTCCGGCATTTGCCGATAGAAGAACGTCAACAACAGCGTCCGAATGTGCGCACCGTCAACGTCAGCATCGGTCATGATGATGATGCGGTGATAACGCAGCTTATCGAGGTTGTAGTCTTCCTTACCAATCCCGCAACCCAGCGCAGTAATCAGCGTAACAATCTGCTCCGAAGAAAGCAGCTTGTCATACCGCGCCTTCTCCACATTCAGCACCTTGCCACGCAGCGGCAAAATCGCCTGAAACTTCCGATCCCGACCCTGCTTCGCCGACCCGCCTGCCGAGTCACCCTCGACGATATAAATCTCGGACTTCGCCGGATCCTTCTCCTGGCAATCCGCCAGCTTCCCAGGCAGACCCACGCCGTCGAGCACACCCTTGCGACGCGTCATCTCACGCGCCTTCCGAGCCGCATCCCGCGCGCGCGCGGCATCGACAATCTTGCTGCAAATAATCTTCGCGTCATTCGGTGTCTCGAGCAGGAACTCTTCGAGCGCCTTCGCGACCACATCCTCCACCGGCGCGCGCACTTCCGACGACACCAGCTTGTCCTTCGTCTGCGCGCTAAACTTCGGCTCCGGCACCTTCACCGACAACACGCACGACAACCCTTCACGCATATCGTCGCCCGAAGTCTCAACCTTCGCCTTCTTCGCGACTTCGTGATCGTTGATGTACTTGTTCAACACGCGCGTCATCGCCGCACGCAAACCGGTCAAGTGCGTCCCGCCATCGCGCTGCGGAATGTTGTTCGTGAAACACAGCACGTTTTCGTTGTAGCTGTCGTTCCACTGCATCGCCACTTCCACGCCCACGCCGTCTTTCTCGCCGCTGATATGGAAAATGTTCGGGTGCAGCACAGACTTGTTCTTGTTGATGTACTCGACAAAGCCCTTCACGCCGCCCACGAACGCGAAATCTTCTTCCTTGCCGGTGCGCTGGTCGGTCAGCTTGATTCGCACGCCGTTATTCAGGAACGACAGTTCGCGAATCCGCTTGGCGAGAATGTCGTAGTGATATTCGATATTGCCGAAAATCGTCTCGTCGGCGAGGAAGTGCACTTCGGTGCCGCGGTTCTCGGTCTCGCCGACAACCTGAATCGGCGAAACAGCCACGCCGTCGATCTCTTCGATAATGCGGTTCTGCGGCACGCCACGGTGGAATTCCATGAAGTGCTTCTTGCCGTCGCGGCGAATGGTCAAACGCAGCCACGCCGACAATGCGTTCACGCACGACACGCCCACGCCGTGCAGGCCGCCGGACACCTTGTAGCTGTTCTGGTCGAACTTGCCGCCGGCGTGCAACTCGGTCATCACGATTTCAGCGGCGCTGCGCTTCGGATCGTGTTTGTCGTCCATCTTCAGACCGGTCGGCACGCCGCGGCCGTTGTCGGTGATGGAAATGGAGTTGTCCGCGTGAATGATCACCTGGATGTCGTTGCAATGCCCCGCCAACGCTTCGTCGATGGAGTTGTCCAGCACTTCGAATACGAGGTGATGCAGACCGGTCCCGTCCGATGTATCCCCGATGTACATCCCGGGCCGCTTGCGCACCGCCTCCAGACCTTCGAGGATCTGAATCGAGGATGCGCCGTAGCTGTTGTCGGGTTGCGAATTGTTCGTTTCAGTCATGGATTTTTTCCGGTTCTGCGTTGCTGCAAGGTTGCTGCTCGGGACTTTTCAAATCACCATAAAAACGCCAAAGGGGCGCTGCGCCCCTTGGTGTGTTCGTTGGTGTTGGACGCATTAGATGCGCATCGGCATCACGACGTATTTGAATTCGTCGTTCTCGGGAATCGTGATCAACGCGCTGGAGCTGGCGTCGCCCAGGCTCACTTGCAACGTGTCGACCTTCAGGTTCGCGAGCACGTCGAGCAGATACGTGACGTTGAACCCGATATCGACGCTGTCGCCGTCGTATGCGATTTCCAGTTCTTCCTGCGCCTCTTCCTGATCGGCGTTGGTCGACATGATCTTCAACTGGCCCGGCTCGATGATGCAGCGGACGCCCTTGAATTTGTCCGACGTCAGAATCGCGGCGCGTTGCAGCGAGCGCTGCAGTTCTTCACGGCCGATCACGAACTGATTCTTGTGCGACTTCGGAATCACGCGCTGGAAGTCGGGGAATTTGCCTTCCACCAGCTTCGACACCAGTTCGACCTGGCCGAACGTGAACTTGACCTGCGTCTGCGCGATGTCGATCTTCAGCGTGTCGTCGATATCTTCCAGCAGGCGCTGGAGTTCCAGAATCGTCTTGCGCGGGATGATCACTTCCTGACGCTGGAACGAGCCTTCGATCTTCATGGACGAGAACGCCAGACGGTGGCCGTCCGTTGCGACCGCCATCAGCTGGTCGCCGTCCACTACCAGCAGCATGCCGTTCAGGTAGTAGCGGATGTCCTGCTGGGCCATCGAAAAATGGACCATGCCGAGCAACTGGCGGAACGTCTTTTGGGGAACCACGAGGTTCGCGCCGTAGTCTTTAGCTTGCGCGACCGTCGGGAATTCGTCCGCGGCGAGCGTTTGCAGCGCAAAGCGGCTCTTGCCGGATTGCACGGTCAGACGCTTGTCGTTCAGCGTGAGCGTGACCTGCCCGTCGGGCATGGCGCGCAGAATGTCGAGGAGCTTTCTCGCTGCCACCGTGGTCGCCACCGAATCGCCGCCCACACCGAAATCGGCGCGCGTGGTGATCTGCAACTCGAGGTCGGTCGACAGGAACGACACATCGGGGCCGTTCTTGGTAATCAGCAAATTGGCGAGGATCGGCAACGTATGGCGGCGTTCGACGATGCCGCTCACAGTTTGCAGCGGCCTGAGGAGGTTATCGCGTTCGGTCTTGACCAGTTGCATAGAGTTCCTTCGTTGATATAACGGCCTGCGCGCCTTGCCAGGCAAGCTTTTCCGCGCGCAGCCACGACTCCCCGCCGGCGCCACGCTGCGCCTGTCACGGCGTGAAATCCGCCCGCGGCCGCCGGGCGGTTAAACCTGTATTGTGCCTGAAAACGGAACCGCCTCACTAAAATGGGGGCGAGTTTGGAAATAAACAGGTCGTTTTTTCCAGACAGACCGCTCAGCCCTTCAGCGTCTGCTCCAGCACGTGCAGTTCGTGGTTCAGTTGCGCGTCCTTGCTGCGCTCATCGGCAATTTTGCGCACCGCGTGCAGCACGGTGGTGTGGTCGCGTCCGCCGAACAGTTCGCCGATTTCCGGCAAGCTCTTCTGGGTCAGCTCTTTCGCCAGATACATGGCGATCTGCCGCGGCCGCGCGATGTTCGCGGGGCGCTTCTTCGAATACATGTCCGCGACCTTGATGCTGTAGAAGTCAGCCGTGGTCTTCTGGATGTTTTCCACCGAAATCTGCCGGTTCTGCACCGTCAGCAGGTCTTTCAGCGCTTCTTTCGTCACTTCGATCGTGATTTCGCGGCCGTGAAACTTCGAATACGCGAGGATCTTGCGCAGCGCGCCTTCGAGTTCACGCACGTTCGAACGCAAGTGTTTCGCGACGAAGAACGCGACGTCTTCATTCAGGCTCACGAACTCGGATTGCGCCTTGCGCATCAGAATCGCGACGCGCATTTCCAGCTCGGGCGGCTCGATCGCCACGGTCAGGCCGGAGTCGAAGCGCGAGATCAGCCGGTCGTCGATACCCGAAATTTCCTTCGGATACGTGTCGCTGGTGATGATCACCTGCGCCTTGTTCGCGACCAGCGCTTCGAACGCGTAGAAGAATTCCTCTTGTGTGCGCGACTTGCCTGAAAAGAATTGAATATCGTCGATCAGCAGCAGGTCGAGCGAGTGGTAGTAGCGCTTGAAATCGTCGAACGCCTTGCGCTGGTAGGCCTTCACCACGTCGGACACGTACTGCTCCGCGTGGATGTAGCGAATCCGCGCGCCGGCCTTATCCATTAGAAGCTGGTTGCCGATCGCGTGGATCAGGTGAGTCTTGCCGAGGCCCACGCCGCCATACAGAAACAGCGGGTTGTACGAGATGCCAGGATTGTCCGCGACCTGAATCGCCGCGGCGCGCGCCAACTGGTTGGCCTTACCGGTCACGAAGTTGTCGAAGGTCAGAACCGGATTCAGCTTGGAGCGCTCGTACATCGAGTCGGTGTCGCCGTTGCCGCTCGAGCCGGCGCTTTGGCCGGGACGCCACGTGCGGCGGGCGGCTGCGGCTTCGTTCGCGTCGAGGCTTGGCAGATCGAGGTCGGCGGAATCTTCTGCCGCCGCGGCGCGTGCGTTCGCGTTTTGTTCGGCTGCGGCGCGGGCATTGGCGTTGAGATTGGCCATCGCGTTGTTCGCGCCGTTCGTACCAGCGGTGCGCGCGGCCTGCGCCGCTTGCACGGCGCCGACGGCTGCGTCCACCGCAGCACCATTGCCGGCGCTGCCGCCCATCGAGCCAGGCGCGGAAGCCGGACGCGCAGAAGCCGGGGCCGGCGCGGCTGCGGCAGGGGCGCGCATGCCGGCCTTCGGGTCGAGCACGAATTGAACGTCGACGGGAGCCTGCCAGAAATCGCGGGCCATATCCGCGATGCGCCCGGAAAACTGGCTCTTGACCCAGTCGAGCTTGAAACGGTTCGGCGCAGCGATGCTAAGCGTGTTCGCAGCGGCGTCGAAGGCGACCGGG
Organism: Paraburkholderia sp. BL18I3N2; assembly: GCF_003001875.1. NCBI lineage: Bacteria > Pseudomonadati > Pseudomonadota > Betaproteobacteria > Burkholderiales > Burkholderiaceae > Paraburkholderia > Paraburkholderia sp. BL18I3N2. The sequence continues at coordinate 491,280 of NZ_PVNC01000002.1, forward strand.
GCCAACGGTTTGATCCACGTCACGTACTGCTGGGGCGTCAGCTCGCGCTCCAGCAATGCGGAACAGTGTTGCCAGAAATCGTTCATCGAGTTGCTGTCGTTATGGTGTGCACGGCGGTTGCCGCTGCCCCTGTCGCGCGCACGCAACAAGGCCCTGAGCAGCCAGGCTAACCAGGCGCAATGGCCCCAGGCGCTTGTGCCACAAGGGTTTGCGGGACGAGCGAGCCGGAGCGGCGTGCAGGATTTTTGGGAAGTAAGGCGAGATTCTAACGCCAAAACGGACCCGCAAGGGAGTTATCCACAGGGACGGATCACAAGGCTTGCTCCTCGTGGGGCCGGCCCGAACCAGGCTAAACTATTGACGGTCAACGAAAAACCGGTTTAAATAGCGGGTTCCGCGAAAACCAATTCAGTGAACCACCGGCCATTGCGCTTTCAGCGATGATCGCGCGGTTATTTTTCGATCAAGTGAGAGCAACATGAAACGTACTTACCAACCTTCCGTTACCCGTCGCAAGCGCACCCACGGCTTCCGCGTTCGCATGAAGACCGCAGGTGGCCGCAAGGTCATCAACGCACGCCGCGCGAAGGGCCGCAAGCGCCTCGCCATCTAAGGCAGGCGTTGCACGCGACGCTTATGCCGGGTAGTGAAGCCCGCGGTGAAGCGGGAACGGCTGAGGCGCAGCAACTGGGCTCGGTTCCGTTGCGAGCGCAAGCCGCCTTCCCCAAAGCCGCAAGGCTGCTGAAAACGGATGAATTTTCATCCGTTTTTCGTTTGCGCCCGTGGCGCCGCACCGCTCACTTCGTGGTGTACGGCCGGCCCACCGGCAACGAAGCTCGCCTAGGCCTCGTGATCGGCAAGAAGTATGCGCCGCGCGCGGCTACGCGTAATCTGGTACGTCGAATCGCGCGTGAAGCCTTCCGGCTGCGTCGCGCGGAATTCGGCGGTTGGGATGTGCTGCTGCGTTTGCACACGCGCTTCGACAAGAAAGCTTTGCCGAGCGCCTCGTCGCCGCCGTTGAGGGCGCTGTGCCGCAGCGAAATCGAGGCGCTGCTCGACAAGGCAGCGCGCGAAGTGAACCGTCGCCAAGCGCCGCCCGCGGAAGCGCCCAAGACGGAATGACGCTCAAGTGACCGCCCGCTTTGCAGTTCAGACCGCTCCGGCGGCCGTGCTGCGCGGGCGTCGCCCGGTACTCCACGTTGCGCGGCGCCGTCCGGCCGCACCAGCCATGCAAACGGTACTCATCGCTTTATTGCGTTTCTACAAGGTTGCCGTGAGCCCAATGCTCGGCAACCGATGCCGTTTTTACCCTTCCTGCTCTGATTACGCGCGCGAAGCAATCCAGTATCATGGCGCCGCGCGCGGGACTTATCTCGCCGCCAGGCGTATTTGCCGCTGCCACCCGTTTTCCGCGGGCGGCATCGATCTCGTCCCGCCTCCCACTTCTGAAAAGCGCTGACGCGCCGTTCCATCGACACTGAGACAACGCATGGATATCAAACGCACCGTCCTATGGGTCATCTTTTTCATGTCAGCGGTCATGCTGTTCGACAACTGGCAACGCGACCACGGACGCCCGTCGATGTTCTTCCCGAGCGCCACGCCGACCAAGACCGTCGGTAGCGCCGCACCGGGAACCACGACGCCGGGAACCCAGCCCGCCGATCTGCCGGCCACGAACGCAGCCGCACCGGGCAACGCGCCGGCGGCCACGCAATCGCAACTGATCAAGTTCAACACCGACGTCTATAGCGGCGAAATCGACACTCGCGGCGGCACGCTGTCCAAGCTGTCGCTCGTCAAGCAAGGCGACGGCAAGCAGCCGGATCTCGTCATCACGCTGTTCGACCGCACCGCGAACCACACGTATCTGGCGCGCACGGGCCTGCTCGGCGGCGATTTCCCGAATCACAACGACATCTACACGCCGTTGCCGAACCAGCAACACGATCTGACGGGCAACGAAAAGTCGTTCCAGCTCAGCTTCGAATCGCCGGTGAAGGGTGGCGTGAAGGTCATCAAGACCTACACGTTCACGCGTGGCAGCTATGTGATCGGCGTCGACACGAAGATCCAGAACGTCGGCACCACGCCGGTGAGCCCGTCGGTCTATATGGAACTGGTGCGTGACGATCAGCCGGTGGAAACGCCGCGCTTCTCGCACACGTTTATCGGACCGGCTGTCTACACCGACCAGCATCACTTCCAGAAGATGACGTTCGGCGACATCGACAAGAACAAGCAGGATTACGCGACCTCGGCGGACAACGGCTGGATTGCGATGGTCCAGCATTACTTCGCGTCGGCCTGGATTCCGCAGCAAGGTGCGAAGCGCGACATTTACGTCGAGAAGATCGATCCGACGCTGTATCGCGTCGGCGTGAAGGAGCCGGTGCCGACCATCGCCCCGGGTCAAACCGTCGACGTGTCCGCGCGTCTGTTCGCGGGTCCGGAAGAAGAGCGCATGCTCGAAGGTATCGCACCGGGTCTGGAACTGGTGAAGGACTACGGCTGGGTGACGATCATCGCCAAGCCGCTGTTCTGGCTGCTCGAGAAGATCCACAGCTATGTCGGCAACTGGGGCTGGTCGATCGTGCTGCTCACGCTGCTGATCAAGGCGGTGTTCTTCCCGCTCTCGGCTGCGAGCTACAAGTCGATGGCGCGCATGAAGGCGATCACGCCGCGCATGCAAGCGCTGCGCGAACGCTTCAAGGGCGATCCGCAGAAGATGAACTCGGCGCTGATGGAGTTGTACAAGACCGAGAAGGTCAATCCGTTCGGCGGCTGTCTGCCGGTCGTGATTCAGATTCCGGTGTTCATCTCGCTGTACTGGGTGCTGCTTTCGTCGGTGGAAATGCGCGGCGCGCCGTGGATTCTGTGGATTCACGATCTGTCGCAGCAGGATCCGTTCTTCATCCTGCCGGTGCTGATGGCCGTCTCGATGTTCCTGCAGACCAAGCTGAACCCGACGCCGCCGGACCCGGTTCAAGCCAAGATGATGATGTTCATGCCGATCGCGTTCTCGGTCATGTTCTTCTTCTTCCCGGCCGGTCTGGTGCTGTACTACGTCGTGAACAACGTGCTGTCGATCGCCCAGCAGTACTACATCACGCGGATGATGGGGCAGACGAAGGCCAAAGCGGCTTGATGATATTTGCCTGAGGTGGGCGGAAGCGCCCACCCTCGGCTGAAGCTCAGATAGCAGCAGTAGAAAAAAAAAGCCGCCCGGCGCAAAACCGGGCGGCTTTTTTCATGCTTGCGGCAAAACACGCCACGCGATGCCGCGCTTATTCCTCTTCCGGGTCCGCGTCTTCACCGTAAAAGCGCACGATCATCTCTTCGACCAGAAAGCGGTCCTTCGGCGTGAGCGACGCGATCTTGGAAGCGAGCTCGATTGTTTCGGGCGACGGTGGATATTTCTCGCCACGTGCCAGCGGCCTCGCGTTCACGCCCGGCGACGGGCCGTAGTGCAGCCAATGCTCCTTCACGTTCAGCCATTCGGCCAACGTACGCAACTTATCCGGCTTGGGAATCGTCGTACCGGATAACCACTTATGAGCGGTTTGCGGCGTAACCTCCCGCTCGCCTCGATAGCGAAGGTTGAATTGCTCGGCGAGCTTGGTCCCGCCGCGAATCTTCAGCGGCTCCAGTAAGTCCTTCAACCGTTTGGCGAAGGCGGCTTTTTCTTTATTGGTCGGCATGGGCCGGATTGTGCAATTCAACGTTCAAACAGTTGACAACCGGGCGAGTTTAGTTTTAGCGTATTTGAGATACTTTTAGCTTGCGAGGCGCTTCAGGCAATGGGTCTGCCGAATTTGTAGAATTTTGGTGTTTTTCCTTGTCTGGCTTGCCTGTCTGCGACTTCGTCGTCCTATAACTTCTCATTTATTCTTAAGAAGCGCAGTAGCAATCCTAGCCCGTTTGAGATAAATCCCAACCGCCCGAATAAGTCGGCTTCCGCCATCAACAAGAGCGCCGCGACACGGGCACCGAAAGCGCCCGCGTTACAATGCCTCGCGCCGCGTTGACCGGCGCCGCCCTCCCCTCCTCTCCGTTTTTTGCCACGCTCTCTATGCTCACCACCGATTCCGATCCGATCGTCGCCATTGCCACCGCGCCCGGTCGGGGAGGCATCGGTGTCGTGCGAATTTCGTTCGGCCGCGAGGGAGAGGCGGCAGCCCAGCCACTGATGCAGGCGCTCACTGGCCAGACATTGGCGCCGCGCCACGCCAGCTACGTCCCGTTCCTCGACGCCAGCGGCAACGCGCTCGACCGCGGCATCGCGCTGTACTTCCCGGCGCCGCATTCCTACACGGGCGAGCATGTGCTCGAACTGCAAGGTCACGGCGGTCCGGTGGTGCTGCAACTGGTGCTGCAGCGTTGCATCGACGCGGGCCGCGCGTTCGGTCTGCGCCTCGCCGAGCCCGGCGAATTCACGCGCCGCGCCTTCCTCAACGACAAGCTGGATCTGGCGCAAGCCGAAGCGGTCGCCGATCTGATCGAGGCCAGCACCGAGGCCGCCGCGCGCTCAGCGGGCCGCTCGCTCGACGGCGCGTTCTCGCGCGACATTCACGCGTTGGTCGAAGACGTGATCACGCTGCGCATGCTGGTCGAAGCGACGCTGGACTTCCCCGAAGAAGAGATCGACTTCCTCGAAGCCGCCGACGCCCGAGGCAAGCTCACGCGCATACGCGAGCGTCTCGCGCACGTGCTGAGCGAAGCGCGGCAAGGCGCGTTGTTGCGCGAAGGGCTCTCGGTGGTGCTGGCCGGGCAGCCGAACGTCGGCAAATCGTCGCTGCTGAACGCGCTGGCCGGCGCAGAGCTGGCGATCGTCACGCCGATCGCCGGCACGACGCGCGACAAGGTCGCGCAGACGATTCAGATCGAAGGCATTCCGCTGCACGTGATCGACACAGCCGGCCTGCGCGATACCGAGGACGAAGTTGAAAAGATCGGCATCGCGCGTACATGGAGCGAAATTGAGCGCGCGGATGTGGTGCTGCATTTGCTCGACGCGCGCACCGGCATGACGGCTGAAGACGATGCGATTGCCGGACGCTTTCCGGGCGGCGTGCCGGTGGTACGCGTGCTGAACAAGACGGACTTGACCGGCCTCGCGCCCGCGACGCAAGCGCTCGACGCGGACCTCGAACTGAGCGAAGTGCGGCTGTCGGCCAAGCAGGGCGACGGCGTTGCGCTGTTGCGCGACGAACTGTTGCGGATCGCCGGCTGGCAGGCGGGCGCGGAAAGCGTGTACCTGGCGCGCGAGCGGCATCTGATTGCATTGCGCGCGGCCGAGGAACATCTGGCGACTGCGGCCGCGCACGCCGATCAGAACTCGCAGGCGCTTGATTTGTTCGCCGAGGAACTCAGGCTCGCGCAGGATCAGTTGAATTCAATCACCGGCGAGTTCAGTTCGGACGACTTGCTCGGAGTGATTTTTAGCAGGTTTTGTATTGGGAAGTGAGCGAGGATCGAGGCCGGGCTATTCGATCCCATTACAAAGGCATCTCTTATGATTCCAAGCGCAGCCTAACCGACGACGACGCCTACTCCGTTGACCCAAAAATCGCCAAATCTTTGGTACACAGCCACCATAAGGTTTAAAATCGCTGCTGTCCGAGCACCCGCGATCCGAACATGCCCCGCCTGGCCGTCCCGCTCACCGAAGCCCAAGTCCGCGCGCTCGAACCGCGCGACACCCGTTATTGCGTCGCTGACGGCAATGGTCTCGTCATCGAAATCATGACGACCGGCACCAAGATCTGGCGCTTCCGCTACACATTGAACGGCAAACGCCAACCGCTCGCCACCATCGGCGACTACCGGATGATCTCGCTGCGTGTCGCGCGCGCCAAGGCGCAGAAGTATGCGGAGATGGTCGCGCAAGGCATCTCGCCGGTCGCCACGGCGCGGCGCGACCGCGGCGCGGAAAGCAAGGCCGATGTCCTGCGCGAAGCCGCCGAGCTTTATCTCGCAACGGAAATGGCCGGCAAGTCGGAGGAATACCGTCGCACCACGCGGCGGGCGCTCGACAAAGACGTCTTGCCCGCCATCGGCCACATGCAGATCAAAGCGGTGACCGCCGACGACATCGTCGCGATATGCGACAGAATCAAGAGTCGCGGCTCGCCGAAAATGGCGCTGCATACGCGCAACGTGGTGAAGCGTCTCTACGAATATCTGATTGCCCGGCAACTCGCATCCAGCAATCCGGCGGAGGTCGTGCCGGCGCGCTCCATAGCTACGTTCGACAGCCGCACCCGCGTGCTATCCGGCGACGAGATCGGCGCCATGTTCCGCTCGATCGATGCGTCGAGCATTCGCCGACCTTTGAAGCTGGCGCTGCACCTGCTGGTGCTGACGATGGTGCGCAAGTCGGACCTGGTCGAATCGACGTGGGCCGAATTCAACTTGGACAAGGCGATGTGGACGATCCCCGCTGCGCGCCTGAAAAAAGACCGCGATCAGCGCGTGCCGCTCTCCCAGCAGGCCGTCTCGATGCTGCGCGAACTCGACCACGGCAAGGCCAGCCGAAAGTTCGTATTCCCGAGCGTCAGAGGCGACGATCGGCCGATTGCCAAAAGTACGCTGAATCAGGCGGTCAAGGCACTCGGTCTGGACGTGGGGCATTTCGTCCTGCATGACTTCCGGCGCACCGCAACGGCGCATCTGCGCGAGCTGACGCAGCCGTCAGACGCGCTCGACCAGAACATGGTGACGACGCCCGAGCGTACCGAGCAAGATGCGAGCGCGGAAAATGCCGCTAAGCAGCGATGGGTCATGCAGCGGTGGGCGGATTTTGTGGATGCGCAGATCGAAGGCACGCGTAAAGCCTCGACCAGTGCGCCTTGAACGGGCCTCGTCGGGCACCAAGCATTTGAAATAAGGTATTTCAATGGTACACAAACCCCGCCGCATCTAACCCAACTCACTGTTAAAAATAAGAAATCATATCTTCCGCTAGGTTTCAAAGGTGAGGAACAAGACGCCACCGAACTGCCCGCCAGAATCGCATCACACGGAGCTTTTCTCCCGCGTTTCATCGCCTAAACTGAATGGTGGACGCAACCCGATACGGAGGCTCCCATGTCTGAATCGTTGATCGCTTATTTGTTGGGGCCTGCTGTCATGCTGCTGGTCGGCGTTGCTATTTGGGCCGCGTCCCATTACCACCAGAAGACGAAGCCGCAAAGACTCGAGCGCTGGCTCGACACGCACTATGCGGAGTGGCTGCATCACAGGCACTGAGTCGCGCTTGAAATGAAAAGGCCGTCGCGTAACACGACGGCCTTTTTGTCTGCGGCGCGCGCAACGATACGCGCGCCCCGCGATTGATTACCAACCCTGCTGAGGCTGCGGATATCCGTATTGAGCCGACGGCGGCGGCGCGCCGCACGCCACATAGGCACGTTGGTACTGGTCATAGCAGTATCCCGGTGGCGCTTGCGCATAGACAGGCGCGGGTTGATACGCCGGCTGCGCATACACGGGCTGCTGGTAAGCCACTACCGGCGCCGGATTCAGCACGGAGGTCACCACCGCCCCGAGCACGGCCCCGCCGATCAGCGCACCAACGACATCGCCGCCATTACCGTGCGCCGATGCTTGCCCGGCCACGCTCAGACTTCCCACCATCACCAACGCCACTGCGATCTTGTTCATGTTTGACTCCCCGCCGTTCAGGCATGGAACAGATTGTGGCGGGCGCGCGTAGAAATAGATGCTGCAAGTGGTAACGGGACATTACCCGTGTAACGCGGCGGGTCGCACGGCCAGCCGTGCATCGAAGTGATTACCCCGCTTCCCCATTCCACCGATCAATGTAAAATTCGCCGCATAACCTGTCGGATAGTTCTGACAACCCGCAAAGCTTTTCCAGCCCGTCGATTGAAGGACCGGACCACGTCGACAACACGGGTCGAGACAAGCGAAAAAAGTAAGGGGCGTGCGCGTGAAACAATGGACCATCCGGCAACGGATTCTGGCCAGCTTCGGAATCGTGCTGATCGTGATGCTGGCGATGGCAATCGTCACGTTCGAACAACTCGGCGGCATCGACCGCGACGCGAAGAGCCAGCAGGTAGATTCGATGCCCGGCCTCTACTACGCGACCGCGATGCGCGCGGCCTGGTTCGAGAACTACACCGTCACACAGCGCCTCGTCTACGTGGACGCGGATCCCGAGTCCGTCAAGCGCGACACCGAACGTTTGCAAGAGACCGAGCAAACACTTCAGAAGCTTCTCGGCGAATACGGCACGACCATCTTCCGCGACAACGATCGCGAGTTCTTCAACGACTTCCGCCAGCAACACACCCAGTACCTGCCGATCCAGGCATCGCTGTTGAACGCCCTGCCGAGCTCGAAAGAGAACGCCGTGCGTATCTTCAACACGCAACTGACGCCGATCTGGGAAGCGGGCCGCCTCTCGGCGCGCAAACTGGTCGAAAACAACAAGGCCGACGCCGACAAAGCCGCCGAAAGCATCCGCAGTTCGGTCGAGGCAACCCGCATCGTGTTGCTCGTCATGCTGTTGATCGCCGCGATCGTCGCCGTGCTGGCCGGGTACTGGCTGCTGCGCGCGGTCACCACGCCGATGGCCAAAGTGCTGCGCGTTGTCGACGTGATGCGCACCGGCGACCTGACCCAGCGCCTGCAACTGAATCGCGCGGACGAAATCGGCGCGCTCGAAGCGGGCTTCAACCGCATGACCGACGAACTCACCGCACTGGTCGGCCAGGCGCAGAAATCGGCGGTGCAGGTCACCACATCGGTGACGGAAATCGCCGCGACCTCGCGCGAACAGCAAGCCACCGCGAACGAGACCGCCGCCACCACCACCGAGATCGGCGCCACGTCGCGTGAAATCTTCGCGACCTCGCGCGACCTGCTGCGTACCATGAACGAAGTGTCCGAAGTGGCCGGCCAGTCGGCGGCGCTCGCGGGCACCGGCCACGCCGGGCTCGCGCGCATGGAAGAAACCATGCGTCTCGTGATGGAAGCGGCCGGCTCCGTCAACGCGAAGCTCGCGATTCTCAACGAGAAGGCCAGCAACATCAATCAGGTCGTCGCCACCATCACCAAGGTCGCGGACCAGACCAACCTGCTCTCGCTGAACGCGGCGATCGAAGCGGAAAAAGCCGGCGAATACGGCCGGGGCTTCGCGGTCGTGGCAACCGAGATTCGCCGCCTCGCCGACCAGACCGCCGTGGCGACCTACGACATCGAACAGATGGTGAAGGAAATTCAGTCCGCGGTGGCCGCCGGCGTGATGGGCATGGACAAGTTCTCCGAAGAAGTGCGGCGCGGCATGCTCGACGTGCAGAACGTCGGCGGCCATCTCACGCAGATCATCCAGCAGGTGCAGCAGCTCGCGCCGCGCTTCTCGATGGTCAACGAAGGCATGCAGACGCAGGCCACCGGCGCCGAGCAGATCACCCAGGCGCTGACGCAACTCTCGGAGGCCGCGCAGCAGACGGCGGAGTCGCTGCGTCAGTCGACCCAGGCGATCGACGATCTGACGCACGTCGCCAACAGTCTGCGCACCGGCGTGTCGCGTTTCAAGGTGACGGCCTGACGCGCCACGGCGCGCCGCTCGACGCCGACACCCGCGCGCCCATCCACCGCCCACGCACACGCCGATGCTCTTCATCCTCTTCACGCTCGATAGCGAACGGTACGTGATCGATGCGACGCAGGTGGAGCGTCTGATGCCGCTCACGCCGCAGTCGCCGCCGAAGTCAATTCCCGGCGCGCCGTCGTGGGTCGCGGGCGTGCTCGATCACGAAGGCGCGCCGTTGCCGCTGATCGACCTGCCGGCGCTCGCGCTCGGCCGTCCCGCCGCGCAATTGATGTCGACGCGCATTGTGCTGGTGCGCTATCCGCACGCGGGGACGACGCGCCAGCTCGCGCTCCTGCTCGAAGGCGCAACACGCACGATTCGACTGGACGTGGCGGCGTTTCACGATGCCGGCCTCGACATGCCGCACGCGCGATATCTCGGCCCGGTCGCGAGCGAAGCCGGCGGCCTCGTGCAGTGGATCCACATCGAGCATCTGCTGCCCGACGACGTGAAAACGCTCCTCTTTCCCGAGGCGCACGCATGAACGCGCATCACGACAACGCACCGCTCTATCGACGCTTCGCCGAGCTGTTGCATCGGACGATCGGGCTCGATGCGGCATCGCTCGGCCATAGTGCGATCGAGCGCGCGGTCGATCAGCGCGCGGCAGCGTGGTGCGCCGATGGCCACGCCGAAGCCACGCTCGCCGACTACTGGGAAGCCGCGCAATGTTCACCTTCGATGGTGCAGGCCCTGATCGAAACAGTCGTCGTGCCCGAAACCTGGTTCTATCGCGACGCCGACGCGTTCAAGGCACTGGCGCGTCTCGCGCATGAACGTCTCGCCGAGCGCGGCAATGCATTGCCGCTGCGCGTCCTGAGCCTGCCCTGTTCGACCGGCGAAGAACCCTACACGATCGCGATGACGCTGCTCGACGCAGGCTTTGACGCCGCGCAGTTGCGCATCGACGCAATGGATATCAGCGACCGCTCACTCGCCGTCGCGCAACGCGCTGTCTACGGACGCAATTCGTTTCGCGGCAATGCGTTTCCGTTTCGCGATGCGCACTTCACGCGCACCGAAGACGGCTGGCGTCTCGCATCGCGCATCGTCGAAGCGGTGCGTTTTTCTCGCGCCAATCTGATGCAACTCGACGCGTCGTCGCTTGGCGTCTACGACTTCGTGTTCTGCCGCAATGTGCTGATTTACTTCGACCGCGACGCGCAGCAAAAAGCCCTGCAGGCGCTCACAAGCGTGCTGGCCGAAAACGGCACGCTGTTCGTCGGCCCTGCGGAAACCGGGCTGCTGATGCGCTACGGCATGCAGTCCGCGAAGATCCCGCTGGCCTTCGCGTTTCATCACGGCGCGCCCGAGGAAACGCAGTGGAATAGCTGGCACACCGCGCCGCTCGCTACCGCCGCCGCGCTTGCGATAACGCATTCGCAGGTTCCCGCACTCTCGTCGCCGCAGGTGTTTTCCGCGGAGCCTTTCGCGTGGCCCGATCCGGTTGCGCGCACGCCGTTCGGCGGCGCGACGCAGTTCGCCCCCCGTGAGAACATCGCGGCGCACGCGCGCAAGACGCCGATGCCCGCCACCACGCCGCCGGCACACAACCCGTTGTTGCCGCCAGTCACCGCGCCGATCAACGCCGCACGCGACACGTTGCAAGCCGCGCACGCGCTGGCCGACGCCGGCCGCCTCGCGGAAGCCGCCAAGGCGATCAACGCCTATCTGGAACATCACGCCCCGCATGCCGACGCGTTTTATCTGCTTGGCGTGCTCGCCGATGCCAACGGCGATGCAAACCTTGCGCGCAGCCAGTATCGCAAGGCGCTGTATCTCGATCCTCAGCACGCGGAAGCGCTGGCGCATCTCGCGACCTTGCTCGAACTCGAAGGCGACCGCGATGCCGCGCGCCTGTTGATGCAACGCGCGTCGCGCGCAGGGAGCGCAACGTGGCTGATGCGCAAACGGTGAGCTTCGACGATTGCTGGAATCGCATCGGCGTGCGCGGCGATTCGTCGTGCGAGCGTCTTGTCGAGTACGTGCGCTGCCTCAATTGCCCAGTGTTCGAAACGGCCGCGGCCAAACTGCTGGAACGGCCGATTCCATTGGTGGACCTCTCGCAACACGACGTGCGCGCGCGGGCACAACCGCAGCAAAATGCGCAAGGCGCGAGCGAATCGTTTCTGGTCTTTCGCATCGGCGACGAATGGCTCGCGCTGCCCACGCCGATCTTCAAACGCATCGTGCAGACGCGGCCGATTCATACGTTGCCGCATCGGCAACACCGCGCGGTGCTGGGCGTGGTGAATGTACAAGGTGAATTGCTGGTGTGCCTTTCGCTCGCGCACCTGCTCGGTTTCGAAACTGGCGCCAACGCACGCGACGATCGCGCGCGTCACGATCTGCCGCGTTTCCTCGTTGTCTCGCGCGCTGAAGAACACGCGGTGTTCCCGGTGGATCAGGTCGACGGCGTGCACCGGATCGCAACGGCCAGCTTTTGCGCGCCGCCCGCCACGCTTTCGCATGCCGCCGCTGCCCATACGCGAGCGGTCGCGCCGTGGCGCGGCATGAGCGTCGGCCTGCTCGACGCCGACGCGCTCTTCGACACCTTGAACCGGAGTCTCGGATGACGGACGACCCACGCCGCCCGTCCCTGATCGATCTGTTCCGCGAAGAAGCGCGGACCCAGGCGCGCGTGCTCAACGACGGCCTGCTCGCACTCGACCGCGCGCCGCGCGATGCCGCCGCGCTCGAGGCCTGCATGCGGGCCGCGCATTCGTTGAAGGGCGCCGCTCGCATTGTCGGCGTGCAGGTTGGTGTCGAGCTTGCGCATGCCATGGAGGATTGCTTCGTCGCCGCGCAGGAAGGACGTGCGTTGCTCGACGCGGCCTGGATCGACGAGTTGCTGCGCGGGGTGGATATCATCGCGCGCATCGGCAACGATGAAGACGAGTCGGCTCGCGACGCGGTCGGCACATGTGTGGCGGCATTGCAGGCGCGGATGGCGGGTGTGCTGCCGCATGGCGCGGCAATACGGCGGGACGCTACACCGCCAGCGGCCGCGGCGGTCGCCGAACCGCCTGCCGTTGCTCCCGGCGCAAATGCGGACCCGGACCCTGACGCTGCGTTCAACGATTTAGCCCGCGCACTGCGCGCCGAAGGCACGCCGGCTATCCCGAGCGCGGAGCCCGACCCCGACGCCGTATTCAACTCGCTAGCCAATGCACTGCGCGCGGAAGCCACACCGGCCAACGCTACGTCGGCCCCCACCCAAGACAACGACGCTGCCCTCGCACCCGCGCAGAAGCAGCACGACCCGGCCGCAGCCCCGTCCGCGTCGAACAGCACAACCATCCAACCCACCTCCGAACCCGGCCGCATGCTACGAGTGCGTGCCGACAATCTCGACCGTCTGCTATCGCTATCGGGCGAATCGCTGGTCGAATCACGCTGGCTGAAACCGTTCGCGCAATCGATGCTGCGCATCAAACGCGTCCAGCGCGACGGCACTCGCGCGCTAGATCAACTGCACGAAACGCTCGCCGACCTCAAGCTCGATCCGCGCGCCCAGGCCGCGCTCGAAGAAGTGCGCCGCCTGACCGCCGAATCGCAGCATTTGCTGGCCGAACGTCTCGCCGATCTGGAGAGCTTCGACCGCCGCTCGACGCACCTGTCGCAACAACTGTACGACGCCGCCCTGCAATGCCGTATGCGCCCGTTCGGCGACGGCACCAGCGGCCTCGCGCGGATGGTGCGCGACGTCGCGCGTTCGCTCGGCAAGAAAGTGCGCTGGCAACTGGTCGGCGAATCGACTCAGGTAGACCGCGACATTCTCGATCTGCTCGAAGCGCCGCTCGGCCACATGCTGCGCAATGCGCTCGACCACGGCATCGAAGCACCCGCCGTGCGCGTCGCGCGCGGCAAGCCGGAAGAAGGCACGCTCACGCTCGACGCGCGTCACACCGCCGGCGCACTGCTCATCACCGTGTCCGACGACGGCGCGGGCATCGATCTCGATGCGTTGCGCGCGTCGATTGTGCGCAAGAAACTCGCGAGCGAGGAAACGGTCGCTCGCCTGTCCGAAGCCGAGCTGCTCGAATTCCTGCTGCTGCCTGGCTTCTCGCTACGCGATCAGGTGACGGAAGTCTCGGGCCGCGGCGTCGGACTCGACGCGGTGCACGACGTCGTCAAACGCGTGCGTGGCACGGTGCGAATCACGCACGAACCCGGCCTCGGCACGCGCGTGCAGTTGCAGTTGCCGCTGACGCTTTCGGTGATCCGCAGCCTGCTGATCGAAGTCGCGGGCGAGCCATATGCAGTGCCGCTCGCGCATGTGAACCGCACGCTTCACGTGAATCGCGCGGAGATCGAATTGCTCGAAGGGCATCAGCACATCGCCTTTTCCGGGCGGCGTATCGGCGTCGTTACCGCGCATCAGATTCTCGACGCCGCGCCGCCCGCGGACGAAAGCAGCACCGTCAGCATGATCGTCATCGGCGAAGGCTCGCAGACCTACGGCGTGGTGGTCGACCGCTTTCTCGGCGAGCGCATGCTCGTGGTGCAGCCGCTCGACCCACGCCTCGGCAAGATCCGCAACATCACCGCCGGCGCGCTGATGGAGAACGGCGATCCGGTGCTGATCGCCGACGTCGACGACTGGCTGCGCTCCGTCGAACGGCTCGTGGCGGGTGGCGATCTCAAGCACACGCAACATGGCGCCGCGCGCGCGGCTCAGCGTGCCACGCGCCGCGTGCTGGTGGTCGACGATTCGCTCACCGTGCGCGAGCTCGAACGCAAGCTGCTGGCCACGCGCGGTTACGACGTGACGATCGCGGTCGACGGCATGGACGGCTGGAACGCCGTGCGCGGCGAGCGCTTCGACCTCGTCATCACCGACATCGACATGCCGCGCATGGACGGCATCGAACTCGTCACGCTCATCAAGCGCGATCCACAGTTGCAGTCGCTGCCGGTGATGATCGTCTCGTACAAGGATCGTGAGGAGGACCGCCGCGCCGGGTTGAACGCGGGCGCGGACTACTATCTGGCGAAAGGCAGTTTTCATGACGAAGCACTGCTCGATGCGGTGCGTGATCTGATCGGCGAAGCATACGGTTAGTCCCGGGGAGAAAAGGATGAAAATCGGAATCGTCAACGACATGCCGCTTGCCGTCGAGGCGCTGCGCCGCGCGCTTGCGGCGCGCCACGACTATGAAGTGCTGTGGATCGCGCAGGACGGCCAGCAGGCGGTCGATTTCTGCACCGCGCAGCGGCCTGACATCGTGCTGATGGATCTGGTGATGCCGAACGTCGACGGCATCGAGGCCACGCGCCGCATCATGGCGCGCGCGCCGTGCGCGATCCTGATCGTCACCGTCGACGTGGGCGCGAACGCGTGGCGCGTCTATGAAGCGATGGGCGCGGGCGCGCTCGACGCCGTCGATACACCTTCGCTGAACGGTCCCGACGCGCACAAGAGCATCGCCACGTTGATCGCGAAGATCGACCGCATCGCGGCGCTCGTCAAGGAACGCAACGCGCCTGGCGCGGCGGCCGCGGCAACGCCCGCCAGCGCGACGAATCGCGACACGCCGCTGGTGGCCATCGGCGCATCGGCGGGCGGACCGGCGGCGCTTGCGACACTGCTCGCCGGCCTGCCGAAGGATTTCGCGGCGGCTATCGTGATCGTGCAGCACGTCGACGCGGCGTTTGCCGCCGGCATGACGGACTGGCTGAACCAGCAATCGGCGGTACCGGTGCGGATCGCTAACGAAGGCGACCGCCCGCAAGCGGGCGTCGCGTTGCTCGCCGCCACCGACGATCATCTGCATCTGAAACTGCCCAATGTGCTCGGCTACACGCGCGTGCCGGAAGAGACGCCTTACCGGCCTTCCGTCGACGTGTTCTTTCATAGCGTGGTGGCGCGCTGGCCGGCGCGCGCGGTCGGCGTGCTGCTGACCGGCATGGGCCGCGACGGCGCGATCGGACTTAAGGCGATGCGCACGAAGGGCTATCACACGATCGCGCAAGACGAGGCGACCAGCGCCGTGTACGGAATGCCGAAAGCGGCCGCGGCACTCGACGCCGCCGCCGCGATCCTGCCGTTGCCGCGCATCGCCGCCGCGCTCGCGACAGCGGTCAACGCGCGCTAAACACGCACTCGCCACTTATGAGCCGTTTCGATTCACTCACATTCATTCTGGCTGAACATCATGGACACTCCTAAGCCGCATCAGAACGCCGCCGCGCAGGATTTCGCGTCCGACGCGGTGGACGCCCCCAATCTCGCGATCGACGATGCCCTGGCGCGCATCCTCGGCAATCCGCCCGCAGCCGAGTGCCCGATCATGGTGTTGCTGGTCGACGATCAGGCGATCATCGCCGAGGCGATTCGCCAGGCGCTGGCCGACGAACCGAGCGTCGACTTCCACTACTGCGCGTCGCCTGAAGAAGCGCTGCGCTCCGCCGCCGAAACGCGCGCGACGGTGATCCTTCAGGACCTCGTGATGCCGGGCACCGACGGCCTCACCCTCGTGCGCCAATACCGGCAGAATCCGGCGACGCGCGACATTCCGATCATCGTGTTGTCGACCAAGGAAGAACCGCTCGTGAAAAGCGCGGCCTTCGCCGCCGGCGCGAACGACTATCTGGTGAAGCTGCCGGACCGCATTGAGTTGATTGCGCGCATCCGCTATCACTCGCGTTCGTACCTGAACCTGATTCAACGCGACGAGGCGTATCAGGCGCTGCGTCAATCGCAACAGCAATTGCTCGCGACGAATCTGGAATTGCAGCGGCTCACGCATTCGGACGGCCTGACCGGCCTGTCGAATCGCCGCTACCTCGATCAATATCTGGCCGCCGAATGGCGCCGCAGCACACGCGAGAAGACCGGCCTCGGTTTTCTGATGATCGATGTGGATAACTTCAAGGCTTATAACGATACCTACGGGCACGTTGCCGGCGACGAAGTGCTCAAGACGGTCGCGCATACCGTCGAGTCGTGCCTCGGGCGCTCGGCGGATCTCGCGGCGCGCTTCGGTGGCGAAGAGTTCGCGGTGGTGGTGCCGGGCACGTCGTCGGGCGGCTTGCGTCTGCTCGCGGAAAAGATCCGCATTGCAATCGAAGGGCTGGCGATCCCGCATTCGGGCTCCGCAGCCGGCGTCGTGACGATCAGCATCGGCGCGGCGACGCTCGTGCCGTCGGTCACCGAACCGGTGACGAAGCTGATCGAAGCGGCTGATGTCGGCTTGTATCGCGCGAAGCGGGATGGGAAGAATCAGGTTGCGGTGAGTGATTGATTGTTCGGCTTGCGGATCTACTCACACGGAATGAAAACGCGCCGGTTTGCAGCGCGGGTTTTCATTTGCGGCAGTAACAGTAGCACCAGCACTGGCAGTGGCACTACGTACGGCGGTTTCTAACGCGTGCGCTTCTTTAGCATTGCCAGGACGCGGCACCGACCGGCTCATCGCCGCGATACTTGTTGCGTGCTTCGACAAGCACGCTTGCATCGATTGCGCCCTCATCCACCAACGCCTTCAGCGCGGCGATCACAATCGACTTGCGGTCCACTTCGAAAAACTCGCGCAAGGCCTGACGTGTATCGCTGCGGCCGAAACCATCCGTGCCGAGCGTCACGTATCGGCGCGGCACATACGCGCGAATCAGTTCCGGCACGGCGCGTACATAGTCGGTCGCGGCGACGATCGGACCTTGCGATGCATCGAGCGCTTGCGTGACATACGGCGCCGCGCTCGCTTCGCCGAGACGCGCGAGACGTTCCGCCGCCATCCCATCGCGCTGCAACTCGGTGAAGCTCGTTACGCTCCATACGGCGGCGTCGATTTGCCAATCGCCCTTCAACATCTGCTGCGCCGCGATCACTTCGCCGAGAATCGCGCCCGCGCCGAGCAATTGCACCTGAGCTTGCTTGCTCTCCTGATCCTGCACTGGCACTCGCGCCGTCAGCGGATAGATGCCCTTGAGAATCCCTTCACGCAGCGCCTGCAAGTCGCCGCCCGGCACTGAAGGCTGCGCGTAGTTCTCGTTCATCACCGTGACGTAATAGAACACGTCGCGCTGCTGCTCGACCATTTCACGCATGCCCTCGTCGACGATCGCGGCAACTTCGTACGCGAACGCCGGGTCGTACGCGCGGCAATTCGGAATCGTCGATGCCGCGAGATGGCTCGAGCCGTCCTGGTGCTGCAAGCCCTCGCCGCCGAGCGTCGTCTTGCCCGAAGTCGCGCCAATCAGGAAGCCGCGCGCACGCTGATCCGCCGCGGCCCAGATCAGGTCGCCGATGCGCTGGAAGCCGAACATCGAATAGTAGATGTAGAACGGCAGCATCGGCAGATCGTGCACGCTGTACGACGTCGCCGCCGCGATCCACGACGACACGGCGCCTGCTTCCGAAATGCCCTCCTCCAGAATCTGGCCTTTCGTGTCCTCGCGGTAGTACAGCATCGAGCCGAGATCTTCAGGCTCGTACAACTGGCCGAGCGGCGAATAGATCCCGACCTGGCGGAACATGTTCGCCATGCCGAAAGTGCGTGCTTCGTCGGCGACGATCGGCACCACGCGTGGGCCAACTTCCTGATCCTTGAGCAGCGCGGTCAGCATGCGGACGAGCGCCATGGTCGTGGACATCTCGCGGCCGTTCGAGTCCAGCGAAAATTGCCCCCAGGAGGACACCGGCGGGACGGTCAGCCCCTTCGATGCAACTCTCCGCCTTCTGGGCAGATAGCCTCCGAGAGCCGCCCGGCGTGCATGCAGGTATTGCATTTCCGGGCTGTCTTCCGCGGGTTTGTAAAACTTCACCTGTTCGACGTCCTCGTCCGTGAGAGGCAGGCGGAAGCGATCGCGAAACGCCTTGAGGTCGTCGAAGCCCAGCTTCTTTTGCTGGTGCGTGGTCATGCGGCCCTGGCCCGAAGTGCCCATGCCGAAACCCTTCATCGTCTTCGCAAGAATGACCGTCGGCTGGCCGCGATGTTCGAGCGCCTTCGCGTAGGCCGCGTGCAGTTTGCGCACGTCGTGGCCACCGCGGCGCAGGCGGTCGATGTCGTCGTCGCTCAATTGCGCGGCGAGCGCGGCAAGCTCCGGGTTCTGGCCGAAGAAGCGTTCGCGGTTGTACGCGCCGTCGTTGGCCGAGAAGGTCTGGAACTGGCCGTCGACGGTATGCGCGAACGCGCGCAGCAAGGCGCCCGTGCGGTCGCGCGAGAACAGCGCGTCCCAGTCCGAACCCCACACCACCTTGATCACATTCCAGCCGGCGCCGACGAAGTGCGCTTCCAGTTCATCGATGATGCGGCCGTTGCTGCGCACCGGCCCGTCGAGCCGCTGCAGATTGCAGTTGATCACGAACACGAGATTGTCGAGCCCTTCGCGCGCGGCGATCGAAAGCGCACCGGTCGATTCCGGCTCGTCCATTTCGCCGTCGCCGAAAAAGCCCCAGACCTTGCGGCCTTCCGTTTGCACGAGACCGCGATTGGCCAGATAGCGCATGAAACGCGCTTGATAAATCGCGTTGATCGGGCCGATGCCCATCGAGCCGGTCGGGAACTGCCAGAAGTCCGGCATCAGCCACGGATGCGGATACGAACACAAACCCGGGCCGCCGATCTCGCGGCGATAGTGCTGCAAATGCTGCTCGCTTAAGAACCCTTCGAGGTAAGCCCGCGCGTACACACCCGGCGACGAATGCGGCTGGAAATACACGAGGTCGCCCGTGCCCTCTTCTCCGCCCGGCGCGGCCGCGCGAAAGAAATGATTGAAGCCGACCTCGAACAGATCCGCCGCAGACGCGTAGCTCGCGATATGGCCGCCGAGTTCGCCGTAGGCCTGGTTCGCGCGCACCACCATCGCCAAAGCATTCCAGCGCAGCGCGGCGGCGAGCCGTTCTTCGAGTTCGAGATTGCCCGGATAGCGCGGTTGCTGCTCGAACGGGATCGTGTTCTGGTACGGCGTGACGTTGGTGCGCGCCGATTCGACACCCAGCGACAGTGCATGGCTTGCAAGCTTGTCGAACAGGAACTGCGCGCGGTCGCGGCCGACATGCGCGACGACCGCATCGAGCGCTTCCAGCCATTCGGCGGTTTCCTGCGGATCCGTATCCGCGCGCTCCGCGCTTTCAACGCGTTGTGGATTGGATAACCGCAACTGCTCGCTACCGCTGGACAAATCCGTCATGGCACCACTCCCGCATCAACGCGTTCGGTTCAAGATCGAGTGAGTCAATGGTAACCATGTGCTCACAAAATGAGCGTCTCATTTGCTTGTGATCCCGTGCTGCGATAGGCTATTTATTCCAGATTTCGCCACCACGACAGAATATTTCATCTATGACCACGCCACCCAGACGGCTGGACCGCATCGACATCGGCATCCTCAGCCAGTTGCAGCAGAACGCGCGCATCACCAATGCAGATCTGGCGCGCTCGGTGAACCTGTCGCCCACGCCGTGCTTCAACCGCGTGCGGGCGCTCGAAAAGCTCGGTCTGTTCAAGCAGCAGGTCACGTTGCTGAACCCGGAGCCGCTCGGGCTGCGCATCAACGTGTTCATTCAGGTGAGTCTGGAAAAGCAGGTGGAAGACGCGCTGCAGCGTTTCGAGCAGGCGATTTCGGAGCGCCCCGAGGTGATGGAGTGCTATCTGATGACGGGCGACGCCGACTATCTGCTGCGCGTGGTGATGCCGGACATGCAGACGCTGGAGCGCTTCATCGTCGATCATCTGACGAAGATTCCGGGCATCTCCAATATCCGCTCGAGCTTCGCGCTCAAGCAGGTGCGTTACAAGACTGCGCTGCCGTTGCCGTCGTCGGGACTGACGTTGATCGATCCCGACGACGTGTCGACTGACTGGCGCTGAAGACGCTTTTGAGTCCGTCCTGGCGTTATGCCGCCGCGGCGCCGCGCGTGTAGCGTGCGGCCGGCAGCTTATGCGACAGGTTCGGCTGCAGATGCTGACGCGCGCTGTTGAAGCGCTCCCAATCCGCCGCATCCGGCAAAGACGGAATGGTCACCAGTTCGCCCTCGTCGAGGCCGACGAGCGCGGCGTCCACCATGTCTTCGGCGGTCATCACGATCTGCTGCGGCAGATGTTCGACCGCGAGACCCGCGCGGTCCCAGAACGCCGTGCTGGTGGCGCCCGGCAACACAGCCTGCAATTGCACGCCCTTGCCGCCCACTTCGTGATGCAGCGACTGCGTCAGGTTGAGCACGTAGGCCTTGGTGCCGCTGTACGTGCCGTTCAACAGTTCCGGCGATAGCGCGACGATCGACGCAATATTGATCACGATGCCGTTGCCCCGCTCCACCAGGCCCGGCAGGACCGCCGCCGTCAGGCGCGTGAGCGCGGTCACGTTCAGGTCGATCATTTTTTCGAGCGCATCGACGTCCGAATCGATCAGCGACGCGGTCGCGCCGACGCCGGCGTTGTTGACC
The DNA here is from genome assembly GCF_003001875.1 of Paraburkholderia sp. BL18I3N2. Lineage (NCBI taxonomy): Bacteria > Pseudomonadati > Pseudomonadota > Betaproteobacteria > Burkholderiales > Burkholderiaceae > Paraburkholderia > Paraburkholderia sp. BL18I3N2. The sequence goes on from NZ_PVNC01000002.1 coordinate 512,297, forward strand.
AGCATCGTGATGTCACGATCCGCACGCAGTCTTTCTTCGATGCGGCGCACGTCGGCCTTGACGGTCAGGTCCGCGCCAATCGTTTCGACGTGGCGGCCGGTTTCCGTCGTCAGACGCTCGGCCAGACCGTTCAGCCGCTGCACGTCGCGCGCCACCAGAATCAGGTCGTAGCCGCGCCGCGCGAGGCGATCCGCATACACCGCGCCGATACCCGACGATGCGCCCGTCACCAATGCCGTGCCCTTGCCTGTTTGCGTTGCCATTTGAATCTCTCCTTGCGGGCGTGACGCTTCGCGCCTGTGCCCTGTCCGATAAGCGAATGGGAAAACCCGGGAAACTCCGCCGCCGCCGATCTGTTGTGCGGCATTGCGGTGTTGACGAGGCAAGTCTAGGCGCGTAGCCTGTCGTCTCAAATGTCGTATTTACCTCGTTTTAGGACATTGCGATGAGACACGTCGGCGTGGTGGTTTTTCCGGGCTTCCAGATTCTCGATATGGTGGCGGTCTCGATCTTCGAGCTGGCGAACCTCGAGGCCGGCCAGCCTGAGTACGAGGTGGAGATCATTTCCGAGCACGGCGGCATGGTGCGCAGTTCGGCGGGCGTCGAGATCGCCACCCGGCCGTTCGGCGATCCGGCGTACGACACCGTGGTGGTCACCGGCGCGATGCAGATCGCGCCGTCATCGCCGGGATTGCTGGCGTTTCTGAACGAGGTGCTCGGTGCGGCGCGGCGCACCACGAGCATTTGCACGGGTGCATTCGTGCTGGCCGAGGCCGGGATTCTCGACGGCCGCCACGCGACGACCCACTGGTTTCACGCCCGCGATCTGCAACAACGCTTTCCGCAAACGCGCGTGGATGAAGACCGCATCTTTATCGTCGACGGTTCGGTGTGGACGTCGGCGGGCATGACCGCGTGCATCGATCTATGTCTGGCGCTGGTTGAAAACGATCTCGGCGTGGAAGTGTCGCGCGCAATCGCCAAAAAGCTCGTTGTGTACCATCGTCGCACCGGCGGCCAGTCGCAGTTCTCGGCCATGCTGGACCTGGAGCCGAAATCCGACCGCATTCAGAACGCGCTTTCATACGCCAAAAGCCATCTGCGCGAACCGTTGACTGTCGAGCAACTCGCCGACGTCGCGCATCTCAGCCCGCGCCAGTTCAGCCGCGCGTTTCGCGACGAAACCCGCCAATCGCCGGCCAAAGCCATCGAGGCATTGCGCGTCGAGGCCGCGCGCGCCATGCTGGAAGCGGGCCGCCACTCCATGGAGGCGGTGGCCGTGGAAACGGGTTTCGTCGATACCGAACGGATGCGGCGCGCGTTTCTGCGCGCATTCGGCCAGCCGCCACAGGCGATCAAACGCGCAGCGCGCGTGGGCGTGCTGTAACACAGGTGATGGACAATGTCGGCAACAGCGCCTTACCCGATATGACCTTCCACGATAAGAGGAACGCGATGAACTACGACGACAGCAATCCCTTCGCAAGGATTCTGCGTGGCGAACTGCCCTGCATCAAGGTGGCCGAAACCGATGCCGCCCTCGCCTTCATGGATCTGATGCCGCAAGCCGACGGGCATTTGCTGGTGGTGCCGAAAGAAGCCGCCGCGGAGATTTTCGAATTGTCGGATGCTTCGACGGTGGCCTGCATGCGCATGACGCAAAAGCTCGCGATTGCGGTGCGCGCGGCGTTACGGCCGGACGGCGTGTTCATCGGACAATTCAACGGCGCCGCTGCGGGACAAACGGTGCCGCATGTGCATTTTCATGTGATCCCGCGCTGGGAAGGCCAGCCGCTGCGAATGCATGCGCGCGATGTCGCCGACGCGGACACGCTCGAAGCGCTCGCCAAGCGCATTCGCTCGCATTGGCGCGCCGACTGACGCGATGCATCGCTCGGTTCCACCGCGGTCATGCGCCGTAACATGTGTAAAGGCCGCTGAAACCAGCGGTGTGCGCCGTACGACTAGACTGGTCGTTGCCTTGGTTCTCCAAGGCATTGAGTGTGGATCTCTTTTTAGCCTGCCCGAAACGGGCAGGCTTTTTTATTTGCACGCCTTTGGGTTGCCTCGCCGCCGCGCTCGCGGCACGCGTTAAAAAACCCGCACGCGGCGGGTTTCATTTCACTACCGATGGTAAGGCGCAGGTCCGTGATGCGGCGGCGGACGACGATGATGACGGTGGTGATGTGGCACCGGCACGCGGTGGCAACGATTCACCAGACGGCCATGCACCCATACGCGCTTACACACCACACGCGAATGCGCTTCGGCGGCAGTAGGCACGAAGGCGATGGTACTTGCAGCCAGCAGCATCAATGACATCAGTTTGCGCACGAATCCTCCTCTTCAACGGGCCGCTATTTTAGGGCGGCGGGTTGATTCGTGCAGGGCGGCACGCAGGCGGACCGGGATGGGCAAGCGCAACGCGTCAGAGACGATCCCGCGAACGCCGCAGCGGATGCCGCCAGTCGATGCGGCGCGGTCTCACGTGCATCGGTCGCATCTCGTGCAGATGCCGGTGTTCTTGCCACAATTCGTCGGAGAAAAGAAAGGCGACGATGAGCAGCGGAATGACCAGAAACGCGCCCAATATCAGGTTCTCGATCACGGCAGCCTCCAATTGCAGGAGCATGATTTCATTGTAGAGCACCGCGCGTACCCGTACCGTGCCGCTCACCTCACAATAGCCGCGTTCGCGCCGGGCGCGGCCCTGCGACAACGCGACGCCCTGCTCGTTCCGGCCCCGCATGCCGCCCGGCTTATCGTAAGAAAGTCTCGTGCGGGCGAGATAGCTTGCAAGAACTCCCCGCACGGCGCCCTGACTAACTGGAAAACGCTGGAAAACGCGTAGGCCTACACAAACCGCGCGCATTCAAACCAAAAAATTCTCAAGGGGAATCCAATGACGACCGAACGTAGCAGCGAACTCACTCTGCGCCCGCTCGAGCGCACCGATCTGCGCTTTGTCCATGAAGTGAACAACAACGCGAAAATCATGCGTTACTGGTTCGAGGAGCCATATGAAACCTTCTCGGAACTGACCCAGCTTTACGACCAGCACGTGCACGATCTGCGCGAGCGACGTTTCGTGGCAATCGACAACGAGGGGCAGACGGTCGGTGTGGTCGAGTTGATCGAGCTGGACTATATCCATCGGCGGGGTGAGTTCCAGATCATCATCGCGCCGCATGCGCAAGGCCGTGGCTACGCGACCCTCGCCACTCAGCTCGCCACCGACTATGCGTTTTCCGTGCTGAACTTGCGCAAGGTCTATCTGATCGTCGACAAGTCGAATACGGCGGCGATCCACGTTTATGAAAAGTGCGGCTTCAGGCACGAAGCCGAATTGATCGAGGAATTTTTCGGCAATGGCAGCTATCACAACGCCTTGCGGATGTGCATGTTTCAGTCCGAGTTCTTCGAGGCGAATCGACGCGTCGACTGACTCCATGCAGGTGCGTGCGGGCTGCCGTTTTGCCGACCCGTGCGCGCACCGTCGTCATGCTGGCACTCTTTATCTTCTGCAAGCGCACCGTTATTTCGTGATTTTGCTTTAGTCGGTTGAATGACTTTGTGTGCAACGCACCAAATGCGTCGATTAATTGTAGTAAATCACTTAATTGGTGCCCTCTCGTTTACGCGAATACGCGCCGCAAAGCTTTACTGGTTAAAGCGGCGTGCCCTGCCCATCTTTTAGTTATCCGTCACAATCACGTCTATCTAAGCCGTTGCCCAACGATTAAGCGCGTGTAATTGACGGTGCGACAATTCGCCGCTGTTGCGACCGCACACAAGATGTGCTTGTCGTTCTCGCGCGTTCTCCTAAAGTGCAAGATGCGGGTTCAAAGTTAAAGTTAAATACATAGCTAACCTGAGTATCCACCCGCACCGGAGGAAAATATGAAAATGCGAATCGCCGTTGTTTTCGCCATTGCGGGATTGGCTGCCGCTACTGTTCAGGCGCAAGACGTCATGATCAAGCCGCAGCAAACCATCCAGTTCAAGGCCAATGCATATGGCTGTCTGTCGAAGGATAAACTCGACGCCGCCGACCAGCATGCGCAAGCCGGTGAACAGCAAAAAATGCAGGAATTCTTCTCCGGATATCAATGTGTTTCCACCCCGGAAAACTCGAGCTTCCGTGTTGTCCGCGTGGTCGGTCACGACATCGAATTCGTGAATTCCGGTAATAGCGATACGCAAGGCCTTTGGGCAAACGATCGATTCATCAAGCAATAAGCTGAACGTCGTCCATTCCGGCGAAATGCCGGAATGTGATTTTGCGCGCGTCTGTCCTCTGACTCGATAAGCCGGAGGCGGTAAAGCTGTAAGTTAAAAAATCGGCTGGGCATGACAATGCTCGGCCGATTTTATTCGCGTGCGCCTGCTTCGCTTTTAGACGGGCAGAAAAAAGCCGATGCGGATCATTTCGATCCGCATCGGCAGTACGCCTTCTCGCAAAGCGCAGGGAACAATCGTTTAACGCATGACCAGCCGCTCAGTGTGAATCGCGCGGCACCGGAGCGCCGCTCGATCCCACCAGAAAGTCGAGATCCGCGCCCTGGTCCGCTTGCAGCACGTGCTCGACGTAGAGCTTGTAGTAGCCGCGTTTTGGCGCCTCAGGCGCCTGCCATGCGGCGCGCCGGCGCGCGAGTTCCGCGTCGGTGACGTCGAGGTGCAGGCGGCGTGCTTCGACATCCAGTTCGATCATGTCGCCGGTCTGCACGAACGCCAGCGGCCCGCCCGCGGCCGCTTCGGGCGACACATGCAGCACTACCGCGCCGTACGCCGTCCCGCTCATGCGGCCGTCGGAAATGCGCACCATGTCCGTGATGCCTTTTTGCAGCACTTTTTTCGGCAGCGGCATATTGCCGACTTCCGCGAAGCCCGGATAACCCTTCGGCCCCGCGCCCTTGAGCACCATGATGCAATGCTCGTCGATATCGAGCGACTCGTCGTCGATCTTCGCGTGCAGCTCCTCGATGTTCTCGAACACCACCGCGCGACCGCGATGCTTGAGCAACGCCGCGGTAGCCGCCGACGGCTTGATCACCGCGCCATTCGGCGCGAGATTGCCCTTGAGCACCGCGATGCCGGCCTTCGGCTTGAACGGCTCGGCGAACGTCGTGATGACCTTCTCGTCGTAATTCGCCGCGTTGCGCACGTTGTCCCAAAGGGTCTTGCCGTTCACGGTCAACGCTTCTTTGTGCAAGAGCCCTTGCTCGCCGAGTTGCTTCAACACCGCCGGCAAACCGCCCGCGTAGTAAAAGTCCTCCATCAGATATTCACCGGACGGTTGCAAATTCACGAGACACGGCACGTTCGACCCCAGCTCCCAATCCTCCAGCGACAACTCCACGCCAATGCGCTTGGCCAGCGCAATCAGATGGACGACCGCATTGGTCGAGCCGCCGATCGCCGCATTCGTGCGGATCGCGTTTTCGAAGGCCTGGCGCGTGAGGATCTTGTCCATCGTCAGATCCTCGCGAACCATGTCGACGATGCGCCGGCCCGCGAGATGCGCGAGCACCTGGCGGCGCGCATCGACGGCGGGAATCGCCGCGTTGTGCGGCAGGCCCATGCCGAGCGATTCGACCATCGAGGCCATGGTCGACGCCGTGCCCATCGTCATGCAGTGGCCGCGTGAGCGGTTCATGCATGACTCGGCTTCGGTGAATTCTTCCTGCGTCATCGTGCCGGCGCGCACCTCCTCGGACATCTGCCAGACGCCCGTGCCAGAGCCGATGTTCTTGCCGCGAAACCGGCCGTTGAGCATCGGGCCGCCGGAAACGGCCAGCGCGGGCAGATTGCACGACGCCGCGCCCATCAGCAGCGCGGGCGTGGTCTTGTCGCAGCCGACCAGCAGAATCACGCCGTCCATCGGATTGCCGCGAATCGATTCCTCGACATCCATGGATGCGAGGTTGCGAAACAGCATCGCGGTAGGCCGCAAATTGGTCTCGCCGAGCGACATCACCGGAAACTCGAGCGGCAAGCCGCCGGCTTCATGCACGCCTTTTTTCACGTACTCCGCCAGCTCGCGAAAATGCGCGTTGCACGGCGTCAGTTCCGACCATGTATTGCAAATGCCGATCACCGGGCGTCCGTCGAATTCGTCGTGCGGGATGCCCTGGTTTTTCATCCACGAGCGATGTAGAAAACCGTCGCGGTCCTTGAGGCCGAACCACGCCTGGCTGCGTAGCGGCTTTTTAGTCTGGTTCGAATCAGCCATGAAATCTCCTGTTGGCAAACGTGGGGGCGGGGCGCGCGTCAGTGCACGCGCTTGCTACGGCGGAACTGGTCGAACAGCACCGCCAGCAGCAGGATCCCGCCGCGAATAAGGTATTGGTAAAAGGTCGGTACGTTGAGCAGGCTCATGGCGTCCTGCACCGAGCCCATGATCAGCACGCCGACCAGCACACCGGAAATCGTCGCGACACCGCCCGTGAGCGAGACGCCGCCGAGCACGCATGCGGAAATCACGCCGAGTTCGAGGCCGACCGAGGTCTTCGGATCGCCCAGACTCATACGCGACGCAAGCATCACGCCTGCAAATCCGGTGACGAGGCCCTGCAATACGAACACTGTGATCTTGATCCGCGTCACCGGCAAGCCCGCCAGCAACGCAGCCTCGCTATTGCCGCCGACGGCCAGAACGTTCTTGCCGAACACGGTTTTCTTCAGCAAAAAGCCGAACAGCACGAAGCCGACGATGTTGCTCCAGATCGGATACGAAATCCCGAGGAACGCGCCGCCGCCAAGGTCGAAGAAACGTTCTTCGGAAATCATCACGGCGTCGCCGTTCGAGGTGATGTAGGCGAGGCCGCGCACGACCTCCATCATGGCCAGCGTGACGATCAGCGAATTGATCTTGTAGCGCGCTACCAGCACGCCGTTGACGAGCCCAACCGCGCCACCCGCAAGTACGCCGGCCGCGACGCCGAGCATCACGCTATGCGTCGCGGTGATCAAGGTGGACGCCACCACGCCCGCAAACGCGACGATCGACGCCACCGACAAATCCACTTCGCCGAGCGCGAGAACGAACATCATCGTCACGGAGATCGAGCCGATCAGCGTGACGGAGAGCAGCAGGCCCTGGATGTTTCGCGAGCTTAAAAAATCCGGCACGGTGAACGACAAAGCCGCGAACAGAATCACGAACACCATCACGATGCCGGACTTGTTGATCAGGTCCCAGGTGCGCGCGGCGCGCGCGCTCAAGCCCGCTGAGGCGACGGCTGGGGTCGAGGAATCGGTTGAGGGTGTCTGCATGGTGTTTATTCCGTTTCTATGGCTATGCCGCGATTCGATTCGATTCGGTTGCTTTCGCTGTGTTGAGAATTCAAGGCGGCGTCAGCGGGGCAGGGCGAGCTTGATCAGCGCGTCCGGCGTGGCCTGCGCCTTGGGCAGATCGCCGACGATGCGGCCTTCCTTCATCACGATCACGCGATCCGTCACGCCGATCACTTCGGCGAGATCGCTCGACACGACGATCACTGTGCGGCCCGCTTCGGCGAGCCCATACAGAAGCCCATAAATCTCGCTGCGCGCGCCGACGTCGATGCCGCGCGTGGGTTCGTCCATCAGAAACACGTCGATGTCTTCGGCGAGCCAGCGCGACAGAATCACCTTCTGCTGATTGCCGCCGGACAGCGTGCCGATCGGCGTGTCGCCGTTGCGCGTCTTAATCGCGAGCTTGCCGATGAACTCTTTGGCGGTCTGCGCTTCCTTGCGTCCGTAGAGCACGTTGAAGCGGCTGAAATGGCGTCGGCAGCTGATGTTGAGGTTGTCCGATACCGAGGCGATCGAAACGATGCCTTCCTGCTTGCGGTCTTCGGGACACAGCGCCACGCCCGCGCGCACGGCGTCACGCGGTGTGGCAAAACTCACGCGCTTGCCTTTGAGCGTAATCTCGCCGGCATCCGGTTTGACCGCGCCATAGATGAGCTTCATCAGCTCGGAGCGTCCCGCGCCGACTAGCCCGAAGAAGCCGACGATTTCGCCTTTGCGTGCGGTGAAAGAAGCCGGCTCGCGCAGGCCGCGTCCCATCATTTCCTTCACGTCGAGTTGCACGTCGCCAAGATCGCGCGAGCGATAGCCGTACACGTCGGCGATTGAACGGCCCACCATGCAACTGATCAGGCGATCGCGGTCGAGTCCTTCACCCGCTTCAAATGTATCGATGCGGAGACCGTCGCGAAACACGGTTACGCGATCGCACAGTTCGTAGACTTCATCCATCCGATGCGTGACGTAGATGATCGCGCGGCCTTCGGCCTTCAATGCACGAATGATCCGGAACAGTTGCGTCGTCTCACGCGACGACAGCGAACTAGTCGGTTCGTCAAATGCGATCACGCGCGCGTCGCGCATCAGCGCCTTGCCGATTTCGATCATTTGCCGCTGGCCGATCGAAAGATTCTTGACCTGCTGCGACGGATCGATTTTTTCGCCGAGCCGTTCCAGTTCGCGCACGGCACGCGCGACCAGCGCTTTTTCGTCCAGTACGCCGAAGCGATTCGGCAGGGCGCCGAGCATCAGATTTTCCGCAACCGTCAGTTCCGGCACGAGATGCAGTTCCTGATAGATGATCGCCACGCCCGCGGCAATTGCGGCCTTGGTCGTGATGAATTGCTGTTCGACGCCGTCGAGCGACAACGTACCCGCCGCCGGTTGATTCACGCCGGACAACACCTTGAGCAGCGTCGACTTGCCGGCGCCGTTTTCGCCCATCAAGCCGTGCACTTCGCCGCGCCGCACTTCGAGCGACACCTGGTCGAGCGCGAGCACGCCGGGAAAGCGCACGGTGATACCGTCGAGCCGCAGATAGGGCTCGGTGGAGGCGAGTGCAGGCGAGGGCGCTGCTTCCGCGGTGTGGGACTCGGTGTGTGAGAACGTCATCAAAAAACCTCAAGCTGGTGAACAACCTGTGCGGACCGCTCTCGCCTGAGCGAGAGACGGCCCGCAACGTGCAAACTCGAATGCCGCTTAAATACCGAGTTCTTTGCGCACGTCCTGCCAGTTGCTACGCACCATCAGCTTGCCGGTGGTCTGCGTATCGGCGGGCGGCTGCTTGCCGTCCTTGATCCACTCGACCAGGTTCTCCGTGCTTTCCTTACCGTGCATCGTCGAGCTCACGGCGATCGTGCCGTAGAAGCCCGTCGGTTCCTTCTTCTGGAATTCGGCGAATGCTTCGCCCGCGCCGTTGATGCCGACACCAATCACGTCCGCGGCGGGAATGTGCAATTGCTCGGTCGCGCGCACGCCGCCCAGCACGCTTTCCTCGTTGAGCGCGAAGATCACCCACTTCTTGATGTTCGGATGCTGTGCGAGCACCGGCGAGGAGGCGTTGAAACCGCCTTCGTCATCCGTCGTTTTTTGCGGGGCGTCGAAGATGTTTTCCTTTTTGAAGCCGCCGGCCAGCAACGATTGCGTCGCGCCGTCAGTGCGCAGTTTCGCGGTCGGCAATTCGTAGTTCGTAATGCGCAGCGCGCCGACTTCTTCCGGCTTCCAGCCACGGCGTTTCATCTCGTCGGCGATGGCAGTGCCGACCTGATTGCCGATCTTGAACGCGGACATGCCCAGATGCGGCACGTTCGGCAGCGGCTTGCCGGTGGAGTCGACGAGCTGATCGTCGACGGTGACGAACTTCATGTTGTAGCGCTTCGCCCGCGCCTGGATCGCCGGTCCGAGACGCACGTCGGGCGCGCAGATCACGAAGCCTTTGGCGCCTTGTGCGCCGAGGTTGTCGATCGCGGCCAGCACTTTTTCACCGTCCGGCGTGCCGATGTTCACCACGGAGAAGCCGTCCTTCTGGCCGAGCGCGCTCGCGGCTTTCTGTTCGTTGATGAACCATGCCTGCTCCGGCATCTTCACGAGGAAGCCGACTTTGAGCGGCGCATCCGCGTGCGCGGAAAGTTGCATGGCAAAAGGCGCGGCGAGGGCGGCGGCGGCCATCGCGGATAGCGTCAAACGGCGAAGCTTGCTGGTCATATCTGTCTCCTGAAGTTAAAAAAGCTGCGTTGATTTGTTTGATTGCAGCGGGTGATGCACGGCGGCGTCAGCGGGGACGCGGGTGAACGTTGGGGTGCGTGGCTCGATGGCTGACCGGCTGAACCCCAAAGCGAGCGGCGTGGCGAGCGCGTGGATGTTCGGCGTTGCACTCGGAGCGACGAGCGGCCCGGTGAGCGATGGAGTGTGCAAGTTTCATAGCGATCAGCCCGCCACGTACGCCGTTTTTACAGCGCTCCAGAAGGCCGAGTCCGTCGCGCCGTAAGCTGACGCTTTGCGGCCACCGCCGGGCGCGTGATGCTCGACGGCCGTGGTCGGCAGATTGATCGTGACGAGGCCGCTATGCACATGACGGCGGAAATGCCGCGCGCGATTGAGCGAGCGCGTGCAAACGCCGGCGCACAGACCGTAAGCGGTGTCGTTCGCGAGATGCAGCGCGTGGTCGTAATCGTCCGCGCGCAGCACGACGGCGACGGGGCCGAAGATTTCCTCCCGCGCGACACGGTGTTCTGATTCGCCGATAAAGAGCGCCGGTTCGAAAAAATAGCCACGTGTCGCGCGTTCCAGCTGCCGGCCGCCGCGCAGCAATTGCGCGCCTTCCTGCTGACCGATGCGCACGTAGTCGAGATTGCGCTCCAACTGCGCGGCGTTGGCCACGGGACCCATATCCGTGCCGTGCTTCATGGCATGATCGATCGAGAGTCTGGCGAGCTTCGCCTGCAATGCGTCCACGAACGGTTCGAACACCGCGCCTTCGACGATCAGTCGCGCCGCCGCGGTGCTGCGTTGGCCCGTGGCGCCATAGGCGCCGCTCAAGGCGGCCTCAACGGCGCCGTCGAGATCGGCGTCGGCCAATACGACGAAGGGATTCTTGCCGCCCATTTCCAGTTGCACGCGTGCCTGGCGCGCGACGGCAGCTTGCAGCACGCGTGTGCCGGTTTCCGCCGAACCGGTGAAGCTGATTGCCGCCGTCAGCGGATGCGCGGCGATTCGCGCGCCGACCTGACGGCCGCTGCCCATCACGAGGTTGAACACGCCCGCGGGCAAGCCAGCGCGGCTGATGATCGAGGCCAGCGCCGCCGCGCAAGCCGGCGTCGATTCGGCCGGCTTGAAGACGACGCAGTTGCCATGGGCGAGCGCCGCGCCGATCTTCGCCGCGGCAATCGCCAGCGGCGCGCTCCATGGCGCGATGATGCCGACGACGCCGAGCGGTTCGCGCGTCACGTCGATCTCTACGCCGGCACGTGCCGACGCGACCGGCCCGGTAAAGGCGCGCATTGCCTCGGCCGCGCACAGCTTGAAGATCTGCCCGGCACGCGTCGCTTCAGTTAAGGCGTCGGGCAGCGTCTTGCCGACTTCACGCGCCAGCAGCCGGCCGAGTTCGTCGCGGCGCGCGAGCATCTCGCTGCCGATGGCGTCGAGCGCGTCCGCGCGGCGCTGCGCCGAACCCAACGACCACTCGCGGAAGGCCGCGTGCGCCGCTTCGATGGCCATATCGGTTTGCCGCACGTCGGCTCGTACATATTCGCCGACCGGATCGTCCAGGTCCGATGGATTGAACGAGACGCCTGTGGTCGCGCCCGTCTCCCATCCGCCATTGATGTAGTGGCGGAACGGACTTGCAACGAGTGGGACGAGCGGATCGCGGTTCATCGACGGAAAGGCGCCACGTAAGGAAGCTCAGAAAGTCCACGAATGGTATGGGCCGCCCCAATAACTTTCCAATCCCTTTTTAGGCTATCCCGATATCAATTCCGGTATGGCATGATGGAGCCTTGCTTGGCAGAGTTCGCGGCACGTGACTGCGGACCGCCTCATCGAAACCGGTCGGAGACAGGCCATGACGCGTAGCTACTCGAACTGGTTCGTGCGGGCGCGGCTCAAGACGCGGCAGTTGCTATTGCTGGCGGCAATGGAAGAGGAAGGCAACGTCCGGCGTGCCGCCGACGTGCTCGGCATGACCCAGCCCGCCGCGTCGCGTCTGCTGAAAGAGCTCGAGGACATGCTGGAAGTGAGCCTGTTCGACCGCACGCCGCATGGCATGCATGCCACGCTGTACGGCGAGGTGATGATCCGTCATGCGCGCATGGTGCTGTCGAATCTGAGTCATGCGCACGACGAAATCTCTGCCTTGCGCGCGGGGCTGGCGGGGCAAGTGCGGATCGGCGTGATCGCGGCGGCCGCGGCGACCATGGTGCCGCGCGCGATCGCCGGCGTGAAAGAACGCTATCCGCAACTGCAAATCTGGGCAGAAGTCGAAACCTCCGACGTGATGCTGCCGCGACTGGCGGAAGGCGAACTGGACATCATGATCGGCCGCGTATTGGAGCGGCAGAATCAGTTCAAGACCGAAGTCCGCTACGAACCGCTCGCCGACGAACCGCTTTGCGTGGTGGCGCGTCCCGGCCATCATCTCGAAAATGAGACAGGTTTGACACTGCGCGGCATCGTCAACGCGAGCTGGGTTTTACATCCTCCGGGCAGCGTTTTGCGTCATCGCTTTGATCTGATGTTTTCGCAAATCGGGCTGAATCCGCCGCAGAACGTGGTCAACACCAACAATTTTCTGGCGATTTCGAGCCTGCTGCTCCAAAGCGACATGTTGGCGGTTTTACCAGATGAAGTGGCGCGTCAGTACCAACAGTATGGCGTTCTGAAGCGGATACCGATCGATTTGCCGTGCAGGATGGATACATTCGGTATCATCACGCGCCAGTCGCACCTGCTTTCTCCGGCGGCCTCGGTGGTGCTCGAAGCCTTGCGGGAAGCCGCCGGCGAGGTCTACGGCACCGCTTTTGAACCGACACTGGCGCGGTAAATGCTCTCCCGTGGTATGACAGCCGGCTGGCGGCGCGGGAGGGACATAAGATGTACAACAAACACGGAAAACGGCAACGCGCCGTCGACGATTCTTTTTCAGTTCGCTCCGGTGGAGCGAGCGCCTGGTTTAGCAACGGCATGGCTCTCAAATCGACGATTTACAAGGCGGAACTGCAGATCGCCAACATGGACCGGCATTACTACGCCGACCATTCGCTGACGATCGCACGCCATCCCTCAGAGACCGACGAACGGATGATGGTCCGCGTCGCCGCGTTCGCGCTGTTCGCGCAGGAACGGCTCGAATTCTGCAAAGGTTTGTCGGACGTGGACGAGCCGGATCTGTGGGAGAAGGATCTGACCGGCGCGATCGAAACCTGGATCGAAGTAGGCCAGCCGGATGAACGGCGCATCGCCAAAGCAAGCGGCCGCTCGAACGAAGTGATCGTGATCGCCTACGGCGGGCGCGCGTCGGACATCTGGTGGCAAGGCGTGCGCAACAAGGTGGAACGCATGCGCAACGTGACGGTATGGACGCTCGGCGAAGACGTCGCCACCGCTCTCGGCTCACTGGCCGAACGGACCATGCGGCTGCAATGCACCGTGCAGGACGGCGAAGCGTGGCTTGGCAGCGCCGAGGCCGATGCGGTCAAAATCGAATGGACGGTGTTGAAGGCGCCTGCCAACGCCTGACGCTTCCTTCAATGGCTTAAGGCTTAGAGCGACGTGACGCGCGCCGCTTCCGGCGGCCCCTTGAGTTCGACCATGTTGCCTTCCGGGTCGAACAGATACAGCGACTGTCCATAGCCGTCCGCGCCGTAGCGCTGCCCCAGTTCCCCCAGCCGCGCGCCGTGTTCGATCAGATGCGCCTTGAGCGCTTCGGCGTCGAACGGATCGATGCGCAAACACACGTGATCCATATTCCGCCCAGTGCCCGGCACGCCGTTTTCAGCGTGGTCGAGTTTGGCGCCCACCTGCAACAGATCGATCAGCGAACGCCCTGCGCGTAACTGTGTCAGGCCCAGATCCCGCTGTTCCTTCTCGACGCTGCAGCCGAGTACGTCGCAATAGAAACGCGCCATGGCCTCGGCGTTGCTCGCCCGAATGACAACGTGATCGATCTCGCGAATGTGGATTTTCATGTGGGACGCCCCTTGGCTAGCTCGCAGAACCGGTGAATTGCCAGTGTAGAAGAAGAAAGGGCGGCGCTGCGAATGCAGGTCGTGAAAGCCGCCGTGAGGGCCGGATCAGGACCGTATGGGCGAAAAAAAGCCCGCTCTATGTGGAGCGGGCTGAATCCATATCAGGAGGAGACATGGAGGAGACAAGTACTAATATACACATCGGCCTGGTGCGACGCAATAACTTTTTAAGGGAAAACCCGATATCGTGCCAAATTGTCGCAGTTTTCCGCTAAACGGACGCCTGGCGGGGTTTCGGGTCTACGAAGAAGCGCAATGACAGAGCAAGAACCGGAGCGTAGTGTGTCGGCATGCGGCCTACATTGGTGAGCATCGACACCGTCTCTTCGGACCATCATGAACCGCAAATCTACCGATACCGCGCCCGGCGCCAGCCACTGGACTTCCGACGACGCGCGCTGGGAAGCCGTCACGCACCGCGAATCGCAAGCCGACGGAGCGTTCTTCTATGCCGTCAAAACGACCGGCGTGTTCTGCCGTCCGTCGTGCGCCTCGCGCCTGCCGCGCCGTGAGAACGTCGCTTTCTTCACCGATGCCGCCGCCGCGCGCGCCGCTGGCTTTCGCGATTGCAAGCGCTGCCAGCCCGGCGGCCTGCCGCGCGAGTTGGAAATCGTGAATCGGGCGTGCGCCGCGCTGGACGCCGACCCGCAAGAGCGCCTCACGCTCGCGCAATTGAGCGACGCCGTGCACGTCAGCCCGTTCCATCTGCAGCGTCTTTTCAAGCGGGTGGTGGGCGTGTCGCCGCGTCAATATCAGGCCGCGCAGCGGGGCGCCGCCTTGCGCGACGCGCTCCAGAGCGGCTCGGACGTCACGCGCGCCACGCTCGACGCGGGCTTCGGCTCGCCGTCGCGGATGTACGACAGCGCGTCGGCCGAACTGGGCATGGCGCCGTCCGCGTATCGCCGCAAAGGCGCCGGACTCACCGTTCGCTACGCCAGCGCGCCGACCTCGCTCGGTTATGTATTGGTCGCGGCGACGGAGAAGGGCATCTGCAAAATCGGTTTCGGCGACGACAAAGCCATGCTCGCCGACGACCTGCGCGGCGAATTCGCCAACGCCGACGTGTTGGAAGATACCGAACACATGGCGCCGTTCATCGCGCAGATCGACGCCTATTTGCGCGGCACCCGTCAAGATTTCGATCTGCCGCTGGACATCGCCTCGACGGCATTCCGGCAGCGTGTGTGGGACGCGTTGCGACGCATCCCGTACGGTGAGACGCGCAGCTATTCGCAAATCGCCGAAACGGTCGGCGCGCCCCGCGCGGTGCGCGCGGTGGCCAGCGCGTGCGCAACGAATCCGGTGGCACTCGCAATTCCTTGTCATCGCGTGGTGGCCAAAGGTGGAGCGTTGGCGGGGTATCGCTGGGGTTTGCCACGCAAGGCCGCGCTGCTGGACAACGAGGCGCAGCACGCCGGCGACTTTTCAGGCGGCCAAGCCGAGCGCAACCGCCGCGCCGATGCAGACTCTGACATCGAAATCGAAACCACCACCAAACTGGACCACGCCGCGTGAGTACGCTTGACGAAGTCGCTACCCTTGAATTGCCGTTCAAACCACCCTTCGACTGGCCGCGCCTGCTGCGTTTCTTCGGCGGACGCGCGACGCCCGGCGTCGAAGCGGTGGACGACGGCGCGTACCGTCGCGCGATCGCCTGGGCCGGCGACAGCGGCACGCTGAGCGTGCGTCTGCATCCGCGCAAGCGTTGCCTTGTCGCGAGCATGGACGGGCCGGTGAGCCGTCACGCCGACGCACTCGTCGCGCCGATTTCGAAGATGTTCGACCTGCGCGCCGATCCGAAGAAGATCGGCGCCGATCTCGCCGTGGACCCGTGGCTCGCGCCACTGATCGAAGCCGTGCCCGGCTTGCGCGTACCGGGCGCGTGGTCGGGCTTCGAGCTGGTGGTGCGTGCGATCGTCGGGCAGCAGGTCAGCGTGAAGGCGGCGACCACCATCATCGGCAGACTGGTGCAGCGCGCTGGCGAGCGCATCGAGGGGCATCCGCACGAGAACACCGCCTGGCGCTTTCCGACGCCCGCCGCGCTGGCCGCCGTGGATCTTGCGCAAATCGGCATGCCGGGTAAACGTGTAGCGGCGTTGCAGGGTTTCGCGCACGCGGTCGCCACCGGCGATGTGCCGCTCGACAGCAACACGGCCGACGCCGACAGTCTGCGCGCCGCGCTGCTCGCGCTGCCCGGCATCGGCCCGTGGACCGTCGAGTATGTGGCCATGCGCGCATGGCGCGATGCCGACGCGTGGCCCGCATGGGACCTCGTGCTGATGCAGTCGATCTGCGCGCGCGATCCGTCGCTCGTGCGGCCTACACAGCAGCGCGCCCGCACCGACACATGGCGGCCGTGGCGCGCGTACGCGGCGATGCATCTGTGGAATGAAGTAGCGGACCGCGCGGGCGCCGCGCGTGGCGGGTGAGTCGCCGCGTCGCGCCTGTCGTTTGACGCGGCGCCGCGCGGCGCCGATGGTGGCCGAGGCATCGCGCGGTTTGAGGAGATGAAATGCGGATCGCGCGCAAGGCGCGTGGCGGAATAGACTGATGTGGCACAGACCCGACGGACTGGCGCGAAATATAGCGAGATTGGCCCGAAAAAGAAGTGGCCCGCCATGCTCCGACGACCCGCCGAAGCGGCCTCAAGCAGCCGTTCTGGCGAGATGTTAAAGTGCCCGCTACCGAAAATTCCGCCGAACGTTGTCAACCGCAGTGCTGCGGCACATGGCGGCCGACAACGCCCGACTCGCATCAATGCCAAACACGACACCTTCCCGCACGACCGACGCGTTCTCGCACCGCCTGTCCGTGCTGACCTCAGGCCCGCAGCGCGACGCGCTGATACGCGGCCTGCGCGGCATCGAAAAGGAAAGCCTGCGCGTGACGCACGAGGGCAAGCTCGCCTTGACGCCGCATCCGCGCGCGCTCGGTTCGGCGCTCACGCATCCGTCGCTCACCACGGATTATTCCGAGGCGCTGCTCGAACTGATCACGCCGGCTGAGCACGACGTCGCGCTCACGCTCGAGAAGCTCGACACGCTCCACCGTTTTGTCTACGCGCAACTCGGCGACGAGATCCTGTGGAACAACTCCATGCCGGGCCTGCTGCCTGACACGGACGACGGCATTCCGATCGCGCACTACGGCAGTTCGAACATCGGCAAGCTGAAGTACGTGTACCGCATCGGCCTCGCGCTTCGTTACGGCCGCACGATGCAGTGCATTGCGGGCATCCACTACAACTATTCGCTGAACGAAGAAGTGTGGCGGCGGCTGCATGCGGACCAGCAGTCCACCGCGAACGCGGTCGACTTCCAGTCCGACCGCTATCTCGCGCTGATCCGCAACTTCCGCCGCACCAACTGGCTGTTGATGTATCTGTTCGGCGCGTCGCCGGCGCTGGATCGGCGTTTCCTCCGCGATCGCAAACACACGCTCGATTCGTTCGACGCCGACACGCTCTATCGTCCGTACGCAACCAGTTTGCGCATGAGCGACCTCGGCTATTCGAACACCGCGGCGCAAGCCGAGTTGCGCGCCGATTACGACACGCTGCCCGGCTACCTCGACGCGCTCGCGAAAGCCGTGAGCCAGCCGTATCCCGCGTACGAGGCAATCGGCACGCAACGCGACGGCGAGTGGGTGCAGATCAACACCAACGTGCTGCAGATCGAAAACGAGTTCTACTCGACAATCCGTCCGAAGCGCATCACGCATCCGGGCGAGCGTCCGCTGCACGCGCTGGCGGCGCGTGGCGTGCAATACGTGGAAGTGCGTTGCATGGACATCGACCCGTTCGAGCCGACCGGCATTTCGCTCGAGACGTCGCGCTTTCTCGACGCTTACCTGCTGGTCTGCGCGCTCGACGAAAGCGCGCTGTTGCCGCCTGATGCTTACGCCGAAGCCAACCAGAATTTCGGCCGCGTGACAATGGAAGGGCGCAAGCCGGGCCTCGAACTGACCCGGGACGGCCAACCAGTTGCGATGACGGACTGGGCGAACGAACTGCTAATCAAGATCGACGCGGCCGCGGCCGCGCTCGACACTTTGCATGGCGGCGACGCGCATGCACGCGCCGTCGCGGTTCAGCGCGCGAAGCTGGTGGATGCATCGCTGACGCCGTCGGCGCGCGTGCTGCAAACCATGCGCGAGAAGCGGCAGAGCTTCCTCGCATTCGGTCTTGACCAAAGCGAAGCGCACGCCGCATATTTCCGCGCGCGTCCGCTGGATGCACAGCAGACCCAAGCTTTCACCGATCTCGCCGCGCAATCGCTTGCCGAGCAAGCCAAACTGGAACAGGAAGAAGTCGGTTCGTTCGACGCGTTCGTCGCCGCGTATCGGGCGTACACGCTGAACCGGTTCAGCGTCTGAATAACGCTCGCGGGTGACGTGACGAAAGAGCGGCCAATATGGCCGCTTTTTTTATTCCATGCCGGTAACGCCTACGCAATGTGCGGTGCGTTTCAAACGCCATCGGCAAATACTCCGCGCGTTCTAACGATTCTCTGATCCAGATGAAACACCGTACCCGCGCCGTAGTCCAAACTGACATGACGCGCACCACAGAGGGGGGATTCAACGTGATGAAGAAAAGTCTGTTGGCCATGCTGTGCGTAGCGGCGGCGGGATGTTCGACGCAAGGACAGGTCGATCCGGACGTCATGCAGATCGCGACCACGCCGCTGACGTGTTCGAACAAAATGGAATGCGATGTCTGGTGGCAACGGGCGCAAGCGTGGGTGGCGAGCCATTCCACGTACAAGATCGATGCCTCGACCGACACGTTGATCCAGACCGCCGGCCCGGATGGCGGCAAGCGCGCGTTGGCGTATCAGATCACGCGCGCCGCGAATCCGGACGGCACGGCAACGATCGGCTTTGCCGCTCATTGCGACGGCTCGATGGGTTGCAAGCCGAACCCATGGGAAGCTGGCGCCGACTTCAAGCAATACGTGCGGGGGACTGCGGCCGGCGCGCCGCAGAGCGGCGCTAAACCCCCGCGAGCCGCGCCAATGGCACCGCATCCGGACGCCATGCAGGGTCAATCGATCCCGGCGACGAATGGCGAAGCCGTCACGCAATAAAGGCTGAGACGCGCGCGAAGAGTCGAAGGAAAAATATTGCTTCGGCGCGCGTCCGCTTATTGCATCGTCAGGCCTCAATGCCCCATTGAAGGGCCCACGCCCTTGCGTGGCTTGGTGACCCAGACCAGCGCCGCGAGCACGATAAACGCCGCGCATGAAATGCGGAAGAAATCGTTGGTGGCCATCATATAAGCCTGCGCCGTCACTACCTGGTTCAACTGCGCGGTAATGCCGTCGCCGGAGAGCCCGATACCGGCCAGCGCATTGGTATAAGCATTGGTGTTCGCGGCATAGACGTTGACCGAATCGGTCAGCATCGCGTGATGGCGGATCGTGTCGTTCTCCCAGTACGTCGTACTGATCGCCGTGCCGATCGCGCCAGACAGCGTCCGGAAAAAATTGGACAAACCGGATGCACTCGCCAGCCGCTCATCCGGCACGCTGGAGAGCGTAATCGTGGTCATCGGCACGAAGAAGCAGGCTACGCCGATGCCTTGCACGAGCCGTGGCCAGATCACGTGATTGAACGGCACGTCGAGCGTGAACGTGGAGTTCCAGAACGAGACGAACGCGAACACGATGAACGCAAAACTCGCCACCACGCGCAGGTTCAGCCGGTGCATGTTCTTGCCGATCATCGGCGACAAAAACAGCGCGAGCAGACCGACCGGCGCGGTTGCCAGACCAGCCAACCCGGCCGTGTAACCCATCACCGTTTGCAGCCAGAGCGGGAAAATCACCACCGAGCCGAAGAAGGCCATAAAGCCGAACGACACGATCACCACGCCGAGCGCGAAGTTGCGATCCTTGAATAGCGAAAGATCGACTACCGGCTCTTTCTCCGTCATCTCCCACACCAGCATGAAGGCGAGCGAGATCACCGCGATCACCGCCAGCGTCACGATAAACGTCGAGTTGAACCAGTCGCGATCCTTGCCGAGGTCGAGCACCATCTGCAGGCACGACACGCCGATCACAAGCAGCGCGAGGCCGACCGCGTCGATGCGCTGTTTCGTGGTCTTCGTCTCACGGCCGCGCAACAGCAGGAACGCGCATACCGCCGAGAACAGACCGATCGGCACGTTGATGTAGAAGATCCACGGCCAAGTGTAGTTGTCGGTGATGTAGCCGCCCATCACGGGCCCGAAGATGGGCGCGCAAATCACAGTCATTGCCCAGAGGCCCAGCGCGAGTCCGCGCTTTTCCGGCGGATACGAGCGCATCAGAATGGTCTGCGAAAGCGGCACCATCGGCCCGGAAACGAGCCCCTGCACCAGCCGGAACGCAATCAGCGATTCGAAGTTGTGCGCGAAGCCGCACAGCGCCGAAGCGATCGTGAAAAGCAAGACGGACAACGTGAATAGCTTCACTTCGCCGACACGCCGCGCGAGCCAACCTGTCAGCGGCACGGCGATCGCCGAGGCGACGGAATACGACGAGATCACCCAGGTGCCCTGGCTGGTCGCTACGCCAAGGCTGCCGGAAATGGTCGGCACCGCGACATTCGCAATCGACGTGTCGAGCACTTCCATGAACGTGCCGAGCGCAAGCCCGACCGTGAGCAAAGCCAGGGCGCCGCCCTTGAGCGGGGCGGGTTCAGCGGCGGGTAGGGCGGCGGAAGCCGTGGCGTTCATAATTCTTCTCCTCAGCTGGAAAGCTTGTCGCGGCAGCTTTATCCGCGACTTTCGGTGGTGCGCTTACATGCCGCATCACTCTCTGCCCAGACAGACATCTTCAGACGACGACGCGCTTGGAAAACGCGTCTAAGTTAGTGTTCGCCGTGTTCCCGCGGCGATGCTTCGGGTGATTCGTCCAGCGATTCCTGCTGCGGCCCCAGACCGCATCCCGCGCTTGCTCCCGCGTCGATGCCGTTCGCGATGAAACGGCCGAGCAGGTCGATCAACGTGGCGTGGTCGGCGGCCGAAAACCCGCGCAGCTGTTCGTTCAGCACTGCCGCGCCTAAACCAGGCAATTGCCGTGCGGCGTCGTGGCCCTGCGGCGTCAACTCCAGCTTCACCATCCGCCGATCGGTCTCGCTACGCGAGCGCTCGATAAAGCCTTTCTTTTCAAGGCGATCGAGCAGACGCGTCATCGATCCGCTGTCATACGACATGGCGCGCGACAGCTCGAACGGAGTGCTCGCGCGCCGCGACGACAACATCAGGATCACGCCGATCTGCTGCGTGGTCAGTCCCAATGGCTTGACCGCACGATCCGTCCGCTCGACCAGTACGTTTCGAGCTTTCGTCAGGTAGTAACCGAGACTCGATTCGAGGTGAATCTCGTCCGCCTTGTAGGGACCGTCAGTCATCGTGTATCCGGGAACGTCTCGAGCAGAACGGATTTTAGCTGCCTAAGCAGACAAGTCAAATTTGGTTTCGCGTAGTGCGAACGACAGGAAAACAACACAGCCGACGTTCGCGGGTGGAAGTATCTTGAAATTTAATTGCATAGTCAATATTATTATAGGCAACGAGTTACGCGCGACCCGCGCCACCCGAGACCATGTTCTGACCGCTTGTCTGCGCGCCCGACCGCGACGCGTGAAAAAGGATTTCCCCGATGCTGTACCTTAAAAACACGCTTGGCGGCCTGAGCCGCTCCCTGACCGATTCCGCACTTAGCACCTTTCAAGGGCCGCACCGCTGGTGGAAACTCGCGTTGTTCGCCGTGCTGTTCGTGTTGCCTGGCGGATCGGTCGGCATGGCGGTGCTGGCGTGGTTTGAGCATCGGCGGGGACAGAAGGGCGCCAGGACGGCGAAACTCCAGTTGGTAGCGGCGGCCGTGCCCGCGGTGAACGCCGCTGTCGCCCCTACCGGCGCGGACAAGCACGTAGGTCCCGCCGGCGCCTGCCAGGCGCGCGGCGATGCGCCGTGCCGGGCCGCCGCCGGTAAGCTGGCCCGCCAGGCCAAGTCGACGGAATCACGGGTTTGACGCCTCGCCGGTAACGGCGCGTAACCTTCGCGACACCCTCCGTAACACACCCGCCTCCTTCCTCGCATTACCCTTTCAGTTTCCCGCGCCCCGCGGGCTCATACGCTAACATTCCGGCAGACCAAGATCTCGCCCGGCCGGCGGTGCCGCCATTGGCCGCGCCGCGGCGTCCAGAAGGAATTCATTGCATGCAGTCTGATCGAATCTCGCGCGCGCGGATGCTTGCGCCTCGCGCCCTGACTATTGCTGTGGCTGCAGCCCTCGCCGGCCTGCTGGCGGCTTGCGCGGTCGGGCCCGACTACAAGCGGCCTGCCGCCGAGATACCGGCGTCGTACAAGGAAGCCGCGCCCGGCTGGAAAGTGGCTGAACCGGCCGATCAGCAGGATCGCGGCGACTGGTGGAGCATTTACGAAGATCCTCAGCTCAACGCGCTCGAGGAGCGCCTGAACACCGCCAACCAGACGGTCGCCCAATTCGCTGCCGCCTACCGGCAGGCGCGCGCGCTGGTCGGCGAGGCGCGCGCGGCGTATTTCCCGACTATCGGTGCATCGGCAGGCGCAACGCGTTCCGGCAACGGGAAGTCCTCCGGCGGCAACTCGACCACGGCGACGAGCCGCTCCGGCGTCGGCAACAGTTTCAACGTGCAACTCGACGCAAGCTGGGAGCCGGACCTGTGGGGTTCGGTCACCCGCTCGGTGAACGCGCAGAAAGCCGGCCAGCAAAGCGCCGCGGCGGACCTCGCCAACGCGCGGCTGTCGGCACAGGCCACGCTCGCCCAGACCTACTTCTCGCTGCGTGCGCTCGATTCGACCCAAAAGCTGCTCGACGAAACCGTCGCGGCCTACCAGCGCTCGCTTCAACTCACGCAAAACCAGTACGCGGCCGGCGTTGCTGCGCGCTCCGACGTGATTCAGGCGCAGACGCAATTGCAATCGGCGCAGGCGTCTGCGATCGACAACGGCGTCCAGCGCGCTCAGGACGAGCACGCGATCGCCGTCCTGGTCGGCGAACCGGCCTCCACCTTCTCGATTCCGCCGACGCCGCTCACCGCCACGCCGCCCACCGTGCCGGCGCAGATGCCGTCCGCGCTGCTCGAGCGGCGTCCGGACATCGCCTCGGCGGAACGCAAGGCTGCGGCGGCGAACGAACAGATCGGCGTCGCCATCGCCGCGTTCTTCCCGTCGCTGACACTATCGGCTTCAGGCGGCTTCGAAAATTCGGTGTTCTCGCAGTTGCTGACCGCGCCGTCGCGCTTCTGGACGCTCGGCCCGCAGCTCGCGGCGACACTGTTCGACGCCGGCCTGCGCCAGGCTAAGACCGACGCCGCGCGCGCTGCCTACGACGGCGACGTCGCGACCTACCGTCAAACGGTGCTGGCCGCGTTCCAGGACGTCGAGGACAACCTCGCGTCGCAGCGCATTCTCGCGCAGGAAATCGTCGTGCAACAGCAAGCCGTGGACTCGGCGCGTCAGGCGCTCGCCATCGTCACGAACGAGTACAAGGCCGGCACGGTCGGTTATGTCAACGTGTTGACGGCGCAGACGACGGCTTTCACGGCCGAGCAGAAGCTGGAGAACATCGCCGGGCAGCGGATGGTGTCGTCGGTGGGACTGGTGAAGGCGCTGGGCGGCGGCTGGGACGCCTCGCAAATGAATCGCGAAACCGGCGATGTAGCGGCGCCGGCGCCGCTGCCGGCTGCGTCGGCTGCGCCTGTCGCGCAAAGCGGCGCGACGACGCTGCCACGAACGCAAGCCGAGTAGAAGCACTGGCCGTCCAGGCGAAACAAACGAGGCATGGCCGTGGAACGCGACCATGCCTCGTTTTTTATTCCGTGGACGCTCTGCACCACAACCGATTCAGCAGCGCCGCGAGGTTAGCGCGCTCTTACGCCGCAGCGCTGGCCGCTCTACGCAACGACATCGATGCCCTGCGTCTCAATCGTCCCGCCCCGTAGCGCGAGACGGCGCGCCTCACTGCACGAACGCCAACGCCACCGTCCGGCCCGCTCGGCCACCCCAACAGGCCCAGCAATCCCGCCAGATTGTCGCGGGCCTCCGGCGCGGCGCTGGCCGCCTCATGCAACGAGGCAATGCCCCGGCTGAACCAACCTGCGCCGCAGCGCCAGACCGCGCGCCTCAGTGCACGAACGTCAACGCCACCGTGTCCGGCCCGCTCGGCCGCCCTAACAGGTTCAGCAATCCTGCAAGGTTATCGCGGGCCTCCGGCGCGGCGCTGGCCGTCCCATGAAACGACGTCGACGCCGCCGACACCGTGCCATTGCCGGTCAGCATCAACGGACCCTTGGTGGTGGTCAGGTCGAGCGTGGACGACTCGCCCTGCGCCTGAAACAGCACGCGGTACGAGCCGAGCGGCTTGACCAGCGAGACGCGCGAACTGACGTCGGTCAACGTGATGGTCAGTTGCCCGAACGCCTCCCGATTGAAGCTGCGCCAGTCGGACCAGGACAGCTGCACATTGCCTTGCAGATCGAGCGTGTTAAACGGCGCGCCAAGACCGCTCAGCAGCGAAGCCGGCACGGCGATCGCGCCAGGCGTAACAGTCGCGGTGCGCGGCGTGGCGTCGACGGTGATCGGCTCCGGCATCGCTTCGCTGTGCCGCATGATCATGCGCACGCGGCCGGTAAACAGCGGCCAGAACGCCGTGTGCCATTCGATTCGTCCAGGCAGCAGCGTCGCCGCGCTCATGTCGGAGCCGGCGGCCAGCATCAGCGTGGCCGAGCCGTGCCACAGCGAACCGGCCGGATTGACGAGATTGACGTGGCCGCCCGTCTGTTTGGCGAACTGCGGGGTAATCCAGGCGGCCGGCAGCATAGCCAGCATCACGGCCGCGGCGGAGAGAACCGCCACCACCAGCCAAGGCGCCGCGACGCGCAAGCGCCGCATCCAGTAATTCATGCGAGATCCTGTGACGGCGAGGTCGCGGTTAATTTCATTTCGCGGTGGACGGCTGCAACGACGCCGTCAGGTCCACCTGGCCGTCTTCCTTGAGCGCCGTGGCATGCGCTTCCGAGACTTGCACCTTGAACTGCTTGCGCACGTCGTCGACCCAGGCGGTCCACGCCGGGAACGACGCGTTCTTCAACTGGATCTGGACCGCGTTGCCGACCACCTGAACCTGCGTCGCCGCGAGGCCGTGATCGCTGAGCGACGCGGTAAGGGCGTCCTTCAGCGCGGCGCCGGTCGGCGCGACGCCTTGAGCCGCCGCCGCCAATTGGCGCGCTTCGTTCGCCTGCGCGGTCATCTGCGCCAACTGACGCTGCATGGCGGGCAGCGATTCACGCAGATGCGAGCGGCCTTCCTGCGCCGGCGCCCACAGCACCGACCACGCGATCACCACGGCGAGCACGCCGCCGCCCCACGTCAGGAGGGCTTTTTCGCGCTCGGTGCGCTGCTCCCAGAATCCGGCCCATGTTTGAGCGAGTTCAGCTTTCATTGTCCGTTCCTGATGGTCCACTTGCCGGTATTGCTGTCGATCGCGCCGCTCAAGCCGTTACGCGCCAGGCGCTTCGGGAAATCGGGATCGAGCTTGACCTCCGGCTTGAAGTTCACGTCGAGCCGCCGGTCGTGATAGTCGAGCGCGGCAATCCCGTTGACCGGCACCGGCGCCAGCGAACGGGCGAGCCCATCCGCGAGCGGCAGGAAATCGTCCGGCGACAGCTCGCCCGCCGCGACGCGCAACTGCTGCAACTGGCGCGACATCTGGTCGGGCGCGTCGAGCACGACGGTCGTTTTGGGGAAGGTATTGAGCAGCAGTTCGGTCATCTGCGTGTTGATCGCATCGCGTTGGCGCGCGAGCATCAGCCACTGCACGTTTGCGCCGATGATCGCAACCAGCAGCGCGCCGACCGCGAGCAAGACCGGCAGCCGCAGACGCCGCAGCGTCGCGCGGTCGAGCCGCCACGGCTGCGAAGCAAACTCGAACTGGCACAGGTCGAAGCGGCACTCCAGCGCGCGCCGCGCAAGCTGTTCGAACGGCAGGGGACTGGCGCCGTGGATGTGCGCAGCCAGCCGCGCCGGGCTATTCGGCGCGAGACTCGGCTCGTTGCCGGGCACTTCGGTGAGCATGTGCAGCGAGACCGGCGCCGCCCCGGCGAGCGCGCTGAGCGTCGCGTTCACGGCGCTGGCCGGCACTGCGAGGCCTTCGCCTTGCACTCCGCGCGCAATCGCCAGTTCGACGCGCGGCACGCCTCGGTCGCCTGCGCTGTTTGCCACGCCTTCGAGCAGCAGGGCGGGCGCCGTCTGCACCACGGTGCCGAGCACCGCGGCCACCATCGGCACAGCAGCCGCGACGCCAGGCGCCGGCACCGGCGCGCTCCCCGGCAGCGACGTCGCCACGCCGGCCGCGCCCGCCATGGCCGGCTCACCGGCATTGACCGTTTCCGCGACTTCGGCGGGCACATCGGCATCGAGTGCGGCCGCCTGCGGCAGGCAGCGCGTGACCGGCACCGCGCGCAAGCTGCGATGGCCAGCGTTGGTGAACGATTCGCAGATATACCGGAACCAGCCGCGGTCGATGATCGCCAGCAACTGCCGGCCGCCCGCGAGCGGTTTCGGGTCGACGGCGATGTGACAGGTCTGCGGGTCCTGGATCAGTTGATCCTCGACGATATTGGGCAGCGCCTGACGCAGCCGCGGGCCGCGCAGCGGCGGCAGTGTGGCGGGCATCATCAGCAGGTCGCGCGCGGCGACCATCAGCACCGTGGTGGCGGCGCGCGGCAGCAGCGCGAGCGCCGACCGGCCGGCGCGCTGGGCGCGGCCCGACTTGTCGAGCAGCACGAACGGCAGCTCCGGCAGTTGCCATTCCTGCGATGGCACCGCCGGATCACGCGGCGGCAATAGAACGATCAGCGTGCTCAAAGGCCACTCTCTCTGGGAAAGGCGTTATTCATAGTTGGTCTTCTACTCGCACGATACGCGTAGTGTGAGTCAATGCGTCGCGATAGACGAGGGTCGTGCGGTCCACCTCGGCGCGTTCGTGCTGCACGCGGCCGTGGATAAGGAAGTAATTCGAGTTGACGTCGAGCTCGCTCGGGTCGATCGAGACGGATTGCACGCCGGCGCCGCGCAACGCGAGCTGTATGTCGCCGGCATTGCGGAAAAAAACCGTTTGCCTGCGCGCGACGAAGGCTTGCGCCGTCGACACGCTCATTCCCGGTACGACCGCCGCGATGACTTCGGCCGAAGCCGTATTCACGTTGACTGCCGAGACGGTCGGCAGCACGGTGACGAAGGGGCGCAAGTGCGCGACCATTTCGGGCGTATAGCCGGGGATATCGAGCAGCGAGTCGACGCTGGTCATCTGGATCGGCGCGTTCGCAGAGCTGTCCTCGCTGTCTTCGATACCCGGCTTGTTGGTGAAGCTGCCGCCGGTGGCGCCGCCCTGGATCGGCGGCGGGGTCGCGGTTGTGCCGTTCGTGGACGTGATGGTCTGAAAACGGGTTGCCGATTGTGCCAGGCTCGCGCGGACCTGGATGGCGGTGGTTTTTGCCAGCTGGCTGTTTGCGCCGAGCGATGCCAGTAGGCGCTGGTAGGCGCCGATTTGGTCCATGTCCAGTTGCATCACGCCTGGGGCTGGGCTCTCCACCAGATTTCTCAGGTTGAATTTTGCCTGGGCGTCTTCGATTGAACCCGATAGGTAGGTTTCTGCGCCTTGTTGTGCTCTTACTTCGCCTATTTGGCCCAGAAAATCGGATAGGCGGGTTTTGGCTATTGGGACGCCCCATAGGCCGCCAAGGTACGTGATGCCGGCTGATGTGTCGCCTTCTGAGCGCAGGATCAGGCGCGTCCAGTCTAACGCGCCGCGGGCTACCCATTGGGCTTGCGAGAGGAGGCGCTGGTTTTCTATCCGGCGGATTTGGACTTGCTGGCGCCAGAGCATGCCCGACACCAAGATCGCTGATAGCGCGACTACTAGTAAGGCGCTGATTATGGCTACGCCGGTTTGGTTTTTTTGGGGTTGGGTTTTGTTGGCCTTTCCTTGAATTCTTTGTGGTCTATTAGCGCTGCCCCTGTGCGGGGCGGCACCTACTTTCTTTGCCGCGGCAAAGAAAGTAGGCAAAGAAAGCCGCTTTACACCGCCAATGCTAAGCGGATCCCCCGCGCAGCCCCGGTAGTGGACCATCTGGAATCCGTCACCTCGCACATTCAACACCCGTGACAAGGCCGTCATACCTCCCGCCTCGCACGATGTGCTTGCCGGAAGGGTATAGCTCAGTGGCTTCGTTTTGGCGAAGCGGGGGCCATCGGCTTCGCCTCGGCGAGGCGCCGGAGGCGCGGATGCACGCACAGACACCGAAGCAAACCGGAGATACCGTGACGAGCCGTCAAGCATTGCCACGGCCCTGCGGTTCGGTTGCTTGCCGCTCGGCGCGCGCAGCGCCGCCGGAACGGATGACTGCCTGGTCACTGCCGTTTGCTGAGCGAGGGATTGTGCGTTGATCGCGCCACAAAAGTGGCTGTGCGGGGGACCCGCTTGTACGTTAGCGGTGTGAAGCCGCTTTCTTTGCTTACTTTCTTTGCGGCGGCAAAGAAAGTAAGTGCCGCCCCGCACAGGGGCAACGCCAATAGACCACAAAGACTTCAAGGAAAGGCCAAAACCAAAAGCCCGCAAAGACCAACCCCGTCGGAAAGACAAAAAAGAGAACCTCATATCACTCTCCGACGAGAAAAACCCGAGTAACGGGCCGCGCCAACGACCTAGCCCCGACACTCACCTGCAACCCAGTCACAGACCGCGGCAGCGGCGCACTCCCCAACTGGGGCACCTTAAGATTATTGTCCGCCTCGGTAATGGCGCTCTGCACATCCCCCATCTGCGTAGTCCACCCCACCTTAGGCACATAAACCTGAGCAGAAATAGACCCAACACCGCCCATCAACGGCACCCCACTCCATCCATCACTTTCACTACCGCGCAGCGCCCGCCGCAGTTCCCCCATATTCGCCAACGGCGGCGACGCATACCGGATCACGCGTCCATCGGACACCCGATACCTCACCACCTGCAACCGCGGCGCCGCGCCCGGCAACCGGAATTCCCGCACGATCTGCAACACGCTGCCGGACACCGACACCGCCGCCTGCCCAGCCTCATCGTCCGACGCGGCCTGCCGCGCATCAATCCGCATCTGGTCGAACAATTGCGCAAAAACGCGCTCGTCCTCCATTGCGCTCGTGATGGTCTGCCGGCCACGAATGATCTGGTCGAGCCCGCGCCACGACAGCACGGCAATCACCGCCAGAATCGCAATCGCCACCAGCAATTCGATCAGCGTGAAACCACGCGCGCCCCTCGCGCCCAATCGGCGCCGGCGCTCAGAGCGAACGGTTGTTTTCATTCGCGACCACCGTCACCATCTGAGCCAGATTGCCGGACCCGCCCGGCGTCGTCACCATCACTTCCACTCGACGAAACACCGGATTCGGCGTGGCCGTCACCTGCTCCGTACAGACCAGCTGCAAGTTGCCCTGCGAACAGTCGAAACTCGTCGAGCCGACGTTCGGCCAGGCATGCGTCAGATGCAACTGCGCCAACGTGTTGTCCGCGCTCCAACCGGCCAGCAAGCGGCGGTGCAGATCGGCCTCGCCGCTCGCGAGACTCCCCACCGCGCGCAACGACGCGGCCAACGCCACCGCGATGATCGCCAGCGCCACCAGCACTTCGATCATCGTGAAACCTTGCTGCGCGCCGTGAACCTTCTCGCGAGCCGTCATGCTCCTGCAACGACGCATCTCAGTGCACCTCGTAGCGGCCGTTGCCGGTGCCGACGATCGTCGCGCTCCCGGCTGCCGAAAACAGCGTGATCTGCACAGGCACGTCGATCGCCTCGGTGCCGAATACGATACGGCTGGGCTGCGAATCAGAACCCGGATAGCTGATGCTGACGCCGGTCACGCCGCCTTCCCAGCGACGCGGCCCAAGCAGATCGTCGCGCAGCGGACGCCAGCCGTCTTCGGTGCGCAGGTCGAAACGAAAGCCGCCATCGAGCGGTTGCCAGGCGATCGGCCGCGCGCGCACCTGCGCTTCGTCGCCGGCCGATTCGAACAGCAGCGCGAGACGCTGCGCTTCTTCGTTCAGATCGGTGCGCGGATTGCGTGTCATCGTCAACGCGGTCAAGGACACCAGCAAGCCCGCGATCACCAGCACCACCAGCATTTCCAGCAGCGTGAAACCCGCCGCGCGTTTGCCGGCGCCGCGCCTGTCCGAGTCTCCCGGGCGGCGCACGCCACGCGCACGCGCGCCGGCCCACGCCGCGCGCGGCAACGAAGCCGTACTGGGCGTGTCCACACGGGACTTGCAAGGGGACAATCGCATAGTGCCGGCCACGAACGATCAACTCAAAATCCAACGACGATGCATCGACAGGAACGTGCGGGGCTCAATCCCACCGCGCGCATGAAAACACCGCCCCCATAAGCGCTTACTGCCACGAGCCGACGTCGGCGTCATTGCCTTCGCCGCCCGCCTTGCCGTCAGCGCCATAGCTGAACACGTCGATCTCGCCGTGCACGCCCGGATTCAGAAACTGGTAGGCGTTACCCCACGGATCATTCGGCAGACGCTCGAGGTAGCCGCCGTCTTTCCAGTTGGTCGGCACCGGGTCCGTGCTGGGCTTTTCGATCAGCGCGCGCAAGCCTTGCTCCTGCGTCGGATAACGGCCGTTGTCCAGACGATAGAGTTTCAGCGCCTGCATCATCGTGCCGATGTCCTGCTTGGCGGCGACACGGCGCGCTTCGTCGGGACGGCTCATGATCTTCGGCACGATCAACGCGGCCAGAATGCCCAGAATCGCGATCACGACCATGATTTCGATCAGCGTGAAACCGCGTTGACGACGGCTGCGCGGACCCGCGATGTCATGACGGCGAGTGGTCGACAGTTGCATAGCTTGCTACCTCTTTTCAGGTGAAATTTTTGACTGGGCGGGGTTCGCGTTTTGGCAATCAGGGTGCCATTGAACACGCCCGGCCGGTCATTTTAATGTCATGCAGTTGAAGGGCCGTGAGAAGGCGCTTTCAGCCCAACGCAATTTTCACAATAGTCCGTACAATGATGCGCATGAACGCCATCCAAATCCGCCTTCTGTCGCTCGCGCTGTTCGCCGTGTTCTGCGCGACGCTCACCTACTGGGTCATCACGCTCAGCACGTTGTCCGGCGCGCCGTTGCCCGCCGCCGCCGCGCACGCGCAGATCTCAACCGAGCAGGCTGCCACGCTATTCGGCGGCCAACTCACGCGCAACGCCAACCAGGACGTGCGGCTGTTCGGCATCCTCGCTTTGCGGGAAGGCGCCGCGGCCATCGTCAGCGTGGGCGGCGAACCGCCGCATGCGGTTTCGCTCGGCAGCGCGCTGATGCAAGGCACCAAACTCTCCGAAGTCCGCGCCCGCTCGATCATCATCGACCGCAATGGCGCGCATTCCGAAGTGTTCCTGCCAGCCAACCCCGCAGGTCCGACCATCTACGTGCGCTGAAGCCCAGGCGCTGAACAGCAGCGCCGCTTCAATCGATTGCGCGGTCACCTTTAGCGGTAATCGCGCAATCCACTCCTACTGCACCAGGTTGTTCAACTCGATGATCGGCAGCATCACCGCCAGCACGATCACCAGCACCACGCCCCCCATCGCCAGAATCAGCAACGGCTCCAACAGACTCGTCAGGAACATCGTGCGGCGTTCGAGTTCGCGCGCTTCACCGTCGGCCGCGCGGTCGAGCATCGTGGTCACGTCGCCGGTCGCTTCACCCGAACGGATCAGGTGAACCAGCACGGGCGGAAACGTCTTCGTATTGCCGAGCGCGCGTGACAGCGACGTGCCTTCGCGCACACGCACGATCGCATCGTCGATGTTCTCGCGCATCGCGTTGTTGCTGAGCGTTTCGGCGGCGGCTTGCAGCGCGCGCAGAATCGGCACGCCCGCCGCCGTGAGAATGCCGAGCGTGCTGGCAAAGCGCACGGTGTTGTAGCCGCGCACGAGTTTGCCGAGCAGCGGGGCAGTGAGCAGCCACCGGTCGAACGCGAGGCGCGGGCCGGGCTGCCTGAGAATCGAGCGCACCAGATACACCAGCACGATCACGCCGATCAGCATCGCCCACCACCAGTTCCGCACGAATCCGGAGAGCGCCATCATCATGATGGTGAGGAAGGGCAGTTGCTGCTTGGTGCTGGCGAACACGTTCACCACCTGCGGCACCACATAGCTCAACAGAAACGTGACGATGCCGAACGCGATGATCGTGACGATGGTGGGGTACGTGAACGCCAGCACGATCTTCTGCTTCAGCGCGTTGCGTTGCTCGATGTAGTCGGCGAGCCGCGACAGCACGAGGCCGAGCTTACCGGTGTGTTCACCGGCCGCGACCAGCGCGCGATAAATCTCGGGGAAGTCTTTCGGATGCTGCGTCAGCGCATTGGCCAGCGAATGGCCGCCGAGCACTTCCGCACGAATCGACGCCATCAGCTCGCGAATGTAGTCGCGCTCCGATTGCTCCGTGAGCACGGCGAGCGCTTCGTCGAGCGGCAGGCCCGCGATCAGCAGGCTGGCGAGCTGGCGCGTCAGGATCGCCTGCTCGCGTTGCGACAGACGCCGCCCCAGCGACAGCCGTTGATTGCGCTCGCCGCGCGTGCGCGTGGCCGCCGGTTCCACGACGAGCGGCGTCAGTCCTTGCGAGCGCAGATTGGTCCGCGCGCCGCGCGCGCTGTCGGCGTCGAGCACGCCTTTTTGCGCCTTGCCCGTCGCGTCGATCGCTTCGAAACGAAATGCCGGCATGCGCTTAGACTCCGCCCGTGACGCGGATCACTTCTTCGAGCGACGTCAGCCCGGAGGCGAGCCACCGGTCCGCATCCTCGCGTAGCGTGCGCATGCCTTGCGCACGGCCGGCCGCGAGAATTTCGGCATCGGCCGCGTTGCGGTGGACCAGCGTGCGGATGTCGTCGTCGATCAGCAGCAATTCGTAGACGCCGCGGCGTCCCGCATAACCGGAATGGCCGCACCGGTCGCAACCGACCGGATGGTAGCGCACGCTGCCGTCTTCCTCGACGCGCTCTTCGCGGCATATCGGGCACAGGCGCCGCACCAGCCGCTGCGCCAGCACGCCGAGCAGCGACGACGCCAGCAGATACGGCTCGACGCCCATGTCGGTCAAACGCGTAACGGCGGATGCCGCGTCGTTCGTGTGCAACGTGGCCAGCACGAGGTGGCCTGTCAGCGACGCCTGCACCGCAATCTGCGCGGTCTCCAGGTCGCGGATTTCACCGATCATGATGACGTCCGGATCCTGCCGCAGAATCGAGCGCAGCGCCCGCGCGAACGTCATGCCGATCCGTTCGTTGACCTGCGTCTGGCCGATGCCCGACAGGTCGTATTCGATCGGATCCTCGACCGTCATGATGTTCGTGGTCGCGGTTTCGAGCCGTGACATGGCCGCATACAGCGTGGTCGTTTTACCGGAGCCTGTCGGCCCGGTCACGAGCACGATGCCGTGCGGCCTGCCGATCAGTTTGTCGAACTTGCCGAGCGTATCCGGCGCCATGCCGAGCGCTTCGAGGTTCAGGCGTGACGCGTCTTTTTCCAGCAGACGCAGCACCGCGCGTTCGCCGTGGCCGGTGGGCAGCGTCGAGACGCGCACGTCGACCGGGCGGCCACCCACGCGCAGTGTGATACGGCCGTCTTGCGGCAGACGCTTTTCGGCGATATCGAGCTGCGCCATGATCTTGATCCGCGAGATCAGCGCACCGTGCAGCGCTTTCTTCGGCCGCACGACGTCGCGCAACGTGCCGTCGACGCGAAAGCGCACCACGGAAGACGTCTCGAACGGCTCGATATGAATATCCGACGCCTGCTCGCGCGCCGCTTGCGTAAGCAGCGCGTTGATCATGCGGATGATCGGGGCGTCGTCTTCCGACTCCAGCAGATCCTCCACCTCGGGAATGTCCTGCATCAAGCGCGAGAGATCGACTTCGCCTTCCACTTCGCCGACCACCTGCGCAGCACTGCCATCCTGGCGCGCATACGCCTGGTTGATCGCCTGCGTGAGTTCATCGGCGGGCAGACGTACGATCGACACTGCGCCGAAGTTGCGCGCTACTTCGGACAGCGCGGCGTCGCTCGTGCGTTCGCTGATCCAGACCTCGAGGCTGTCCGCATGCTGATGCGCGACCAGAATCTGGCCGGCGCGGGCAAAGCCGTACGGCACGAGCCGTGCGGCGATGGCCGAAGGCGCCTCGCGCCCGGCGTGCTCCGCCGCGCCGGCGGGCGGTAGCGTTGCGGCACCGGCTCGCGTTACGGCTGGCGTAGCAGACGCTGACGGCGGCGTGGACGGCGTACTCACGGTCGCACTCCAGGCGACGCCGTGGAAGGCGTCACCGTGACGGGGCTGCTCTGTATGGCGGGCCCAACGGTGGCCGGACTGCTCTGCACGGCAGTCCCGTTGGTTGCCGCGGCGCCGTTGGTTACCGCTCCGCCGTTCGTAGGCGCTCCACCGTTACCCGGCGGCGGCGCCAGCTGCTGACGGCGCATCTTGTCCAGATCGAACAGATTCATCGCGGGCGAACCGCCCTGACTCGGACCGAGCGGCATCGGCGGAACCACCGGATCGTCGTTGTCCTTCATCAGGTTGTTGTCCTGCTTGTACGCACCCTGCACGCCCTGAATGTAGTCGTAGCGATTCGACGTCACGGCCTGAGCAGTACCACGATCGCTGATGATCACAGGCCGCAGGAACACCATCAGGTTCGTCTTGTTGCGGGTCTTCTGTTCGGAGCGGAACAGCTGCCCGATCCACGGAATATCGCCGAGCAGCGGCACCTTGCTGTTGCTGACCTGGTAGTTGTCCTGCATCAAGCCGCCCAGCACGATGATCTCGCCGTTATCAGCAAGCACCGTCGACTGGATCGAACGCTTGGTGAATTCCGGGCCGGCCGGGTTGGTCGCCGCGTTGTTCGTGCCGGTGACGATCGCCGAGTCTTCAGTGTAGAGCTGCAGCTTGAGAATGCCGCCGTCCGTGATTTGCGGCTTCACGTGCAGCGTCAGACCGACGTCGACGCGGTCGTAGGTATTGAACGCCGAAGTCGCCGTCGCGCTCGTCAGATTCGAATACGAACCCGTCTGAATAGGCACGTTCGTACCCACGACGATCTTCGCTTCCTCGTTGTCCAGCGTGATGAGATTAGGCGTGGACAGCACGTTCGCATCGGCGGTTTGCGAGAGCGCCTGGAGCAGCGCGCCGAGTCCTTGCACACCGAAGATATTGTGAATCCAGCCGATATTCAGGCCTTGCTGCAGCGTCCCGCTTCCGAGCGCGGTGGCGAGGCCGCCGGTGGACCCGGCCGCCACGGCCGCCGCGGTCAGATTGACGATGCTGTTGCTGCTGCCGGTCTGCAGATTGGTGCCGGCGAAAATCGAATTGTTCGCCACTTGCCACTGAATGCCGAGGTTGCCGCTCGTGTTCGAGTTCAACTCGACGATCAGCGCCTCGAGATAGACCTGCGCGCGACGTGCGTCGAGCTGGTCGATCACCGCGCGCAGATTGCGGTACACCGGCTCGGCCGCCGTGATGATCAGCGAGTTGGTCGCGGAATCCGCCTGGATCATGCCGCCTTGCTGATTGTCGTCGCTCTTTTCCTTTTCGTTGCCGAAGCCGCCGTTATTGGAACCGCCCGCGCCGTATCCGCCGCCGCCGCCGCTACCGCCCATCGGCGATGCCAGGGAACTGCTGCCGAGTCCGCCCGACGGCAGCGGCGGCGTACCCGACGAGCCCGTCGAATTGTTGCCGCCTATGCCGCCGGTGTTGTTCTGGTTGAACGAATTTGCGTCGTTCGAGTTGCTCGACGAGCCGGTGTCGCCGCCTTTGCCGAACATGCCGCGCAAAGTCTTGGCGAGCTTTGTCGCGTCCGCGTTGCGCAATGGCACAACGTGAATGTTCCCAGGCATCGTGGTCGGCGTATCGAGTTCTTTCGCCAGAGTCCTCGCCGCCGCGAGACGCGCGCCGTTCGACGCGCGGATCAGCAACGAGTTGGTGCGCGGGTCGGCGGTGACCGACACTTTCAGCGTCGCGTCCGTGCTGCCGATCGAACCCGGGTCGAGCATCTTGTTGAGTTGCGTGGCGATGTCGATCGCATTGGCGTTCCTCAACTGCACCACCGATACCGACTGGCCCGCGGCAGAATCCACGCCCTGGATGATCTGGGCGATACGCCGCACGTTGTCGGCATAATCGGTAACTACAATCGTGTTGTTGGCGGGGTAGGCCGCCACGGTATTGTTCGGCGAGATGAGCGGACGCAACACCGGCAACAGATTGTTGGCCGATTCATTCTTCAGAACGAATACCTGCGTGACCACCTGGTCGCCGCGCGCTACAGGCGCATTGCCGACATAGGTCGGCACGCCTTGCAGCTTCGCGTCGGCCTCGGGCACGACCTTCAGTACGCCGTGGTCCTGCACGAGCGCGAAGCCCTGCATGCGCAATGCGGACTGCAAGGTTTTCAGCGCCTGATCTTCGGGCACTGCGTTTTCCGACACGAGATTCAACTGACCTTTCACACGCGGGTCAACGATAATCGTTTTGCCGGTTGCCGCGCCAATCGCCTTGGCCACCTGGTCGATGTCCGCGTTGACGAAGTTCAGTGTCACCTGTGCCTGTGCTGTCTGCGCGGTGATCAAGCCAGCCACCAGCAGCGCCGTTGCGACGCGACGCAAAGCCATACGATTTGTTCTCATGGAATAAGGTATCGATGCCGGCGGCCGTAGCCGCCGACGGTCATGCAGTGTGGACATGGGAGCAGGCCGCCGCCCTGTCGATCTGCCGGCCGGCCTTGCGGACGATCATCGCCCTCGTTGCCCACCGCCCGATGTCCGAAAAAAATGAACAGTAACAGTTTTTCATGTCTGATTTGTCACAAAACGAACTGTCGCGTGCGATTTCTCTAGAGACCGCCGTCTGTTGTCAAGCATTTGAAAGCTGAAGAAAAGCCGGGCGATGGGCGCGAAAGCGCTTCGTTTTCTGCTTTCTTATGTCGGTTAGCCAACTTGACGGGGGTCCGCCTGCCGGTATGATACGAGCCGTTCGAGTCCCTGGTTGCGGGTTGCCGACGCGGGTTTTCCCCGATGTCCGACAATCGTCTGACCAGCGTGGCCCGGCGGCTGTCAGTGGCTGAAGTATGGCCGATACGATGCCTTACCGAACCTTACTCTTGCGCTTTGCTTAGTGGTCTTGACTGATGAAACGAAACTTCGTCACCGTCGCAGTAGGATTTGCCATGCTGATAGCAGCAGGGTCCGCGCGCGCCGATTGCTTTGACGAAGCAGCGAAGTATCAGAAGGTCAACCCTCTGATTCTGCGCGCAATTGCGTGGCAGGAGTCACACAATCGTCCAGACGCAACGCATAAAAATTCGAATGGCTCGACCGACTACGGCGTGATGCAGATCAATTCGATCCATCTGCCCGTGCTCGCCCAGTATGGCATTTCGCAAGGCACGCTGATGGAGCCGTGCAAGAACGTCTACATAGCGGCATGGCACCTGCGTCGCCAGATGAACAAGTACGGCAACACGTGGCAGGCAATCGGCGCCTATCACTCCGAGACGCCGACGCTGCGGGACAAGTACGCGCAGCAGATCGCCGCGATCCTGCGCAAGTGGAATCTGATGCCGGCTGCGCGCTGATCCGGCCTGTCAAGCGACCTCTTCCCGTTTTGATGCACAATGCGGCTTCGTGTTGCCGTCGAGGCTCGACCTCGTTGCGCTCCGCAGTCATGCGGCGCCTAGCCCGGCACGCCTTCCAATCCTCTAGCTTCTCCGTACTGCGATGAACCAGCCGCTATTGCCCGTCACCGTGCTCTCCGGTTTTCTGGGCGCCGGCAAGACCACGCTCCTGAATCACATCCTCGCGAATCGCGCGGGTTTGCGCGTGGCCGTGATCGTCAACGATCTGGCCGCCGTCAATATCGATGCGACTCTCGTGCGCGATGCCGCCGCGCTTTCTCACGTCGAGGAGCAACTCGTCGAGTTGTCGAACGGCTGCATCTGCTGCACGCTGCGCGACGATCTGCGGGTCGAGATCAAACGGCTGGCCGACGAGCAGCGCTTCGACGCGATCCTGATCGAGTCGACCGGCGTGGCCGAGCCGATGCCGATCGCCGAGACCTTCACCTTCGTCGACGGTGAAGGCGCGTCGCTCGCCGACGTCGCTCGCCTCGACACGATGGTGACGGTGGTCGATGCGTTCAACTTCCTGCGCGACTACGGGTCGGCCGACGCGCTCGCCGAGCGCGGCATCGCCGCGACCGAGGAAGACGACCGCACACTGGTCGAGCTACTGATCGAGCAGATCGAATTTTGCGACGTGCTGGTGGTGAACAAGGCCGATCTGGTGAGCGCGGACGAACTCACGCGCCTGCAGCGAATCCTCGGCCGGATCAATCCGCGGGCGGTGCAGGTAGTCGCCCGTTTCGGCGACGTGCCGCTCGCGCAGGTGCTGAACACCGGCCGTTTCGATTTCGACGAGGCGGCGAGCGCGCCGGGCTGGCTGGCATCGCTCAATCATGAGCATGACCACGAGCACGGCCATGCTCATCACGGCGAGGCGGACGAATTTGGCATCGGCAATTTCATTTACCGCGCGCGCCGGCCGTTTCATCCGGAACGCCTGTGGGCGTTGCTGCATCAGGAGTGGAAGGGCGTGCTGCGCAGCAAGGGCTTCTTCTGGCTGGCTACGCGTAACGATATCGCCGGTTCGCTTTCACAAGCGGGCGGTGCTTGCCGGCACGGTCCGGCGGGCATGTGGTGGGCCGCTCAGGATCGCAGCGAGTGGCCCGACGGTGACGACGAGCTGGCCGCCGAAATCGCCGCGGACTGGTACGGCGATCCTGACGATCTGAGTATTGGCGACCGTCGCCAGGAGCTGGTGATGATCGGCGTCGGCATCGACGCGGCGGTCTGGAAGGCGAAGTTCGACGCATGCCTGCTGACCGACGAGGAATACGCGAAGGGACCACAAGCCTGGGAGCAATTCGCCGATCCGTTCCCGGCCTGGGACTTCGACGAAGACGACCACGATCATCATGGTCATGATCATGACCACGACGGTCATGGCCACGGTGAAATCGTGCATCGTCACGACTGAACTGATCGGCCTTCGCCGCTCGGCGCAATCACGCCGCGACGCCCGTCGCGGCTTCTCCACCCACAATGCGCGGGCGAAAAAAAACCCGCCGTTGGCGGGTGTCAACTGCCTGGCAGTAATCTGCTTAGCGCTTGTTGACTGCGTCCTTGAACGCCTTACCAGCCGTGAACTTAACGGTCTTGGCGGCCGGGATCTTGATAGTTTCGCCGGTCTTGGGGTTACGACCCGTACGCGCTGCGCGCTTGCCCGAACCGAAGCTGCCGAAGCCGATCAACTGGACCGCATCACCCTTCGACACAGACTTCTTGATCACTTCAAGCAACGTGTCCAGCGTTTCACCGGTTTGAGCCTTGCTGGCGCCCGTCTGTCCTGCGACGGCGTCGATCAGTTCCTGTTTGTTCATTAAGGTTCCTTTCTGAGTTTAGGTTGACACGAACAGCGCGAACGCGCCGATTATACGTGCGCGGGCCGCGCCGTCGAGCAGCGCCGGCTCCGGATCCCCTCCGGACCAGTGGCGCCGGACAGATGACTGCCCGTCGGCCGTGCTGCCGCTCCCGTCGCGGCGCTTGCTATGATAGCGCAGCGCAAACCCAATCAGGACAAGGGTTTCGAAGATTTACGCGGTTCCGGGGTCGATATCGCAAGGAAAGCGCAAATTTTGCGTTCGGCGACCGCCAACCGAGGCCTGAAACCCAGTATGGACGGGGCTTGGCGTTGGTTTTTGCCAACGTTCGGCGGGTCTTTTTCGCCGTCCGGCGAGCTACGCGCGCGCGGTAACGTTCGATCCCACGCGTGAGTAACCACCGGCCGCCTCAAATCTTTTCAATTCCCGTCGCGGGGCCTGGCGTGAAACGACAGGTCCGGGGGCATTTTCCCGAGCGTCATTTTCCGTCGCGCATGACCGATCCGCTGATCCCCGCCGTCCTCGCATTCCGCGACAACGGCACGCCGTTTTCGCCGCTTTACGACGACATCTATCACAGCGCCGTAGGCGGTCTCGAACAGGCCCAATACGTATTCCTGCACGGCAATTCGCTGCCCGACCGGTGGCAGGGCCGCCGCATTTTCACGGTACTGGAGACCGGCTTCGGCATGGGCATCAATTTTCTGATGACCTGGGCCGCGTGGCGCGCGGACCCGTTGCGCTGCGAGCGGCTGCATTTCGTATCCACCGAGAAGCATCCCTTTACCATCGGCGATTTACGCAAGGTGGTTGCTGCGACGATTTCCGATCCGGAGATTGCCGCCCTCGCGCAAGCGCTCGCGAACGCCTGGCCGATGCTCGTTCCCGGCACGCATCGGCTTGAATTCGATGAAGGGCGCGTGGTGCTCACGCTGGTTTTCGGCGACGCGCAGGAGCGCTTGCCGGCCTTGAGGCTGCGCGCCGATGCGTTTTATCTCGACGGCTTCGCACCGGCCAGAAATCCCGAGCTTTGGACTCCGATGATCTTCAAGGCGCTCGCGCGGCTGGCAGGCGAGGGCGCCACCTTCGCCACTTACAGCAGCGCCGGCGACATCAAGCGCGCGTTGACGCAATGCGGCTTCGAGTACCGCAAGGTGGACGGCTTCGGCTGGAAACGGGCGATGCTGGTCGGCCATTTCGCGCCGCGCTGGCGCGTGCGCCGGCATGAGCCGCCAGCGCCGCTCGCGGTCGACGAAAGGCATGCCGTGGTGATCGGCGCGGGACTGGCCGGCTGCGCGGTGATCGAACGGCTCGCCGCGCGCGGCTGGCGCGTCACGTCGCTGGAGCGGCATGCTTCGGTGGCGCAGGAGGCATCGGGCAATCCGGCCGGCGTGTTCCATCCGATGATTTCGCGCGACGACAGCGTCGCCTCGCGCGTTACGCGTGCCGGCTTTCTGTATACGCTCAGGCGCTGGGCCGCGCTCGAGCGGCTCGGTCACGCGCCGTTGCGCGGCGGTCCAGGCTTGTTGCAGATCGCCGCGGACGACGAGGAGGCCCGCTCGATCAGCGAAGCGATCACTGCATTCGGCTATCCGTCCGACTACGTCACGCCCGTTTCCGCAGCCGAAGCGCAGCGGCTCGCCGGCATGCCGCTCGCACGCGGCGGATGGTTCTTTCCACACGGTGGCTGGATCGACCCGGCGTCGCTGTGCGCCGCGCAGTGCGCCGCAGCGGGCTCTCTGCTCGAGCGCCGCTTCGGGGTGGACGTCGCGGGGATCGAGCGGTCCGGCGGTCAATGGACTGTATTCGACACCTCCGGCGACACCATCGCCCGGGCGCCGGTGGTGATCGTCGCCAGCGCGCACGATGCCGCGCGCATCGCCGGTTTACAGCACGCGCCGACTCGCAGTATTCGCGGTCAACTCACTTTGCTGCCGGTCGGCACCGTGCTGCCGCCGCTTCAGATGCCGGTAATCGGTGAAGGCTATGCGGTGCCGCTGGCGGGCGGTGTCACGCTCACCGGCGCCACGTATGAGCTCGACGACCCCGACACATCGCTGCGCGCAGACGGCCACCTGGAAAACCTGGAACGCGTCGCGCAGATGCTGCCGGCCTTTGCAAACGTCGCGGATCCGGCTCGATCGACTGTGTTAACCGGGCGCGTCGCGTTCCGCTGCGTCACCAGCGACCGCATGCCGATGATCGGCCAACTCGCCGACGAAGCGCAGGCAGCGCTCGACGCCCAGCGTCTGCGCGGTGCATGGCCGCTCGATCTGCCGCGCACCGACGGCCTCTATGGTGCTTTCGCGTACGGTTCGCGAGGTCTCGTATGGGCAGCGCTCGGTGCGGAACTGATCGCCTCGCAACTGGAAGGCGAGCCTTGGCCGCTCGAACGGGATCTGGCTGAAGACATCGACCCGGCGCGCTTCCTGTTGCGCGCATTGCGTCAGGGAACGGTGAGTTAACCCCAGACCCCGCCCAGCATGCTCGCCAGATGAGTTATCCACTGAAAGTTGTGGATAACCAAGCGGTTTACCGGCGCAACAGGTGTGGAACCGTTGTGGACGTAAACGGGGTAACTCTGCCGTCGCCGAAAATCGCCAAAAGTTACCCTTGTACACGCGCCGCTCCCGCACATGCTGTGCATCCGGTTATGCCGTCGGCAAGGCGATGATTCATTTCGGTAAATAGGAGTTATCCACAGAAACCGAGGCACCTTGTTAACTGTTACTACGTATACATACGGTAAACCTGTAAACAGAAAGACCGTGGCTGGAGGAAAGCTTATCGGCGTAGTCCGAGCCGCTCCAGAACCCGTCGAAAACTTCCTCCGCGATGTCCCGAAAAGCACATCTGCCGCCTTCAAACTAGCCCTCTGACCGGGCAGATTCGCGCTCAAAACGGTCGGTTTTTCCTCATGTCGGTGAGATAACGTACGTTTTTACCGTTTTGCCGGCATGTTCGCGCCTTTTCGGTCAAGGCTGAAAAAGCTATGGCACAATCGCCGTTCTTTTCCGCGTCGTGCCTTGCCTCTACAGCGGCACACGCAGCAAACGGAACGGTGCCGCTCAATCAGAATCTGATTCAAAGTCGACGGCGCTCTTTCACCGTGCCGGTTGCTACGGCCGCACCCCGAATGCGCCAGGTTCCTTGCTGCTGCCGCGCATTCAGATCATCCGATCGTTGAAAAACTCGCAACGCTGGCCACGCGAAGCGATCGCGACAGTGAGCGCTTCATGTGCCCACCCGCTCGCCGGTGTTCGCGCCGGTTCGTGTCGCCTGCCGTTGCTGCTAAGGAGAACCCATCACGATGAATTCGGCGTTTTCATTTTTTCCAGCCTGGCCGCTTTCACCCGACGCCATTTTTTGGGCTGGTCTCGCATTGCTCGCCGCCGGGCTGTGCGGTGAGCTGTGCTATCGCGCGTGGCGTTTACCGCGCATTTCCGGCTATGCGGTCATTGGCCTGATCGCCGGTGCGGCTGGTTCGGGCGTGATCGACGCGGATTCCGCGAGCGCCGCGCGGCCGCTGCTCGATGTCGCGCTCGGTTTGCTGCTGTTCGAACTCGGTAGCCGGCTCGATTTGCGCTGGATTCGTCGCAATCCGTGGTTGATTTTGTCGAGCGTCGCTGAAGCCACGCTGACTTTCGCGCTCGTGTTGCCGGTCTTGCTGTTTCTGAACGTGCCGCTAATGGTGGCAACGGTGCTGGCCGCGATCGCCATGGCGACGTCGCCGGCCATGGTGATTCAGCTGAAAACGGAATTGCGCGCGGAAGGCCAGGTCACCCAGCGTCTGTTGACCTTGACCGCGCTGAACAGCATGTATGCCGTGGTGATCGAAAAGCTCGTGTCGAGCTGGCTGCATCAGGAGATGTACGGCAACGTATTCGCGACCATCCTGCAGCCGCTTTATCTGCTGGTCGGCTCGCTCGTGCTCGCGTATCTCCTCGCGCGTACCTGCACGTTCTTTTATCGACGTTTGAACATGCAGGACGAGCACTCGTTCGTCGCGCTGTTCGGCCTCG
Source organism: Paraburkholderia sp. BL18I3N2 (assembly GCF_003001875.1). Classification (NCBI taxonomy): domain Bacteria; kingdom Pseudomonadati; phylum Pseudomonadota; class Betaproteobacteria; order Burkholderiales; family Burkholderiaceae; genus Paraburkholderia; species Paraburkholderia sp. BL18I3N2. The sequence goes on from NZ_PVNC01000002.1 coordinate 555,921, forward strand.
TGCTGCTGGCCATCGCGATTGCGCATCTGTTCAAGCTGTCGACCATTCTTGCGTTGCTGGCCGCGGGCATCATCGTGAAGAATCATGAAGCTCGTCCGCAGTTGTGGCCGGAGCACTTCGGCACGGCCGGCTGGTTGTTGACCGTGATTCTGTTCGTGCTGACGCTGACTTCGTTCGAATGGAAAGACATCGCGCTCGGCGGTGTCGCGGCTCTGGGTCTGATTGTTGCGCGCCTTGTGGCGAAACTGGTCGGTGTGCTGGCGTTCGCCAAGCCGAGCGGCTTGAACTGGAAGCAGGGGATGGCGCTCGGTCTGTCCTTATCACCGATGTCGGCGCTCGCGTATCTGCTCGTCGACGACACCTACAACCTGTATCCGAACTTCGACCCGCAACTGCGTGCGATCGTGATGTGTTCCATTTTCGTGCTGCAGATTCTCGGGCCGTGGCTCGTCTATCGCAGCCTGGCGCTGGTAGCTGAGCGGCGCGAATAGCAAGCGCGAGCCAAAGAGCGCGTTGCGCTGCTCGAAGCTCGATGTTTGACACGCTTTTTCCAACTTATATTCGATTCAAAAACGGCCGGGCATGTGACCCACACCCGGCCGACCTGACTCAGGGGACGCCATGTCACTCGAACCCTTCATCGATTCGAAACCGTTCACTTTCGGTGTCGAACTCGAGATGCAGATCGTCAATACGCATGACTATGATCTGACCAAAGCCGGCTCGGATCTGCTGCGCCTCATCAAGGACGAAAAGATCCCCGGCAACATCACGCCGGAAATCACCGAAAGCATGATCGAGTTGTCGACCGGCATTTGTACGACACACGAGCAGGCCGTCACCGACTTACGCAAGATTCGCGATACGCTGGTTTCCGCGGCGGATCATTTGAACGTCGGCTTGTGCGGCGGCGGTACGCATGCGTTCCAGCAATGGAGCGAGCGGCAGATCGTCGATACGCCGCGTTTTCAGTACCTGTCCGAGTTGTACGGCTATCTCGCCAAGCAATTCACGGTGTTCGGCCAGCACGTGCATATCGGCTGCCCGGATCCAAACAGCGCGCTCTATCTGCTGCATTCGATGTCGCGCTTCATTCCGCATTTCATCGCGTTGTCCGCGTCGTCGCCGTTCGTGCAGGGCGTCGATACCGGTTTTCATTCGGCACGACTGAATTCCGTGTTTGCGTTCCCGCTGTCGGGCCGCGCGCCGTTCGTGCTGACGTGGGACAGCTTCGAGGAATATTTCTCGAAGATGGTCCATACCGGCGTCGTCAACAGCATGAAAGATTTCTACTGGGACATCCGGCCGAAGCCGGGTTTCGGCACGATCGAAGTTCGTGTGATGGACACGCCCTTGTCGGTGGATCGCGCGGCGGCGATTGCATGCTATATCCAGACGCTCGCCCGGCATCTGCTGCTCGACAAGCCGATCACGCCGCAAGAAGACGATTACCTCGTCTACACATTCAATCGTTTCGAAGCATGCCGCTTCGGTCTGGCCGGCACCTGCATCAATCCGCAAACGGGCGAGCGCAAGACGATTTCCGAAGACATCCTCGAAACATTGGACCTGATTGCTCCGCACGCCGAAGCGTTGGGGTCGGGCAACGCGCTTGCCGAGATCGGCGCGATTGCTCGCGGTCAGGTGAATGATGCAACCTGGTTACGCGGTGTCGTCGAACGGGAAAAGTCTCTGCATGAAGCCGTCAGGCAGCAGTGTTTGCAGTGGCGGGCTTAACCGAAGGCGGTATGGGCTGCGTGAAATCGTAAGGAAACCCGCTTCGAGCGGCTTTTTTTTCAATAAATTATTTTCCAGCTCGGCGTGCCTTAGGTTTTTATACCGTTAACGTATACAAACGTAGTAGTAGTTAACAAGCATTGCATCTGCCTGTGGACAACTGAATAATTCCCTGCAAAGTCAATGCGCTGCGTAAACCATAACTGAACTGATCGTGAGCTGGTCGGCGCCGGTATACGAGGACAACTTTGTGACAGGCGGACCAGGCTGGGGTGCTTATCAAATCGGCGCACAAGCCATCCCTGAGTTTTCCCGTGGTTATCCACAGCTTGTGTTGGATAACTTAGCTGTACGATTCGCCGCTCTCGCATAGAATGTCGTTTTCGCTGCTTTGCCTTGCAAGGCGGTAAATTTTTGAGATAGTAGAAAACCGTCTTGTCCGCAGTTGGGCGAGGCTACCCCACACAGGCTACGGGCGCGGTCGGCAAGCAGTTCGCCGGCGTCGTACGAAAGCTGTAAATAAACCAATCGAAGATTATGAGCGAAGGCGTATACGGAGAACAGGCGACCGGGCGGGTGACCCACAGCCTATTGCGATTGAGCACGGCAATGCGGAGCCAGGCTTGGGAATGGGCGGAAGGCGCTGGCCTGACGCCGACCCAGGGCGAAATTCTGGTCTTGCTGATGCAACGCAAAGGCCCGATGCGTCTCGGCGAAATTGCCCGTGAAACGGCGCTCACCGCCGCGACGACCAGCGATGCAGTCAGCACGCTCGAAACCAAAGGGCTGGTCGAAAAGCGCCGTGCTCTCGACGACGGCCGCGCGCTCGCGGTCCGCCTGACGGCTCGTGGCCGTACGGCCGCGAAGCGCGCCGCGCAGTGGCCGGACTTCCTGGCCAAGGCGGTCGGCACGCTGCGTGACGATGAGCAGGCGGTGTTCTATCGCACGTTGCTCAAGACCGTTCATCAGCTGGAAGCGCAAGGCACGATCCCGCCGCACCGCATGTGTCTGAGCTGCACGCATTTCGAGCCGAGCAAGAACCCGAAGAAGACGCCGCATCATTGCGCGTTGCTCGACATGAATATGTCGGATACGGATCTGCGCCTCGACTGCTCGGTGTATGAGACGGCCGATGTCGCCACCCAGAAGAAGACCTGGAAGATCTTCGCCCAATAAGGCGGCTTCTTCCGGGACAATCCGCTACACTGCCAAGCCGGCTTCGACGGGCGGCGTTTGCCGCCCGTCAGCCGACTGGTGCCGCGTGGCGGTAAGTCTTTAGTCAACCTGAAGGTGGGACAGGCCGATGAATCGCGAAGTTCTGGCCATTCGCCACGTGCACTTCGAGGATCTGGGCAGTCTTGAGCTGGTGCTCGGCGAGCGCGGGCGCCCGGTCCGCTATCTCGATGTCGGCTTTGCCCGCATCGAAGCGCCGAACCCGGTTTCCGCATCGCTGATGGTGGTGCTCGGCGGCCCGATCAGCGCAACCGACGACGCGCTTTATCCGACGCTCGTGCCGTTGCTGTCCATGATCGAAAAACGCATCGCGGCGGGTTTGCCGACTCTCGGCATCTGCCTCGGTGCTCAACTGATCGCGCGCGCCCTTGGCGCCCGCGTCTATCCCGCAAGCCAAACCGAACTCGGCTGGTCCCCGCTGACGCTGACCGACGCCGGCCGCGCTTCGCCGGTCCGTCATCTGGACGGCGCGCAGACCTCCATGCTGCATTGGCATGGCGATACCTTCGATCTGCCTGATAACGCAACACGTCTTGCGTCGACGCCGGCTTGCGAAAACCAGGCGTTCGCCTGGGGCAATCATGTGCTGGGTCTGCAGTGTCATCCGGAGATTCGTACCGATCGCTTCGAGCCCTGGCTGATCGGCAACGCCGGAGAACTTGTTGGCCACGGCATCGACGCGCGCCAGTTGCGGGCCGAGACCGCGAAGTTCGGTCCCGCGCTCGAAGCCGCCGCGTGCCGGATGTTCGGCGAGTGGCTCGATCAGGTCGAGGCGAAACCCTGAAAGGCTATGGGCCAGCACTAAATCACTTGCGGTGCTATGCTCGATCGCTCTCGGGTTTCTACTGGGCGTAATCCATGAGCGCGCTTTTTTCTCCGCTCACGCTGCGTAGCGTGACGCTTCCCAATCGTATCGTCGTGTCCCCGATGTGCCAGTATTCCGCCGACCGTGGCGAGGCAACCGCGTGGCACATGATCCATCTCGGCAGCATGGCGTTGTCCGGTGCCGGCATGCTGTGCATCGAGGCGACCTCGGTCGAACCGGACGGCCGCATCACACCCGGCGATCTCGGCCTGTGGGACGACGTGACCGAAGCCGCGCTCGTGCCTGTGCTGGCCGCGATCCGCAAGCATTCGCACATCAAGGTCACGATGCAGTTGTCGCACGCCGGGCGTAAGGCGTCGAGCCATGCGCCGTGGGAAGGCGGCCAGCTGATTCCGGTGTCGCAAGGCGGATGGCTGCCGCACGCGCCGTCCGCGTTGCCGCACAAGGCCGGCGAAGAGCCGCCGCTGGCGCTCGACACGCCTGGGTTGAACCGTATCCGCGAAGCATTCGCGGCGTCGGCTCGCCGTGCCGCGCGGCTCGGTGTCGACGGACTGGAAGTGCATGCTGCGCACGGCTATCTGCTGCATCAGTTCCTCTCGCCGATCGCCAACCAGCGCGACGACGACTACGGCGGTTCGCTTGAAAACCGCATGCGCTTTCCACTTGAAATCTTCGATATCGTGCGCGCTGCTTTTCCCGCCGACAAACCGGTCGGCGTGCGTGTCTCCGCGACTGACTGGGTCGAAGGCGGCTGGACGCTCGAAGACACGATCGCATTCGCGCAGGAGCTGAAAAAGCGCGGCTGCGACTGGATCGACGTGTCGTCCGGCGGCGTCTCGCCGTTGCAAAAGATTCCACTTGAACCCGGTTATCAGATCCCCTTTGCTAAGGCGGTCAAGAAAGCCACCGGCCTCACGACCATTGGCGTGGGCCTCATCACCGACCCGTTGCATGCCGAGCAACTGATCGAAGCCGGCGACGCCGATCTGATCGCGCTGGCCCGCGCGCTGCTGTACAACCCGCGTTGGCCGTGGCATGCCGCGGCGCAGCTCGGCGCGACGGTCGAAGCGCCGCCGCAGTACTGGCGTTCGCAACCGCGCGAGCAAAAGGCATTGTTCGGCGACATTTCGTTCGGACAACGGTGAAGTTGGCAAGCCGTCATCGGCGCGCGTCTTTTTGACGGTTGAACGAAGCCGTCTTCAGCGTGTAGGATGCCGGTTGTGGCGCACGTGCGTCGCAGGTCGACGCGGCGCTCGCAAGGCGCCGCGTTTGCTATCCGCGTCAGAAAAAAGCAGCGCGTCAGACGCGGGCATTTTCGACGGCTGCCAAACTTCACCCCCAGTTCTTCACAAGGATTCATTCAATGAGTTCACGCAGGATCGCCGTGCGCCGTTCGGGTGTGCACGGCAAAGGCGTGTTTGCCCTCGAACCGATTGCGGCCGGCGAGCGCCTGATCGAATACAAAGGCGAGCGGATCTCTTGGAAAGAAGCGTTGCGCCGTCATCCGCATAATCCGGCCGAACCGAATCACACGTTCTATTTCGCGCTCGACAGCGGCAAGGTCATCGACGGCAAAGTGGACGGCAATAGCGCGCGCTGGATCAACCATTCCTGCGCGCCGAACTGCGAAGCCGAAGAAATCGACGGTCACGTGTACGTGCACGCGTTGCGCGATATCGCGGAAGGCGAGGAACTCTTTTACGATTACGGCCTCGTGATCGACGCGCGTCAGACCAAGAAGCTCAAGAAGGAATATGAATGCCGTTGCGGCGCGCGTAAATGCCGCGGCACGATGCTGGCGCCGTCGGAAAAGGAGAAGGGCGCGGGCAAGACCGGGAAGGCGGCCGGCAAGGGCAAAACTTCAGCGAAGAAAGTAATGAAGAAGTGATCTGCGGGCTGTCTGAATCGATCACGTTGGCGATCGATTCAGACGCCCGTCAAGCTTCCAGACAGTCAGATATCCACCGGCGCCGAATGCGCCGATTTTTTTGCCGGGCGCCTCGGTTCAACGGCTTCCACGTCGCTCTGCACGGTGATCGGCACGAGCGGAATGCGCACGATGAAACGTGCGCCGCCTTCCGGGGCGTCTTCGTAATGCACGCTGCCGTGATGCAGCACCATGATGTCGTGGACGATCGCAAGGCCGAGACCTGCGCCGCCATCTACGCCGGCGTCGCTCTGACCGTCGCCGCGGAAGAACCGCTTGAAGAGATCGGCCTGCTGGTTGCGCGGCACGCCCGGCCCGTTGTCTTCGACGATGATCTCCGCCATGCGCAATTCGTCGATCACCGTTTGCGACACCGTCACCGTGATGCGGCCGCCATCGAAGCGCGACGGCGGCACATATTTGAGCGCGTTATCGAGCAGATTGGCGATCACTTCGTGCAGCAGCACGGGATTGCCGCGCGCCATCAGCGGATGACCGTTGCTGGGGTCGTCCAGACGCTGGAAACCGAGGTCGACGTGGAACGTCAACGCACGCGGCACCCATTCGGCGCCCGTGTCGAACGCGAGCGCAGCCATATCCACGTTGACGAAGCGAGCCGCCTGTTCGCCCGGCTCGGCGCGTGCGAGCGAGAGCAGCTGATTCGACAGCCGCACCGCGCGATCCGCCGCGGCGCGCAGTTCGCGTACGGCGGTCAAGGTTTGCTGCGGGTCGCGCGCGACGGCCGCTTGCTCCGCATGCAGCTTGACGGCGGTGAGCGGCGTGCGCAGTTGATGCGCGGCGTCGGCGATGAATTTGCGCTGACCGTCGAGCGCCGTTTTCAGGCGACCGAGCAGCGCGTTCAGCGCGCCAGTGAGCGGGCGAATTTCCACCGGTACATAGGTTTCGTCGACCGGTTCGAGCGATGTGTGAGTTTGCCGGTTGAGCGAATCGGCGAGATCGGTAAGCGGATTGAGTTGCTGGTTGACCACGCGCCACACGATCACCCATCCCGCCAGCAGCAGCAACAGCAGCGGCATCATGATCGCGACCAGAAACTCGGCGGCGATGCGAAACCGGTGGTGCACCGGCTGACCGACTTCGACGACGATCGGATTGCCCGTCGGCTGATCGACCCGGACCTGCGCCACTCGTACTGTCACGCCTTGATGCTGCGTTTCGAATACGTACGCGTAATGCATGCGCCGCACGCTCGTGCCTTGCAGCGGAAGATTGTGATCACCGGCAATTTCGGTTTCGCCCGTGCTGATCCGGTAGACGAGGTGTTCGACGGGGTCCGAGAACATGGCCTGCGCCAGCGGCGGCACCGTGATGCGCGCATTCGGGCCGGCAATCTGGATCTGTTTGGAGATGGCGGTGGCGAGATCGGCGAGCGAACGGTCGACCACGTGCTGCGTGTACTGCCACGCCAGCCAGTAAGCGATCAGGCCGCTCATGAGCGCGAGCAGCGAAAGGGGAGCAGCGAGGCGCCGCAGCAGCGTGCGGCGCAGACTATTGGCGGCCGGCTGAGGCATGATCGAACGCGCGGGAAAGGAGCAACGGCGCAAGCACCGCGGAATGTCGCCGGATGCCGGCGAAGTGCGCACCGGGTGCGCGGCGCCGGCCCGGCGCCGTCAGGCCGCAGCGGAGCGTGCGGCCGTCATGACGATTATGCGGCCTGACGGATTTCCTGCAACAGATAACCGAAGCCGCGCACCGTGACGATCTCGACACGGCAGCTTTCGAGCTTTTTACGCACCCGGTGCACATAGACTTCGATCGCGGTGTCGCCGAGATCGCCGCCGAAATGCGTCAGATGGTCTTGCAGTTGCGCCTTGCTGACTACGCGGCCATGACGCAGCAACAGCATTTCGAGCACGGCGAATTCACGCGGCGAGAGCTCGAGCGGCTTGTCGTCGTTGAAAATGCGGCGATCGACGCCCGACAGGCGCACACCGCCCAACGACACTTCGGGACGCGGCATATCGCCGTGCGGACCACTGCGGCGCATCACCGCGCGGATGCGTGCTTCGAGTTCGGTGGGCTCGAACGGCTTCAGCATGTAGTCGTCGGCGCCGGAATTCAGGCCTTGCACGCGGTCGTTCAGCTCGTCGCGCGCGGTGAGGATGATCACCGGCGTGTGACGATTGCTCTGACGGAAGCGCGACAGCAGCGTCATGCCGTCGATGCCGGGCAGACCCAGATCGAGGATCACCAGCTCATGGCGATTTTGCGTGAGGGCTTGCTCGGCGAAAATGCCGTCGTGGACCATGTCGACGGTGAAGCCGGCTTGTTCAAGACTGCTTTGGATGCCGCGTGCGATGGGGCGGTCATCTTCGATCAGAAGGAGTCGCATGGGTTTCGCTCAAGTACAATGGGTTAGGCGTTTGGGCAAGCGGTTCGCCGGGGCGCCTGCTGCACAGCAGCGTGCGGCGTGGCCGTACCGAACTGGCACGAAGCGGCCACGAAGCAGGCATTGAGCGGCCTCGAAACGCCAATCGGGCGCTTCTCAACCTGTCACATCGCACCAGTCTCCCGAAGGGCCAGGATAACTTTGGACGACCCGGCGTTTTCCTGAAAGCGATCACGAAGTCATGTCCGAGATAAGCATTCACGAACTGGAAGCCGCAATCAACTTCTGGCGCGCCCGCTCACCTTCGAGCGGCGACGAACTCGTTCTGTGCAAGGAGGCAAGCGCGCTCTCCAAGCCGTATGCGCTGATGATTGTACAGCGTCAGCACACGCTATCACCGGATCGTTTAGACGGGATTGCCAGGCAAGCGTGGGATTCTTACGTGCACCTTAAGAATAGCCTGTAGAACTGAAGGTTTGGACAAGGGATTACCTGCAATGGCCTTTCATTGCTGCCGAATTACTCGGTGTTCGGCGCATAAGCACGCCTGAGACGCAGTAGTTCGTTTGTATTACGCCGTAATACTATCGATAAACGTCGCCAATTTGATGTCGCGCTCGGTCAGGCCGCCGGCGTCATGCGTGGACAATGTGATCTCCACCTTGTTGTAGACGTTGAACCATTCCGGGTGGTGATCCATTTCCTGCGCCTTGATCGCCACGCGCGTCATGAAGCCGAATGCTTCGTTGAAGTCGGCGAATTTGAACTGGCGCTGGATCGCGTCGCGGTCTGCCACGGCTTGCCAGCCGTGCAAGCCGGCGAGCCGCGCAGCGCGTTCTTCGGAAGTCAGTTTCTGAATCATGGTGCTACCTCATTAAATCTGGACAGGCACGCCGGTGGGCGTGCGCATCCCTATTTTTTCACGGATGACGTCTGCCCGCAGTCGGCCTTACTTTTCAGATATCGCCGTCGGCCAGCCAGCCTTCCTGCGAGCCGCGCGTGATGACGTGATCGTGCTCGAACACTTCGCCCGCCGCGAACGCCGGTTCGGCGGCGAGCGTTGCCAGCAGCGGCGCGAAATCGGTTTGCGCCACCTTGAACAACTGCGCGAAGTCGTCGATCACGAAGTAGGTTTTCTGGAACGTGTCGATGCGGTAGCGCGTACGCATCACGCGTTCGAGATCGAAGCCGAGGCGGTTCGGCGCGGCGCTCTGCTGGCTGTATAGCGTTTCGCCCTTGCTCGACACGATGCCCGCGCCGTAGATCTTCACGCCGTTCGGACTCGCCGCGTCGCGGATCAGCCCGAACTCCACTGTGTACCAATAGAGACGCGCGAGCAGCGGCAGCGCACCGACGTCGTGGGCGGCGAGCGCGGCGCGACCGTATGCGTGCATATAGTCCGCGAATACGGGGTTGATTAGCAGCGGCACGTGGCCGAACAGATCGTGGAAACAGTCCGGCTCTTGCAGGTAATCGAGCTGATCCGGCCGGCGCATCCACCACGTCACGGGAAAGCGGCGATTCGCCAGATGCTCGAAGAACACCTGGTCCGGTACGAGGCCCGGAACGGCGACGATCTGCCAGCCCGTAGCGGGTGCGAGTTTCGCGTTGATCTCGTCGAACGAGGGCACGCGGTCGGGCGGCATGCCGATGGTGTCGACGCCGGTCAGAAACTCGTCACAGACGCGCCCTTTGAGCAGCGCTGTCTGGCGCGCGTAAAGCTGTTGCCATACCGCGTGGTCGACGGCGCCGTAGCGCTCGGTCGGTTGATCGATGGTGAAATCGGCGCGGGTTTCTAAGCCGGCGTCGAATTGCTCTTTCAGTTTCGCGGTATTGGCGGTGGACATGAAGCTGCGCTCTACAGTGACGGCTGATGTATATCGGTAGTGCAAGTGTAGAGCGGCAGAAGCGCGGAATGGGCGCAATGATGGCGGATTATGGACTACTTATGCAATAATCGTGCATAAATTAGCCATTCAATGCGGATATTCGACATGTTAGAACTGGATCACTTCGATCTTGCGCTGCTGGACGTGCTTCAACGCTTCGGCCGTGCAACGCATCAGCAATTAGCGGAGCAGGTTCCGCTGTCACCGTCGCAGATTGGACGGCGTTTGCAGCGGCTGGAACAGGTGGGCGTGGTGGACGGCTATCGCGTGGTGCTACGGCCGGAAAAACTCGGACTCGGCGTCACCGCCTTTACCAGTCTGAAGTTGAAGCACCACGGCGATTCGATCATCGAGCAATTCCAGCAGCAAATCGACGTGCTGCCTGAAGTGCTGGAATGTCATGCCGTGGTGGGCGACGCCGACTATCTGTTGCGCATCGTCGCGCCCGATCTGAATTATCTGTCGACGTTCGTGATGAAGAAGCTGATGCGTGTGCCGGGCGTCGACAGCGTGCGCTCGAATATCGTGCTCACCACTTTCAAGCGCAATGGCCCGTTGCCGCTGGGTCATCTGTCGCCGGGGACAGCCGCACCTTGATGCGGCCCCGATCGCGCTGACGCCGCCCGCGGCCCGCATTGCGTCAGTCTTATGCCGCTTGCTTCGGCTCGCTGTCCGGGCTCAGCAAATCGACGTAGGCCACCGCCACCAGATCCGATTCCGGCACGCCGAGTGTGGCGAACATCGCATGCGCTTCGGCGTGGCCGCCTTCTTCGTCGTCGTCCTGGGCGAGCAGCACTTCGAGTTCGACAAAGTCGCCCAGACCGTCCACCCGGTCCAGATGAATCCGCGTACGCCCGGTCAAATACACATGACGTTCCTTGGTGACGATGCCGCGCGTGGTCAGCGCGGTGGCGAGCAGCGCGTGCATGGCTTCCGGATTGGTCACCGGACTGCGCGTGTAATACGACGCCTTCGGACCGTCGCGGTCGTCGCGCTGATAAAAGATCAGCTCGGCCGGCGTGCCGTCGTCGAACTGGCGCAGCTTCAGGCGGCCGCGCGGCACGTCGTAGAAGAAGTCCTGCTGGCGAAAGATCAGCGGTGCGTCCGGCGCGAGCTGCGCCGCGCGTTCGCGGAGTTGCTCGAAATGCTGGGCGCGGGCTTTGATTTCAATGTTGCGTGCCATGTCAGGTTCCTGTTGAAGGATGGATGGGTCGGCGGCTTGCGGTGTTGCCGGGGCGAAGCTGCCGGGAAGGACAAATCAGGCGGAACGGAAAAGGATGCGGAGCCGGCGCGTGAGCGCGAGCCCTCAATCTAACAAAAACTGCGTGACGATGTGGTTTCAGGCGCGGGGCAAGTGGCCGCGGTTGCTGTGTAACCAGATCGCGCAGGTTACCTATTGCGATATGGCCACACGGCCCGCGGCTGTCATGAGAGCGGCTCATATCGCGCATTCGCCGTCGCCGTCGTATCCATCACGCAAGCACCATTTACGCAATCTTCAAGTCGCCCATTGCTGCTCGATCAGCTTCAACGCCGCGGCAATTGCCGGTTCCTCCTTGCGCTGCGCGAGCGTGATAAAGCTGAGCTGAGTCGGCACGGTAACACCTTCGACGATGGTCAACGCATGTGCATGCGCTTCGGCGATGGCGGTGGCGTCGCGCGCAAGGGTGAGACCGACGCCGGATTTGACCAGATCGAGCATCGACGGCTCCTGGTCCACTTCCGCCACTTTGACCGGCTTCACACCGGCTTCGTCGAAGCAGCGCGTCAACAGCCGGTTGTGCGCCGACGCGGGCGGCGTCCAGATCCACGGCAGCGCCGCGAGTGAACGCCAGTCGCGCGCGCCCTTGACGCGGTCTTTCCAGCCGGCCGGCGCGAGCACGCGGTACTGGAAGTGAGTCAGCGTGAGCGCGTAAAAAGCTGGGCCGTCGCGCGGATCGTCTTCGGACGGCAAGCCGATGTAATAGCCGACATCCAGTTCACCCGCGCGAACCTGGTCCAGCACCCAGCCTGACATGCCGTGGCGCAAGGCCGTCTCGATGTGCGGCCAGCTCTCCACGAGCTGTTTGAGAAAGCCGCCCAGGCGCAGAAACGCCGGGTCGAGGATCGTGCCGATCCGCAGTCGTCCGCGTACTTCGTGACGCAGCGATTGCGCCGCCCGCTGCACGTCGTTCGCCGCGCCGAGCGCGCGTTCGGCGTGAGGCAGCAGCGCTTGTCCGTCACGCGTGAGCGAGAGCCCGTGCGAGGTCCGCGTGAACAGCGTGACGCCGAGCGTCTCCTGCAAATGCTTGATTTGCAGGCTGACGGCAGGTTGGGTCAGGTGCAGTTGCACGGCGGCACGCGTGAGGTTGCCCTCGCGAGCCACGGTGACGAACGCCCGGAGCAGAGTCAGATCCATATCCTGATATTAGCGCGCCTTATAGCGCAGTTGAGCATTACTCATTGGATTTCCCGGCCCGAAGCGCCGTACGCTTCACCTTCAGCACGCCTTTATCACGCCCGGGGCACGCCGGGGCGGAAGACTTCACAGGAAAGAGGACACCATGAGCGAGACATATCAGGACGAAACCCAGCGCAGCGCGACCAGCGCCCGTGCGCTGACCCATTTCATCAACGGCAAGACGTTCGAGGGCACGAGCGGCCGTTTCGGCGACGTCTTCAATCCCGCGCAAGGCAGCGTGAGCGCGCGCGTGCCGCTGGCGAGCGTCGCCGAGGTCGATGCGGCCGTCGCCGCCGCCAGGGCCGCGTTTCCCGCCTGGAGTGAAACCGCGCCGATCAAGCGTGCGCGGGTCCTGTTCAAGTTCAAGGAACTGCTCGACCGTCACCACGACGAACTCGCGGAGCTGATCACGCGCGAGCACGGCAAGGTGTTTTCGGATGCGAAGGGCGAGGTAATGCGCGGCATCGAGATCGTCGAGTTCGCGTGCGGTATTCCGAACCTGCTAAAGACCGACTTCACCGATCAGATCGGCGGCGGCATCGACAATTGGAATCTGCGTCAGCCGCTCGGCGTGGTCGCCGGCATTACGCCGTTCAACTTCCCGATGATGGTGCCGTGCTGGATGTTCCCCGTCGCGATTGCATGCGGCAATACGTTCGTGCTGAAGCCATCGGAGCGCGATCCGTCCTGTTCGAATCGTCTCGCGGAATTGCTGAAGGAAGCCGGCTTGCCGGACGGCGTGTTCAACGTCGTGCATGGCGACAAGGTCGCTGTCGACGCATTGCTCGTGCATCCGGAAGTGAGCGCATTGTCGTTTGTCGGTTCGACGCCGATTGCCGAATACATCTACACGGAAGGCACGAAGCACGGCAAGCGCGTGCAGGCATTGGGCGGAGCGAAGAATCATCTGGTGGTGATGCCGGACGCCGATCTGGACCAGGCTGTGGATGCCTTGATCGGCGCGGCGTACGGTTCGGCGGGCGAGCGTTGCATGGCGATTTCGGTCGCGGTGGCAGTGGGTCATATCGCCGACGATCTGATCGAGCGACTCACGCCGCGAGTGAAGAGTTTGAAGATTCTCAACGGCATGGAATCGGATGCCGAGATGGGGCCGCTGGTGACCGCGGTGCATCGCGAGAAAGTAGTCGGCTATATCGATTCGGGCGTCGAGGCGGGCGCGAAGCTGGTGGTCGATGGGCGCGGCCATCAGGTCAGTGGTCATGAGAAGGGTTTCTTCCTCGGCGGCACCTTGTTCGACAATGTCTCGACCGACATGAAGATTTATCGCGAAGAGATTTTCGGACCCGTGCTCTGCGTAGTGCGCGTGCCGGATTTTGCGTCCGCGGTGGAACTGATCAACGCCAACGAGTTGGCTAACGGCGTGTCGTTGTTTACGTCCGATGGCGGCGTCGCTCGCGCTTTCTCGCGGCAGATCCAGATCGGCATGGTGGGCATCAACGTGCCGATTCCCGTGCCGATGGCGTGGCATTCGTTTGGTGGATGGAAGAAGTCGCTGTTCGGCGATCATCACGCGTATGGTGAAGAAGGCGTACGTTTCTATACGCGCTACAAGAGCATCATGCAGCGCTGGCCCGACAGTATCGCCAAGGGTGCTGAATTCACGATGCCGGTGGCTAAGTAGTGTAAGGGTCAGGCGGTTGCCTTCGGCAAGCGGAGTTCCTGGTCGCATGTCGAGGGCAGAAAACACAAATAGAGCCCAACGCCGCAGTCGCATGCAACCATGCGACTAATCGGCAAAAAAGCTTAGGAGACTGAATAATGAGCAATACCGACACGACGTCCACGGCCCGGCGTTTCGAAGGCGAATTCGACTACATTATCGTGGGCGCGGGGACAGCGGGTTGTGTGCTGGCCAATCGCCTGACCCAGGATCCCGACGTGCAGGTATTGCTGCTCGAAGCCGGCGGCAAGGACGACTACCACTGGATTCACGTGCCGGTCGGCTACCTCTACTGCATCGGCAATCCGCGCACGGACTGGCTCTATAAAACGCAGGCGGAAGCCGGCCTCAATGGCCGCGCGCTGTCATATCCGCGCGGACGCGTTTTGGGCGGCAGTTCTTCCATCAACGGCATGATCTACATGCGCGGTCAGCGTGAAGATTACGATGAATGGGCGCGCGTCACCAATGACGCATCCTGGTCATGGAACTCGGTGTTGCCGGTCTTCAAACGCAGCGAAGATCACCATGCCGGCGCCAGCGAATCGCACGGCGCGGGCGGACCGTGGCGGGTCGAAAAACAGCGGTTGAAATGGAAAATTCTCGAAGAGTTTTCACGCGCCGCGCAAGAGACCGGCATTCCCGCCACCGACGATTTCAACCGCGGCGACAACACCGGTGTCGGCTATTTCGACGTGAATCAAAAACGCGGCATTCGCTGGAACGCGTCGAAGGCGTTTTTGCGTCCCGCACTCAAGCGCGCGAATCTCACCGTGATCACCGGCGCGCACACGCAACGCGTCGTATTCGATGGACGCCGTTGCACGGGCGTCGAATATCGCGGCGACAACACGGACTATCTGGCCAAGGCACGCTGCGAAGTGATCCTCAGTTCAGGTGCGGTGAATTCGCCGCAATTGCTTGAACTCTCCGGCATCGGCAATGGCGCGCGTCTGCAGAATCTGGGTATCGAGGTCGTCGACGATCTGCGTGGCGTGGGCGAAAATCTGCAGGATCATTTGCAATTGCGCATGGCCTATAAAGTCGACGGCGTGCGTACGCTCAATACAGCGTCCGCGCATTGGTGGGGCAAGTTGCTGATCGGCATGCAGTACGCGTTTTTTCAAAGCGGCCCGATGTCTATGTCGCCGTCGCAACTCGGCGCGTTCGCCAAATCCGATCCGGGCGATCGCTCGCTCACGCGGCCCGACCTCGAATATCACGTCCAGCCGCTTTCGCTCGATCGCTTCGGCGAACCGCTGCATCGTTTCAATGCTTTCACGGCGTCGGTGTGCCAGTTGCGGCCCACTTCGCGCGGCAGCATTCACATCGAATCCGCCGATGCTTCAGCGCCGCCCTTGATCGCTCCGAACTATCTCTCCACCGACTACGACCTGCACGTTGCCGCCAACGCGCTGCGCCTCACGCGCCGCATCGCGGCGGCGCCCGCGCTCGCACGCTACCGGCCGCAGGAGATTTTGCCAGGCATTCAGTACCAGACCGAAGAGGAGCTGCAGCAGGCTGCCGGCGCGGTCGGCACGACCATCTTCCATCCAGTCGGCACCTGCCGCATGGGGACGACCGACGACCCCGGCGCCGTCGTCGACAACCGTCTACGGGTTATCGGTGTTGACGGACTGCGCGTGGTCGATGCATCTGTCATGCCGACCATCACCTCAGGCAACACTAATTCGCCCACGCTGATGATCGCCGAGCGCGCCAGCGACATGATCCGCGAAGATCGCCGTGCGCGTGTGGGCGGGAGTTTCGCGGCACAAGCCAGCGCGACGCCGTTCATGTCCGCGGTGTGACAGACTAGAGCACGAGCCGCATGAGATGCCCGTCCGACCTGCGCGGCGGCCATCTCGCACGTATGCGCCCCGTTCGGGGCCGGTGTCATCTACTTCCACTAAGTGCAAATCCCAATGAATGCGCTGCATCATTGGCGCGACAATGGCAGCCATGCTGCGTGCCGCCCCATGGACTACCGTCCGGATTGGTGCAGCACGCCAACGAGCGGCACGGGGTGCCGCCGTCATAAAAAGTCGCGCAGCGGTTCGCGCGGAAGATCGTAGTGCTTCGCCTTACTCCGTATGGAAGGGAACATGATTCTCGGCGATACGATTCTCGAAACGCGCGGCCTCACCCGTGAGTTCAAAGGCTTCATCGCCGTGAACGGTGTGAACCTGCGCGTGCGCCGTGGCTCGATCCATGCGCTCATCGGCCCGAATGGGGCAGGCAAGACCACCTGTTTCAATCTGCTCACCAAATTTCTGGAACCCACTGCGGGCCAGATCGTTTTCAACGGCATCGACATCACGGGCGAACGCCCGGCGCAAATCGCGCGGCGCGGCATCATCCGTTCGTTCCAGATTTCCGCGGTATTTCCGCATCTGACAGCATTGCAGAATGTGCGCATCGGTTTGCAGCGCCAGCTCGGCACGGCATTTCATTTCTGGAAGAGCGAACGAACGCTGCGCCAACTCGATGACCGCGCAATGGATTTGCTCACCCAGGTCGGACTGACCGATTTCGCCGATGTGTTGACGGTCGAACTTTCCTACGGCCGCAAACGCGCGCTGGAAATTGCCACCACGCTCGCCATGGAACCCGAGCTCATGTTGCTCGACGAGCCGACGCAAGGCATGGGCCATGAAGACGTCGATCGCGTGACGGCATTGATCAAAAAAGTATCGAGCGGCCGCACCATTCTGATGGTCGAGCACAACATGAATGTGATTGCCGGCATCTCCGACACGATTACGGTGCTGCAACGGGGCGAAGTGCTCGCCGAAGGCAGCTACGCCGAAGTGTCGAAGAATCCGCTCGTGATGCAAGCCTATATGGGCAGCGCCGACGCGGCGCTCGCCGGAGCCCACGCATGAATACGATTGCCGAGCGTGAAAGCCTCGACGTAAGCGGGACGGAGAACGCCGTTCCCGCGCTGGACATCAAGGGTTTGCAGGCGTGGTATGGGGAGTCCCATATTCTCCATGGGTTCGATCTGACGGTGAACCGCGGCGAAGTCGTAACCCTGCTGGGCCGCAACGGCGCGGGACGCACCACCACGCTGCGCGCCATCATGGGCCTGACCGGACGGCGCACCGGTTCGATCCGCATTGGCGGACGCGAAACCATCAATCTGCCCACGCATCGTATCGCGCATTGCGGCGTGGGCTACTGCCCGGAAGAACGGGGTATCTTTTCGAGCCTCTCGTGCGAGGAAAACCTGCTGTTGCCGCCGCCGATCGGCGACAAGGCGCACATGATGTCGCTCGAAGAGATTTATTCGATGTTCCCGAATCTGCAAGAACGCCGCGCGAGCCAGGGCACGCGGCTATCCGGTGGCGAACAGCAGATGCTGGCGGTGGCGCGCATTCTGCGCACCGGCGCGAGCTTGCTGCTGCTCGACGAAATCTCGGAAGGGCTCGCGCCTGTCATCGTGCAGGCGCTGGCGCGCATGATCATGACGCTCAAGGCGCGGGGCTACACCGTCGTGATGGTCGAACAGAACTTTCGTTTTGCCGCGCCGCTGGCGGACCGCTTCTATGTGATGGAGCACGGCGCGATTGTCGAGCACTTCGGGGCGAGTGAGCTCGAAAGCAAGATGCCGGTCCTGCACGACCTACTGGGCGTATAAAAGCGCCCGATTGCCTCTGATAACCACAAGCGAAGAAACCAGGAGACAGGAATGAAAAAGAACCCACTCGCGCGGCTTGCCACACTTTGTTTCGCGGTCGCCGCCGGCGCCGCATTGACGATGGGCAGCGCGCAAGCGGCTGACGACGCGGTGAAGGTCGGTTTCATCACCGACATGTCCGGTCTGTATGCGGACATTGATGGGCAGGGTGGACTCGAGGCGATCCGCATGGCGGTGGCGGATTTCGGCGGCAAGGTCAACGGCAAGCCGATCACCGTGGTGTATGCGGACCACCAGAACAAGGCGGACATCGCGGCGTCGCGCGCGCGTGAATGGTTCGACCGCGACGGTGTCGACCTGCTGATCGGCGGCACGAATTCGGCAACCGGTCTGTCGATGAACACCGTGGCCGGCGAAAAGAAGAAGGTGTACATCAGCATCGGCGCGGGCGCGGACACGCTGACCAATGAGCAATGCACGCCGTACACGATCCATTATGCGTACGACACCACGGCGCTCGCCAAGGGCACGGGCTCGGCGGTGACAAAGCAGGGCGGCAAGACGTGGTACTTCCTGACGGCCGATTATGCCTTCGGCAAGGCGCTGGAGAAGAACACGTCGGACGTCGTGAAAGCGAACGGCGGCCAGGTGCTGGGCACGGTGCGCCATCCGCTGTCGGCGTCGGACTTCTCGTCGTTCCTGTTGCAGGCGCAGGCATCGAAGGCGCAGATTCTCGGCCTCGCCAACGCGGGCGGCGACACGATCAACTCGATCAAGGCGGCCAAGGAGTTCGGCATTACCAAGACGATGAAGCTCGCCGCGCTGCTGATGTTCATCGACGACGTGCACAGCCTTGGTCTGGAAACCACGCAAGGCCTCGTACTGACGGACAGCTGGTACTGGAACAAGGACGCCACCACGCGCAAGTGGGCGCAGCGCTATTTCGACAAGATGAGGAAGATGCCGTCGAGCCTGCAGGCCGCCGACTACTCGGCGACCATGACCTATCTGAACGCGGTGAAGGCGGTGGGTTCGACCGACTCCGACAAGGTGATGGCGCAACTGAAAAAGACCAAGATCGACGACTTCTATGCGAAGGGCTACATCCGTCAGGACGGCAGCATGATCCACGACATGTACCTGATGCAGGTCAAGACGCCGGCCGAGTCGAAAGAGCCGTGGGATTACTACAAGATCACGGCGACGATTCCCGGCGAGCAGGCGTTCACGACCAAGGCCGAAACGCGCTGCGCGTTGTGGAAATAATCGCTGGTTCGTAACCAGATAGCCGTCTGTCTGCTTGTCCTGACGGGCGAGGCATGGTGCCATGATGGTACACAGGCTGACGGCGAAGCGTTTCACATGCCGCGCGCGATCGGCGTTGTTTGCCGCTGATCGCGCGCCGGCCGGATCGTGCGTGACCGATCTCACCTTGGCGATGGGTTAAGGCTTCAATGGAAATCTTTGGCGTTCCGCTACCGGCGATGCTGAGCCAGCTGTTGCTTGGGCTCGTGAACGGCTCGTTCTACGCAATTCTGAGCCTCGGGCTGGCGGTGATCTTCGGCTTGCTCAACGTGATCAATTTCGCGCACGGCGCGTTGTTCATGCTGGGCGCCATGCTCGCGTGGATGGGCTTTTCGTATTTCGGCCTGCCGTACTGGGTGATGCTGGTGCTGGCACCGCTGGTCGTCGGGTTGTTCGGCATCGCGATCGAACGCTCGATGCTGCGCTGGCTCTACAAGCTCGATCATCTGTATGGGCTCTTGCTGACCTTTGGGCTCACGCTCGTGGTCGAGGGCGTGTTCCGCTCCATCTACGGTTCGTCCGGCCAGCCGTACGACGTGCCGTCGGCGCTTTCCGGCGCGACCAATCTCGGCTTCATGTTCCTGCCGAACTATCGCGCGTGGGTCGTGGTGGCGTCATTGGCGGTGTGCTTCGCGACATGGTTCGTGATCGAGAAGACGCGTCTCGGCGCCTATCTGCGCGCCGGTACGGAAAACCCGAAACTGGTCGAAGCGTTCGGCATCAACGTGCCGCTGATGATTACGCTGACCTACGGCTTCGGCGTCGCCCTGGCGGCGTTTGCCGGCGTGCTCGCCGCACCGGTGATTCAGGTCTCGCCGCTGATGGGCCAGCCGATGATCATCACCGTGTTCGCGGTGGTCGTGATCGGCGGCATGGGTTCGATCATGGGCTCGATTCTCACCGGTTTGCTGCTCGGTGTGATCGAAGGGCTTACGCGCGTGTTTTACCCGGAAGCGTCGGCGACCGTCGTCTTCGTGATCATGGCGCTGGTGTTGCTGGTGCGCCCGGCGGGTCTCTTCGGCAAGGAAAAATGATGCAGAGAAAAGTGCTCTACGGTCTGCTGCTGATCGCGCTTCTCGCGGTGCCGGTGCTCGGCATCTATCCGCTTTTCGTCATGAAGGTGCTGTGCTTCGCGCTGTTCGCGGCGGCGTTTAATCTGCTGATCGGCTACACCGGTTTGCTGTCGTTCGGCCACGCGATGTTTCTTGCTTCGGCTGGCTATGTGACGGGCTATGCGATCCAATCGCTCGGCTTCTCGCCGGAGCTCGGCGTGCTCGCCGGTACCGCTGCGGCAACCTTGCTCGGGCTGATCGTGGGTATCTTCGCGATTCGCCGCCAGGGCATCTACTTCGCAATGGTCACGCTGGCACTCGCGCAGATGGTGTACTTCGTGTTCCTGCAGGCGCCGTTCACACATGGCGAGGACGGTCTGCAAGGCGTGCCGCGCGGCAAACTGTTCGGCGTGCTGGATCTGTCGTCCGACGTGGCGCTGTATTTCGTCGTGCTCGCCGTGATGGTGCTCGCCTTCCTGTTGATCGTGCGGATCGTGCATTCGCCGTTCGGGCAGGTGCTGGTGGCCATCAAGGAGAACGAGCCGCGTGCGGTGTCGCTCGGCTACGATACGGATCGCTTCAAGCTGCTCGCGTTCATTCTGTCGGCGGGGATCGCGGGTCTGGCGGGTTCGCTCAAGGTGTTGGTGCAAGGCTTCGAGACGTTGAGCGACGCATATTGGACCATGTCCGGCCTCGTGATCCTGATGACGCTCGTCGGCGGCATGGGTACGTTGTTCGGACCGCTGCTCGGCGCGGCGCTGATCGTCGCGCTCGAGGACCGGCTCGGCGATATCGGCGGGGCGTTGGCGGCGACCACGGGCGTCGAGTGGTTCCGCTCGCTGGGCGAATCGGTCACCATCGTCACCGGCGTGATTTTCATTGCCTGCGTGCTGGCGTTTCGGCGTGGCATTGTCGGCGAAATTATCGCGCGAGCGCGGCCGCTGCGAGCCTGACGTTCAGTCTAATGGGCAATTGATTCGGCATCCGATATAATCCGGCCGTCTCGATGCTGCAGGTTGAAGAGGGCCGCAATCGAGTCGAAATGCATACACGGTATGGCTCGCACAACCGTGCCCCAATTCAGTGCCGCAGTGCACCACTAGGGTAATTGCTAGTTGTAGTACGCGGAGTGCTCGTTTAATCTTCATGCAGTTCTGATGCACCACGAATTTTGCAGGTGGAGAACGAGGAGACAATGAGGCACTTAGTGCCCAGACGAAAGCGCTGTTGGATTGATATCCAACAGCGCTTTTTATTTGTATTTCCGGTTATTTGCCATTCAAATTCCCCGCTAATTCGGTGAGCCTTTTTTATTCATCGAACCTGTCGCGATTTCACACGTCTGAATCCTGCAAAACGCTTGCCGCGCGTGGCTTTCGTCCGCTAAACTCGCTATTCACCGACCGCTTGGTCGGGATTTAAATCCGCGGATTTAAATTCGAATGAATGACGGGGTTGATAGAGGAGCGGGATGAAGTCGGCATTGCGTTGGATCAGCGCGGCATTGGTCGCCACCGGAGTGAACGCGGCATGGAGCGGCCATGCATTCGCGGACGTAAAAATTGGCGTGACCTTGTCGGCAACGGGCCCGGCCGCGTCGCTCGGCATTCCGGAAAAGAACACGATTGCGCTGCTACCTAAAGAGGTGGCGGGCCAGAAGATCGACTACATCGTGCTCGACGACGCCACGGATTCCACCCAGGCCGTCAAGAACACGCGCAAGCTCACGAGCGAAGATCACGTGGATGCGCTGATCGGCTCGACCGTCGTGCCGAATTCGCTGGCCATGATCGACGTCGCCGCTGAAACCACCACGCCCATGATTTCCATGGCAGCCGCGGCAAGCATTGTCGAACCGATGGATGCGAAGCGCGCGTGGGTCTTCAAGACGCCGCAGAACGACATTCTCATGGCCACCGCGATCGCGCAGCACATGTCGAACCACGGTGTGAAGACGGTAGCCTTTATCGGTTTCTCCGACGCATACGGCGAGAGCTGGTTCAAGGAGTTCGGCAAAGCCGCAGATCTCGCGAAGATCAAAGTCGTCGCGAACGAACGCTTCGCACGCAACGACGCATCGGTGACCGGCCAGGTGCTGAAGATCATGTCGCAGAATCCGGACGCGGTCCTGATCGCCGGCGCAGGCACACCGGCCGCGCTGCCGCAGAAAACGCTTAAGGAGCGCGGCTACAAGGGCAAGTACTATCAGACGCACGGCGTCGCCAACAACGACTTCCTGCGCGTGTGCGGCAAGGATTGCGAAGGCACCTATCTGCCGGCGGGTCCGTTGCTCGTCGCCGAACAACTGCCCGATTCGAATCCCGTGAAGAAGAGTGCGCTCGCCTATAAGCGCGCGTACGAAACTGCTTACGGCGCCGGCTCGGTGTCCACCTTCGGCGGCCACGCATGGGACGCGGGCCTGCTGCTGCAACGCGCGATCCCGCAGGCGTTGAAGAAGGGGCAACCGGGCACGCCTGCCTTCCGCGAAGCATTGCGGGCCGCGCTGGAAAGCACCAAAGACACGCCCGCGTCGCACGGCATCTTCAACATGAGCGCGAACGACCATGCTGGTCTGGACCAGCGGGCGCGCGTGATGGTGGAGATTGTCGGCGGCAAGTGGAAGTTGTCCGGCGACTGAGCGAAGGCAAAGCGATATGGACCTTCAATAAACAAAAGACGCGTGCAGTTGACGCGTCTTTTTTATTGTCCGCGTCGCGTGCAAAAGTGTGGCTCCGCGGCTTCAGGACAAACCCGCATTTGGGTTGCGGTCTATTGACCTGCAATCATGCAGAACGCAATACTACTAACATGTTAGTGTTTTGTTCACAGAATATCGCAGCAGTTTGCAGTCGTGGTATGCAGCAGTGAAGTAGCACCAAAGCGGCGACGGTATTCGCGCCTGGCAGGGAAAACCATGCTTGGCACGCCAGAACCCGATAACTAGATTCAGACACCCGGCCCATGAGTCGGATTTCAGATACGCGCTTCAAAGCGTTTGGAGACTTGCAATGAAAAAGACAAAGCAATGGGTTCGCACCGGCATTGCCATGGCGTTGATGTGCAGTGCGGGCGCGGCGTTCGCTCAGGTGAAGATCGGCGTGACGCTTTCTACTACGGGGCCGGCCGCATCGCTCGGGATTCCTGAAAAGAATACGATTGCGCTGCTGCCGAAAGAGATCGGCGGCAAGACCGTGCAGTACATCATTCTCGACGACGGATCCGATACCGGCAAAGCCGTGCAGAACACGCGCAAGCTGATCGACGAAGACCACGTCGACGCGATCATCGGTTCGACCGTCACGCCGAATTCACTCGCCATGCTCGACGCCGCCGCCGAAGGCAAGACGCCGGTCATCTCGCTGGCGGCATCGGCGGCGATCATTTCGCCGATGGACGCGAAGCGCGCATGGGCGTTCAAACCACCGCAGAACGACAGCCTGATGGCAGACGCCATCGCTGATTACATGGAACATCACGGCGTGAAGACGGTGGGCTTCATCGGCTTCGCGGATGCCTACGGCGACGGCTGGAACAACGTCTTCACCGCGGCGGCCGCGGCACACAATCTGAAGATCGTCTCGAACGAGCGCTTCAACCGCACCGACGCATCGGTGACGGGCCAGGTCCTGAAGACGATGGGCGCGAATCCCGACGCGGTGCTGATCGCGGGCGCGGGCACGCCGTCGGCGCTGCCGGCCAAGACGCTCAAGGAGCGCGGCTACAAGGGCAAGGTCTATCAGACGCATGGCGTCGCCAACAACGACTTCCTGCGCGTGTGCGGCAAGGATTGCGAAGGCGAATTCCTGCCCGCTGGCCCGATCCTCGTGGCGGATCAACTGCCCGATGCGAACCCGGTGAAGAAGTCGTCGCTGGCCTATAAAGCGGCGTACGAGAAAGCGTATGGCGCGGGCTCGGTCGCGACCTTCGGCGGTCACGCATGGGACGCCGGCCAGATGCTGCAAGCAGCGATTCCGGTCGCGCTGAAGACCGCTCAGCCGGGCACGGAACAGTTCCGCGTGGCACTGCGTGGCGCGCTCGAGAACATCAAGGAACTGCCGGTTTCGCACGGCATCATGAACACCACGACGACCGACCACAACGGCCTCGACAAGCGCGCACGCGTGATCGTGCAGATCGTCGACGGCAAGTGGAAGCTGCAGAACGACTAACAGTAAAACGGTACGCGCCTCTCGCGCGACGTGCGGCATGTGACGCCGCATTGCCATTCTGTTCGATGACAATGGCATCGACCGCCGCGCCGTGTTCCGGCGCGGCGGTCGCCTTTTCAGGCACAGCGGGCCCGTGGACGGCCTCGAGTTCTGCCGCCACGACGGTTTTCCGGTTTCGATTTCGACGCTTCAGGACGAGGAAGTATGGATCTATCAATTGCGGCGATCCTCGCGCAGGACGGCATCACCACCGGCGCGATCTACGCGCTGCTCGCGCTCGCGCTGGTGCTGGTGTTCTCCGTGACGCGGGTCATCTTCATCCCGCAGGGGGAGTTTGTTTCGTACGGCGCGCTGACGCTCGCCGCACTGCAGACACAGAAATTTCCGGCCACCTGCTGGTTGCTGATGGCGATGGGCGCGGGCTGCTTCGTCGTCGAGATAGCGGGGC
Source organism: Paraburkholderia sp. BL18I3N2 (assembly GCF_003001875.1). Taxonomy (NCBI): domain Bacteria; kingdom Pseudomonadati; phylum Pseudomonadota; class Betaproteobacteria; order Burkholderiales; family Burkholderiaceae; genus Paraburkholderia; species Paraburkholderia sp. BL18I3N2. Next base: position 580,618 of record NZ_PVNC01000002.1, read on the forward strand.
TGGTGCGGCATCCGGAACGGCGCCGGCATGCGGCGCGCACGCTGGTCATGCTGGTCGGCAAATATCTGCTGTTTCCGATCGCGGTCTACGCGCTCACGCAAGGCGTTTTCATGCATACGCTGCCGATGATCGCGCAGATCGCGTTGACGCTGCTGATCGTGATTCCGATGGGACCGTATGTGTACCGGCTCGCGTATGAGCCGATCGCGGAAGCGACCACGCTGCTGCTGTTGATCGTGGCGGTGGCGGTGCACTTCGCGATGGTCGGCCTGGGTCTCGTGATGTTCGGTGCGGAAGGTTCGCGCACTACGGCGTTTTCCGACGCAACCTTCAACATCGGCACGCTGACGATTTCCGGGCAAAGCCTGTGGGTGGTCGGCACGGCAGTGGTGTTGATCGGCGCGCTGTATCTTTACTTCGATCGCTCGATCTCGGGTAAGGCGTTGCGTGCGACCTCGGTGAACCGGCTCGGCGCGCGGCTCGTCGGCATCGGCACGACGCAGGCGGGGTGCCTCGCGTTCACGCTGGCGGCGGGCCTCGGCGCGCTGTGCGGCATTCTCGTCGCGCCCTTGACCACCATCTACTACGACTCGGGCTTCCTGATCGGTTTGAAGGGCTTCGTGGGGGCGATTATCGGCGGACTCGTCAGCTATCCGCTGGCTGCCGCGGGCTCGATCCTGGTCGCCCTGCTGGAGTCGTATTCGTCGTTCTGGGCGAGCGCTTATAAGGAAGTGATCGTGTTCACGCTGATCATCCCCGTGTTGCTCTGGCGGAGTCTTGCCAGCCCGCACGCCGAAGAGGAAGAGGAGTGACGCGATGAAACGGATCATGCAAAACAAGTTCTTCTGGTTGTTCCTCGTGGTGCTGTTCGCGCTGCCGGTGTTGCCGCAACCGATTCACGTGCCTGAGTACTGGGTGACGCTGCTCAACTACATCGGTCTGTATTCGATCGTCGCGATCGGTCTTGTGCTGCTGACCGGCATCGGCGGGATGACGAGCTTTGGCCAGGCCGCGTTCGTTGGTATCGGCGCCTATGCAACCGCATATCTGACGACGCGCTACGGTGTTTCGCCGTGGCTCGCGCTGATCGCCGGCGTGGTGGTGACGGCATTGATCGCGCTGATGCTCGGACTGGTGACGATGCGTCTGTCGGGACACTTTTTGCCCCTCGGCACAATTGCATGGGGTCTCGCGCTGTTCTACCTGTTCGGCAATCTCGAGATGCTCGGCAAGTACGACGGCATCAACGGGATTCCGGTGTTGAATGTGTTCGGCATCAACCTCGAATCTGGCCGCCATATCTATTACCTGATCTGGCTGGTCGTGCTCGGCGCGGTGATTTCAGTTCAGAATCTGCTTAATAGTCGTCCTGGGCGGGCGATCCGCGCGTTACGCGGCGGCGGCATGATGGCCGAGGCGATGGGCGTGAACACCGGGTGGATGCGCGTGGTGATCTTCGTGTACGCGGCGGTGCTGGCCTCGGTCTCGGGCTTCCTCTACGCCCACCTGCAGCGCGCGGTGAACCCGACGCCTTTCGGTCTGAATCACGGCATCGAGTTTCTATTCATGGCCGTCGTGGGCGGCGTCTCGCACGTCTGGGGCGCGGTACTCGGCGCGGCGATCCTGACGGTGCTGCAGGACTATCTGCAAACCTTGCTGCCCAAGCTGCTCGGTGAGAACGGCAACTTCGAAGTGATCGTGTTCGGCATTTTGATGGTGCTGTTGCTGCAGTACGCGCGCCAAGGCGTTTGGCCGTTCGTCGCGCGCTTCTTCCCAAAAGGGCCGCGCGCACATCTGGCGGATCATGCCGAGCCGTTGCCGCAGCGCAGCAAGCCCGCGGCCGGCGAAGACCTGTTGACGGTGAACAAGGCGCGCAAGCAGTTCGGCGGACTGGTTGCGGTGAACGATGTCAGCTTCGAAGTGAAGGCAGGGCAGATCATCGGTCTGATCGGGCCCAATGGGGCCGGCAAGTCGACCACGTTCAATCTGGTTACCGGCGTGTTGCAGGCGACCAGCGGTGAGATCACGTTCCGCGGCGAGCGCATCGATTCGCTGAGTTCACGTGAAATCGTCAAACGGGGAATCGGCCGCACCTTCCAGCACGTCAAGCTGCTGCCGGGCATGACAGTGCTCGAGAACGTCGCGATCGGCGCGCACTTGCGCGGGCAGGCTGGCGTGTGGCGCAGCGTCGTGCGCCTGAACAGCGCGGAAGAGGCGCGCTTGATGGCCGAGGCGGCTCGCCAGATTCGCCGCGTCGGCCTCGAGCAGCACATGTACGACGAAGCCGGCAGCCTCGCGTTGGGGCAGCAGCGGATTCTCGAAATTGCTCGAGCGTTGTGCTGTGACCCGACGCTGCTGCTGCTGGATGAACCGGCCGCCGGTCTGCGCTATCAGGAAAAGCTGCAACTGGCCGACCTGCTGCGACGCCTGAAGGCGGAAGGTATGAGCGTGCTGCTGGTGGAGCACGATATGGATTTCGTAATGAATCTCACCGATCGGCTGGTGGTCATGGAGTTCGGGACTCGTATTGCCGAAGGTTTGCCGCAAGAGGTGCAACAAGATCCAGCAGTTTTGGAAGCGTATCTCGGCGGGGTGGAGTGATGGAGAACACGATGAATGCTGCTAGCCCGATTCTCGACGTTGACGCTTTGTCGGTCCGCTATGGCAAGGTGGAGGCGCTGCACGGCGCGGCAATCAAGGTGCGGCCCGGCCAGATCGTCTCGGTAATCGGCCCGAACGGTGCGGGCAAGTCCACGCTGCTGAACGCGATCATGGGCGCATTGCCGACCACGGGCCACGCGAAGGGCGCCGTCCTGTATCAAGGTGAAGACGTCAGCGCCGTGCCGGTCGAAAAGCGCGTCGCGCGCGGCATGTGCCTGGTGCCGGAGAAGCGCGAACTGTTTGCGTCGATGACGGCGGAAGACAATCTCGTCCTCGGCGCCTATCGGCGCAAGCGCGCAGGGGAGCGCAACTTCCTCGACCAGCTCGAGCCAGTCTTTACGCTGTTTCCGCGGCTGAAGGAACGACGTAAGCAGGCTGCCGGGACCTTGTCCGGTGGTGAACGACAGATGCTCGCAGTGGGCCGGGCGCTCATGGGCAAGCCGGATCTGTTGATGCTGGACGAGCCGAGTCTCGGTCTTGCGCCGTTGATCGTGAAGGAAATTTTCCACATCATTAGCGCTCTGCGGCAGACCGGTGTTGCCACGTTGCTGATCGAGCAGAATGCGCGCGCCGCGCTGCAAATTTCAGACTACGGCTACGTGCTGGAAACAGGTGAACTGGCGCTGGAAGGGCCGGCAACCGACTTGGCGCAAAATCCGCGCGTGATCGAAACCTATCTGGGACTGGCGAAGAAGGTCGCCTAGCGCTTGCGTTCCTCGCTTTTTCCGTTCTTCAAACGGTGTGTTTCACGTGAAACACGCCGTTTTTTTATGGATTGGCCATTCGGCCTAAATTCGGGCCTAAACCGAACCCGCTATAATTCGCCCATACATTTTTCTTTGAAAGGCTCACGCGACGATCTGGCGTGAGATCCGCGATGCTCTTTCCCACAGAATTTGACGTAATCGTCGTCGGCGGCGGTCATGCCGGCACCGAAGCCGCTTTGGCTTCCGCGCGCATGGGTAACACCACGCTCCTGTTGACCCACAACATCGAAACCCTCGGCCAGATGAGCTGCAATCCGTCTATTGGCGGCATTGGCAAAGGCCATCTCGTGAAGGAAGTCGACGCGCTCGGCGGTGCAATGGCGGCCGCAACGGACGAGGGCGGCATCCAGTTCCGCATCCTGAATTCGTCGAAGGGGCCCGCCGTTCGCGCGACGCGCGCCCAAGCCGACCGTCTGCTGTACAAGCAGGCTATCCGGCATCGCCTAGAGAATCAGCCAAACCTTTGGCTATTCCAGCAAGCTGTCGACGATCTGATGGTGGAGGGCGACCGCGTCGTCGGCGCTGTGACGCAAGTGGGAATCCGTTTTCGCGCGCGCGCGGTGGTTCTGACAGCCGGGACGTTCCTTGACGGCAAGATTCACGTGGGTTTGAACAACTACACCGGCGGTCGCGCGGGCGATCCTGCTGCAGTGTCGCTGTCCGCGCGTCTCAAGGAGTTAAAGCTACCGCAAGGTCGCCTCAAAACGGGGACGCCGCCGCGGATCGACGGCCGCACGATCGATTTTTCGCAACTCGAAGAGCAACCCGGCGATCTGGATCCGGTGCCGGTCTTCTCGTTTCTTGGACGCGTTGAGCAGCATCCGCGGCAAGTCCCGTGCTGGGTGACGCACACGAACGAGCGCACGCACGACATCATCCGCGGCGGTCTCGACCGTTCGCCGATGTACACCGGCGTGATCGAAGGAGTGGGGCCGCGCTATTGCCCGTCGATCGAGGACAAGATTCACCGGTTTGCATCGAAGGAATCGCATCAGATCTTCCTTGAACCGGAGGGGCTGACGACCAATGAGTTCTATCCCAACGGGATTTCCACCAGCTTGCCATTCGACGTGCAACTGGAGCTCGTGCGTTCGATGCGCGGCCTGGAGCACGCACACATCCTCCGGCCCGGCTATGCGATCGAGTATGACTACTTCGACCCGCGCGGGCTAAAGGCGTCGCTGGAAACCAAGGTGATCAACGGACTGTTCTTCGCCGGTCAGATCAACGGTACAACTGGCTATGAAGAAGCGGCAGCGCAGGGTTTGCTCGCGGGCATCAATGCGGGTCTGTTTGTGCAAGGCAAGGAAGCGTGGTGCCCGCGGCGCGATCAGGCTTATCTTGGTGTGCTCGTCGACGATCTAGTCACGCGCGGCGTGTCGGAGCCGTATCGCATGTTCACAAGCCGCGCGGAATACCGCTTGAGCTTGCGTGAAGACAATGCGGATATGCGCCTCACGGAGATTGGCCGTGAGTTGGGCGTCGTTGACGACATCCGCTGGGACGCTTTCAGCCGCAAGCGCGAGGCTGTTTCACGTGAAACAGAGCGTCTTCGCACGACTTGGGTCAATCCTAAGACATTACCGGCTGACGAGGCGACGGCGCTGCTCGGCAAGCCGATCGACCACGAGTACAGCCTGGCGGATCTACTGCGTCGCCCGGGTGTTTCCTACGACGGGGTTTGTGGGCTGCGCGCCGGCGCCTGTGCCGCACCGGAGATCTTGGCCGAAGACGACGTGCTGCTGGCCCAGATCAAGGAACAGATCGAGATCGGTATTAAATATCAGGGCTATATCGACCGGCAGGCCGGCGAAATCGAGCGGAACGAGGCGCACGAAAGCACGCGTTTGCCTGAAGGACTGGACTATGCGGAAGTGCGGGGGCTGTCATTCGAAGCGCGTCAGAAACTGACGCAATTCCGCCCTGAAACCATCGGGCAGGCATCGCGTATTTCGGGCATTACGCCTGCGGCGATCTCCTTGCTGATGGTCCATCTGAAGCGCGGTTTGGGCCGTCGTCCGACAAAATCCGCCGAACCCGGCACTGACAACACGCCGGTGACGCAATGACGGTGAGCCAGAAGGGAGGCGGTAGGGACGCGTTGGCGCCGCTACTGGCGGATGGTGTACGCGAACTCGGCCTTGATTTGAGCAACGCGCAACTGGATAAACTGCTCGACTATGTCGCGTTGCTGTCGAAGTGGAATGCCGTCTACAACCTCACGGCGATCCGCGACCCGCGCCAGATGCTAATTCAGCACATCCTGGATTCGCTTTCGATCGTGCCGCACCTCGCGCCGCTAGGCCCGTCCTCAGTATTCGACGTTGGCTCGGGCGGTGGCCTGCCGGGTATCGTGCTGGCAATTGTTCTGCCGGAATGGACCGTCACCGTGAACGACATCGTTCATAAAAAGACGGCTTTCCAGGCGCAGGCCAAGGCCGAACTAGGCCTCGCGAATCTCTCCGTGGTAACCGGCCGGGTCGAGACTTTGCAGCCCGGCGCCGAAGTACCGGCAAAGTTCGACGTAATTGTCTCGCGCGCATTCGCAGAGCTCTCGGATTTCGTTACACTGGCCCGTCATCTGGTTGCGGAGCAGGGTGCGATCTGGGCCATGAAAGGCGTGCGTCCGGACGGCGAGATCGAGCGCTTGCCGGTGGGCGCCCACGTGGAACAGATAATTCGACTGCACGTGCCGTCGCTCGACGCCGAGCGACATCTGATTAAAGTTTTGGTGGATGCCGGCAGCTAGCGGCCCAGTGGCTGGCGTGTGCTAGCCCCACAGACGCATCCGGCATCACCCGCGATTTTTACTTCCTCCAAGCTGCAAAAGGGACACACCAACGATGGCAAAAATCTTCTGCGTTGCGAACCAGAAGGGCGGCGTCGGCAAAACGACGACCACAGTCAATCTGGCCGCGAGCTTGGCAGCGCAGGGACAGCGAGTCCTTCTCATCGACCTGGACCCGCAGGGCAACGCCACGATGGGCAGCGGCATCGATAAGGCTGCATGCGCAAATACCGTCTACGAAGTGCTGGTGGACGGCGTCGCGGTGGCCGATGCGCGGGTGCGGCCGGAGGCTGTCGATTACGACGTGCTGCCCGCGAACCGCGAACTCGCCGGCGCCGAAGTCGAATTGGTCAGTGTGCAGAACCGTGAGCGCCAATTGAAGATTGCGCTTGCGGCGGTCGAAAACGAATATGAATTCGTGCTGATTGACTGCCCGCCTGCTTTGTCGCTGCTGACGCTCAACGGCCTGTGCGCGGCACACGGCGTCGTGATCCCGATGCAGTGCGAGTACTTCGCACTCGAAGGCTTGTCCGATCTGGTCAACACCATCAAACAGGTGCACGCGAACCTCAACCGCGACCTGAAGGTGATCGGTCTGTTGCGCGTGATGTTCGATCCGCGCATCACGCTGCAACAGCAAGTCTCGGATCAATTGAAAGAACATTTCGGCGACAAGGTGTTCGACGTGGTGATCCCGCGCAACGTGCGTCTCGCCGAGGCACCCAGCTATGGTTTGCCGGGCGTGGTGTTCGACAGGGCATCGCGCGGTGCGCAGGCGTATGTACAGTTCGGCGCGGAAATGATTGAGCGGGTGCGCGCATTGAATGACGCGCCCCAGGCGTCCTAAGCGGATCGAGGAAGCACGATGAACGCAGTAGCGAGAAAGAAGGGATTGGGCCGCGGCCTCGAAGCGTTGCTGGGTGGTACAGCAGACATTACCGAGGCAGTAACGATCGAGGGCGCACCGAACGTGCTGCCGCTTAGCAAGATGCAGGCGGGCAAATATCAGCCACGTACTCGCATGGACGAGGGCGCATTGCAAGAACTGGCGGCCAGCATCCGCGCGCAAGGCGTGATGCAGCCGATTCTCGTGCGTCCCATCTCGGCGGACAAGTATGAAATCATTGCCGGCGAGCGGCGGTTTCGTGCGGCGCGTCTCGCGGGCCTCGACGAAGTGCCGGTGCTGGTGAAGAACGTGCCGGATCAGGCTGCCGCCGCGATGGCGCTGATCGAGAACATTCAGCGTGAAGATCTGAATCCGCTGGAAGAAGCGCAGGGCATCCAGCGCTTGCTCGACGAGTTTAATTTCACTCATGAGCAGGCGGCGGAGTCGGTCGGCCGCTCGCGTAGCGCGGTATCGAATCTGCTGCGTCTGCTCAACCTGGCGTCGCCCGTACAGACGATGCTGCTGGCTGGCGATCTCGACATGGGTCACGCTCGCGCGCTGCTGGCCGTCGACGCCGCGACGCAAATCACCTTGGCCAACCAGGTGGTCAACAAGCGCATGTCGGTGCGCGAAACCGAAAAGCTCGTGACGGCGACTACAAAAGCCGCGCCAGCGGTGAAGGCGCGTGCGAATGGCGATGGTGGCCGCGATACTCGGCGGCTCGAAGAAGAACTGTCGGACTTGCTGGCGGCGACGGTCAAGATCAAGCTCGGCCGACGCGGGCGCGGCCAGGTGCTGGTGGACTTCGGTGATCTGGATGCCCTGGAAGGCATTCTGGTCCGGTTACGTGGTAACGCCACCGCCTGATTGACGAATTAACTGGGAAGGGCATCTGACAGCTTGCGATAAGGCCGACTGCCGATCGCAGGCTGTTGGATTCGCTGTGGACGTCTTGAACGCGGCGGGTTTGCAAAAAGCGCATAGCATTGATCGGGCTTTGCGGCTGACCAGTGGCTCAGATCAATGTTCGACGGATTCCTAAATAAAAGCGACGCGGGATAATCAGGATTACTCATATATCGAGTCATCTCGCGGGATTCGCTGGCTGTCAGGATTACGGCCGTCGCCACGAGTAACTGCCATGCCGCCGTCGCAATATGGGCGCATTTGAGCCTGACTGATGTCAGGAGCCGCGAAGCGGTTACGCCGCAAACTCCACAAGGATAACTTTCACGGAGGAGGGCGCGTCCGACGCCAAGGCTGAGAGTTGGCCGCCACGTCGCGAGCACATTCATTAGCGCAAGCGAGGAGATTCTTCTCGAAGGCTTTCCTTGTGGATCCTCACGTGCCGCGTGGTCCACCAATCAGCGCACACCACTTTGCGCCTACCCGGCAGCGCCCCTCATGTCCACCTGCTTAGGCAAAAATCGGCGTTTGTTGCATTTTCGAGACGTCTGCTACGACGTTTAAACGACGCATCAACGAGGGCAAATTCTCGCGTTGCACACCGCGTGTTTTGGCACCGCCCGACAGCCTTACATTTGACGTGTTTCGCCCGGTGAAACAGCCGTTCCCGCATGGTGGGGGGCCTTTTCACGCTGGTTATTGAACGGCCTAAAGTCTTGAATTGCCTGCAACTATCGCTTACAATCGCCCGGATTTAATTGCACGGGAACCCCGTAAGCGCAGCGTAAGCTCGCGGGCTGGAACAAGACTTTCGGAACACTGCGATGGCGGTCAAAACGTCGAATCAAGCGCCGAAGAATGGGCACGACGAACACCGCGCTGAACGCAAAGCTTCCGTTGCGTCCACCGGTCAGCAAGCGACACCTGACGACGCGTGGGATGTCGAGCAGCAAGATAACAATATCGTTCCGCTCACGCGGGCCGAAGCTGAAAAGCTATTTGGTCCCACCGTGAGCCGTCCATCGCGCGTCACGCCTTTCAAGGTCGTGGCAGCGCAAATGGTTTTGTCCCTGGGTGCTACGCTGGTGTGGTGGCTGTTCTACAAGCCGCCGGGCGTTGCTGCGCTGTCCGCGTTCCTGGGAGGAGCGATCTGCTGGGTGCCGAGCGCGTTGTTCGCGGCACGACTGAGAACGCTGAGCGGCGCCGAAACAGCCATGAGCTGGATGATCGGCGAAGCGCTCAAGATGGGGACAACGATCGCGATGTTTGTAGCCATCGCCTTCTGGTATCACGACGTACGCTGGGTTCCGCTGCTCGTGACTTACCTCATCGCGCTCAAGACGTACTGGATCGCCTTAGCCTGGCGCTAAGGTAGCAGCAACGAAAGTAGCAGCAAAAAATTCAGGCTGGCGCGCAGCGTTGGCATCAGGAGTGCGGATATGACATGGTCCGCACCCGGCGTGTTCCCGCAATACAGAATTGCTGCGGGAACGGCCTAAGACGATTTTCGACAATTTGGGTGGCATTAACGATATGGCAGCTAGCGAAGGCACGCGCGCTCTGGATCCGTCCGAGTACATCGCGCACCACTTGCAGAACTTTTCCACCGCGCACCAGACGTCGATTTTCGACATTCACGTCTGGAATCTGGACACCCTTTTCTGGTCGATCGTTTGCGGTCTGGCCACCATCCTGATTCTGCATCTCGCTGCCCGCAAGGCAACGTCCGGCGTGCCGGGCCGTTTCCAATGCGCGATCGAAATGCTGGTTGAAATGGTTGAGGATCAATCGAAGTCGATGATCCACGGCACGCGCACCTTCATCGCACCGCTGGCCCTGACCGTGTTCGTCTGGGTCGCCCTCATGAACTCGCTCGACTTCATCCCCGTTGACCTGCCGGGCCGTGTGATCGGCTGGCTGGGTCTGTCAGAAGTCATCCCCCATCACCGCATCGTGCCGACCGCCGACCTGAACGGCACGCTCGGCATCGCACTCGGCGTGTTCGCGCTGATGATTTACTACAACTTCAAGATCAAGGGCGCCGGCGGCTTCGTGCACGAACTGCTGTCCGCTCCGTTCGGCGCGCATCCGCTCCTGTGGATCCCGAACCTTGCATTGAACATCATCGAGTTCGTCGCAAAGACGGTCTCGCTCGGCATGCGGCTGTTCGGCAACATGTACGCGGGCGAACTGTTGTTCCTGCTGATTGCCCTGCTCGGCAGCATGTGGGGTTTCGGCGCGGACGCGTCAGTGCTCGGCTTCATCGGCCACGTCATCGCTGGCACGGTTTGGGCGATCTTCCACATCCTGATCGTTCTGCTGCAAGCATTCATTTTCATGATGCTGACGCTGGTGTACATCGGCCAGGCACACGACAGCCACTAATCACGGCTCGTTGAACGACGTTTTAGTTTTGTTTCATTTAAATCCCAGTTCCAACCAGTTCTAAAAGACTTTTCACAAAGGAGTGATCATGCAAGCTTTCATCGCCAACATCCAGGGTCTGACCGCCATCGGTATCGGCATCATCATCGGCCTGGGTGCAATCGGCGCCTGTATCGGTATCGGCCTGATGGGCGGCAAGTACATCGAAGCATGTGCACGTCAGCCTGAACTGATGAACCCGCTGCAAACCAAGATGTTCCTGCTGGCTGGTCTGATCGATGCGGCGTTCCTGATTGGCGTTGGTGTGGCAATGCTGTTTGCGTTCGCGAACCCGCTGCTGTCGAAACTGGCAGGCTGAGGTTCCTCGGAAGTTTGCGCCTGAGCTATAACTGGTAAAGGCGCAGGGCGGAACGGGCACTCGGGCGCTGATCGAATACAGAATCGATGAGCGCCTTGCCGTTTCACTTTCCGAACTAGCAACGTTTAAGGAAACACCGTGAATCTCAACGCAACCCTGTTTGCGCAAATGGTCGTGTTCCTGATCCTCGCGTGGTTCACGATGAAGTTCGTGTGGCCGCCGTTGATCAACGCCCTCGACGAGCGCTCGAAGAAGATTGCTGACGGTTTGTCGGCTGCTGAAAAGGGCAAGGCAGAACTCGAAGCCGCTCACAAGCGCGTCGACCAGGAACTCGCTCAGGCACGCAACGACGGTCAGCAACGTATTGCTGACGCAGAAAAGCGCGCTGTGGCAGTCGCTGACGAAATCAAGGCTCAGGCACAGGCTGAAGCCGCTCGCATCATCGCGCAAGCGAAGGCCGACGCGGAGCAGCAAGTCGTGAAAGCGCGCGAAACGCTGCGCGGCGAAGTCGCCGCACTCGCTGTGAAGGGCGCTGAACAGATCCTGAAGCGCGAAGTCGACCAGGCAGCTCATGCTGACCTGCTGAATCAACTGAAAGCCGAGCTCTGATCATGGCCGAACTTGCAACCATCGCCCGTCCGTACGCAGAAGCGCTGTTTGGCGTGGCCGAAGCTGGTGACATCGCCGCCTGGTCCACGCTCGTGCAGGAGCTGGCACAGGTTGCGCGTCTGCCCGAAGTGCTGTCGATCGCCTCGAGCCCGAAAGTAAGCCGCGCCCAAGTCAGCGAACTGCTGCTGGCCGCGGTCAAGTCGCCGCTCAAGGACAACGCGCAAGCGAAGAATCTGGTGCAAATGCTGGTGGACAACCATCGTCTGCAATTGCTGCCGGAAATCGCTGTGCAGTTCGAAGAGTTGAAGAACGCCCGCGAAGGGGCGGCCGATGTGCTGATCGTCAGCGCATTCCCGCTCGAAGGCGCGCAGTTGAACGACCTCGTCGCAAGTCTCGAACGCAAGTTCAAACGCAAGCTGAAGCCGACGGTCGAGATCGACTCGTCGTTGATCGGCGGCGTGCGCGTGACGGTTGGCGACGAAGTGCTCGATACCTCGGTCCGCGCGCGGCTTGCCAGCATGCAAACGGCTCTGACGGCCTGAAGCGCCTCAAGCGCTGAAGCGGCTGGCACGCAACAGAATTGACTATCAGGAGCGAATAATGCAACTCAATCCCTCTGAGATCAGCGAGCTGATCAAGAGCCGGATCCAGGGCCTTGAAGCGAGCGCAGACGTTCGCAACCAGGGCACTGTGATCTCCGTGACCGACGGTATCGTGCGTATTCACGGCCTGTCGGAAGTGATGCAGGGCGAAATGCTCGAATTCCCGGGCAACACCTTCGGTCTCGCACTGAACCTCGAGCGCGACTCGGTCGGCGCCGTGATTCTGGGTGAGTACGAACACATTTCGGAAGGCGACGTGGTCAAGACGACCGGCCGCATTCTGGAAGTGCCGGTGGGCCCGGAACTGCTCGGCCGCGTGGTCGACGCACTCGGCAACCCGATTGACGGCAAGGGCCCGATCAACGCGAAGAAAACCGATGCAATCGAAAAGATTGCTCCGGGCGTGATCTGGCGTAAGTCGGTTTCGGAGCCGGTCCAAACCGGTCTGAAGTCGATCGACGCGATGGTGCCGGTTGGCCGTGGCCAGCGCGAGCTGATCATTGGCGACCGCCAGTGCGGCAAGACCGCAGTTGCAGTCGACGCGATCATCAACCAGAAGGGCAAGAATCTCTTCTGTATCTACGTCGCGATCGGCCAGAAGGCTTCGTCGATCATGAACGTGGTGCGCAAGCTGGAAGAAACCGGCGCGCTGGAATACACGATCGTCGTGGCCGCTTCGGCTTCGGAATCGGCTGCCATGCAATATCTGGCGCCGTACGCCGGCTGCACGATGGGCGAATACTTCCGCGACCGCGGTCAAGACGCGCTGATCGTTTATGACGATTTGACCAAGCAAGCTTGGGCATACCGTCAGATCTCGCTGCTGCTGCGCCGTCCGCCGGGCCGTGAAGCTTACCCGGGCGACGTGTTCTATCTGCACTCGCGTCTCCTGGAACGTGCGGCTCGCGTGTCGGAAGACTACGTCGAGAAGTTCACCAACGGTGAGGTGAAGGGCAAGAGCGGTTCGCTGACGGCACTGCCGGTCATTGAAACGCAAGCAGGCGACGTGACCGCATTCGTTCCGACGAACGTGATCTCGATTACCGACGGCCAGATCTTCCTGGAAACCGACCTTTTCAACGCAGGTATCCGCCCGGCAATTAACGCCGGCGTGTCGGTGTCGCGCGTCGGTGGTGCGGCTCAGACGAAGGTCGTGAAGAAGCTGTCGGGCGGTATCCGTACCGACCTCGCACAGTACCGTGAACTGGCTGCGTTCGCGCAGTTCGCCTCGGACCTCGACGAAGCTACCCGCAAGCAACTGGAGCGCGGCCGCCGCGTGACGGAACTGCTGAAGCAGCCGCAATATCAGCCGCTGCAAGTGTGGGAACTGGCTGTCGCGCTGTTCGCAGCGAACAACGGCTACCTCGACGATCTGGAAGTTGCGCAAGTGCTGCCGTTCGAAAAGGGCCTGCGCGACTACCTGAAAGCGAAGCACGCAGACCTGATCAAGCGCGTCGAAGACACCAAGGAACTCTCGAAGGACGACGAAGCCCTGCTGCACACGGCTCTCAAAGACTTCAAGAAGTCCGGCGCTTATTGATCCGCAAGTGACCTACAAGGCATAAACGGACCTTGAAGCAGCGCGGCTCACAGGCAACTGAACCCGCGCTGCTTCGATCAAGGAGCAAGCAATGGCTGGAATGAAGGAAATTCGCGGCAAGATCAAGAGCGTGCAAAACACGCGCAAGATCACGAAAGCGATGGAGATGGTGGCCGCATCGAAGATGCGCCGCGCTCAGGAGCGCATGCGCGCTGCTCGCCCGTATGCCGACAAGGTCCGCGATATCGCTGCACACATGAGCCGTGCGAACCCGGAGTATCGTCACCCGTTCATGGTGTCGAACGAAGGCGCGAAGGCGACCGGCATCATCCTCGTTACGACCGATAAAGGTCTGTGCGGCGGCATGAACACCAATGTGCTGCGTGCGTCGCTGCAGAAGTTTAAGGAATTGGAAGGCCAGGGCAAGACGATCGAAGCAACCGCGATCGGCACCAAGGGTCTCGGTTTTCTGAATCGTCTGCGCGCCAAGGTGGTGTCGAATGTCGTGCATCTGGGCGATACGCCGCATCTGGAAAAGCTGATCGGCGCGGTGAAGGTGCAACTCGACCTGTACTCGGAAGGCAAGGTTTCGGCGGTGTACCTGGCGTACACGCGCTTCGTCAATACGATGAAGCAGGAGCCGGTGATCGAGCAACTGCTGCCGCTGTCGGCAGATCAGTTCGAGCGCAAGGAAGAAGACGGCACGACGCCGAGCACGCAGTGGGACTACATCTACGAGCCGGATGCGCAGGCAGTGGTGGACGAACTGCTGGTGCGTTATGTCGAAGCGCTGGTTTATCAGGCCGTCGCGGAAAACATGGCATCGGAACAGTCGGCACGAATGGTCGCAATGAAGGCCGCTTCGGACAACGCGAAGACGGTCATCAACGAACTGCAGCTCGTGTACAACAAGAGCCGTCAGGCCGCGATCACGAAAGAACTGTCGGAAATCGTCGGTGGCGCGGCGGCAGTCTGACCTTGACGGTCAGGCACGCCGCTTCGTGTGCGCCTTCGCGGCGCACCCCGGCTAGGCGCCCCCATCCAAACTGCGCCTTTGCGCGAGTGAAGAATTGAGTATCTAAAGGAAAAGCGATGAGTACTACTGCTTTGGTAGAAGGCAAGATCGTACAGTGCATCGGCGCGGTGATCGACGTGGAATTTCCGCGCGACCAGATGCCGAAGATTTACGACGCGCTCATTCTCGACGGTTCGGAATTGACCCTCGAAGTCCAGCAACAGCTGGGCGACGGCGTCGTCCGTACCATCTGTCTGGGTGCATCGGACGGTCTGCGCCGTGGTACGACGGTGAAGAACACCGGCAACCCGATCAGCGTGCCGGTCGGCAAGCCGACCCTCGGCCGGATCATGGACGTGCTGGGTCGCCCGATCGACGAAGCCGGCCCGATCAACTCGGACGTGGTGCGCGGAATTCACCAGAAGGCTCCGGCGTTCGACGAACTGTCGCCGTCGACGGAACTGCTCGAAACCGGCATCAAGGTTATCGACCTGATCTGCCCGTTCGCCAAGGGCGGTAAGGTTGGTCTGTTCGGTGGCGCCGGCGTGGGCAAGACCGTGAACATGATGGAACTGATCAACAACATCGCGAAGGAGCACGGTGGTTATTCCGTGTTCGCAGGTGTTGGCGAGCGTACCCGTGAAGGGAACGACTTCTATCACGAAATGAAGGACTCGAACGTTCTCGACAAGGTCGCGCTGGTGTACGGCCAGATGAACGAGCCGCCGGGCAACCGTCTGCGCGTCGCGCTGACCGGTCTGACGATGGCTGAGCACTTCCGTGACGAAGGCCTCGACGTGCTGTTCTTCGTCGACAACATCTACCGTTTCACGCTGGCAGGCACGGAAGTGTCGGCACTGCTCGGCCGTATGCCGTCGGCAGTGGGCTATCAGCCGACGCTGGCTGAAGAAATGGGTAAGCTGCAAGAACGTATTACGTCGACCAAGACCGGCTCGATCACGTCGGTTCAGGCCGTGTACGTCCCTGCGGATGACTTGACCGACCCGTCGCCGGCTACGACTTTCGGCCACCTGGACGCAACGGTCGTGTTGTCGCGTGACATCGCTTCGCTGGGTATCTACCCGGCAGTCGACCCGCTCGATTCGACCTCGCGTCAGATCGACCCGAACGTGATCGGCGAAGAGCACTACTCGATCACGCGCGGCGTGCAGCAAACGCTGCAGCGCTACAAGGAACTGCGCGACATTATCGCGATTCTGGGCATGGACGAACTGGCGCCGGAAGACAAGCTCGCCGTGGCGCGCGCTCGTAAGATCCAGCGTTTCCTGTCGCAGCCGTTCCACGTCGCTGAAGTGTTCACGGGTTCGCCGGGCAAGTACGTGCCGCTGAAGGAAACGATCCGTGGCTTCAAGATGATCGTCGACGGCGAGTGCGACCACCTGCCGGAACAAGCGTTCTACATGGTCGGCACGATCGACGAAGCCTTCGAAAAGGCCAAGAAGATCCAGTAAAGGCCGGGTGTAACGAAGCGGGCGCCGGTGTTCGCGCGGAAGGGATACCATCACGGTATCGAATCCCGAAGCCGGCGCCTCTTAATACGCTCAACCCAGCCTTGCATGGGACGAGAGTCAGCGCTAAAGCGTTAGCTCTCGTCGAGCTTTGCAGGGGACTCGAGAAGCGCTAAAGCGCCAACTCTGGTCGCCACAGGAGTCGACACTTATGGCAACAATCAAGGTAGACGTCGTCAGCGCGGAAGAGCAGATCTTCTCGGGCCAGGCGAAGTTCGTCGCGCTGCCGGGCGAAGCAGGTGAACTCGGCATTCTGCCGGGCCACACGCCGCTCATCACGCGGATTCGTCCGGGTGCGGTGCGCATCGAAGCGGAAAACGGTGAAGAAGAGTTTGTCTTCGTCGCTGGCGGCATCCTCGAAATCCAGCCGGGCGCTGTGACGGTTCTCGCCGACACGGCTATTCGCGGCAAGGATCTCGACGAAGCCAAGGCTGAAGATGCACGCAAGCGTGCGGAAGAAGCGCTGCAGAACACGGGTTCGAACCTCGAATACGCAACCGCGCAAGCGGAACTGGCGTACGCGACGGCTCAGCTCGCTGCGATTCAGCGTCTGCGCAAGCTGCGCGGTCAGAACTAGGCAAAACGTATCAGAGAGAAAGCAGCCTTCACGGCTGCTTTTTTTTGATCTCGACTTGACGTTTACGGAAAGGTCAGCAAAATTGTGTTTTGATTCAACGCGGTGCCTCGCCTCGCGCAGCCCCGCAATGCGCTGCGGGTAAGACTTGATGCCGGACCGACACACGCCGGTGGCACAATCGATTTCAAATTCATTTCAATAGACGAGCTTCCGCTGAGCTCACGGAGACAACACCATGGCAACGCATGCGTCAGGCGAAGGTGCACTCATCGAACCCAAAGACGGGCTGTCCTATGTCCGCGGGTCGACCGACATTCCGTTGAGCGAAGCGACGGTCGGCCGGTTTCTGCGCGACACGGCGGCAAGCTTTCCGGACCGTCCGGCCGTGGTGTTTCGCGAGCAACGCATTCGGTGGACATGGAAAGAGTTCGCTGAAGAAGTCGACATTTTGGCAGCAGGGCTGCTCACACTCGGTATCGCGAAGGGTGACCGCGTGGGCATCTGGTCGCCAAATCGCGTGGAATGGTTGCTGACCCAGTTTGCTACGGCGCGCATCGGCGCCGTGCTGGTCAATATCAATCCGGCCTACAGGCTCGCGGAGCTCGAGTACGCGCTTAACAAGGTCGGCTGCAAGGCAATTATCGCCGCCGAGCGGTTCAAGACGTCCATGTACCTGGAGATGCTGCAGGAGCTCGCGCCCGAACTAGCCACGCAGGCGCCCGGTGAACTGCACGCGGCAAGGTTGCCCGAATTGCGCTATGTGATTCGCATGTGCGACACGGAAACGCTCGGCATGCTGACCTTTTCCGACGTGATCGAGCGGGGGCGCGTCTCGCTCGACGTGGCGAAGCTCGACGCCATCGGCGCCACGCTCTCGTGCCACGAGCCGATCAATATCCAGTTCACCAGCGGCACGACAGGCAATCCGAAGGGCGCGACGCTGACCCACAGCAACGTGGTGAATAACGCGCGTTACATCGCGATGGCGATGCGGCTGAGCGAGCAGGACGGTCTATGCATCCCCGTCCCGCTGTATCACTGTTTCGGCATGGTGCTGGCGGTGCTGGCATGCGTGTCGGTTGGCGCCAATATGGTGTTTCCGGGCGAGGGCTTCGACCCGGCCGCAACGCTGGCGGCGGTCGCAGAAGAGCAGTGCACCGCGTTGCATGGTGTGCCGACCATGTTCATCGCCGAACTCGATCATCCGAACTTCGCTACCTACGACTTCTCGCGCTTGCGTACCGGCATCATGGCGGGCTCGCCTTGCCCGATCGAGACCATGAAGAAGGTCGTTTCCAGAATGCATCTGAGCGAAATCACCATCGCCTATGGCATGACGGAAACCAGCCCGGTCTCGTTCCAGAGTTCGACGACCGATCCGCTCGACAAGCGCACGACAACGGTCGGCCGCATCCAGCCGCATCTGGAAGTGAAAATCGTCGATCCCCTCGGCGCGATCGTGCCGGTTGGCGAAACCGGCGAGCTATGCACGCGCGGCTATTCGGTGATGCAGGGCTATTGGGGCGACGAGGCGAAGACGCGCGAAAGCATTGTCGACGGCTGGATGCATACCGGCGATCTGGCGGCGCTCGACGCCGAGGGCTACTGCAACATCGTCGGCCGGCTGAAGGACATGCTGATCCGCGGCGGCGAGAACATCTATCCGCGCGAGATCGAGGAGTTTCTGTTCCGACACCCGAAGATCCAAAGCGTGCAGGTGTTCGGCGTGCCCGACACGAAGTACGGCGAAGAGGTCTGCGCGTGGGTCGTATTGCGTCCGGGCGAGCAGGCGACGGCTGAAGAGATCCAGCAGTTCTGCCAAGGGCAGATTGCGCACTACAAGGTGCCGAAATACATCCGCTTTGTCGACGAACTGCCGATGACGGTGACCGGTAAGGTGCAGAAGTTAATCATGCGCGAGCAGATGATCAGCGAATTGAAGCTGCGGGAAGACAAGACGGCGTGACCGTCAATGGCAGGTCTGCGCGGGGCAAACCATCGCGCCGCGGATCGGCCAATGAGGCACAGAGATAAAGCAGAAGGGGCAAATCGTTTGCCGCGCGAGCTCGCTCCAAGTGCAGCGAATAAGCGCGATACAGCGCGTTACTGCGCCGCGCAAACGTTTGGCCAGACGAAAAAAAAGCGGGCCTGGAGCCCGCTAAAAACCACACGCTACGGGGTTAGCGCGAGGAGACCAAAGAAGGAACCGACTGAGACGACGACCCTGCGTCGACTACGGCCCCAGCAGGGATGCCCCTTTACAGGGCTTCGGCATAGGCCGACCGGCAAGTGCATCGTATCCGCTCACACCAAGCACCCAGCCACATCCGTGTTGAAACCGTGAGGGCATTGTGGGCGAATTAATCTACGAGCGCGGTAACAAAGTGTTTCAGGTTGTAACGCCCGCCAGATAAGGCGCTGCAGGATATTTTGCCAAAAAGAGACGATTGAAACGTAATTTTTACCGATGACTCACTCGCAATTTCATACGCCTGATTGATGCTATTCGCGACGCATAGTGCGGCGTAATCCGTTAAGTCAATTCTGCATGAAATGGTTGCACGTTCATCTTTTGGACGGACGACTCCCCGTGTTACAGGTCCTTGGCCCACGTCACATGTTTCCGAACTCGAAATCACGCGGCCGCCTTGCATCGCAACATTCGCCGGCACGCGCAATTGGGGCGCAAAGAACGCGCCGACCGACGGCTGCGACGGCATTATCGTTCGGGGTTTACTTAACAGCGCGTCGTGCCGTTACATGATTGGCGCGTGAACGTGGTCATTTGGCGTTTCTCGACCGCCGCCGTCTCACAGCGAAAAATGGGAAAGGAGGCGGCCAAAACGCATTACGCTACTTCAGCCACTTGTCCGAAATGGCTTGGTATTCGCCTGTTGCCCGCGCGAGGTGCAACCACTGGTCGACGTATTGCTGAAACGACACATCGCCGCGCGGTAGGAGCCAAGCCTTCTCACCATACTGGAACGGCTTGTCCGGATGAACCGAGCAAAGGCCGGGATTCAACTTTTGCTGCAACAGGGTTTCCGACGCGTCCGTCACCATCACATCCGCCTTGCCGGCGAGGATCTGCTTGAAGATCGTCACGTTATCCGGATAGACGGTCAGGTTCGCGTGCGGGAAGTACTGTTTCGCGAAGCGCTCATTGGTGCCGCCCGGATTGACGATCACGCGTGTCGCCGGCTGGTCGATTTGCGCGACGGTCTGATATTTGTTGACGTCGTCGCACCGAACGATCGGCGTCTTGCCGTCGACCATGTAGGCCTCCGTGAAAAACGCGCGCTTCTGCCGCTCGAGGGTCGGCGACACACCGCCCACGCCCACATCGCACTTGGCGACAAAGTCGTTCATCAGATTCGACCACGACGTCTTGACGTACTCCGTCTTGACGCCGAGCGACTTGGCGAGCGACTCCGTCATGTCGATATCGATGCCTTCGAACTGGCCGTCCGCCTTGTAAAACGAGTACGGCTTGTAGTCGCCCGTCGTGCAGGCGCGCAGCGTGCCGCGCGCGAGAATTTCGTCGAGCCGGGAGGGCAGTGCGGTGGGCGCGCTGGTCTGTGCCCCGGCGACGCCTGCGTGCATCAAAACGCCGGCCAGCGCGCCGAGCAGTGCGAGTGCTGCCTTGTTCATCGAGCCTCCTTGGTTGTATGTAATTGTTTGGTGAGTCCGTTGGATAATAGCCCGGCAATTCGCACTTGAACATTGGCCGTTCAGCCAGGTCATGACGCCGTGGCCGCCCACGCAAAACCCGCCGCCACCGACGTGCCCGACAGTTATTGGCCGGATCAAGCACGATGCAGCGGGCCGGCTCCGGTAAAATGCCCCTTTGCCCTCAGTCGTACGCAACGTGGCCCATAAACTCCTGAACGACACTTTCCTGCGCGCACTGCTGCGCCAGCCGACCGACTACACGCCGATCTGGCTGATGCGGCAAGCTGGCCGCTACCTGCCGGAATACAACGCCACGCGCGGTCGCGCGGGCAGTTTCCTCGGTTTGGCGAAGAGCCCGGCGTACGCGACAGAAGTCACGTTGCAGCCGCTCGACCGTTATCCGCTCGACGCCGCGATCCTGTTCTCCGACATCCTCACCGTGCCCGACGCCATGGGTCTCGGCCTCGAATTCGTGACCGGCGAGGGTCCTAAGTTTGTTCGCCCGGTTCGCACGGAAGACGACGTCGCGCGCCTCGCGGTGCCGGACATCGACGCCACGCTGCGCTACGTGACCGACGCCGTGCGCGAAATTCGCACCGCGCTGACCGACGCGCAAGGCCGTCAACGCGTACCGCTGATCGGCTTTTCAGGCAGTCCGTGGACGCTCGCGTGCTACATGGTCGAAGGCGGCGGGTCGGCGGATTTCCGCACGGTGAAGTCGATGCTCTACGCGCGTCCGGATCTGATGCACCGCATTCTCGACGTCAACGCGCGCTCGGTCGCGGCGTATTTGAACGCCCAGATCGAAGCCGGCGCGCAAGCCGTAATGATTTTCGACACGTGGGGCGGGGCGCTGGCTGACGGCGCGTATCAACGTTTCTCGCTGCAGTACGTCCAGCAGGTGGTGAGTCAGTTGAAGCGCGACCACGACGGCGAAAAAGTCCCGGTCATTACCTTCACGAAGGGCGGCGGGCTGTGGCTCGACGAAATCGCCGAAACCGGCGTGGATGCGGTCGGCCTCGATTGGACGGTGAACCTGAGTAAAGCGCGCGAGCGCGTGGGCGGGAAGGTGGCGCTACAGGGCAATATCGATCCATCGGTGCTGTTCGCGCCGCCGGCTTCAATCCGCATGGAAGCGCGCGCGGTGCTCGACAGCTTCGGGAATCATCCCGGCCACGTGTTCAATCTCGGCCACGGCATTTCGCAGTTCACACCGCCGGAGAACGTCGCCGAACTGGTTGATGAGGTGCATCGTCATAGCCGGGCGATTCGCAGCGGCGCTCATGCACCGGCATGAAGCCGTAATCGTTACCATTTTTTGTTGCATTGCAGCGAACTGGGCTCTCGGTCTAAGGGGAAATTTGCAGCTAACAGGCCGTCGGATGGCGGTCCTGAGAAAGTCAAGACTTGACTTATGCACATTCATCACGCTGCGGCGCGGTAGAAGCTTTAGTCGTGTCCTGGCCCTTGCACATTGCAGGCGCATTTGATCTAAGCCTTGTCTGGCAAGGGTTTCACGGGTTCTAGCCAGAGTGTGCGGAACCCCACAGAAGGCCGCTGCGGCGCGGTTCCCGGGCCGTCCGGGCAAAGTTCTCAACAAAGTTATCCACAGGCACTCGGACCGATTGCAATTATTCAGCGGAATCCAAAACTTAGCGCCGATATTGAAGTTTTACTTTAACTTCTACGGATTCGCCGTCTGCTCAATGGGCACCACGATGTGGCATCGTGTCGCGCTCATTCCCCTGATCCCTGCCGACGCGTGAGCGACGTGTTCGTCCGCGTCGCACTCGACCATCCGCTGGCGACCTTGTTCGACTACCGTTTCGGCACGCCTGTGCCTGTCGCGCCGGGCATGCTGGTGAGCGTGCCGTTCGGGAAACGCCATGTCGTAGGGCTCGTCTGCGAAGTGACCGCTCACAGCGACGTGCCGGCAGACCGTCTTCGCTCGGTGAATGGCGTGTGCACCGCTTGCCCGCCGGTGTCGTCGGAATGGCTGAAGCTGGCTGCGTTCGCCGCCGACTACTACCAGCGCGGTCTCGGCGAGGTCGCGTTGCCCGCGTTGCCGCAGGCGTTGCGCGATGCGTCGCGCTGGTCGCGCCTGTTCGCGCCGGAAGAGCGCTACAGTCTCACGCCCGCAGGCCGCGACGCATTGCCCGGTGCCCTGCCGGCGCGGGCAAGCGCCTTGCGGAAACTGGCGCAGGCGTTGGCCGAAACGGAGTTCCTGCTTGCCGCCGACGCCCGCGCGCTACACCCCAAAGCGATTGCAACGCTCGACGCCTGGCAGGCCGACGGCTGGGTCGCGTTGGACATCATCGAAGCCGCGGCGGCGCTGGCCACAGCCGCTTCGTCTGACACGTGCGCGCCCGCTCTGCCCACGCTCACGGACGAGCAGGCGGCCGCCGTCGAGGCCGTCCGTGATGCCGACGGCTTTGCGCCGTTCCTGCTGCACGGCGTGACAGGCAGTGGCAAGACGGAGGTCTATTTGCGCGCGCTCGCCGAGATTCTGGCCGCGAAGCCCGACGCCCAGGCGCTCGTCCTCGTCCCCGAAATCAATCTGACGCCGCAGTTCGAAGCGGCCTTCCGCGCGCGCTTCGCCGCGCTCGAGGGCACGTCGATCGTCACGCTGC
This sequence comes from Paraburkholderia sp. BL18I3N2, assembly GCF_003001875.1. Classification (NCBI taxonomy): domain Bacteria; kingdom Pseudomonadati; phylum Pseudomonadota; class Betaproteobacteria; order Burkholderiales; family Burkholderiaceae; genus Paraburkholderia; species Paraburkholderia sp. BL18I3N2. The sequence goes on from NZ_PVNC01000002.1 coordinate 603,543, forward strand.
ACAGCGGCCTCGCGGAAGGCGAGCGCGCCCGCAACTGGTTCGCCGCGCACACCGGCCGCGCGCGCATCGTGCTCGGCACGCGGCTGGCGGTGCTGGCGTCGCTGCCCAAGCTCGCGATCATCGTCGTCGACGAGGAGCACGATCCTGCTTACAAGCAGCAGGAAGGTTTGCGTTATTCGGCGCGCGATCTGGCGATTTATCGCGCCAAGCAACTTGGCTTGCCGGTCGTGCTCGGTTCGGCCACACCGTCGCTGGAGAGCTGGTGGCAGGCCGACCAGGGCCGCTACAAGCGGCTCACGCTGTCGCGCCGTGCCGTTGCCGAGGCCGTATTGCCCACCGTCAAACTGATCGATCTGGAAGAGGAACGGCGGCGCGGGCGGGCATCGGTGGAAGGTTTGTCGGGGCCGCTGATCGCGGCGCTGAAGGCGCGGCTCGAACGCGGCGAGCAAAGCCTCGTGTTCCTGAACCGCCGCGGTTACGCGCCGCAGCTTGCCTGCGATGCCTGCGGCTGGGTCGCCGGTTGTCCACGGTGCAGCGCGTATGTCGTGCTGCATAAGCCCGAGCGCGCGCTGCGCTGCCACCACTGCGGATGGGAAGCGCGTATCCCACGCTCCTGCCCGGAGTGCGGCAACGTCGATATCGCGCCGATGGGCCGCGGCACGCAGCGCGTCGAAGAAACGCTGGCGAGCGCGGTGCCCGGCGCCCGCATCTTGCGGATCGACGCCGACAGCACGCGCCGTAAAGGGAGCGCGCAGGCGCTGTTCTCCGACGTCCACGCGGGCGAAGTCGATATCCTTGTCGGCACGCAGATGATCGCCAAGGGTCACGACTTCCAGCGCGTGTCGCTGGTCGGCGTGCTGAACGCGGACACCGCGTTGTTTTCCCACGACTTCCGCGCGAGCGAACGGCTTTTCGCGCAACTGATGCAGGTGAGCGGCCGGGCAGGCCGTGCGGGTTTGCCGGGCGAAGTGCTCGTGCAGACACGCTATCCGCGCCACGCGCTCTATCACGCGCTGGGTCGCCACGACTATGTCGGCTTCGCCAATTCCACGCTGGCCGAACGGCGTGATGCGCACTTGCCGCCATTCGTCTATCAAGCCTTGCTGCGCGCCGAAGGCCGCACGCTCGAAGCCGCGCTCGCCTTCCTGCAACAGGCAGCGGCCGAGTTGACCGGCATTGCGGCCGCCGAACGCGTGACCGTCTACGACGCCGTGCCGCTTACCATCGTCAAAGTGATGCACGTGCACCGCGCGCAGTTGCTGATCGAGAGTGCGTCGCGGGCCGCCTTGCAGGCGACCTTGCGCGCCTGGCAGCCGCTGCTGCGCGGCCTGAAAGGCGTGCTGCGCTGGAATCTGGAAGTTGATCCGCTCGACATCTAAGGCGCGTCGGCGGGCCGACGCCGTCGTTACTCCTTTCGGTCATATTCATAGAGCGAATAGTCGTTTCGTTTTGCGACACCGCTCGCCTATATTTCGCCGAATCGGCGCGCTTTCAGGCAAAACTCCAACATTCCCGCGTCGATTCATCTCAACTTCCTCGGGGCATGGCGATGAGCGACACCAACCCGACGCTGCAACCCGGCGCGGCGCCGACGAATCGGCACAGCATGCACGGTGGCGGACTTTTCTCGACTGAAGACTGGTGGGCGGTGTGGGTCGGCCTGCTGGTGATCGTCGTCGCCTGGGCGCTCTTCGCGTCGGGCAGCAGCATCAAGTGGCTGGCGGTGGCGCCTGCCAAATGGTCGAGCGTGGCGCAGGCCGCGCAGGATGTCGGCAAGCACCTGCCGAACTATGCCACGCTGTTTATCGTGTTCGCGCTGCTATTCGGCGTGAGCCTGGCGGCGCTCAAGCAGCGGGTCAGTGCTTTCCTGGCCTCGTTCCTGATCCTGTTCATCGCGTCGGCACTGATTTTTACGCTGGGCGCGTGGGTCAACGCGTCGAAGTACAACCTCGAACCGCCGCTCGTCGCGCTGGCGCTGGGCCTGCTGATCTCGAACGTGTTCAAGCTGCCTGAATGGTTTTCGGCCGGCTTGCGCGTCGAGTTCTATATCAAGGTCGGGATCGTGCTGCTCGGCGCGACGTTGCCGTTCACGTTGCTGGTGTGGGCGGGACCGGTGGCGGTCGGGCAGGCGACCATCGTCTCGCTCGTCACGTTCTTCGTGATCTTCTTTGCCGCGAAGGCGTTCGGCCTCGACCGGCGTTTTGCCGCCGTGCTCGGCGTCGGCGGCGCAGTGTGCGGCGTCTCGGCGGCCATCGCGATTGCCGGCGCAGTGCGGGCTAAACGCGAACAGGCTTCGGTGGCGATCACGCTGGTGGTGCTGTGGGCGATCGTGATGATCTTCGTATTGCCGTTCGCATCCCGCTTGCTCGGCCTGTCGACTGCGGTCGCCGGCGCCTGGATCGGCACGTCTGAATTCGCCGACGCCGCCGGCATCGCGGCTGCTCAAGCGTATGGCGACTTCGCGAAACATGCGGGCGGCGCGATTGCCGGCGCGCCGGAGGCGTCGTTGCAGGCGTTCACGCTGATGAAGGTGGTCGGTCGCGATATCTGGATCGGCATCTGGGCGTTCGTGCTGGCGATCGTCGCGACGACGCGCTGGGAATCGCAGGACAGCGGCGTCAAAGCCAAGGCCAACGCCGGCGAGATCTGGGCGCGCTTTCCGAAGTTCGTGATCGGTTTCGTGATCGCGTCGGCGCTGGTGACGTGGATCGCCAGCCACTATTCGCTGGCCGATTACCGCAAAGTCGTGACGCCCGAATTCGTCGCGCCGATCACGGCGTTGCGCACGTGGGCGTTCACTTTCTGCTTTCTGAGCATCGGGCTGACCACGCGCTTGCGCTCGCTCACCGCCACCGGCCTGAAGCCGTTCCTGGCGTTCACGGTGGGGGTGGTGGTCAATATCGCCATCGGTTACGCGCTGTCCGCGCACGTGTTCGCACCGTACTGGAATAGCTTGGGGCAAGGCTCGTGATGAGACGCACGATCCGCGTCGACAGCACGGCGCAGGCACGCGAGGAAACGCACGCGCCTTGTTGTTCGGGCTGCCGGCATCGCGCTGAGAATCGGGATTCGTTGGAGCAGGGCATTCCGGGTCTCGCCGTGTTTGGTTCCGGCTTCGGCGCGAGCGTAGCTGACAGCCGGCTTTGCCGGCTGCACGACCAACTCGTTTCGCCTCGCGACGCTTGCTCGCGGTTCGAGCCGGTTCACCGGCACTGACGCGACGCCAGCACGTAACTCGAGTCGATTCGACAGCGGTGAAGCGTAGTCGTGGACAGTTCGCGCCGATCCAGCTGCGCTGACACGATACCTTTGTGCAGTTCGAGCCGATCCAGCTGCGCCGACACGATACCCGTGCGCAGTTCAAAACCGACCCCCCGACATCGACGCACGCCGACACCACGCCGCCGCATGAAGCCGGGCCTTGCATTCGCCCGGCGACTGGAGTCAGCGTAAGAAGCGGCGCCGCTACGTCCGGCACGGAACGCCGGACGCAACCGCTCAATCGTTCAATGCGGCCCGCGCGTCGCCCGCCGCAGCGCGCGGTGCCGTCGGCGCACGTTCGTCATCGGGCTCGCGCCTGCCCGGCCCGCTCGTCGCGCCGCGTATGAAGAGGACGCCGCAAGTCGCGCACATCGCCCAGATGCCCAATATCACCAGCCACTTTTCCATTTCGCCTGTCCTCTAAACCCCGTACCGTTTTTTGTGCGTGCCCGGAGGCCGCGTGCCGCTATGTTCCGTATAACGGCGCGCCGACCCGTTCTGATAAGGGTAAATGCAAAAAGAATCACGCCAGGGAAAGTACTAAGCGCAACCGCTGCGCACGCGCTCAGCGCCGTCTGGCGAAAACCCCCGCCGCACAAGGCTCTCAACAGGGTGCAACCATGCGTTTAACATGGTTGCACCTTTTTATTGGGAGGCGTACGATTCGCCCAACTTTTAGTCTTTCCCAGCGCATTCGTTTGGTATCCGAAGAAGGAAACATGGCTAGCACCACCCTTGGCGTCAAGGTCGACGACCTCCTGCGTTCCCGGCTGAAAGATGCCGCTACCCGTCTTGAACGCACCCCGCACTGGCTCATCAAGCAGGCCATCTTCGCGTACCTCGAAAAGATCGAGCACGGTCAGCTGCCGCCCGAACTGTCGGGCGTGGCAGGCTCGGCGGATCTTGCCGATGGCGCCTCGGTCGAGCAGGAAGAAGACGGCGCGTCGCACCCGTTTCTCGAGTTCGCGCAAAACGTGCAACCGCAATCGGTACTGCGCGCGGCGATCACGGCCGCTTACCGTCGTCCTGAGCCGGAATGCTTGCCGTTCCTGGTCGGTCAGGCTCGTTTGCCGGCAAACCTCGCGGGCGATGTGCAGACGATGGCCGGCAAGCTCGTCGAAACGCTGCGCACCAAGAGCAAGGGCGGTGGCGTCGAAGGTCTGATCCACGAGTTCTCGCTGTCGAGCCAGGAAGGCGTGGCGCTGATGTGCCTCGCCGAAGCGCTGCTGCGCATTCCCGACCGCGCCACGCGCGACGCGCTGATCCGCGACAAGATCAGCAAGGGCGACTGGAAATCGCACATGGGACAGGCACCGTCGATGTTCGTCAACGCCGCGACGTGGGGCTTGATGATTACCGGCAAGCTGGTGACGACCAATAGCGAAACGAGCCTTTCGTCGGCGCTGACGCGTTTGATCGGCAAGGGCGGTGAACCGCTGATCCGCAAGGGCGTCGACATGGCGATGCGCCTGATGGGCGAGCAGTTCGTCACCGGCGAGAACATCTCCGAAGCGCTGGCCAATAGCCGCAAATACGAAGCACGCGGCTTCCGCTACTCGTACGACATGCTCGGCGAAGCGGCCACCACCGAAGCCGACGCGCAGCGCTACTACGCGTCGTACGAACAGGCGATCCACGCGATCGGCAAGGCTGCCGGCGGCCGTGGCATCTACGAAGGCCCGGGCATTTCGATCAAGCTCTCCGCGCTGCACGCACGCTACTCGCGTTCGCAGCAGGAGCGCACGATGAGCGAATTGCTGCCGCGCGTGCGCTCGCTGGCGATCCTCGCGCGCCGCTATGACATCGGCCTGAACATCGACGCCGAAGAAGCCGACCGCCTCGAAATCTCGCTCGATCTGCTCGAAGCGCTGTGCTTCGATCCGGAGCTGGCCGGCTGGAACGGCATCGGCTTCGTGGTGCAGGCGTATCAGAAGCGTTGCCCGTTCGTGATCGACTACATCATCGATCTGGCGCGCCGCAGCCGTCACCGCATCATGGTGCGCCTCGTGAAGGGCGCGTACTGGGATACCGAAATCAAGCGCGCGCAAGTTGACGGCCTCGAAGGCTATCCGGTGTACACACGCAAGATCTACACAGACGTGTCGTACCTCGCTTGTGCCAAGAAACTGCTGGGCGCGCCCGACGCGGTCTATCCGCAATTCGCCACGCACAACGCCCACACGCTCTCGGCGATCTATCACCTCGCGGGCAACAACTACTATCCCGGCCAGTACGAGTTCCAGTGCCTGCACGGCATGGGCGAGCCGCTGTACGAGGAAGTCACCGGCCGCGACAAGCTGAACCGTCCGTGCCGCGTGTACGCGCCGGTCGGCACGCATGAAACGCTGCTCGCGTACCTCGTGCGCCGTCTGCTGGAAAACGGCGCGAACACGTCGTTCGTGAATCGCATTGCCGATGAAAACGTCGCGATCAAGGACCTGATCGCCGACCCGGTCGACGAAGCCTCGAAGATCGTGCCGCTCGGCGCGCCGCACGCGAAGATTCCGCTGCCGCGCAATCTGTACGGCGCCGAGCGTCTCAATTCGATGGGCCTCGATCTGTCGAACGAGCATCGACTGGCGTCGCTGTCGTCGGCGTTGCTGGCGAGCGCGCATCATCCGTGGCGCGCCGCGCCGATGCTCGAGGACAACGAAATCGCCGTGGGCGTCGCGCGCGATGTGCGCAACCCGGCGGATCATCGCGACCTCGTCGGCACGGTCGTCGAGGCGACGCCAGAACATGTGAGCGCCGCGCTGGCGCATGCCGTCGCCGCCGCGCCGATCTGGCAGGCCACGCCGGTCGATGCGCGCGCCGATTGCCTCGCGCGTGCCGCCGATCTGCTCGAAGCGCAGATGCATACGCTGATGGGTCTGGTGGTGCGTGAAGCCGGCAAGTCGCTGGCCAATGCGGTCGCGGAAATCCGCGAAGCGATCGACTTCCTGCGCTACTACTCCACGCAGATTCGCGACGAGTTCTCCAACGACACGCATCGCCCGCTCGGTCCGGTGGTCTGCATCAGCCCGTGGAATTTCCCGCTGGCGATTTTCATGGGCCAGGTGGCCGCGGCACTGGCCGCCGGCAACACCGTGCTCGCGAAGCCGGCCGAACAGACGCCGCTGATCGCCGCGCAAGCCGTGCGCATTCTGCGCGAAGCCGGCGTGCCGGCGGGCGCAGTGCAACTGCTGCCGGGCAATGGCGAAACGGTCGGCGCTGCGTTGGTCGCCGATCAGCGCACGCGCGCGGTGATGTTCACCGGTTCTACTGAAGTCGCGCGCCTCATCAACAAGACGCTGTCGAGCCGCCTCGATCCGGACGGCAAGCCGATTCCGCTGATCGCCGAAACGGGCGGCCAGAATGCAATGATCGTGGACTCGTCGGCGCTCGCTGAACAGGTGGTCGCGGACGTGCTGCAATCGTCTTTCGACTCCGCCGGTCAACGGTGTTCCGCGCTGCGCGTTCTTTGTCTGCAGGACGATGTCGCTGACCGCACGCTGGAGATGCTGACCGGCGCGATGCGCGAACTGGCCGTGGGCAATCCTGACCGTCTGTCGATCGACGTCGGCCCGGTGATCGACCTCGACGCGAAGCGCGGTATCGACGCGCACGTCGCGACGATGCGCGAGAAAGGCCGCAAGGTCGAGCAATTGCCGATGCCCGACGGTTGCGCGCAAGGCACCTTCGTTCCGCCGACGCTGATCGAACTCGACAGCATCGACGAACTGAAGCGCGAAGTGTTCGGCCCGGTGTTGCATGTGGTGCGTTACCGCCGCAGCCAGCTCGACAAGCTGCTCGAACAGATTCGCACGACGGGCTACGGCCTGACGCTCGGCATCCATACGCGGATCGATGAAACCATCGCTCACGTGATCAGCCGCGCGCACGTCGGCAACATTTATGTGAACCGCAATGTGATCGGCGCGGTGGTGGGTGTGCAGCCGTTCGGCGGCGAAGGTTTGTCGGGCACGGGGCCGAAAGCGGGCGGCGCGCTGTATCTGCAGCGTCTGCTGGCGACGCGTCCGGCCGGTTTGCCGAAGTCGCTCGCTCAGGCATTGGTTGCGGATGCACCGAACGCAGCCGAAAACAGCGACAATCCGTCCGCTGCATTGACGGCTTATCGCGATTGGCTGATCGCCGAACAACAGCCCGTGCTGGCCGCGCGCTGCGATGGCTATTTGTCGCATATCCCGGCGGGCGCCACGGCGGTACTGTCGGGACCGACTGGCGAGCGCAACACGTACACGTTGGGCGCACGCGGCACGGTGCTGTGCATTGCGTCTACTGCGAGCGGCGCGCGCGTGCAGTTTGCCGCGGCGCTCGCTACGGGAAATCGCGCGTTGTTCGAAGGCGCGGCTGGTGAACAGTTGGTGGCGCAGTTGCCCGCGTCGCTGAAGTCACATGCGAGCGTGAAGAAGAGCGCGGATGCAACGTTCGACGCCGTGCTGTTCGAAGGCGATAGCGACGAGCTGCTGGCGCTGGTCAAGGAAGTCGCGAAGCGTCCGGGCCCGATCGTGTCGGTGCAGGGCGTTGCGGCACGCGCGCTGGAAAGCGGCGATGAGGATTACGCGCTCGAGCGTCTGTTGACGGAACGCTCGGTCAGCGTGAATACGGCAGCAGCAGGCGGTAATGCGAATTTGATGACGATCGGTTGAGCGAACCTTAACGATCTTTTCAAAAAAGAAGGAAGCGGTACGGCGACCCCGAAACCGCTCCATCCACACCTGGTACCAAGGAGAAGCTATGCAACACAAGATGAAACAGCTGGCAGGCGCTGCACTGGTTGCAGCGATGTCGCTGGCGGGGACGGCCAATGCTCAATCGACGGAAGATGTGAAGGTCGGCTTTGCCGGCCCGATGACAGGCGCGCAGGCGCACTACGGCAAGGACTTCCAGAACGGCATCACGCTGGCAGTGGAAGATATGAACGCGACCAAGCCGGTGATCGGCGGCAAGCAAGTCCGCTTCGTGCTGGACTCGGCCGACGACCAGGCCGATCCGCGCACCGGTACGACGGTTGCACAAAAGCTGGTGGACGACGGCATCAAGGGCATGCTCGGCCACTTCAACTCGGGCACCACGATTCCGGCTTCGCGCATTTACGCGAACGCGGGCATCCCCGAAATCGCTATGGCGACGGCGCCGGAATATACGCAACAAGGTTTTAAGACCACGTTCCGCATGATGACGTCCGACACGCAGCAAGGTTCGGTCGCCGGCACGTTCGCGGTGAAGACCTTGGGCATGAAGAAGATCGTGATCGTCGACGACCGCACGGCTTATGGCCAAGGTCTGGCGGATCAGTTCGAAAAGGCGGCGAAGGCAGCCGGTGGCCAGATCGTCGATCGTGAATACACGAACGACAAGGCTGTGGACTTCAAGTCGATCCTGACCAAGCTGAAGTCGGTCCAACCGGATCTGATCTACTACGGCGGCGCGGATTCGCAAGCGGCACCGATGGTCAAGCAGATGAAGGCACTGGGCATCAAGGCGCCGCTGATGGGCGGCGAAATGGTCCACACGCCTACGTTCATCCAGATCGCGGGTGAAGCGGCGAACGGCACGGTGGCATCGCTTGCCGGCTTGCCGCTGGAAGAAATGCCGGGCGGCAAGGACTACGTCGCGAAGTACAAGAAGCGTTTCAACGAAGACGTGCAAACGTACTCGCCGTACGCTTACGACGGCGCAATGGCCATGTTCGACGCAATGAAGAAGGCGAACTCCACCGATCCGGCCAAGTACTTGCCGGTGCTCGCGAAGACCTCGATGCCGGCAGTGACGTCGGCGAACCTCGCGTACGACAGCAAGGGCGACCTGAAGAACGGCGGTATCACGCTGTACAAGGTTGTCGATGGCAAGTGGACGACGTTGCAAAGCGTGGGTGGGAAGTAAGTAGCTTTTCCTGCTAGAGCAGCTTGGCTGCCGTGTGATGGTTTGACACGGCAACTGACGCAAAAAAAGCCCTGCGGTTTTAGAACACGCAGGGCTTTTCGTTTGGTATTTTGCGACGTCGCGTGCCAATCGAATGGCAGCGCGATTACTCCCCTCGCATCTTCCTCCCCTGCTCGCGAATCTGCTCCAACGTCGCGCCCGGCGTGCTTGCTTCCTGCGGCATGCGAATCTCGATCACTGCCGCGCGCTTCGCCTCAATCGAACGCTTTAACGCAGGCAGAAAATCCTCAGTCCGCTCCACCGTCTCACCATGCGCGCCGAACGAGCGCGCGAACGCCGCGAAATCCGGATTCGTGAGCCCGGTGCCATGTACCCGACCAGGATAATGCCGTTCCTGGTGCATCCGGATCGTGCCGAAGTGACCGTTATTCACCACGATGAAAAGCACGTGCAGGTCGTACTGCATCGCCGTCGCGAGTTCTTGCGCGGCCATCATGAAGCAACCGTCGCCGGCCAGCGCCACGACCGCGCGTTGCGGATACATCGACTTCGCCGCGATCGCCGCCGGCACACCGTAGCCCATCGCACCACTAGTCGGGGCGAGTTGCGAACGGTAATGGCGATACGAAAAATGCCGATGCAGCCACGTCGCGTAATTGCCCGCGCCGTTGGTGAGAATCGCGTCGTCCGGCAGATGCGCGCGCAACTGCTGGATCACTTCGCCCATCTGCACATCGCCGGGAATCTGACGCGGCTTGCGCCAGTCGAGATACGCCTGATGCGCCTCGCTCGCTGCGCCCGACCAGGCGAGTTGCTCGGACAAAGGCTCCAGTTCCGCAAGCACCGCTGCCAGCTCCGGCATGCCGGAAACGATCGGCAGATCCGCCGCATACACGCGACCCAACTCCTCCGCACCTTGATGCACGTGGATGAGCGTTTGTTTGGTCTTCGGAATATCAAGCAACGTGTAGCCGTTGGTGGTCGCTTCGCCCAAGCGCGGCCCGATCGCGAGCAGCACGTCGGCGTCACGGATACGTTGCGCCAGCGCCGGATTGATTCCGAGGCCGACGTCGCCGGCATAGTTCGCGTGCTCGTTGTCGAGCATGTCCTGAAAGCGGAATGCGAGGCCGACCGGCAATTGCCAGTTCTCCACGAAGCGTCGAAAGTCCGCGCACGCAGCCGGCGTCCAACCGCTGCCGCCCGCGATCACCATCGGCCGCTGCGCGCCTTCGAGCAATACGCGCAACTTCTCAATCTGCGCCGCCGACGGTGACGCCGCCACGCGCTGATAAGCAGGCGCGCCTGCCACGGCTTCGCAGGCATCGCTCAACACGTCTTCCGGCAGCGACAACACCACGGGGCCAGGCCGTCCGGACGTCGCCGTGTGAAACGCGTGGCTTAGATATTCGGGAATGCGCTTCGGATCGTCGATTTGGGCGACCCACTTCGCCATCTGGCCGAACATGCGCCGATAGTCGATTTCCTGGAACGCCTCGCGATCGAGATGCTCGCGCGCGCATTGGCCGATCAGCAGGATCATCGGCGTGGAATCCTGATACGCGGTGTGCACGCCGATCGACGCATGCGTGGCACCCGGTCCGCGCGTGACAAGCGCGACGCCCGGTCGCCCCGTCAATTTGCCGACGGCTTCCGCCATGTTCGCCGCGGCCGCTTCGTGACGGCAAACAATGGTCTGGATGCGTTCGGTTTCGTCGTGCAGCGAATCCAGCACGGCGAGAAAACTCTCACCAGGCACACAGAAAACACGTTCGACACCGTGCGTGAGCAAAGCATCGACGACGAGACGCGCGCCGGTGGTTTGAGCGGCGGCGGATCCGGAAACGGGAGCATTCGGCTGCGACATTGCGATGAAGCCTCCAGGCAGTGCATGAGTGCGGTGTGAGGATGCACGCATCGGCGGGACACTGGCCGATGCGGCGCTTCGACAGCTTACGCCGAGCGCGGCTGCGCTGTCACGGCGCAGCGCAACCGTCCTGCTCGCGCGTAACGTGACACGCAAATAAAAAACGCGGGCCTGATAGCCCGCGTCGTCATTCGTCGTAAAGCCAGCAAACCGCGCAACTCAACACTCGACGATATTCACCGCCAACCCGCCGCGCGACGTTTCCTTGTACTTGGTCTTCATATCCGCGCCGGTCTCGCGCATGGTCTTGATCACCGAATCGAGCGACACATAATGACTGCCGTCGCCGCGCAAAGCCATGCGCGCGGCATTGACCGCTTTCACCGATGCCATCGCATTGCGTTCGATACACGGAATCTGCACCATGCCGCCGACCGGATCGCACGTCAGCCCGAGGTTGTGCTCCATGCCGATTTCCGCGGCGTTCTCGACCTGCCGCGGCGTGCCGCCCATGACGGCGGCGAGCGCGCCCGCCGCCATCGAGCAGGCAACGCCCACTTCGCCTTGACAGCCCACTTCAGCGCCCGAAATCGACGCGTTCAGCTTGTACAAGATGCCGATCGCCGCCGCGGTCATCAGGAAGTCGATCACGCCTTGCTGATTCGAGCCCGGCATGAAACGCATGTAGTAATGCAGCACGGCCGGGATGATGCCGGCCGCGCCGTTGGTCGGCGCCGTCACCACGCGTCCGCCGGCGGCGTTTTCTTCGTTGACGGCGATCGCGTAGAGATTGATCCAGTCGATCATCGACAGCGGATCGCGCAACGCCAGCTCGGGATTGCCCGACAGCGCGCGATACAGCTGCGGCGCGCGACGTTTCACCTGGAACGGGCCTGGCAAATTACCGTCTGCATCCGGATTGTTGATGCCGCAACCCCGCGACACGCACGATTGCATCACGTCCCAAATCTTCAGCAGGCCCGTACGCGTCTCCTCTTCCGTATGCCAGACGCGCTCGTTTTCCCACATCAGCTGGGCGATGCTCTTACCGGTCGATTCGCACAGCGCGAGCAACTCGTTGCCGCTGCGAAACGAGTACGGCAGTTGGTCGACGGCGGCCAACACTTTCGTATTCGGCGCGCCGGCCGTCACCACGAAACCGCCGCCCACCGACAGATAGGTCGACTCGCGTAACGTCTCGCCCTGCGCATCGAGCGCACGCAACTTCAGACCGTTCGGATGCTCGGGCAGCGCCTGACGATAAAACGAAATGTGATCCTTTTGCACGAACGGCACCTCGTGCGTGCCGAGCAATGCCAGCTTGCGGGACACGCGCACTCCCTCAAGCCGCTGCGCTATCGTGTCAGGGTCCACGGTGTCGGGCGCATCGCCCATCAGGCCGAGCATGACGCCGCGATCGGTGCCGTGCCCTTTGCCCGTCGCGCCGAGCGAGCCGTACAACTCCACTTTGACCGATGCGGTCGCAGCAAGCAGCCCATCGCGTTCGAGCCCTTGAGCGAACATCAGCGCCGCGCGCATCGGCCCGACCGTATGCGAACTGGACGGCCCAATGCCGATTTTGAAGAGGTCGAAGACGCTGACTGCCATTTACTGCTCCCTGCAATTGATAAAGATGGATTACCGCGCCGGCAGCGGCAAACACACGGCGAGCCACGCGGGCGGCGTCGGTGCGAGCTGTAGCGCGATCGGCGTATAGCGCCCGTCGAGGCGCGCCGCCAGGTGAAACAGTTCCGTCGCATTCTTAGGATCCCACTGACCCGAATAGCCGGGCAAGCCGGCTTCGCGACGTCTTGCATCGAACGGAACGCTCGAATGCACGAATTCTTCATGCGTCTTGCTGCCGGCCGCATACGGCGCCAGCCAGTTGAGCGCGGCTTCCAGCGACGCGCCGTCCGCGCCCTTCTCAGGCAACCAGTTGCGGTTATGGCGACGCGCGGCGAGCGCGGCTGTCACGAGCGGCTGCAAGTCGTAGGTGACGTAGTGCAGCGCGTCGCGTTCGCTGAAATCGATCGTCGAACCATCCGGCTCGATGTTGTCGCCGATATGCTCGACGAACAGACGCTGGGCCGCGTTGATCATCTTGCGGTTGTCGAGCGTGAACGCGGCCATGGCAATCAGTTTGATCCGATGGCTTTGCCAGTTGTTTCTAAACGTTCCCTTGAGCGGGCGCGGCTGCGCGTCGATTTGCCCGATGTAGCCGTTCGCGAGCTTTGTCAGGAACGCCATCGACGCATTGCGCGTTTTCACCGGCAACGCGCTCGCCGTCATGTCGTACGCGAGAATCAGTCCTTCGAAACGGGTTTCGTCGATCGGATTGAAGCTCGGTTGATAGGTCGTGACCCAGGCGTACAGCAAGCGGTCGACGAGCTTGAGATAGCGGTCGTCGCTAGTGGCGCGCCAGGCAAGTGCGGCGTCGCGCAACAGATCGAGATCTTTCTCCGCTTCGACGCTCTGGTCGTAGATGCCTTCGTGCGGCAGCGTGCCTTCGGTATGCAGCTTCGCCAGCGCATGCGGCTGGTCGTTCAGATGGGCCTGCACATTGCTCACCAGCGCTTTCACACCGGGATCGGCGTTCGTGCGTTCGCTGGTCTGCAGCGCGGGCGCCGCGCAAAAATTCATCGCGGCCTGCGCTTGCCGCAGCGGCAGCAGCACGGCTGCGCCAGCCAACAGCAGCGCGCAGGCTTGCCGCCAGTTCGGCGCTCGCGTTGCTTCGGTCCGGCTTTGCATCAATCGCACCTTTCGCGCCATGCGAAACTCCTCGTTAGGCTGATTCGGTGTGTGATGTTAGCCGTTTGCGGGCACGAACGACAGAGAACTCAGGACAGAACCCCGCACCGCCCTGCCGCCTCTATTCGAGACAGTGGGCGATGCGCGGCAGCGAGCCTGCTTACTCGTAGTCGGCGATCGGCACGCAGGAGCAGAACAGATTGCGGTCGCCGTACACGTTGTCCGCGCGGCCAACCGGCGGCCAGTACTTCTTTGCGATAAGCGTGGGCAGCGGATACGCCGCGGTTTCGCGCGCATACGCGTGCTTCCAGTCATTCGCGATCACCACCGCTGCCGTGTGCGGCGCATGCTTCAGCGGATTGTCCTCGCGATCCGAGCGGCCTTCTTCGACCGCGCGAATTTCCTCGCGGATCGCAATCATCGCTTCGATGAAACGGTCGAGTTCTTCCTTCGATTCCGATTCGGTCGGCTCGACCATCAGCGTGCCCGGCACCGGGAAGCTCATGGTCGGGGCGTGGAAGCCGTAGTCGGCGAGACGCTTGGCGACGTCGTCGACGGTGATGCCGCTGGTTTCCTTGATCGGACGCAGATCGAGAATGCACTCGTGCGCGACCAGTCCGCCCGGGCCCGAATACAGCACCGGATAATGCGGCGCGAGTTTTTTCGCGACGTAGTTCGCGTTGAGGATCGCGGTTTCGGTCGCGGCGGTGAGGTTCTTAGCACCCATCATCGCGATATACATCCACGAGATCGGCAGGATCGATGCAGAGCCGTACGGTGCGCCCGACACCGCGCCGATGCCGTTCGGCGCGCGTTCATAGCCCGACGAGATCTGGTTCGGCAGGAATTGTGCGAGATGCGCGCCGACCGCCACCGGACCGACGCCCGGTCCGCCGCCGCCGTGCGGAATGCAGAAGGTCTTGTGCAGATTCAGGTGCGAGACGTCGCCGCCGAACTGGCCCGGCGCCGTCAGACCGACCATCGCGTTCATGTTCGCGCCGTCCACATAGACCTGGCCGCCGTGCGCATGCACGATTTCGCAGATTTCGCGCACGTTCTGCTCGAACACGCCGTGCGTGGACGGATACGTGATCATGATCGCCGCGAGTTTGTCGGCGTGCTGATCGGCTTTTTTCTTCAGGTCTTCGATATCGACGTTGCCCTGCGCGTCGCAGGCCACCACGACCACTTGCATGCCGGCCATCTGCGCCGAAGCCGGGTTCGTGCCGTGCGCCGAAGCGGGAATCAGGCAGACATTGCGATGCGCTTCGCCGCGCGACGCGTGATACGCGTGGATGATCAACAGGCCGGCGTATTCGCCTTGCGAGCCGGCGTTCGGTTGCAGCGACACAGCCGCGTAACCGGTGGCCGCGACCAGCATCTCTTCGAGCTGATCGATCATCTCGCGGTAGCCGACGGTTTGCTCAGCCGGCGCGAACGGATGGATCTGGCCGAATTCAGGCCACGTAACCGGCAGCATTTCCGAGGTGGCGTTCAGCTTCATCGTGCACGAACCGAGCGGGATCATCGAACGGTCGAGCGCGAGGTCCTTGTCCGACAGGCTGCGCAGATAGCGCAGCATTTCCGTTTCCGAATGATGACGGTTGAACACGTGGTGCGTGAGATACGCGCTGGTGCGTTCGAGCGCGGCCGGCACCGATGCGGTGTTCGATGCGGCGAGCTTTGCGTCGAGTGCATCGACTTGCGGCACATCGTTGGTGAAAGCCGCTTGCGCAAACACGGCCAGCAGATCGGCGAGATCGTGGCGTGTCGTGGTTTCGTCGATCGACAGGCCCACTTGCGTGGCGCTGACGCGACGCAGATTGATACGCTTCGCGGTGGCCGCGTCGAGCAGCGCTTGCGTGCGCGCGCCGGTTTCGAACGTGAGCGTGTCGAAGAAAGTTTCGTTGGCGAGCGTATAGCCGAGTTGCTTCGCGCCTTCCGCCAGCAACGCGGCGATGCGGTTCACGCGCAGCGCGATCGTCTTCAGGCCGTGCGGGCCGTGATAGACGGCATACATGCTGGCCATGATCGCGAGCAGCGCTTGTGCGGTACACACGTTCGAGGTCGCCTTCTCGCGGCGGATGTGTTGTTCGCGCGTTTGCAGGGCGAGACGCAGCGCGGGATTGCCTTGTGCGTCGACGGTCACGCCGACGAGACGGCCCGGCATTTGACGCTTGAACTCGTCGCGCACGGCGAGGTAAGCCGCGTGCGGACCACCGAAGCCGACCGGCACGCCGAAGCGCTGCGTATTGCCGACGGCCACGTCCGCGCCCCATTCGCCCGGCGGCGTGAGCACGGTCAGCGCGAGCAGGTCGGCGGCGACCACCACGTGGCCGCCCGCTGCGTGGATCGCTTCGGTGAGCGCGCGGTAGTCGCGCACGTCGCCGTTCACGCCCGGGTATTGCAACAGCACGCCGAACGCATTCGCATTCGCGGCTTCCGCAGCGGGGCCCACTTTCACTTCAATGCCGACCGGCGTGGCGCGCGTCTTCACCACTTCGATGGTTTGCGGCAGCACGTCGTCGGCCACGTAGAACACGTTCGACTTCGGCTTGCCGATGCGTTGCAGCAGCGTCATCGCTTCAGCGGCGGCGGTAGCTTCGTCGAGGAGCGACGCATTCGAGATCGCCAGACCCGTCAGGTCGACGATCATCTGCTGGAAGTTCAGCAGCGCTTCCAGACGGCCTTGCGAGATTTCTGGCTGATACGGCGTGTACGCGGTGTACCACGCCGGATTTTCCAGCACGTTACGCAGGATCACCGTCGGCGTGTGCGCATTGTAGTAGCCCTGCCCGATGTACGAGCGGAACACCTGGTTCTTGTCCGCGAGTTCGCGCAGCGCGGCGAGCGCTTCCGCCTCGCTCTTCGGTTGCGTGAAGGGTCCGAGCGGCAGCGTTTCGGTGCGGCGGATCGTCTTCGGAATGACGGCGTCGATCAGCGCGGCGCGCGACGCAAAGCCGAGGGCTTCGAGCATGGCGTGCTGGTCGGCCGCGTCCGGGCCGATATGCCGTTCGGCGAAGGCGTCATGCACTTCGAGCGCGGCGAGCGAGAGAGGAGTGCGGTTCATCAGACGATCCGGGTGTTCGAGCTTCATGGGTGTTCCTGGCGGTGCGGCTGTCCTGCGACTTTCTGAAGGACGCGCCGCACCTGTCGGGTTAAACGTAAAGGTGAATCAGGCGCCGATTGACTTGGTGTAAGCGTCGGCGTCGATCAGACGGTCTTGCGTGGCGTCCGCAGCCGGCTTGATCTTGAAGAGCCAGCTTTCGTACGGCGTGCTGTTGACCGAATCAGGTGTGTCGGCCACGGCGGTGTTCGCTTCGATGATCTCGCCCGAGACCGGCGCGTAGATATCGGAAGCGGCCTTCACCGATTCGATGACGGCGACGGTGTCGCCCGCGGTAACGGTCTTGCCCAGTTCCTGGACTTCGAAGAAGACGATATCGCCGAGCGCTTCCTGGGCGTGGTCGGTGATGCCGACCGTCAGCGTGCCGTCCGCCTCGGTGCGGACCCACTCGTGCGATTCGGTGTATTTCAGATCGGCCGGGATGCTCATCGGATGCTCCTATGCGGTGTGATTCGGTTGTAACTTGGGAAGTAGACGCACGCGCAGGTTTGCTTAAACCGCGAGCACTTTGCCATTGCGCACGAACGGCAGTTTTACCACGCTTGCGGGGACGTTTTTGTCACGAATCTGAACGTGTACTGTGTCGCCCGGCTGCACGCCTTTCGGCACACGCGCGAAGGCGATCGATTCCTGCATGGTCGGGGAAAACGTACCGCTGGTGATTTCGCCTTCGCCCTGCGGCGTGACGACTTTCTGATGAGCACGCAGCACGCCCGCCGCCTTGCCGTTTTCCTTCAGCAGGATCAAACCGACGAACGCAGCCTGCGAGCCGTCCGCTTCCAGCTTGCCCTTGCCGACGAAGTCGCGCGGCGAGGTGAGGTCGACGGTCCAGGCGAGCCCGGCGTCGAGCGGCGAGACGTCGTCGTCCATGTCCTGGCCGTACAGGTTCATGCCGGCTTCGAGCCGCAGCGTGTCGCGCGCGCCGAGACCAGCCGGGCGCACGCCTTGAGCTTGCAATGCATTCCACAGCGCTTCGACGTGATCTGCGGGGACGATGATTTCGAAGCCGTCTTCGCCGGTGTAGCCGGTGCGAGCGACGGTCAATTCGCCGAACGGCGTGTCTTCGATACGTGCGGCGTTGAAGGGCTTCAGCGCTTCAGTGGCGGCGCGTGCGGCCGGCACGGTTTGCCAGACCTTTTCGCGCGCATTCGGACCTTGTACAGCGACGATCGCATAGTCGCGGCGCGGCGTGATGGTCAGGCCAAAGCTGCCTTCGGCGTTGAGCTGGCCGAACCAGGCGATATCTTTATCAGCGGTGCCGGCGTTGACGACCACGCGGAAGTGGTCTTCGCCGAAGTAATAGACGATCAGATCGTCGATCACGCCGCCATTCGGATTCAGCAGACAGGAATACAGTGCGCGGCCGGGCGTTTGCAGCTTGGCGACGTTGTTCGCCAGCGCGTATTCGAAGAAAGCGCGCACGCGCTCGCCGGTGAAATCGACGACGCACATGTGCGAGACGTCGAACATGCCGGCGTCGGTGCGCACGGCGCGGTGTTCGTCGATCTGCGAGCCGTAATTGACGGGCATGTCCCAGCCGCCGAAATCGACCATGCGGGCATTGAGCGCACGATGGGTGGCGTTGAGCGGGGTGTGTTTGAGTTCGGTCATGGGGCCTCGGGCGTCTCGCGAAACAAAAAAGGCCATGCGGCGCTACGCCTCGCGGCCTTTCGGCTGCGAGCGATGCGTTGCATGGCCCCTCTGTCCTCGATACCTGAGAGATTGCGTTGCCGTGGTCACGTTGACGTGCCGCGGTGAAACGCGCGCCCCTTCGGTGGGCAGCTTGCCAGATCCGCTCGATTAAAAACGACGCAGACGGCTACTGCCGCTCTCCAGAGTGCGAAAAACCTGTGCCTCGATGTTGCCTGGACGCGGGTTTTTCGACGCGGTCGGTCCTTTTGCCTGAGAGTTTGCGGGTGTGCCCCTTCGGCGGCGCGGCCTGCGGTTTTCTGCGGCCAGCACGCTCTCCCGACGCGTGCGGCGAATGTACGCGAGGGCCGGGGGCTTGTCAAATAAAGGCCCGTGAGCGGCGCGGCGGTTGACTTGGCGCCTTTGCAGCTGTCAAAAAAAGCGCGGGACGTGATGCCCGCGCTCGTACTGTTTCGGTGTGGAATCTGAAATTGATTCTGGCGCGATTATTCGCCGATAGCGTGTGCCGCGTTGTCCAGTTCCTGGTTCAGCACGCGCTGTTCGTCGCCGGACAGGCCGCCGCCATGCTGCGCGGCCATGTCGTGCGCTTCCTGACGGATCACGTCGAGACGATGGTGCAGCGCGCCGCCTTGGGGCGGCGGGTAATAACCCTGATTCACGCGGTTGTCGATCCGGCGGCTGAGATTGTCGATGCGGCCGTCGACCTGACGCAGGCGCTGATCCGCGATCTGTTGCGGGTTGGGACGAGGCGCCGGCTGGGATTGAGGCGCCACCACACAGGCGGCGAGGGAACTGAGCAAGGCACACGCGGCGAGCGCACGGATAGTACGGGGCATGGACACTCCGGAAGTCATTGTCGTTTTGTGGTGCTACCCCGGTAGCAACGGATGACCACCGGGCCGCGCTGACCGGCGGCGCGGCCTGATTTGTAACGTTATATTCCTTTCGCGCTTGTCAGCGTTCTCTGGCCCGCACCGCGTGCACGGCGAGTGCAGTTTTAGGTATACAAGTCGTTTCGACGCGCAGGCCAAACCGTCAACGAATCCGATCGAACGGCAGCCGGACGCCTTCTTCCGAGCTTCGGGTGGCAAGCTCGATAACCGTCATTACGTCGACGGCGTCCTGTGCGCTCACTGGGAATTTGACGCCGTTCTGGATCGCGTCGGCCACCGCAATATAAAACCCGGTGTACTCACCATTGCGCGTCGGCAACTCGCGCTCGACTTCCTGATCGCCTTCCAGCACGCGCAGCACACCTGCGGCATTGCCCGCGCCGAAGCCGTCGTCGCCCGGACGCAGGCCCGCCTTCAATTGATCTTCCTGCGTGTCGAGCCCGTATTTCATATAACTGCCGCGCGTGCCGTGGATGGTGAAGCGCGGCGCGACCAGCGCCGTCAACGCGCTGGCGTGCAGCACCACTTCGAATTCGCCGTAGCCGAGCTGGATGTGCACGTAGTCGGGCGCGCCGGCGTCGTCGCGATGGGTGCGCACCGTTGCCGACACGGTTTGCGGCGTGCCGAACAGCGCCAGCGCCTGGTCGATCAGATGCGGTCCGAGATCCAGCAGCAAGCCGCCGCCTCGCGACGCTTCCTCGCGCCAGCGCTGCCGCACCTCCGGCCGGAAACGGTCGAAGTGCGATTCGTATTGCGTGATTCGTCCCAATTCGCCGCTCGCGAGCAGATCGCGCACGGTCAGAAAATCACCGTCCCAGCGGCGGTTGTGAAACGGCATGAAAAGCTTGCTGCGGGCGAGCGCGATGTTGGCCAGCGTGTGTGCGTCGGCGGCGTTCAGCGTGACCGGTTTGTCGACCACCACATGCTTGCCCGCTTCCAGCGTGCGGCGCGCCAGGTCGAAGTGCGTGTCGTTCGGCGTGGCGATCACGATGCAGTCGAGTTCATCCAGCGCCAGCAGTGCGTCGAGGTCGGCCACCACCTTCGTGTGCGGATAGTCGGCGAGCGCGTGCTCGGGCTGGCTCGTGGCGATGGCCGCGACGCTCGCGCGGCCGCAGTGCTCGATCACCGGCGCATGAAAGGTCGCGCCGGCGAAACCGTAACCCATCAATCCAATCTTCAGCGATGCGGACATGCGTGTCTTCCTGCAAAAAACGGCGCGCCGCTTTGCCACCGCGGCGACGGCGCGCAACACCGCAATTGTGGCATGTCCTGGCGGTGGACCGTCAGCGTCGTCGCGGGCATTGGTCGCCGCTATCCGTCAACACAATCGTGTTAACATCGCTCCTCTCGCGCGAATCGCAGCGGGCCGGAACACACTCGCATCGCGCGTGGCGCCCGTTCCAGCCGCCGGGTCCGCGCAGCATGCCTCCGGGCCTTCGGCCGGCAAATTGCGCCGCCACGCCTTCAACCGCTGCTTTCAACCGCATTACCCATCCACAGACGATGTCCGCAGGCCTGAACCCCGCTCAAAATGAAGCGGTCCGTTATCTTGACGGTCCGTGTCTCGTGCTCGCCGGCGCAGGTAGCGGCAAGACGCGCGTGATCACGCAGAAGATCGCGCACCTGATCGAAGCCAAGGGCTTCGAGCCGCGCCACATCGCCGCCGTCACGTTCACGAACAAGGCCGCGCTGGAAATGCGCGAGCGCGTGGGCAAGCTGCTCGAAGGCAAGACACTGACGACGCCCGGCAAGGAAGGCCGTAAAGTGCCCGTCAACCAGTTGACGGTCTGCACCTTCCACTCCCTCGGCGTGCAGATTCTGCGGCAGGAAGCGGAGCATGTCGGTTTGAAGCCGCAGTTTTCGATCATGGATTCCGACGACTGCTTCGGCATGATCCAGGAGCAGGTAGGCTCGACGGATAAAGGCTTCATCCGCAAGATCCAGTCGATCATCTCGTTGTGGAAGAACGGCATGATCATGCCCGAGCAGGCGATTGCGATCGCCGCGAACGAGGATGAACATCAGGCCGCGATCGTCTACCGCAATTACGTGGCGACGCTGCATGCGTATCAGGCAGTCGATTTCGACGACCTGATCCGTCTGCCCGCCGAACTCTTCGAGAAGAACGAGCAGGTGCGCGACCGCTGGCAGAACAAGCTGCGCTATCTGCTGATCGACGAGTATCAGGACACCAACGCCTGCCAGTACGAACTGGTGAAACTGCTGGCCGGCAAGCGCGCGGCGTTCACGGCGGTCGGCGACGACGACCAGGCGATCTACGGCTGGCGCGGCGCGACGCTCGAAAATCTCGGACAGCTCAGCAAGGATTTTCCGAAGCTGCATCTGATCAAGCTGGAGCAGAATTACCGCTCGACCGTGCGCATTCTGACCGCGGCGAACAACGTGATCGCGAACAATCCGAAGCTGTTCGAAAAGAAGCTGTGGTCCGAGCACGGCATGGGCGACACGATCACCGTCACGCCGTGCAACGACGAAGAGCACGAGGCCGAATCCGTGGTGTTTCGCCTGTCGGCGCACAAGTTCGAGCGGCGCGCGAATTTCCGCGACTACGCGATCCTGTATCGCGGCAATTTTCAGGCGCGCATTTTCGAGCAGGTGTTGCGGCGCGAGCGGATTCCGTATGTGTTGTCCGGCGGCCAATCGTTTTTCGACAAGGCCGAGATCAAGGACATCTGCGCGTATCTGCGTCTGATCGCCAACGCGAACGACGACCCCGCGTTCATCCGCGCAATCACTACGCCGCGACGCGGCGTCGGTAATACGACGCTCGAGGCGCTCGGCTCGTTCGCGGGCCAGGCCAAGGTGTCGCTGTTCGAGGCAGTGTACATGGGCGGCATCGAGGCGCGTCTCTCGCCACGGCAGATCGAACCCATGCGCGTGTTCTGCGACTTCATGCAGCGCCTCACCGATCGCGCCGAAAAGGATGCCGCCGGCACGCTGCTCGACGAACTGATGGACGCGATCCACTACGAGGCCTATCTCTACGACGCGTTCGACGAACGTCAGGCGCAGTCCAAGTGGCAAAACGTGCTGGAGTTCATGGAGTGGCTCAAGCGCAAGGGCACGAAGGCTGAGCCTGCGGGCACGGCGAACGACGAAGCCACCGGCTACGACACCGCCGACGGTCTAGGCGACACCGGCAAGAGTCTGCTCGGCCTGATTCAGACCGTGGCGTTGATGTCGATGCTCGAAGGCCGCGAGGAAGATCCCGACGCGGTGCGGCTTTCGACGGTGCATGCGTCGAAGGGTCTGGAGTATCCGCACGTGTTTCTGGTGGGCGTCGAGGAAGGCATCATGCCGCATCGCGGCGGTCCCGACGACGAGCCGATCGACGACGCGCGCATCGAAGAAGAACGCCGGCTGATGTACGTGGCGATCACGCGTGCGCAGCGCAGTCTGCATCTGAACTGGTGCAAGAAGCGCAAGCGCGCGCGCGAGACGGTGGTGTGCGAGCCGTCGCGTTTCATCCCCGAAATGCTGCTCGACGACGCCCCGCCGCCGACGCCCGAAGAAGCGCCGATGTCGCCGAAAGACCGGCTCGCGAGTTTGAAGGCGCTGTTGCAGAAGCCTTGAACTGGCGCTGAAAACGTTGAGATGACGTAGGCCCATTTGCAGGCCGAGATATAAAAAAATCCCTGCACCGCGTCGCCAACGGTGCAGGGATTTTTTAGTGGTGCGGCCAACGCCGCGAGCGTTTTTACTTCACCGCGCTGACCATGTAGTCGACGGCGGCCTTCACGTCCGCGTCGGAAGCAGTCGAGCCGCCCTTCGGAGGCATCGCACCCTTGCCGTGCAGCGCGTAGTTATAGACCGTGTCCATCGGCTCTTTCAGGCGCGGCGCCCAGGCATCCTTGTCGCCGAACTTGGGTGCGTTCAGCACGCCGGCCGCATGGCAGGCTTGGCAAACCTGCTGATACAACGCCTTGCCGGCCTGCGACGCGTCCGCGCTTTGCGTGCCGCCCGCTGCCGGCGCGGCTGCTTGCGGTACGCTCGCCATGGCGGCCATCGCTGCGGCGGCCTGTGCCGCACCCGCGTCGGAAGCGCCGGCCGGCGCCGCAGCCGCAGCACCGGATGCCGCCGCCGCTGGTGCGCCCGCTGCCGGCTGAGCCGGTTCGGGGAAACTTCCGCCGGAATTGTTGGCCATGTAGGCGACCGCGCGGGCGATTTCGAAATCGCTGTAGTCGTCCGGGCTGGTGCCGCCGCGCGGGGGCATCGCGCCTTTGCCGGAGAGCGCCGTGTGCAGCAGCGTGTCGAAGCCCTGCGCGATGCGCGGTGCCCAGTCGGCGGTATTGGTGAATTTCGGCGCGCCTGCCGCACCCGACGCGTGACACGCGGAGCACACCGCCTTATAGACTTCCTCGCCGCTCTTGTAGACGCGCGGCGCGTTGGCGTCGCGAATGTCGACCTGGGCAAATGGCTTGATGCGGGCGGTGACCTCGGCTTCGGAGAGAGAGTCGGTGCCGGCGCCGGTGCGCGTCGAATTGTCGACGTAGATCACTAACAGAACGATGATGACGATCGGTACCGCAAAACTGGCAATGATCGCGGCGACGAGCTGTCCGGGGGTTTTGATCGGGGCTCCGTGTGGTGCTTCGCTCATGCTTGTCTCGTCTCCGTGGGTATGTGAGCGGTACAGCGTGACGGCAACTTCTTGTTCTTTAATCAGCCACGGACGATTATAGACGGAACATTTCGACGGCGGCGAGGGGCGCGGCGCGGTGTTCAGCAGGCGTTTACCCGCATCGCGCGGGTTGCCTGAAAGACCGCGAAGACCGCCATGCAGGCCGTCCGGTGGACGGTATGGCGGAAACCGGGTATCCTTTCGGTCTCGCTTTGGCGTCGCATCCGTTCTGGTGCCACGCTTTCGTGTTGAAGCGCCCGTAGCTCAATGGATAGAGTACTGCCCTCCGAAGGCAGGGGTTGCTGGTTCGATCCCAGCCGGGCGCACCATAAAGAATCGATCTCGCTCAAGGGCTTACGCAATATGCGCTAAGCCCTTTTGTTTCTTACGGCCCGGTCGTGTCACACGCGTGCCGCCTAAGACCCCACATTCCTGCAATAGTCGTTTGGCAACGCCTTACGTATGCTCGCATGTCCCTTTGCAGATTCGTCCCAAAACGTCCCGCTTTATTTGTGCCGTAAATTAAGAATCGGACGTTTGAAGGTCTCCATGCGGACATTTCGCATAGCCCCATCCTATTTCCTGAATTAGCATATTTTGGTCATGCAAATTCCATCGCGCGTGAATATCCCCGGAGCGGAATTTTGACATCGCTTCACTGATTAATAAGGTGTCGCGATCTATCCGCGCGCCAATCGTTTTATTGCAGGTCATGTACAAAATAACCCGGCTGATTTTAACCGCATCGATCATGATGCTATCCAATCTCGTCCACGCGCAATCAGTGCCTCCTCAAACGGGCGCAAGCGAGTTTGCCGGCCCCTATGTGGGTTTCAAGTTGGGCGTGAATACCTCCGATGCTTCAGGCGCCGTCAATAAAGCATCGCATACTGCGATTTTTCCGGGGTTTACGGCGGGATATAACTTCGATGTCGATCGCTTCGTTGCAGGCGCGGAAGTTTTTGCCGATCTGCATCACGGCTCGACAACTTCTAAAGATGGCGGAATCGATGCGAAATTTGGCATGCCATTCAATCAGTGTATGCCGTACATACGTGTTGGATTGACAATGGACCGGCCGGACACACGCCTTCACTGGGGTTTAGGCGTCGAATATAAGTTTGCTAAACACATGAGCGCGGTGAGCGAATGGACAACCGACACCAGCAATCACGACGGGACCCGAAGAACAAATAACAGTTTCACAATCGGCGTGCAATATCACTTCAACTAACGGGCTAAATTCCCGACTACCTGGCTATCCGATTAGCTCCAACAACCGCCGTCACCGCAACAAGGTTGTTGAAAACGCCCCCTGCCGTTAGAATCCCCCGGTCACTGGGGAGTAGCCTTCCTTCATCCATTGAAGGAGAGCGCGTCAACATACTTGGCCTGCGGGTCATGGCGCGTTCGACCGCGTCGGTTTGGCGAGACCATTGACGCACTGCCTCGTTCTGGTCGGACGGGCGGCGGTGCGTCATTGGTTTGTCATCGACGTCCGACCGCGGAGCAGCCCTGTGAAACATCGTCGTAACTTGCCAGTCTCCCCTACTACCCGTCCGCCGCGTCGCTGCCTTTGCGTGATTGCGGGGTGCCACGCATGACCGGTCTCCTGCTCGAACTTGCCATCATGCTCGTCGTCATTCTGGTGGCGGCCGAGCTCTTCACCAATGCACTCGAGCATCTGGGTGAACGCCTCGAGATTTCCGAAGGCGTGACGGGTTCACTGTTCGCCGCCGTCGGCACCGCGTTGCCCGAGACGCTCGTGCCGCTGCTCGCGATCGCCAGCGGCACGACGGATAGCGCGGTCAATCAGGAGATCGGCGTTGGCGCGATTCTCGGTGCGCCGCTGATGCTTTCCACCCTCTCCACTTTCCTCATGACGCTCGCAATTCTCGGCTCGCGCGGCGCGCGCGGCTGGGTCGCGCCGGAGCGCACGGGCTTCACGCGCGACCTGAACTATTTCCTGTGTGCGTTCGTACTGGCAGCGGCCGCGATGTACGTGCCGCATGAGCAGATGATCGTGCGCGCGCTCTTCAGCCTGGCGCTGGTCGGCGTGTACGTCACTTATGTGGTGATGACCTTCCGCGCATCGAATGAATTGGTCGATGCCGGCCACGGCACTGAAGCGCCGGGCAAGATGCTGATCTCGCGCCTCGGCGTGCCGACCAACCTCGCGACCATCGTGGTGCAATTGACGCTGGCCGTCGCGTTGCTGGTGTGGGGCGCGGAAGGCTTCATCCATGGTGTGCGTGGCGTATCGCAGGCGCTCGGCGTGTCGCCGCTGCTGCTCTCGCTGCTGATCATTCCGATCGCCACCGAACTGCCCGAGAAGGTCAACAGCATTCTGTGGATCCGCCGCGGCAAGGACACGCTGGCGTTCGGCAACATCACCGGTGCGATGGTGTTTCAGGGCACCCTGCTGCCCGCGATCGGTATTCTGCTGACGCCGTGGGTGCCGCGTATCGAAGTGGTGACCGGCATCGTAATCACGCTCGTCGCCGCGGCGTGGCTGCGGGTCAATGTGCGTGAGCGCGGCGTGCCGGTTTGGGCATTGCTGGTTTGCGGGGTGCTCTATGCCACGTATCTGGCGATTACGCTGAGCCGCTAAACGAGCCGCCGGCCACAGCTGAAAATAGTCGCAGAAGGCCGTTAGCCGGACGGCCCTCTGCGTTTCACATTCAGTTCGCCCGGGCCGTTGTCGCCGCCGTGGCCGTTGTCGCGCCGTCCGGCTTGAACACGGTTCTCCAGTCATCTTTCATATCGACGACAAGCCAGCCTTTCGCGCCGGCCTCGTCCAGACCTTTGTCGAGCTTGCCGCTCTTCGCCGCGCGGTCGTATGCGTATTCGCGCTCCGCGTCCGTGTGATGCACGAGCGCGGCGAGCCGCGGGCCGTCGCCTGCCGAGGTCCATTCGAGCATCGGCGCGTCGCCATCCGCGTTGCCGAACGCGATCACCGGACGCCTGCCGATCACGCGATCGATGGCCAGCGGTTTGGCCGAGCCGTCGAGCAACGTGTCGACCTGCGAGAGACGCGTCAGCGAAACCGCGCCGTTACTCTGGCCGTACCGGTATTTGACGGTGCTGCCAATCACCTGCTCGGGCGGAATGCCATACATGCGCTGGGCCACGTCGCGGACAAACTCGACGTCGCCACCCGTCACCAGATAGGTCTTGAAGCCATTCGCGCGCAGATAGGCGAGCAACTCGAGCATGGGCTGATACGCGAGATCGGCATAAGGCCGGTTGAAGCGCGGGTCGCCCGCGGAATCGAACCATTCGTGCACGAGCGCGGCGAACTGATCGCCCGTCATGCCGGCGTGGGCCGCCGCCAACAACCGCATCGAGCCGGTGTCGCCGCTTGCCGCCACATTCCTGAGATTGCCTTTGAGGATCGAGCGGAACGGTTCCTGGTGCTTCCATTCCGGATGCCGTGCGGCCACCGTCTTCACACGTTGCAGCGCGAACACCAGTTGTACCGGGGCGGGCTGCTCAGGCCACAGTGTGCCATCGTTATCGAATACAGCGATCCGGTCGGCACGCGGGATGAAATCCTTGGACTCGGGCGTCGTCACCAGCGTCACGAAGTCGACGATCGACCGTTTGGTCTTCGTGTCGTTCCATGATGCCAACGCGGCGGCCGTCGATGCGCCGGTCTGCGACACGCCGTCCTGGCGCGGCGTCACCGAACAGGCGGAAAGAAGGACAACGGTGAAGGCAATGCAGTACCGGTGCAGCGTGCGAATCATGAAAGCCTCATCGAAAGCGGTGGGTCGAATTCAAGCGAGCGCCAGTCTAATGGGCCGAAGCGGTAATTGCAGCCGTTGTGGGATTTTTTAGACGTTGAGGGTCGAGACTCACCTGGCAAAACACAATGCCAATTGAATAAGCGGGCAAGTCGGTCGAGACCGATCTCGCTTTTCAGCCGTGCCACAAATTTATCTCTGTAACTTCTAAAATCGCCGCCAGTATTCCTAGCGGTGCCGGCTCGGTGAATCTTCTCTTTTCCACATGCTTCGTTTGATGCGACGCCTCTCGTTTCAAGGAGCGCTCATGCAACCTGCGCGCGCGCGCGCAGTGTGGCTTGCGGACGCAGGCTGCCCCGATGCGGTGCCGCAGGAGTGAGAATGCCGAACTGCCATTCGATGAGGACGATTATGAGTCAACCTAACTGTTTATTCGCAGCCAGGCGGCTCGTTGCCGGATTGTGCAGAGGCGCGCTCGTGACAACGGTCGGCGTGAGTCTCTCCCAGACGGCGTGGGCGACGGAAGGCGGCATCGGCCGTCCGATTACCGGCCAGCAGGTAACGCCGTACGGCGGCATCGTGCCGCCCACCAGCGACTGGATCGTGTCGGCCGCCACGGTCTACTACGAAGGCTCGCTAGGCGCGAGCAAGTCGATTCCGATTGCCGGGCAGGTCACGCAAGGCGTCAATGCGACGGCCGAATACACGATCCTCGCCGCGGTCAAGACGTGGGGGATCACCGTGGGCGGCTGGAACTTCGCGTCGTCGTTCGGGGTGCCGGTTCAGTACACCAACATCTCGTCGTTTCATGGCCGCTTGCCGGACGACCACGGCACGCAGTTCGCCGATTTCTTCTTCACGCCAGTCATTGCCGGCTATCACCTGACCAGGAACGACCACGTCGCATTCAGTGTTCAGATCTACGCGCCGACTGGTGCGTACAACTCGAACCGGCTAGCCAATGCCGGACAGAACACGTGGACCTTCACGCCGACAATCGCTTATACGAAATTGCTGCCGAAGGAGAACGTTGAGTTGTCGTTGAATTACGGCCTCGAGTTCTATACGCCGAATAAGGATACCCATTATCACAACGCGCCGGTCAGCGTGCTCGATCTGCTCGCACTCAAGCGCTTCAGCAACGGCTGGGGCGTCGGCGTGGTGGGTGGTTATGTCCAGCAGATCGGCCACGACAGCGGCGGCATTGCGGACATTGTCGGCGGCGCTCAGGGCCATTCCGTGGGCGTCGGGCCGATGATCACCTGGTCGGGCAAGATTCAGAAAACGCCCGTGTCGGCTGCGCTGCGCTGGGTCAACGAATTCAACACCAGCAACCGACCGAAGGGCAACGTGGTGCAACTGTCGGTCAATGCGACGTTTCAGTAATGCTGCGGCAAAATGCGCAAGCACGGTGCGCTGCTGCGCTGCGCGCAGCAAACCCGGGATTACACTGCGGCGGCCGCGCGCTCTTTCTCATACTTGATGAGCTTCAACACACGCGAATTGACGAAGTAGCGAATGTAGTTGGTCGGTGAATAGAAAATATCCGTTTGCCATTCGCCGCACAGCAGATCCTTGCCGGTGGGATCGTCCGCGGGCTGCACGATGGTGTCGGCCATGATGCGGTCGATACCCGACACATTCGGGCCGGACTCGTGCCATAGCGCACTGTTCATGATCACGAAGTCGCCCGGATTCAGTTCCGGCGTGAGCTTCGGCCACTTGAATTCGAAGCTGTCCGGATTGATCTCGCCGGCATCGCCGAGCACGCCCAGTTTGTGCGAGCCCGCGTAAAACGACATGCCGCCGTTGTCCGCGTTGACGATGCTGAGCGGCACGAACATGCTGCACTTGTTCAGATTGCCGAGGTGATAGCAACTGTCCTGATGCAGAAACACTTTGTTCGAACTGAACTTGTCCTTGATCACGAAACGGTGGTTGTACAGCGCGACGTGTTCGCCGAATATCTGCCGGAACGTCTCGGCAAAAACCGGCTCCTTGTACATGGAGGCCAGCTTCGGCGGCAATTGCTCGGTGAGCGAAACCGGATTCGCCTTGTTGACGTCGCGGCCTTCGGCCAACTGCGCGTCGTAAAACGCCTGCCACTCGGCTTGCCATTCCTGCACGACAGGCCGCGGAATCGCGTTGCGCATCACGAATACGCCAGTCTCTTTGAAGACGTCCGGATTGAACGTCTCCGAAGCGATCTGATCGATGACCGCCTCAACGGATGCCAGGGTATTTTTCATGTCGAAGGCTAAATGAATCGGAACGTCAGTTCGTTGTCTTGCGTGTTCTTGAATTTGTTGCACTTCGCGAGCACGTTGTATTTCAACGGGAACAGTTCGCGCTCCGGCGATTCCAGAATGTCGATCTCGACGATATCGAAATCGCGCAGCAGCACGTTCCAGCCGTGCTCGGTGATGCGCCAGCAATCCGGCGAGGGTCCGTGAATGCGCCAGTTCAGCGGCGCGGAAATCATCAGGTGGCCTTCGTGCTTCAGAATGCGGCGGATTTCCTTGACCGTGTCGAACGGG
The DNA here is from genome assembly GCF_003001875.1 of Paraburkholderia sp. BL18I3N2. Taxonomy (NCBI): domain Bacteria; kingdom Pseudomonadati; phylum Pseudomonadota; class Betaproteobacteria; order Burkholderiales; family Burkholderiaceae; genus Paraburkholderia; species Paraburkholderia sp. BL18I3N2. The sequence continues at coordinate 633,897 of NZ_PVNC01000002.1, forward strand.
TTCAGCGTGTGTTCGATCACGTCCATGCACACCACCACGTCGTATGCGCTTTCCGGAATCGCCGCATTGACCTTGGTGATGTCGCCGACGATTGTCGGCTTGTAGGTGTCGACCACGTCGAATGTGTCGACGCTGAAGTTCGTGAAGCACTGGCGTACCAGAGACCGATCTTGCGGTCCCACTTCGAGCAGCTTGCCGGTGTGTTCCGCGAGGCGGTCGGCGGTGCGCCGCACGAAAGCGTCCATGTGTTCCCGCGTGAGCGGGAAGGTGTCGTTATCGAATTTGGATGGCGTGGCCATGGTGAAATTCTCGCTGGGGTGTTGGCTTCAATCGACGGCGCCGGCCGCGTAGAGCGAAGCGGCTTTGTCGATCGACGTCTGGATCTGGTGCGGCACAGCCAGGCTCGTCTCGCCGACGGCGCGGCACGATTGCCTGAAATGGTCGATCTTCACTTCCGCATCCGACGGAAAACGGAGCGCATCCGTCGACCAGCTTTCTTTCGGAAGCAACTTGCAGATGTCGTGGTCTTCGTCGAACACCTGTTGGTTCATTCGCACGGTGGATTCGAAAAACGAATCGAGCACGCGCGTGGCGTTCTCATTCAGCGTGTTCGATGCGTACAGTCGGCTGGTGAACCGCGTGCGGCTTTCGCCTTGCCGCGCCGGGAAGAAGTTCTGCAGCGAATACGAGTAGCCGTACGTCGACGAGATCATCGTGAACGGGAAGATATAGAGACTCATATATCCCTCGTACTGGTAGTCGATATTGAACAGCCTGCGCAGGCGCGCCAACTGGTTGGCAAGACGTGCATTGCCGAGTGGCGCGTACCAGATCGAATTGGCGCCGTCGAACACGTTCTGACCGTCGCCGAGTTGCAAGGTGGCGAGCGTTTCCGTGTGGACCGCGGCAATGTGATACGGCTCGAGCGCGTTCTCGACGGCGAGCGGCCAATAGCACTCGTAGTCGTAGCGGTTCAGATCGAGGCGCCGGTCGACATTGAACGAAATGTTCTCGAGGATATCCGCGCTCTTGCCCAACTGTTCGTACAAGTCCGTGCGCGGCTTGATCGCGAAAAACACGAAGTCGCCGCACCAGTCGACCTGGAATGTATTGAAGCGCGCGCGGTCGATATCGCACGACTTGAAGCGTGCCTTCTCCGGCACGATGATCGTCCCGTTCTTATAAGTCCAGCCGTGATAGCCGCAGGTCGCCGGCCGGTTGCCGTGCTCATCGGTATAAATTCGCGCGCCGCGGTGCGGACAGGTGTTGTCGAATGCAACGATCTCGCCGTTGTCGTTGAACAGGACGATCTCGCCCGACACGCCGTCGAATTTGATGAAGTCGCCGTCGTTGGCGAGCTCACGGCGATGACAGGCGAGATGCCAGTACTGTTCGAACAGAATCCGGTCGAGCGTCATGTCAGAGCTTCCTGGCGGGCGCGGTGTAGATCACGGCGTCTTCAGCCACCGAGCGCATCACGATGGCGCCGGCGCCGATTTTCGCGCGTGCGCCGATCTTCAGCTTCGGCAGGATTTTCGCGCCGCTGCCGAAAAATACGCCCTCGCCGGTTTGCACGTAGCCGGTCAGATCGACGTGCGAGCTGAGCGTCGAGTAATTGCCGAGCTTGACGTCGTGGCCGACGCTCGACAGCACGTTGATCGCGACGAAGTCGCCGACGCGCGCGTCGGCCGACACCACCGCTTGAGGGCACACCACCACACCTTCGCCGAGCACGGCGGAGCGCGCGATGACGGCGCTCGGATGCACGAGGGTCGCGAACACCGCGCCGCGCTCACGCAGGCGCGCCACCACGGCGCGTTTGGCAGCAGGGTCGCCGATAGCGACGAGCAAGGCTTCGCCATCCTGCGGGCAATAGTTGTCGATGTCGCCACGCCATTCGAGCTGGTACGGATAGCCTTCCAGCGCGGCCGGATTTGCGTCGAGAAATGCGCTGACGCTTGCCCCCCGGCCCGCGTCCGCCGCGTCTTGCGCCCAGTTGATCAGCTCGCGCGCGAAAGCGCCGCAGCCGGCCACGATCAGTCGCTTCACCATCATCGAACCTTATATCCGCCGTCGACGACGAGCGTGGTGCCGGTGATCCAGCGGCTCGCCCCGCTCAGCAGGAACAGCGCGGATTGCGCGACGTCGTCGGCCTCGCCGAAGCCGAGCAGGTGGCTCTTCTCGTAGGCCGCGAGCGCTTCGTCGGGGCTGCCGCCCGTCAGCCGCTCATGCATGGCGGTGTGAACCGCGCCGGCCGCGATCGAGTTGACGCGAATCTTGCGCGGCGCCATTTCGCAGGCAAGCGAGCGGACCAATCCGTCGATGCCCGCCTTGGCGGCGGAGTAAGCCGTCATGCCCGCTTGACCCGTCGAACCGGCCACCGACGACATGAACACGAGCGAACCGCCATCCGCGATCACGTTTTTCTTGCTGCCGGCGCGGGCAATGCCGAACGCCGCATACAAACTGCTGCCGAACACCTGGTCCAGCTGTTCCTGTTTCGTCAGCTTCGCCGGACGAATCAACTCGACGCCGGCCGCGTGAAACACGCCGGCAAACGTGCCGTGCGTTTCAGCGAGGTGACTCACCCATTCGGCGGTTTGATCGGCGTCGGCGAGCGATGCGACGGCGATAACATGACCGCTGCCGTGAAGCCCGGCGAGCGTCGCCTGAAGGCGAGCCTCGTCGCGCCCGGCGGCAATCACGCGGCCGCCCAGGCTGGCGACCAGTTTCGCGCTCGCCTGGCCGATGCCCGACGACGCGCCGGTCACGAGATAGAGGCCGCCGGCGAGGCAGTTGTCAGCAAAGAGTGTCATGTCTCGATCGTGTCCACGATGGTGAGCGGCCCGACCGCGAGCGCCGCCGAAGCCCACGAATACCCGACGCCGAAGCCGAACATGCCCAGCTGCAGCGTTTCTTCCTTCAGGCGGTGTTTCAGTTCGGTGGTCATCAGCAGCGGAATCGATGCACAACTCGTATTGCCGTAGTCGCCGATATTGGTCGGCACGCGTTCAGCCGGCAGGCCGGCCTTCTTGGCCAGATGCTTCAGCATGAACAGGTTGGCCTGATGGAACAGGAACGCCTCGTACGTGTCCTTGTCGCGGCCGGCGATATCGAGCGTGCGCGAGACCAGCTTCGGCACCGCGTTCAGCGTGAAATTGAAAACCTCACCGCCGTCCATGAAGAGGCATTGCGGCGATTTGCCGGCCATGCGTTCGTCACCCGCGGCGTCATACGACTTGAAGCCGCCCGACGGCACGATCAGATTGCGCACGCCCTTGCCATCCGCACCGATGATGAAGTGCGCCGCAGCCTCGCTTTCCGACGCTTCGAGCGCCGTCATCGTGCCCGCGTCGCCGAACAGCAGCGTGGTGGAGCGGTCGGTCGGGTCGATGATCTTGCTGATCGTGTCGCCCACCGCGAGCAGCACCCGCTTTGCCGCGCCGGTCTGAATCAGGTTCATGCCGAGCCACAGCGCTTGCGGATAGCCGGAGCAGCCGAGGTTGATGTCGAAGGCGAGACACGCGCTCGGCAAACCCATTTCCGCCTGCAACACGAACGCCGTGCCGGGCAAGCGGTAGTCCGGTGTTTGCGAGACGAAGATCAGCGCGTCGATCGAGTCCGCCTGCCAGCCGAGTCCTGCGAGCAGCTTCTCGCCGGCCTTGCGGCACAGATCGCCGGTGCTCGTCTGCGCGTCGGCCCAGCGGCGCCGGTTGACGCCGATCATCTTGACCACGTCGCGGACAGCGGATGCATCGAACCTCTCGAGGAAGTAGTCGTTATCGACCTGTCTCGACGGCACGCACGACACCACGCCTGCGATGCGGGCGCCTTGCGTGCGTAACTCGCGCCCTGCGCTGAAGTCCGGCGAACTCATGCTCAACTCCTTAGGCTGCTTTCTTCGCCGTGCTGATCAGTGCTTCGATGTCGGCGATGGTGTTGCAATTGTTCAACGTCTGGCCGCTCAGCATCACGTTGAAGCAGTCGTCGACGAGAGCGATCGTCGACACGACGGCGAGCGAATCCCAGTTATGCTCGTGCAAATCGAGTTCCGGCGTAATCAGGCTCGCGTCGATCTCGAAGATTTCGGCCATTCCTTCGTAAAAGTTTTCCATGTCCACTCCTGCTAGTAAGTCACCATGCAGCCGGCCCATGAGTAGCCGACGCCAAAGCCCAACAACATCAATCGACTGCCGTGCGTGAGCAGGCCGTCGTCTTTCATCTGCTTCAATGCGAGCGGAACCGTCGAAGAAACGGTGTTGCCGCATTGCTCCATCAGGATCGGAAACTTCGCTTCCGGGACCTTCATCTTCTTGCGCAGTGCTTCGAGCATGAAACGGTTTGCCTGATGCAGCACGAAGAAGTCGATTTCCTCGCGGTCCATGCCGGCCTTTTCGAGCAGCGCTGTCGCTGCTTTGGGCACTTCGGCGAGCGAGAACGCCATCACTTCGGCGCCGTTCATGTACAGATGTTCGTCGGTGCGCACGTTGCCGGATGCATCGGTCGTTTCGAGTGCGCTTTGCGCGCTCTTCGGCTCGCGAAACAGTCCCGCCTTGACGATCAGGTTTTGCGCGCCGCGGCCGTCCGTACCGAACACGAAAGGGCCGATCGACGCGTCGCTGTCCCTGGAGGCGATGATCGCCGTCGCGCTGGCGCCGTCGCCGAACAGGGTGCGGACGCTCTTGTCGAGCGGGTGCACGTATTTCGAATAGGTGTCGGCGGTCAGCAGCAGCACGCAGCGTGCGGCGCCGGTTTCCACCAGACCCTTGGCGAGCGAGAGTCCGTACACGTAGCCCGAGCAGCCGAGATTCACGTCGAGCGCGCCGGCGTGAGTCGCAATGCCGAGCCGGTCCTGCAACAGGCAGGCCGAAGTGGGCAGCACATAGTCGGGTGCCTGCGTGCACAGAATGACGAAGTCGACATCCTGCGCGTTCACTGCGCCCTGAGCGAAGAGATTGCGCGCCGCTTCGTAAGCCAGATCCGCCGCGGTCTGTTCGGCCGACGCGATATGCCGTTGCTGAATGCCGGTCTTGGCCAGGATCTTGTCCGCCGGCCATTCCGGATAGAGCGCGGCGAGCTGCTCGTTCGTCAGGATCTGCTCGGGCAGAAATCCGGCGATATCGAGAATGCGCGCTTGCATCCGGTCGGATCGAACAGAGGACGTCATGATCAGCAGTCCGCGATGAGTCCGACAATGCGCTCGAGCATGCCGTCGGTCAGCGCCGGGAAAATCGGCAGACACAGCACCTGTTGCGCGGCGGCGTGCGCGATCGGCAGATTTTCACGGCGTGCGGACGGCAGACCGCGATAAATCGGGAAGTCGGAAATCAGCGGATAGAAGTAGCGGCGCGCGTAGATGTCGTGATCGCGGAACTTCTGATACAGCGCGTCGCGGCTGATCGGGAATTCCGGGCCGACGAGAATCGGGAAGTACGAGTGATTCGCCACTTTCTCGCCGGCTTTCTGCATGCAGCGGATGCCGGGAATGTCGCGCAGCCGTTCGCGATACATCGCATCGATCTGCGCGCGCCGGGCCAAGGCTTCGTCGATGTGCTGCAGTTGCAGCAGACCGAACGCGGCATTGATCTCGCTCATCTTGCCGTTGATGCCGGAGGCCACCACCGTCGTTTCATCGACGAAACCGAAGTTCTTCAGATGGTCGATGCGCTGCTTGGTCTTCGCGTCCTGGCAGATGATCGCGCCGCCTTCGAAGGTGTTGAACACCTTGGTGGCGTGAAAGCTCAACACAGCCAGATCGCCGTGTTCGAGCACGCTGCCGGCGTCGGTCTGAACGCCGAACGCATGCGCGGCGTCGTAGATCACCTTCAGGTTGTAGTTGTCGGCAATCTTCTGGATGGCGTCGACGTCGCACGGCTTGCCGTAGCAATGCACCGGCATGATCGCGGTGGTCTGCGGCGTGATGGCCGCTTCGATCTTCGCGGGATCGAGATTGAGCGTGTCCGGATCGACGTCGACGAACACCGGTTTGATGCCGTTCCACACCAGCGAGTGCGCGGTCGCGACGAACGAATAGGGCGTGGTGATCACTTCGCCCGTCACGCGCAGCGCCTGCAGCGCGGTGAGCAATGCCAGCGTGCCGTTCGTGAACAGTGCAAGGTGCTTGACGCCGAGATACTCGCACAGCGCCGCTTCGAACTGCTGGTGAAACGGACCTCCGTTGGTCAGCACTTTGCTGTCCCAGATCTGCTGGAGATAGGGGATGAACTCTTCAAGCGGCGCGAGATGCGGCTGGGTAACGTAAATACGCTCGTCGATCGGCGACTCGATCGGTGACTCGATAGCGCGAAGCGGCAAAGCTGCGTTCACTTGGATTCCCCTTGTTCGGACAGCACGGGCGCTTCGCTGGCGGCGCCGGTTACGTCTTCCATCGAAACTTCGAAGGCGGCGGCCGGTTCGCCGGCGCACCAGCGTTGCCACATGATCCGCAGTGCGCGTGAGACGCCTGCCGCGACCACCTCGGGGCGGAACGCCGCCGAGGCTGCGCAGCGTTCGCGCAAGCCGGTGCGGATGTCGGCGAGCGCGGGAATGTCGGAGGCCAATGCCACGCCGCGCGCAACGAATTCTTCCTTGTTCGCGACGACGAAGTCATCGAGCCCGACATGCGACATCCAGGTCGTACCGGCGCGGCTCGCCAGCGTGTCGCCGGCGATCGTCAGCGTGGGCACGCCCATCCACAACGAGTTCAGCACCGTGGTCGAACCCGTGTACGGGAACGTGTCCAGGCAGATATCGACGTGGAAATGCTGTTGCAGATAGACAGGAATGCTCGAACGGCGGCGGAACATCAACCGCTCGCGCTCGATGCCTTCGCCGGCGAACCAGTCGATCAGCAACTGTTCGTCTTCGTCGGTGGCGATTGCGCCGAGCAACATTTTTGCGGTCGGCTGTGCGCGCAGCAACTCGGCCCACAGGGCGATCACGTCGCGGCGCAGTTTGTTCAGGCGGTTGAAACTGCCGAACGTGACGTAGCCGTTATGCATGGCCGGCAGAATATTGACCGGCGGCGCGCTCTGCTCCGGCAGGAACGTCGCGCTCGACGGCAGATGGACGATCTTTTCGGAGAACAGGTTTTCCGCCGGCCCGAACGGCACGCCGTACTTGTCCACCAGGTAATAGTCCATCGCGCTCAGGCCGGTGGTGCCCGGATAACCCATCCAGGTCACCTGAATCGGCGCGGGCTTGCGCGCGAAAGTCAGCAGACGGTTGCGGCCCGTGTGGCCCGACAGATCGAACAGAATATCGATGCGTTCGTCGCGGATCTTGTTGGCGAGTTGCGCGTCCGGCATGCCGGTGATCTGCTGCCATTCATCGGCGCAATTGCGCAGCAACTGCGTGTAGTCGTCTTCGGCGATGTGGTTGTTGTACACATGCAAGGACAGATTCGGGTCCTTGGCAAGATGCTCCATGATCGGCAGCAAATACGACGCGACGGCGTGGCGGAACAGGTCGCCCGAAACGAGGCCGATCTTCAGCTTGCGATCCGGCGAGCGTTTATTCACGTGACGCGGCCACTGCGCGCGCACCGGATCTTCATGCTGACGCGCGAAGTTGGTGTGCTCGGCAAACAGCGTGCCGTGATCGATCTCGGGGTTGTGCGACAGCGTGAACAGGAAGTTGTTGGCCGCGATGTGGTCTTTCGGATCCTTCTCCAGCGCGGCGCGGAATTCTTTTTCCGCCTCGCTCACGAAGCCGAGATCGAGCAGCAACACGCCGAGCGTGCTGTACATGGTGGAATTGTTCGGCGCGAGTTCGATCGCGCGCCGTGCGGCGGCCAGGCCCTCGGCCACGCGGCCCTGATGAACCAGCGACATGCCGAAGATCCGCTGCGCTTCGGCGTAGTCCGGATTGATCGCGAGGATCTTGCGGCACTCCTGCTCGGTTTCCGCCGGCAAGCCTTTCAGGCGCAGCGTATCGGCCAGCACGGTGCGGCTTTCGAGTTCCTCGGGAAACAGTTCAGCGGCTTTGCGCAGCGGGGCGAGTGCTTCGTCATAGCGGCCCAGACGGTGCAGCGCGATGCCGAGCCAGCGCCACGAATTGCCGTCGGCGGGAAAGCGTTGCGTCAGGGAGCGGGCGAGTTTCACCGCCTCGACGACATTGCCTTTGTTGTAGAGCGCCGTGTAGCGGTTGGTTTCCTGCTGGCTGACCCGGCGGCCCGATGCGATGGTAGTGCGCGTGCTTTCCGCAGCCGGCGGCGTGTCTGTTGCAGCGGCCGGCTCAGCTTGCGGCTTCTGCGCCGCGACCGGCAAGGTATGGATGACTTTGCCGGGGTTGGCCATGCGCACGATCAAGCCGTCCACCGCCGGTCCCTTCAAGCCCTGCTTCTGACCCATCTCGAGCGCCAGCCATGCTGCGGCGGTTTCGCCGGCGTCGATCAGCGCACTGATGTAGGCGGCCCAGTACTGGCCGTTGTGGGGATGCAGTCCGAGACACTGCTCGAAAAGCGGCAGGGCTTCCGCCGTACGGGCGGTCTGGCCCAGCAGCACGCCGAGGTTGTACAGCACGTCGGCGTGTTTGGGGTTCGCGTCGAGAATGGCCCGATACAGCGCTTGCGCGTCCTCGAATTCGCCCTTGTGGTGATGGTCGAGCGCCGTTTGCAACACGAGCGCGATGTCCTGCTCGAGTTGTTGTTCGGGCGTCAGGGATTCAGCAGGCGGCTGCTCGTACAGGAGAGTCATGGTCTCGGCGCAAAATGTTCTATGGAGGAAATTGTGCGACGAGGCCGGTCTTTCCGATGCGCGGAGATGACGGTAAAAAAGCCGCCTGTTTAGCGTATGGAGGAAGGGGCCGGAAAGCCGGAAGGCAAGAAAAAAGCCCGCACGAGGCGGGCTGAGGGAACGAGCGCGCCTCACTTCGGCACGTAGTTCTTATTATTCGGTCGGCCGGCTGCACCGGCTTTCCGGGAACGGATGCCGCCTTGCGCGGCTCCCCTCCGGGTTTTCTTACAGGCGGGCCATCCGCTGATATTCGCCGGCGGCCTTGGTGCGTCCGATCGCCGCTTCGAACTCGAAATGCAGTTCGTTCTGCGTGACTGCCGCGTCCGCGAGGAGCGCCGCGTCGATCGCCTGGATCTGGCGGATCATGTCCAGCGCCGCCGGTTCCTGATCCGCGGTGAGCGACATCAGCAGCGGCGAACGCGCTTCGGTCAGGCGGGCGGCTTCCGGCCAGTCCGCGAGCGAGGCCGCCTGCTCGATTTCCCGCGTGATCGACAGCACGCGTTCCACCAATTCCGTCTGGTTCAGGTTGTGCGCGCTCATGGCTTAGCCCTTGTTGGTGGCCAGCGCGCCCGCGCTGTTGGTCCCGCCGAACAGCGCGGTCAGGTATTGCGAGTTGTTATTCATGGTCGCCATCAACGTGTTCAGGGCGGTGAACTGCGCCTGATACTGGTTCGTCAATTGCGTCGTGTAGTCGGCGAGCGCGGTTTGTTGCGTGGCAATGCTTTTCAGGTCGGCGTTCAGCGCGGTGTTGCGCGTGTCGATGATGCCGCCGGTCTGCGTGAACGTGGTGATGCTGGCGTTCAGCTGCTCGGCAATGCCGTTGGTCGAGTTGAAGAGCGACGCGACCGTGGCCGGGCTGCTCGTCAGCGCGGTGTTCAGCGCGTTGTTGTCGACCACCATCGTGCCGTCGGCCGGATCGTCCTTCAACGTGATGCCGATCGCCGCCAGCGTGGTGCCGGTGCTGCCCGAGCCGACCGCGCCGCCGATGATGTTGGCCAACGTGTTCTTGATCGTCTGCAGCGTGGAGTCGCCCAGCAGCGGGCCTTGCGACGTCGAACCGGCGCTGAACGACGTGAGCGTGGACATCGTCGTGACGACGGTGTTGTACAGGCTCACGAAATTGTTGATCGCGGTGTTCTGCGCGGTGGTGTCCTGCGCGATGGTCAGCGTCTGCGGCGTGCCCGCGGGCGTGCCCACGGCCGCCGCCGTCAGATTGATCGTCACGCCTGAAATGGCGCCGGTCACCGCGTTGCTCGCGCTGCTGCCCGCGATTCCGCCGATCGTGTACTCCGCGTCCTGCGCGAAGCCGCTCTGGGTCCAGGCGCTGCTCGAATTGGCCGACGTAATGGCCGACTGGCCGCCCGTGGTGCTGGCCGTCGACGTCACGCCGAGGCTCGACAGGCCGGTGTCGCTGGTGATGTTGCTGGTCGAAACATTGATGACGTTGGCCGCCCCCGTGTTCGCCGCGCGCAACACGAGGTGGGCGCCGTCCGTGCCGGTCACGATGGTTGCCGTGACGCCGGGATTACTGCTGCTCGCGTTGATCGCCGACGCGATGCCCGAGAGCGTGTTGTTGCTGCTGTCGACGTTGATATCCATCGATTTGCCGTTCATCGAGATCGACAGCGTGCCGGTGCCCAGTTGCGTCGTGGCGCCGAAGGCTGCCGACGACAAGGCTTGCGAGCTGGCGATCTGCGTCACGGCGATCGAATAACTGCCGGCCACGGCGCCGACGCCCGCTGTCGCGGTCAGCCCGGTGCCGCTCGCGGTCGCGGCGAACGTTGCCAGCGTGTTGCCGTTGGCGAGATTCGTGATGCCCGACTGCAAAGCGCTGAGTGCGGAGCTCAGCGCGCCGTATGCGGACAACGTCGTGTTGTCGGAGGTTTGCTTTGCCGCCAGAGCCGAGGTTTGTCCCGCGACCTTCGCGTTCACGAGTGCCGTGACGAGCGTCGACACGTCCATCGACGAATTGCCCGTCGAGCCGCTGATGATCGACTGAGCAGCCGACTGCAGCGCGGAATTGGCACTTGCTGTAGAGGACGAGGTTGAGATCGAGGACATGCAGAGGCTCCGGGCGTCTGGAAATCTGTATTGGTTGGTGCGCGATGCTACATCACTAGGTGATGGAAATGCACAGCGGGAGGCATGCCTCCCGTCGCTTGAAACCCGGCGATGCGCCCCGCTTGCGCGCGACGCATCGCCGTTACCGCGTCAGCTCTTACTGCAGGAGCTTCAGAACTTGCTGCGGGTTCGAGTTAGCTTGCGCCAACACCGAGATACCAGCTTGTTGCAGCACTTGCGCCTTGCTCAGGTTCGCCGTTTCTTGTGCGAAGTTGGCGTCCGTGATCTGCGATTGTGCCGACGACAGGTCGGTCGATTCAGCTTGCTGCGACGTCGCGATTGCCGTGAAGCGGTTTTGCGCGGCGCCCAGTGCAGCTTGCAGCGTGTTGACCGTTTGCAGCGCGTTGTCGATCGAGACCATCGCTTCGTTCGCGCCCGTGACCGTGCTGATGTCGAGGCCCGAAACCGTCGGCGGGTTGTTGATCGCGTTGATCTGAGCCACTGCGGCGACGGCTGCCGCGGAACCTGCGCCTGCCGTCGTCACTGCCGATGCGCTCAGCGTCAGGTTCGTCACGGCGGTGCCCGTGCCAGCGGCCGTGCCTGCGGTGAAAATCGCGCTGGAGACGCCCGAGGTGATGGCCGTGTTGTTCTGGTCCGTGAAGGTGTAGCCGCCCTTGCCGTCCGACAGAACGTTGACCGACGTGATCGTCGCGCCGGTGCTCGTGTATGCGCCCGACGCGTTCAGGCTGACCGCGATCGTGCCAACCGTTTGACCCGTTTGCACCAAGCCGCCACCGATCTTCGCTGCCGACATCGATTGGCTCAGGTCCAGGCTGATCGTCTGACCGACGTTCGCGCCGACCTGGAACGTCACGCTGCCTGCCGAGCCGTCCAGAATGTTCGTGCCGTTGTACGTCGTTTGCGATGCGATACGGTTCACTTCAGCGATCTGCGCCGAAACTTCCTTCTGCAGCGCTGCCTGGTCGCTCGACGACAGCGAACCGGTCGATGCTTGCACCGCCAGTTGACGGATACGTTGCAGGCTGGAGGTCAGCGAGGACAGTGCGCTCGATGCGGTTTGAATCATCGACACGCCGTCATTCGCATTCGACACGCCTTGGTTCAGGCCGTTGATCTGCGTTTGCATACGCGTCGAGATCGCCAGACCTGCTGCATCGTCAGCCGCGCTGTTGATGCGCTTGCCCGACGACAGGCGGGTGATGGCTTGCGAAAGGGCGCTTTGCGAGCCATTAAGGTTTTGCTGTGCAACCAGCGAGTTGATGTTGCTATTGATTCCGAGCATGGAAAATCTCCTAAATAAGCCTTGAGCCCAATACGCCACGTTGGCATCGGCGGAAGCACTCGTTCATTGCTGGCCGCCTCAGTGAAGGTTGACGGCCCCACTAAAAAAAACTTGAGGAACTTATGCAATGACGGACCTATTGCTTTGTGTGCCGGGCATATTGCAATGTGGCTGAAAGCCCCTTGCAGCCTTCTTCAGCAGTTGCACTGCAGCTATTGAAAAGACGGCGTATTCTCGTTTTCTCTTGTGACAAACCCTGGAGAAATCATGCAAAAGCGCAGGATTGGGCGTTCGGAATTACAGGTCGCGCCGCTTATGTTCGGCGGCAATGTTTTCGGCTGGACCGCCGATGAAGCCACCTCGTTTTCGATTCTGGATGCGTTTGTCGACGCCGGTCTCGACTTTATCGATACCGCCGATGTCTATTCCGCATGGGTGCCCGGCAACCAAGGCGGCGAATCGGAAACGATCATCGGCAAGTGGTTCCGTCAGAGCGGCAAGCGCGACAAGATCGTGCTCGCTACCAAGGTCTCGAAGCATCCGCAGCGCAAAGGGTTGTCGGCGGCAAACATTCAGGCGGCCGTCGAGGATTCGCTGCGGCGCTTGCAGACCGACTACATCGACGTCTACTTTTCTCACGACGACGACACCGAAACGCCGCTCGCCGCAACGCTGGGCGCTTATCAGAAGCTGGTCGAGGCGGGCAAGGTGCGGGTGATCGGCGCGTCGAATTACAGCGGCGCGCGGGTCGAGGAAGCACTCGCCGTATCCCGCCGGCACGGCTTGCCCGAATACCAACTGCTGCAGCCGGAATACAACCTGTATGACCGCGCGGAATATGAGCGCGACATCGAACCGGTGGCGCTCGCCAACCAGCTCGGCGTGGTGGTGTACTACAGTCTGGCGAGCGGCTTTCTGTCCGGCAAGTACCGTTCGCAGGCGGATCTGGCCAATAAGGCGCGCGGCAGCCGGGTGGAAAAGTACCTGAATGATCGCGGTTTGCGAATTCTCTCCGCGCTAGACCGGGTTGCCGACGCGCATGGCAGCACGCCGGCCACTGTCGCTCTGGCATGGCTGATCGCGCGCCCCAGTGTTACGGCCCCTATTGCCAGCGCGACTTCGGTCGAGCAACTTAAAAGCCTCGCGGCGGCCGTTCATCTGATGCTGACGGGCGCCGATATCCGTGAATTGGACGAAGCGAGCGCCTGAGCATGCAATAGGTGACCTGGCGCAATCCCTAAACCCCTGGTAGGATGGAGAGTTTCCTGATATCATCGGGAGTGAATTGAGATCTTTGCCTGTTTCGTCAATGCTTTTTTGTTGATGAAAGGTTGGCGAAACAGCAGCAGACGCGGCTTTTGCATTATGTCTGTCCGCGTTCCGCGGTGAACTCCCCACCTCTCTTTTCCGGCCTCCGTGGCCGCTTTGCCTCTCGTTTCATTCGTGGTTTGGCCGGGTTCTGCCCGCGTTTGCCTGTTACTGGCCATGAACTGAAACGACCGGAGGGCCGGCGCGTGAGCGGTATGCCGCCACGCAATTTACCCCTATCAAGTGATTGAGTTAGGAATTAAATGACGACGATTCTTCTGAAAGAAAACGAGCCGTTCGAAGTGGCGATTCGCCGCTTTCGTCGCGCAATCGAAAAGAATGGCCTGATCGCTGAACTGCGTGAGCGCCAATCGTACGAAAAGCCGACCACGGCACGTAAGCGTAAGAAGGCTGCTGCTGTGAAGCGCCTGCACAAGCGCCTGCGCAGCCAGATGCTGCCGAAAAAGCTGCACTAAGCACGCTTTTCCGCACGGCCGAACGGCGGTGTGAGCTTCGAAAGAAGCCACATCGCCGTTTTGCTTTTGGGGCGTCAGGTGGAGCGCTCAGCCCGGAAAGGAATGGGCGAATGAGGGTTGCGCGCCTTTGGGTCGCGGTTTCTGAATCCACTAGCCGCGCGCACCGCGACTCCGGAGAGTGGCGCGCGGTTACGGTATTGCAGCGGGTTTTATCCTGCCTACGCCGCGCTTTTCAGCCGGTCGGCGGACAAGCCAAACTGGCGGGCGATCGAGCTCAGACGCTCGAGCCATTCCCAAGTGCCGAAAACGTCGTGGACGTTTTGCAGACAACTGAGCAGGTTGACTGTGGCCGGGTCGTACACATTGATGCGCGAGCGCAGCAGCGCCTTCTTCAGCGCGGACACGCCGACGTCCATATACGCAGGCATCTCCGCAGGCGTTTTGCCGATGAAGCGCACTGGAATACCTTCCATCGCGGTCATATAGTCGCGCGGTTTGATGAAGCTGCCGACCGGGCAGCCGCCACAGTAGCCGCGATAAGCGCCACCGCCTCGCGGCAAAAGCGCGGCGCGCTTCTGGCCCAACAAATGAGCCACGGCTTGGTCGAAAATCTCCTGATGCGTCAGGAAGTTAAGAGTTTTCATGGTTGGTCTCCCGTGCGTTACGCAGCGGTTATTCGTTGTTCGAGCGCATGACCGGCGGTATCGGGCGTGCTCCATTTGGTGAATCCCGAACTAGCGTGGCGAAAAGTCGCCATTTCCCGGGCCTGGCTCGTTTTCCACGATGCTCCCCATGCCGCAGGGTTCGCCGACTGCCGCAACTGCAACTCATAACCGTATAACGACCAACATGCCCTGAAAGCGCAGCCGGGATTTACCGGACGGGCGCATCGCGCCGAGTCCGGCGTTGTGATGCGTCGTGTGTCGTCCGTCAGGCCTTGCGCCGCGAGGTGAAGGTTGGGTACGCGCCTTGGTCCCTGGGAGTTTCCCTGAGCCACCATCCTTTGTTAGAACAGCGGCACTAAGCGTGGGCGAATACCGGGCCGCCTCAGCCCGCTTTACGATTACGTCCTTTCTTGCCAAGCGCCGCGCATCGCGCGCGGCACATGCAACTCGCCTCGTGGTCGTTCACCATGCCGACTGCCTGCATGAACGCGTAGCAGATCGTCGAGCCGACGAACTTGCAGCCGTAGCGCTTCAGCCCCTTGCTCAGCGCGTCCGAAATGTCGGTCGACGCGGGCGCCTGCTTATAAGAAGCCCAGTCGTTCTGGATCGGCGTCTGATCGACGAACGACCAGACGAAGTTGGCGAGCGAGCCGTGCTCGGCCTGAATCTGCTGGACGGCGCGGGCGTTGGTAATGGCCGATTCGATCTTGCCGCGGTGGCGCACGATACTTTCGTCCTTCACCAACGTCTCGACGTGTTTCGGCGTAAAGCGCGCAACCTTGGCGATGTCGAAGTCCGCAAACGCGCGGCGATAGCCGGCCCGTTTGTTGAGAATCGTCGACCACGACAGGCCGGCCTGAGCGCCTTCCAGCACGAGCATCTCGAACAGATGCTGGTCGTCGCGCGAGGGGACGCCCCATTCGGCGTCGTGATACTGTGCGAGCGCTTCGCTCGATACCCAGTTGCATCGCTGTGTCACTGTCGCGCTCCTGCGTTGTGATGTCGCCCGCCAGCATAGCCGATGCCGTGAGCACTGCAAGCTAGCCATTCGGCCGATTGCCGGATTGAAACTGACCTGCCACGCTATGCTTTATTCATCCACGGAACCCATTCGATTCCATGAACAAAGACTTCTTTCTGATCGGCATTGACGGCGGCGGCAGCGGCACGCGGGTCGTGCTCGGCGACGCGCAAGGCCGCGAGCTGGCGCAGGCGGCAAGCGGGCCGTCGGGGTTGGGACTCGGTGTCGAACGTGCATGGCAGGCTATCTCGGCCGGCTGTGGCGAAGCATTTGCCAGCGCCGGCAAGGCGCTGGACTGGTCGCGCTGCGTGCTCGGCTGCGGATTGGCAGGCGTCAACAATCGCGACTGGCTGGCCGCGTTTCGCGCACAAGCGCCCGTGCTAGCGGGACTCGCCGTGGAAAGTGACGCCTACACCACCTTGCTCGGCGCACACGGCGGCGCGCATGGGGTGATCGTCGCGCTCGGCACCGGCAGCGTGGCGGCCGTACTGGACGGCGAGGGCGAATGCCGCCAGGTTAGCGGCTACGGCTTCCCATCGGGCGACGAAGCGAGCGGCGCGTGGCTTGGACTGCGGGCCATCGTGCATGCCCAGCATGCGCTGGACGGTCGCGGTCCCATCGACGATCTGGCGCGGGCACTGGTCGCGCACACCGGCGCGCATGATCGCGACAGCCTCGTCGTCTGGCTCTGCGAAGCCAACCAGACAGCTTATGCGAGGCTCGCGCCGATTGTCATCGCTCACCGTACGCATCCGTTCGCGGCGCGCTTGCTCGGCGAGGCCGGCGCCGAAGTGGGCAAGATGATTGCCGCGCTTGACCCGTCGGCGAGCCTGCCGGTCGCGTTGTGCGGCGGACTCGGCGCGCCGTTGCGCGAGTACGTGCCGCAGATTTATCAGGCGCGTTTGCGCGAGCCGCTGGCCGACTCGGCGCACGGTGGATTGCAGTTGGCGCAACGTGAAGCGGTTCGCATCGGCGGCTGAAAACGGCGAGCCGCGGCGTGCGTGAGTCGCGCGCTTGCCGGTGAGAATAGCCGTGCATGGCCACCGCGTTCCGGCGAATGCGGCCGGCAACGGTAAAATACGCAGCTTCAACGCTGCCCGCCTGCTCAAACTATGTACAAAGTCATCGCCACGGATCTCGACGGCACGCTGCTCAACGCGGATCACCAGGTGGATCCGTTCACGGTCGCCACCGTACGCAAACTTGAAAGCGACGGGTTGCGGTTCGTGATTGCAACGGGCCGCCATTATTGCGACGTCGCCGGCATCCGCGACGTGCTCGGCATCAATCCGTATCTGATTACATCGAATGGCGCGCGCATCCACGCGCCGGACAACGCGGTGATCCACGCCGACGACCTGCCTCCGGCTATCGTGCAACGACTCGTACAACCGGAAATCGCTGGCGCGCATGGCCGCGTGATCGTCAACCTGTTCGCCGATCAGGCTTGGCTGATCGACCGCGACGCGCCGGATCTGCTGAAGTTTCACCAGGACTCCGGCTTCACCTACGAGGTGACCGACCTGCCGAAACACGACGGCGTCGACATCGCGAAGGCTCTCTACATTGGCGCTCCCGCTGATCTCGCACGGGTCGCGGCCAATCTCGCGCGTGAATTCGGCGACGCCCTGTACGTGACCTATTCGCTGCCGGACTGTCTGGAAGTGATGACGGCGAACGTATCGAAAGGCCGCGCGCTGCAGATCGTACTCGAGCGCCTTGGCGTGGATGCCTCGCAATGCGTCGCTTTCGGCGACAACATGAACGATATCGATCTGCTGGAAACGGCCGGCCATCCGTTCATGATGAACAACGCCAATCCCGACCTCATCACGCGTTTACCGAACGTGCCGCGCATCGGCAACAACTTTGAAGCGGGCGTCGCGCACCATCTGCGCAAGCTTTTCTCGCTCGACGACGAACTGATGTCCTGAGTGGAAATGGAAACGGCCCGCATCCAGTTTCATGCATGCAGGCCGTTTCCTTTAAGTGAGCGCGTCGGTTGGTTCAGGCTGCTAGTGACCGCGTTGCACGACCAGAGTCCATCAGGGTCAGCAAGCCGCCTCATTCGCCGACGTTAGACGCAGCAGAAAGATCACCCGTGCCATCCGCCCCGGCGGTTGTCATGGTCGCCCCGGTTATCGTGGCCCCAGCCGCGGTCATTGTGGTTCCAGTTGCGATCATATCGATGGTCGCCACGGTAGTAGTCGCCGCGATCGTAGCGATGCTCCCAGCCGCCGTTGCCGTAGTAGACCGGCTGCGGCGCGGCATAGACCGGAGCCGGAGGGGCATAAACCGGTGCGCCGAGCGACAGGCCGATGTTCAGATCCGTATGCGCTTGCGCGACACCGCATGCGCCCGCCGCGAGTCCTGCAGCAACCAGCAAGTGAGTGACGATGCGTTTCATGTTTGTTCTCCTGTGAGGCGACGTATGTTTGTCGCACAGGTTCAATCTACGCATTCCGGTCGATGGGTACTGCGACGAGATGTTACGGACTGCAAGCATCGTCGCAGGATTTGAAAGGCCGGAGCAGCCTTACATAGGCATGCCGCGCGCTGAGTGCCATTCGGTCAAAGCCCTGCCAGATAGGGATTCACGACCTCTGGAGCCGCGCCGAATCGCTCCCGCCGCTTCGCTCAACCCAATTCACATGGCCGCATGCGTAATTGTGGCTTACATCTGTATTACCCGATTAATCTGCCGCGCTCGACAAAGCCGCCGGTGCCGCCGCTGATGAAGCCCCTTGCAACTGCGCGCAAGGGCAATCGGTCGCGCGCCCATTCAGCCCCTGACGATCTTGTTTGAAGCTGGCGCGCGCGGTGCCGTTTTGCCAGTCGAGGCGAACAACATAAATACTGTCGAAGTCGTCGCTCTTCCAGTTCGGGACGTCAGCGGCATTGCCGCCATGCGTGCTCATCATCTGGCGCAATAGCTTCACGATCAGCTTGTGTTCCCACGCCACGACAATGAGCTTGTTGCGATTGGCAGGATTGACGAGCGCGGTGCCGAGCTGGTCGATCTGAGCGAAACCATACGGCGTTTGCACCGGCATCTGGAACTGGATGGCGGTCGGCTCGATTGTCGCAAGCGGCCGGATGTAGTAGTAGGGCTTGCCGCTGTCGTCTTTCTGTTGGCCCGGATCGGGTGCATAGATCGCATCCGGTTTGCCGAACTTGGCCGCGATCACGGCCGGCAACGCCAGCGCGCGGTTGAGCCCTTGGCAGTTCAGTTGCCCATAGCCTTGGGCGGGTTTCTCACCGTGCCGCACGAACACGAGCGTTTCCGTCTGGCCGTCAGCCGCGTGCGCTGTAGGCGGCGTCAACAGACTCGCGCACAAGCCGCCGATGGAGAGTGCGACGCCATGCAGGAATCCGCGGAAACGCTTCATAGGGAGCACCTGTGCGAGCTTGGGAAGTCGCACGATTCTAGCAGCGGGCGCGAGTGCGTCATCGCTGCGATATCGAGCCCGTCGCCGTTCGCCGCAAAACAAAGCGGGCGCCTTAGCGCCCGCTTTGTTGCTTAAATGACTGCGCGCGAATTAGTCGAGCGCCAGCTTCTGAGAATTGCCGCTGCGGCTTTCGGCGATAACCGGGTACAACACGCCGGCGATCACTGCGCCGAGGATCGGCGCAACCCAGAAAAGCCACAACTGATCCATCGCTGCACCGCCGACGAAGAGCGCCGGGCCAGTGGAACGCGCCGGGTTGACCGACGTGTTGGTGACCGGAATGGAGATCAGGTGAATCAGTGTGAGGCACAGGCCGATGGCGATCGGCGCAAAGCCGGCGGGCGCGCGTTTATCGGTCGAGCCGAGAATGACGAAGAGGAAGAAGCCGGTCATCACGACTTCGCAAATGAATGCCGCGGCGAGCGAGTAGTGGCCCGGCGAGCGCTCGCCATAGCCGTTGCTTGCGAAGCCGCTGGCGACGAGATCGAAGCCGGGTTTGCCTGACGCGATGAGCGACAGCACCAGCGCACCCAGCACGGCACCAATCAACTGGGCAACGATGTACGGCAGCAGGTCGCGCGCCGGAAAGCGCCCGGCGACGGTCAGGCCGACGCTGACCGCCGGATTCAGATGGCAGCCGGAAATGTGGCCGATCGCAAAAGCCATGGTCAGCACGGTCAGGCCGAACGCGAGCGAGACGCCCACGAAGCCGATGCCCAGACCGTGAACCGGGCCGGCGAAGTTGGCAGCGAGGACAGCGCTGCCGCAGCCCCCGAGCACGAGCCAGAAAGTGCCGAACAACTCGGCAGCGAGGCGCTTTGACAGCTGCATGATTGGTAATCCTAAAAAGATGGGGCTTCCGCTGGCACGCGCGGCTAAGTCCGTCTGCATGCCGTGAACGCGCAATTCTAGGGAAAGCCCGCCAAATCATGTGTCAAGAATTGTCAATGTGGTGTCGCCTTTACCTTTTTATTGCGAGATAAAGATGCCGTTTTACAATTCGCCGATGTTAATAATTATCAGAGGATATCTTGCTAAATCGGTATTCTTGTCCATTGCGAATTTTTATAATTGCAGTTAGTCTGCGAGCCAATGAGTTCTAGAAAAGGGGAGAACCGGAATGTCTCAATATGCAGACCTCAAAGCGCAGATCGCCAAATTGCAGGCACAAGCAGAAGAAGCGCGGCGTACTGAAATCGACAATGTGGTCGCCGACATCCGCCAAAAGATCGCTGAATACGGTCTGACGGCTCAAGACCTCGGCTTTGCGGTTGCCGCCAAGCGTGGCCGCCCGCCCAAGAAGGCGCCGCTGCCGGCAAAGTACCAGGATCCGAAGTCGGGGAATACGTGGAGCGGGCGCGGCAAACCGCCCAAGTGGATCGTCGGTAAAAATCGCGAGCGCTTTTTGATTGGTGCGGCTTGAGCCGATTGCCGGTCGAGGCGAAAGCCAACTGAAGGTTTATTGGCACGCGGTCTTTATTTGCTGAGTGCTAATCCGCGATGGAAGCGCATCCATACCCGTATTAAAAAAGCCGCCCTCGCGGGGCGGCTTTTCTGGACAAAGAAGCGGGATAACTTGGATTTGCCGCTCGCGCAAACGATTCACACGACAAATTGACTCACTATTGATCTGCAAATCGGAAACGCCGTAAGCGGCGAATTTCGATACTCAAGCGGCAGAGCGAAAACTGCCCGGCCGCTTGAACCCGCGTTTAGCCCACCGCGACCTGACGCAACACCGGGCGGCGCGTGGCGTCGATCAATGCCGAATAGCCATCCACGTAATTCTGGGCCATCGTCTTCGAGCTGAAGCGACGTTCGAACTGGGCGCGGATCTCGGTGCGCGACAATTCGTCCAGGCGTTGCAGCGCCGCGACCGCGCCTTGCACGTCCTCGACGATGTAACCCGTCACGCCATGGTCGATCACTTCCGGCACCGAACCCCGGTTGAATGCGATCACCGGCGTGCCGCACGCCATCGACTCGATCATCACGAGACCGAACGGCTCCGACCAGTCGATCGGGAACAGCAGCGCCTTGGCGCCGGACAGGAATTCGGGCTTCTGCGCTTCATTGATCTCGCCGACGAATTCCACATGCGCCAGCGAGAGCAGCGGTTCGATTTCGCGCTTGAAGTATTCCTGGTCGGCCTTGTCCACCTTGGCGGCGATCTTCAGCGGCAAACCGCTTTGGGCAGCGATCTTGATAGCCGTATCGACGCGCTTCTCCGGACAAATGCGGCCGAGGAACGCCAAATACTCCGGCTTCTTGTGGGTTTGCGGCGTGAGTAGCTGCTCCGGCAGACCGTGGTAAATCGTGTTGAGCCAGTTCGCTTGCGGCAGCGGTGCACGCTGCGAATCGGAAATCGAGACCACCGGCACGTTGGAGAACGCATCGAACACCGGTTGCAGTTCCGGCAAGTCGAGGCGGCCGTGCAACGTCGTCACGAACGGCGTGTCCATCGTCGTGAAGAGCGGGAACGGCATGTAGTCGAGGTGGAAGTGCAGCACGTCGAACTCGTGCGCAACCTTGCGGACCTTTTCCATCATCAGGACGTGCGGAGCCAGCGCATCGCGGATCGTCGGATCAAGGCGCAACGCACGAGGCCAGCAGGCGTCGAGGTTCGCGGAGGTGACCGAGTCGCCGCTCGCAAACAGCGTGACGTCGTGGCCGAGGTCGACCAGTGCTTCGGTCAGATACGACACGACGCGTTCGGTGCCACCGTAAAGTTTCGGCGGAACAGCTTCATACAGTGGCGCAATTTGTGCGATTCGCATGCGTTTTCTCCTAATCAGAACGGCATCGCACAGCAGCGCTTGAGCAGAGCGAAGAGCGAATGCCTGACGGACGGTTGGGCGCGGTAAGCCGCCGCCCGGGGGTGTTCCGAACCTGCATCGGGTAATCCCTTAGCTTCATTATCGGGATCGGCCGTGCTAATTCGAGTTATTTTTCAAACGCTTAATGTTGTTACAGCGCGAAACATGGCGCGTTACAGGTCGTCTGGGCGCTCATCTCCCTAATCGGGAAAAGCCGCCGGATGATTATTCGAACGCTGAGAAGCCTCCAGCAAGGCGCGGGCCCGAAACGTGGAGCGCGATGCCTACAGGGTGCACATTGCAGAGAAGTGAAAACGTCTTATAATTCCCGCTCACCGCTGTAACGGTGCGGGCCATGAGTCGATCAGACTCACCATCTGGTTCACATCGGTGAAAGCAGTGAATTCAAGGCGCGTGGAAAATTCAGATCGCGCGCCTTCGCTCTCCGCAAACCCGCTCCCCGACTCGCCTTTGTAGGAAAAATTCCTACACGAATGACGGATTAATCCGTCAACAAGGCTGGGTGTCTGTCCGATTTTCGTCCGCCCCCCCTTTCGACACAATGCTCGCAAGACCAGAAACGAGCCGATTCGTGCGGTTTAAGTGCGCGCGTCCGAGCAAACGTTTCCGTAACGGCCTGACCAGCCAGATACACCCCGGGGGAATCATGAGCGCGACAAGCGAAATGCTCAATGAGATCAGAGAAGTCAACCTGTCTTATCTCCTGCTCGCCCAGCGACTGCTGCGCGAAGACAAGCCGACGGGCATGTTTCGCATGGGGATTTCGGACCAGTTAGCCGATGTGCTCGCCAATCTGTCGTTGGCGCAGACCGTCAAGCTGGCGGCGTCCAATCAGGTGTTGTGCCGTTTCCGTTTCGACGACCATGCCGTACTGTCCGCTCTGGCGGACAAAGGCAAATCCAGCGCCGTGGCCCAGGCGCATTCCGCGATCCTGATGGCAAGCCAGCCAGTCGAGCACCTCGGCTGATGGCAGGTTGTAATTCAAACAAAGCGATCAGGACGGGGGAAACGCAAACGGATGGCCTATAAGAGTGTTGTGCTCGAAGTCAGGGAAATCACCCTGGCGATCCAACTGATCGAGCTTGGCGCGCGTTTGCAATTGCTGGAAGCGGAAACCAGTCTGTCGCGCGACCGGCTTATCAAGCTATATAAAGAGCTCAAAGGGGTTTCACCGCCCAAGGGCATGTTGCCGTTTTCGACTGACTGGTTCATGACCTGGCAGCCGAACTTTCACTCTTCGCTGTTCTATAACATCTACCGCTTCATGGCCGGCCACGGCGGCTGCCCGACGATCCAGTCGATCGTGAAGAGCTACCGGCTGTACCTCGAACACGTCCAGCTGCACGACGACGAGCCCGTGCTCAGTCTCACGCGCGCCTGGACGCTGGTGCGCTTTTTCGACTCCGGAATGCTGCAAATGACCGCCTGCTGCCGCTGCGGGGGACATTTTGTCGCGCACGCGTACGATCCGCAGCACGCGTTCGTCTGCGGCCTGTGCCAGCCGCCTTCGCGCGCCGGTAAGACAAAGAAATTCGCCGACGCCCGAGCCCGCGAGAGCCTCGCCGCGCTCGTAGCCTGACCCGCAAGGCGGCCGCCGCTGCGCGGCGCGCCTTCCATCGCCCATGCGGCGGGGCTTCTAGCCCGCCCGCGCCATGGCCGGTCCCGCCGCAGCGCCGGACCGCCGCATCCGCCTCTGGTTTACACCGGAGCGACGAGCCGCTTTTCCGCCAAAGTTTTCCGCTTCGTTGCCGTAAACCAGATTAACGACGGTCACCGTCGCTTCTTTGTGAGGGCTCGGCAGTGCTGATTTTCGTGGGAACACTCGTGACGCTTTTGTCCGTTTTCGGCGGTTACGCGCTGGAAGGCGGCCATCTCGGCGCGCTGCTGCAGCCCGTTGAAGTGCTGATGATCGTCGGCGCCGGGGTCGGCGCATTCATTCTGGGTAACGGAATGAAGACGATCAAGGCCACGCTGCGCGTCATTCCAACCCTGTTCAAGGGCGCGAAGTACAACAAGGACGTCTATATGGAGCTGATGGCGCTGCTCTACGTCCTGCTGGCCAAGGCGCGCAAGGAAGGCACGCTGACGCTGGAAGCGGATATCGACGATCCGTCGAAGAGTCCGATCTTCACCCAGTATCCGAAGATTCTCGCGGACCATCACATCATCGAATTCCTGACCGACTACCTGCGCTTGATGGTGGGCGGCAACATGAACGCGTTCGAGATCGAAAGCCTGATGGACGAGGAGATCGAGACGCATCACCAGGAAGGCGAGGCGCCCGCTCACGCGCTGAACAAGGTCGGCGACGCAATGCCGGCGTTCGGTATCGTGGCCGCGGTGATGGGCGTGGTGCACACCATGGCCTCCGCCGACAAGCCGCCCGCGGTGCTCGGCGAGATGATCGCGCAGGCGCTGGTCGGCACCTTCCTCGGGATTCTGCTTTCGTACGGGCTGATCGGGCCGCTTGCGAGCGTCGCCGAACAGCGTGTGACCGAGTCGACCAAGATGTTTCAGTGCATCAAGGTGACGATTCTGGCCAGCCTGAACGGTTACGCGCCGGCGATCGCCGTCGAGTTCGGCCGCAAGGTGCTCTTCTCGACCGAACGCCCGTCGTTCGCCGAGCTGGAAGAGCACGTGCGCCGCGTCAAGGCCAAGTAAAGAGCGCCGGGAACCGAACCGATGAGCAAGGACAAAGACCGCGCCATTGTCGTCAAGCGCTCCGCGCCGAAGAAAGCCGGCCATCACGGCGGCGCGTGGAAGCTCGCGTATGCGGACTTCATGACCGCGATGATGGCGTTCTTCCTGCTGATGTGGCTGCTGAGTTCGGCGTCCACGGTGCAGTTGAGGGGCATTGCCGACTACTTCAATCAGCCGTTGAAGATCACGCTGTGGGGCGGCGACCGCAGCGCCGAGGACTCGAGCATTCTGAAGGGCGGCGGCCGCGATATCTCGACCGACGCGCAAGGCGTGACGCGCTCCAGCGAGGGTTCGAGCAACCGCGCCGAGCACAGCGCCGCACACGGCAGCGAAGACTCGATGAAGCAGCTGCAAGGCGAGCTGGAGCGTCGCGAGCAGGTTCGCCTGCACGATCTGCAGGTCAAGCTGATGGCCGCGATCGAAGCGAATCCGGTGCTGCGCCAGTTCAAGCAGCAGATCCGCATCGACTCGACGCTGACCGGCTTGCGCATCGAGATCGTCGACTCGCAGAAGCGGCCCATGTTCGCGACCGCGAAAGACCAGGTCGAGCCGTATATGCGCGACATCCTGCGCGAAATCGGCCATACGCTGAACGACGTGCCGAACCGCATCATCGTGCAAGGCCACACCGACGCCGCGCAGTACGCCGGCGGCGAAAAGGGCTACAGCAACTGGGAACTGTCCGCGGACCGCGCCAATGCGTCGCGCCGCGAGCTGATCGGCGGCGGCATGGACGAAGCGAAGGTGATGCGCGTGCTCGGCCTCGCGTCGACGCAGAACCTGAACAAGGCGGACCCGATGGATCCGGAGAACCGCCGCATCAGCATCATCGTGCTGAACAGGAAGTCGGAGGAGGCGCTGAATCATGACGACTCCACCACGACCACCTTGTCGGACGACGCAGCCGGCTCCAAGCCGTTGCTGCAAAAGCTTGCGCAGCCGGTAACGGTTGCACCGAAGTTGCCGGCGGCAGTGCCGTCGGCCCAGTAACAGACCGCGATCGACCCGCTGGTTCACGCGCCCTGCCGGCGCGGACGGCGGGACGATCCATAGCGTACGTGCAGCGAGGTTTTCATGATCAGGCACATCCTGGCAATCGACGATTCGGCATCGATGCGGCAGATTCTCGCCGCCACGCTGACGACGGCCGGCTACGAGGTGACGCTCGCGGCGGATGGCAACGAAGGGCTCGAAAACGCGCTCGCCATGTCGTTCGACCTCGTGCTGACCGACCAGTACATGCCGGGCAAGACCGGCCTCGATCTGATCGCCGCGCTGCGCAACAACCCGGCTTACCAGGCCACGCCCATCCTCGTCCTCACGACGGAATCGGGCGAGCCGTTCAAGGAAGCGGCGCGAGCCGCGGGTGCGACCGGCTGGATCGAAAAGCCGCTCGACCCCGACATGCTGACCGAACTGGTGGCGGCGCTAGCCGAGCCAGACCACGCGTAAGCGCGACCCATAGACCCAGTTAAAGAAGCTATCGACGCGGCGGCACGGCAGCCCAAGCCAAGACAGGAACTCTCGCGGTGACCCAGGCATGACACTCGACATCACTCAGTTCTATCAGACGTTCTTCGACGAAGCGGACGAACTGCTCGCGCAGATGGAGCAGTTGCTGCTCAATCTGGATATCGCTCACCCGGACCCCGAAGACCTCGCGGCAATTTTCCGCGCGGCGCATTCGATCAAGGGCGGCGCGGCGACGTTCGGTTTTACGGCGCTGACGGAAACGACGCACATTCTCGAATCGCTGCTCGACCGCGCGCGCAATAACGAACTCGTGCTGCGCAAGGACATGATCGACACGTTCCTCGAAACCAAGGACGTGTTGTCCGGCCAGCTCGCCGATTACCGCGCGAGCGCCGAGCCGGACGCGGCCACTGCGAAGGCGATTTGCGCGAAGCTCGAACGCCTGAACGCGGAAAGCCGCGACGGGGCGGCGCCGGCTGCGGCCGCAGCACCCGCCGCGGCGAGCGCGGCACCGGTTGCAACACAGGCAGCACAGGCAGCACAGGGCGGTACCCCGCCGGAGCACGTCGTCGAACAGGCGGTGCAGGCGGCGGGTGAATGGATTGACGGCGAACCGGCACAGACCGGGCAAGCCGCGGGAGCCGGCGAAGAAACCGGTCTCCATCTGAAAATTACGCTACGGGGCGTTGGTGAGAAGGACCAGGAACTGCTGGCCGAAGAGCTCGGCAACCTGGGCAACATCGTCGGGCAGGTCAAGAGCGGCGGCGATCTGACGCTGTGGCTCGCGACCGATGTGACCTCCGACGACATCATCGCCGTGTGCTGTTTCGTGATCGACGAAAGTCAGATCGTGATCGGCCGCGGCACCGCACCGGCGGACGACACGCAGCAAGGCGAACCTGGAACGCCCGACGCTGCCGACTCGTCTCCGGCGCAAGCAGTACAGGCAACTCAGGCGGACCACGCAGCATCGCCGGCACCGGCGGCCGGCACCGCCGCACCCGCATCAACGGCCACGCACGGCCTGTTCGACACACCGGCCGCGCCGGCGCCGGCCGCGGCTCAACCCGCGGCGGCCACGAGCGCACCGGCGCCAGCGCCGGCGAGCGCAGCCGCACCCGCCGAGCAGGACCGCAAGGCGGCACGTCCGGCTGCGGCAGCGGGCGGCGCGGAAGGCAGCTCGATTCGCGTCGGCGTCGAAAAAGTCGATCAGCTGATCAACCTGGTCGGCGAACTGGTGATCACGCAAGCCATGCTCGCGGAAACCACCAGCACGTTCGACCCGGCACTGCACGACCGCCTCTTCAACGGCATGGCGCAACTCGAGCGCAACGCGCGCGATCTGCAGGAAGCGGTGATGTCGATCCGCATGATGCCGATGGATTACGTGTTCAGCCGCTTCCCGCGTCTGGTGCGCGATCTGGCGGCGAAGCTCGGCAAGGAAGTGGAACTCGTCACCTTCGGGCAAGCGACCGAACTCGACAAGAGCCTCATCGAACGCATCATCGATCCGTTGACTCACCTCGTGCGCAACAGTCTCGACCACGGCATCGAAACCGTGGAAGCGCGGCGCGCGGCGGGCAAGGATTCGACCGGTCAGCTGGTGCTGTCGGCCGCGCATCATGGCGGCAACATCGTCATCGAAGTGAGCGACGACGGCGCGGGCCTGCGCCGCGACAAGATTCTCGCGAAGGCGGCCAAGCAGGGCATGCAGGTCAGCGAGACCATGAGCGACGAAGAAGTCTGGAACCTGATCTTCCTGCCGGGCTTTTCGACGGCGGAGCAGGTCACCGACGTGTCGGGCCGCGGCGTCGGCATGGACGTGGTGAAGCGGAACATCCAGTCGATGGGTGGTCACGTGGAAATCACCTCGCACGCCGGCAAGGGCAGCACCACGCGCATCGTGTTGCCGCTCACGCTGGCGATTCTCGACGGCATGTCGGTCAAGGTCGGCAACGAGATTTTCATTCTGCCGCTGAACTTCGTGATGGAGTCGCTGCAGCCGCAAGCCGAAGACATCTACACGGTCGCCAACGGCGAGCGCGTGGTGCGGGTGCGCGGTGAATACCTGCCGCTCGTGGCATTGCACGAAGTGTTCAACGTCGAAGGGGCGAAGCAGGAACCGACGCAAGGCATCGTCACCATCATGCAAACCGAGGGGCGCCGCTTTGCGATGCTGATCGACGAGCTGGTGGGCCAGCAGCAGGTCGTCGTGAAGAATCTGGAAACGAACTACCGCAAGGTGCACGGCATTTCCGCCGCGACCATTCTCGGCGACGGCAGCGTCGCGCTGATCGTGGACGTCGCAGCATTGAACCGCGAAACACGCCACGCGCATGGCGCGCTGAGCCTCGCATGATGTCCGACACATTCGCCGCAACAGTAACACTTACTCAACTCATTTCATCCCAACCGTTTGGGGGCTAACGTGGCAGAAGTCCAATCCATCAATTCGAGCGTCGCGAACGCGACCGGTGCGAATAGCCGCCGCGACGCGCAGCAGGCCGACGCCGGCGGTCAGGAATTCCTCGTCTTCACGCTCGGCGCCGAAGAGTACGGCATCGACATTCTCAAGGTGCAGGAAATTCGCGGCTACGACAACGTGACGCGGATCGCCAATGCGCCCGAGTTCATCAAGGGCGTGATCAATCTGCGCGGCATCATCGTGCCGATCGTCGACATGCGTATCAAGTTCCATCTGGGCCGTGTCGAGTACGACCACCAGACCGTGGTGATCATCCTGAACGTCGCGCATCGCGTGGTCGGGATGGTGGTGGACGGCGTGTCGGACGTGCTGACGCTCGCCACCGACCAGATCATGCCGGCGCCGGAATTCGGCGCCACGCTGACGACCGAGTACCTCACGGGGCTGGGCACCGTCGACGGCCGCATGCTGATCCTGATGGACATCGAGAAGCTCATGACCAGCCGCGAAATGGCGCTGATCGAAACGCTCGGCGCCTGATGGCGGCAGCCTTCACGAAACGATTGGGATAGGGAGCATCGAAATGCTGAGCAGGTGGTCGATTCGCACGTCGTTGACGATGATGGGGATCATTCTGGTCGCGCTGACCGTGCTGGTCGGCGTACTTGGGCTGAGCGCGCTGAACCGCGCGAGCCAGTCGCTCGACCGCATTGCGCGCGGCGATCTGGTCGCCATTCACGCGCTCGACGATGCCTCGGCGTACCTGCTGCGCTCGCGCCTCGCGGTGGACCGCTTCAACACGTTGTCCGCCGCGGGCAACGCGGACGAAGCGAAGAAAGCGATCGAACGCGCACAGGAGTTGCTGACCAAGGGCAACCAAAGCTGGCAGAGCTATCTCGACGCACCGAAGCCCGGCGTCGATCAGGCGCTGCTCGACGACGTTCTCGCCAAGCGCATGAGCGTGATGCGCGAAGGCGTCGACCCGGAGTTCGCGGCGTTGAATGCGAACGACATGGCCGCCTACCACGCGATCGCCGATACGAAAATCAGCCCGATGTTCATCGCTTATGACGCGGCGGCGGCGGCGGTCGTCAAGGCCTTGCAGCAAAGCGCCGTGGATCAGCAAGCGAGCGCGCAATCGAACATCTCGCTGATGACGACGCTGATCATCGCCGTCACCGCGCTCGCACTGCTTCTCGTGGTGGGTATCCGCTTCGCGCTGCGCGGCCTGATCGTGCAGCCGCTCGCCGACGCGACGGCGTGCTTCGAGCGCATCGCCGCGGGCGATCTGTCGGAGACGATCAACGTCTTCAGCCGCAATGAAATCGGGCGACTGTTCGCCGGCATCAAGCGCATGCAGGACAGCATGTCGACGATGGTGAAGGCGGTTCACAGCAGCACGGAATCGATCGACACCGGCGCGCGCGAAATCGCCATGGGCAACACCGACCTGTCGCAGCGCACCGAACAGCAGGCCGCCTCGCTGCAGGAAACCGCGTCGAGCATGGAGCAGTTGACCGGGACCGTTCGGCAGAACGCCGAGAACGCGCGTCAGGCGAGCCAACTGGCCGTCAACGCATCCGACATCGCCACGCGCGGCGGCGACGTGGTGGGCCAGGTCGTCACGACCATGCAGGACATCGCGAGCAGTTCGAACAAGGTCGTCGACATCATCGGCGTGATTGAAGGTATTGCTTTCCAGACCAATATTCTCGCGTTGAACGCGGCAGTCGAAGCGGCGCGCGCCGGTGAACAGGGTCGTGGCTTCGCGGTGGTGGCGGGCGAAGTGCGCAGCCTCGCGCAACGCAGCGCGAGCGCCGCGAAGGAAATCAAGGAACTGATCGGCGACTCGGTCGACAAGGTGCAAAGCGGCTCGGCGCTGGTCGGCCGCGCCGGTACGACGATGGACGAGATCGTGCAGGCCGTGCGCCGCGTGACCGACATCATGGGCGAAATCAGCGCGGCGTCCGAAGAGCAGTCGGGCGGTATCGAACAGGTGAATCGCGCGGTCGTGCAGATGGACGAAGTCACGCAGCAGAACGCCGCGCTGGTTGAACAGGCGGCGGCCGCAGCGGCCTCGCTCGAAGATCAGACGCGTCAGTTGCAGGCCGTGGTGAATGGCTGGAAGGTGGCCGGCGGCGCGGCGCATAACAGCGCGGCGCCAACGCGTTCGCAATCGACGGCTTCACGCGTGACCAGCAGCAAGAGCAAGCCGGCGGCCAAGGCCGCGCCGCATGCATCCATGAACGGTGGCGCAGCACATCCGGCGGCGAACACCGCATCGGGTTCGGCGAGCCACGATGCAGGCGCCGCGCGTGTCGAACCGGCGCTCAAGCCGAAGACCGCCCGCGCGGCATCCGAATCCGCAGCACGTCCGGCCGCAGTGAGCGCGGCCACGGCGGGCTCGGATGCGGACTGGGAAACATTCTAGGAAGTGGCACAAAGACATGCAGTCATTCGGCATCTCGCTCCATGAGGGGCGAATCATCGAAGCACGCTTTATCGGCGTGTCGCGGGCCGACTGCATGGTGGCGGAACTCGCGGGCGGGCGCGACCCCGCGAACACAATCCCTTCTACCCGGGGCGATTGTCCGGGCGGAAAGCGGGATGGCTCGTATCGCAGGCAGGAACTCTCATGATGGCAACGCGCGCACAGCAACGTCCGGACCGGGCTGACCCGGTTAGATCCGGCGAACAGGCACGGGATTTCGAATTCACGTCGGCGGACTTCGCTCGCATTCGCGAACTGATTCACCGCAGCGCGGGCATTTCGCTGTCGGATCACAAGCGCGACATGGCGTACAGCCGTCTGGCGCGCCGTCTGCGCGCCCGCGGCCTCGACACCTTCAAGCAGTATCTCGACCTGCTCGAAGCGGAAAACGATCCGGCCGAGTGGGAAGCGTTCACCAATGCGCTGACCACCAACCTGACGGCGTTTTTTCGCGAGGCGCATCACTTTCCGATCCTCGCCGATTTCGTGCCGCGCCGCGCGCAGCCGGTTTCGGTGTGGTGCTCGGCGGCGTCGACCGGTGAAGAGCCGTATTCGATTGCGATGACGCTGATCGAAGCGCTCGGCGACAGCGGCGCGCGCCAGGCCTCGGTGCTCGCCACCGATATCGATACGCAAGTGCTCGCCAAGGCCGAAGCCGGCATGTACCAGTTCGACCAGGTGAAGCATCTCTCACCCGAGCGGCTGAAGCGCTTCTTCCTGAAGGGCACTGGTGCGCACGCGGGTATGGTCAAGGTGCGCCCGGAAGTGCGCGCGCTGGTGCGCTTCGAGCAACTCAACCTCACCGACCGCGATTACCAGTTGCGTTCGCAGTTCGACGCGATCTTCTGCCGCAACGTAATGATTTATTTCGATAAGCCGACGCAAGCGCAAGTACTCGCGCGCTTCGAGCCGCTGATGAAGTCGGGCGGCTTGCTGTTCGCCGGCCACTCGGAAAACTTCACATACGTCACGCAGGCATTCAAGCTGCGCGGCCAGACCGTCTACGAACTGACGCGTGATGCGACCGGCGCGCGTACGCCGACGGCGACCCGCGGCCCGGCGACGGCATCGCATCACACGGCGAGCGGGGTGACGGTATGAGCAGCGCCTTGCCAATTGCCACCAATCTGTACTTCGACAACCACTTCCAGCGCCCCGGCGTGAAGCTGTTGCCGAACGAGTTCTACACCACGCACGAAGACATGGTGCTGGTCACCGTGCTCGGTTCCTGCGTCGCGGCCTGCATTCAGGATCGCACGGCGGGCATCGGCGGCATGAATCACTTCATGTTGCCCGACGACGGCGCGGACGTCGCGCAGGCGGCATCGGATTCGATGCGCTACGGCGCCTACGCGATGGAAGTGCTGATCAACGAACTGATCAAGGCAGGCGGGCGGCGCGAGCGTTTCGAAGCCAAGGTATTCGGCGGCGGCGCGGTGCTCGCCGGCATGACGACGATGAACATCGGCGACCGCAATTCGGAGTTCGTGCGCCGCTATCTGGCGGTTGAGAAGATCCGCATCGTCGCCGAGGACTTGCAGGGCTCGCATCCGCGCAAGGTGGCGTTCATGCCGCGCACGGGCCAGGTGATGGTGAAGAAGTTGCGCCTGCAGCAGGAAGCGGGCGTGGCCGAGCGCGAACAGGCGCTGATGCGGCAAAGCGCCGAAGCGCGCGCCGAGCGGCTCGCCGCGGCGCGCAAGCGGGTGGAACTGTTCTCGACGCCGGCCGCGTCGAGAGGCAAGGTCGAACTGTTTTCGAGTTCCGCTGGCGCCCGTCCGAAGGTCGAGCTGTTCGGCTCGCCGGCGGCAACGGGAACGGCAGCGGGCAGTGCGGGCGCAGGCGCAGCAAAGCCACGCATCGAACTGTTCGGAACGCGCCCGATTAATTCAAACAACGCCAGAACTACAGAGGAGGCGTGAGCGCTGTGCAAAAGATCAAAGTACTGTGCGTCGACGATTCGGCGCTGATTCGCAGCCTGATGACGGAAATCATCAACGGCCAGCCGGACATGACGGTGGTGGCGACCGCACCCGACCCGCTGGTCGCGCGCGATCTCATCAAACAGCACAATCCGGACGTGTTGACGCTCGACGTCGAAATGCCGCGCATGGATGGTCTCGACTTCCTCGAGAAGCTGATGCGCCTGCGGCCGATGCCGGTCGTGATGGTGTCGTCGCTGACCGAGCGCGGCAATGAAATCACGTTGCGCGCGCTGGAACTCGGCGCGGTCGACTTCGTCACCAAACCGAAGGTCGGCATTCGCGACGGCATGCTCGATTACTCGGAAAAGCTCGCCGACAAGATTCGCGCCGCCGCGCGCGCACGCGTGCGCCAGGCCGCGCCAGTGCAGCACGCGGCAGCACATGCGACGCAGGCGCCGGTCGGCGCGGCGCCGCTCTTCAACAATCCGCTGCTCAGTACCGAGAAGCTGATCATCGTCGGCGCGTCGACGGGCGGCACGGAAGCGATCCGCGAAGTGCTGGTGCCGCTGCCGCCCGATGCACCCGCAGTGCTGATCGCGCAGCATATGCCGCCGGGCTTCACAAAATCTTTTGCACAACGCCTCAATGGTTTGTGCCGGATTACCGTTAAAGAGGCAGAGCACGGCGAACGCGTGCTGCCGGGACATGCGTATATCGCGCCCGGCCACGCTCATCTGTTGCTTGCCCGCAGTGGTGCGAACTATATTGCTCACCTGTCGGACGAGCCGCCGGTGAACCGGCATCGTCCGTCGGTGGACGTGCTGTTCCGTTCGGCCGCGCAGCATGCGGGCAAGAACGCGGTCGGCGTGATTCTGACCGGGATGGGGCGCGACGGCGCAGCCGGACTGCTGGACATGAAAAAGGCGGGGGCCTACACCCTTGCGCAGGACGAAGCGAGCTGTATTGTGTTCGGCATGCCGCGTGAAGCGATTGCGCTTGGCGCGGCGGACGAGATCGCATCGCTGCCGGAAATGAGCCGACGTGTGATGGCGCGTCTCTCGGCAATGGGCGACCGCGTTCAGCGGGTATGATGCGGGCCGGTAGGATTTGAGGCGCTGGTTTGAGGCGCGAGTTGAGCGGTCAGGCGCCGCACCATGGATCAAGCAAAGGGAATGAAATGGATAAGGGAATGAAGATTCTGGTTGTTGACGACTTTCCGACGATGCGCCGGATCGTCCGCAACCTCCTCAAGGAACTCGGCTATTCGAACGTCGACGAGGCGGAAGACGGCGCGGCCGGTCTGGCGCGTCTGCGCGGCGGTACGTACGAGTTCGTGATTTCCGATTGGAACATGCCGAACCTCGACGGTCTGGCCATGCTCAAGGAGATCCGCGCCGATGCCAACCTCGCGCACCTGCCGGTGCTGATGGTGACGGCCGAATCGAAGAAGGAAAACATCATCGCGGCGGCGCAGGCCGGCGCGAGCGGTTATGTCGTCAAGCCGTTCACGGCCGCGACGCTCGACGAGAAGCTCAACAAGATTCTCGAGAAGATGGCCAAGACCGGGAGCTGATGTGAATCTGCCGACCAACGCGCAAGGAGCCGACGCGCCCAACGAGAGCGGCGACTTCGCGTCCGACCGCATCCTGGCCCGCATTGGACAACTGACGCGCACGCTGCGCGACTCGATGCGCGAGCTCGGGCTCGACAAGCATGTCGAGCGTGCGGCCGAAGCCGTGCCCGATGCCCGCGACCGCCTGAAGTACATCGCGGATATGACAGAGCAGGCCGCCGAGCGCGTCCTGTCCGCTATCGACATCGCCAAGCCGATCCAGGAACAGCTGCAGAAAGACGCGGGCGAACTCGACGCGCGTTGGGAGCAGTGGTATGCGGCGCCGATCGAGCGCGAGGAAGTGCGCGCGTTGATGAACGACACGCGGACCTTCCTGCGCGGCGTGCCCGACGCGACCAGCGCGACCAACTCGCAGCTCATGGAGATCATGCTGGCGCAGGACTTCCAGGATCTGACCGGCCAGGTCATCAAGAAGATCACGGATGTCGTGTATCTGATCGAGCAGCAGTTGCTCGGCGTGCTGGTCGAGAACATCGCGCTCGAACGGCGCGAGCAGTTCGCGGCCAACGCGGCGGCGCTGGCGGCCGAAGTCTCGCCGACCGGCAGCCCCGAACATCTGCTGAACGGTCCGCAAATCAATCCGGAAGGCAAAACGGACGTGGTGCAGGACCAGTCGCAAGTCGACGATCTTCTGGCCAGCCTCGGCTTCTGACCTGCCGGCGCGACGCCGCGTCGCGCCCGCCCACCAAGGGCACCGGGCCGAAGCAGGACCCATGGCAAGCCACGCGTCCGCGTGTGCTTGCTGTCTGCCGACGCAAACCACAGGCATACTACGAACTCAAGCAGCGGCACGGCGCTCCGGTGGAGACACACGCCGGTCGGTGGCGCGATGGGGACAAACCCTCCGCAGTGCGACCGCAGCGGTGCCGTATGATCTGCAGACTTGCGGCCGGTTTGCACCACGTGCGAGCCGAGCGGCAGCTCGGGAGGAGCCTTCATGTGGAGTCGTGTACGCCGCGCTGGGATCGTTACGGCGCTTGCTTTGCCCTGTTCGTTTATCGCCGTGCAGTCCGCTCATGCGGGACTGGGTGGCGCCCCCATGACACCGCCTACGGGCGCGTCGGTCTCGTCACGTATCGTTCAGCCCGGCAGCAGTGCCGTCAACGCGGCGCAGAGCGTGATGCGCTCCGCGTCCAACGCCGGGTCTTCCGCTACAGCTTCGACGTCTTACACCGTGCGTGAAACGGCGCTCGGCAACGGCACCGTGGTCCGCGAATATCTCGCCTCGGACGGCTCCGTGTTCGGCATTGCCTGGCGCGGGCCGCAAATGCCGGATCTGAACGATCTGCTCGGCAACTATTTCCCGCAGTACGTGGCCGGCGTGAAGGCGGTGCGCGCGGCGCGCGGCGGCAGCCGCGGCCCGGTCGCGGTCGACCAGAGCGGCCTCGTGGTGCGCTCCGGCGGCCACATGGGCTCGTTCAATGGCCAGGCGTGGTTGCCTCCGGCGCTGCCCGCCGGCGTCAGCGGTTCAGACATCCAGTAATAGCGAGGACGAGACATGCGAACCAAGCATATTGCTGTGAAGCTCAAGGGCTGGATGAAGGCCGTCGCGGCCGTGGCGTTGGTGTCCGCGCTCGTCGCGTGCGGCGGCGGTGGCGGCTCCAACAACGATTCATCGACCACGCTGAACGGCGGCTCGCTGCCGGCCAGTCCGACCCAGCAGCCGATCGCCGCGACCGCGGCGAATACCGTGCCCATCACCGTCGGCCGGGGCGTGAACGGCGTCATCAATATCCCAGCGGTCAGCGTGAAAATATGCGCGCCCGGCTCCTCCACGAATTGTCAGACTATTGACAATATCCAGGTCGATACCGGTTCGTACGGGCTGCGCGTGGTCAGCTCGGTCGTGAACCCCTCGCTGCTCAGTGCGTTGCAGCCCGTCACCATCGGCGGCGCCCAGCTCGCCGAGTGCGCGACCTTCGCGGACGGCTTCACGTGGGGCACGGTGCGCACCGCGACCATCGCGATCGGTGGCGAGACGACCACGGCCGCGATTCCGATGCAGATCATCGGCGACAAGGATTCGAGCACGGTGCCGACGCGCGGCTGCGGCAGCGGTTCGGCCGAAAACAAGGTCGACGATCTCGGCGCCAACGGCATTCTCGGCATTGGCACGGCGCCGACCGATTGCGGCACGACCTGCTCGGACCCTGCGCAGGCGGCCAGCTTCAGCAATTACTTCGCCTGTCCGGGCGGCGTGTCGTGCGCCCGCACGGCGGTGCCGCTCGCGCAGCAGGTGGCCAATCCGGTCCCGTATTTCCCGGTCGACAACAACGGCGTGATCGTGCAGATGCCGCCGGTGTCGAATACCGGCGCGCCGTCGGCCACCGGCACATTGGTATTCGGCGTCGGCACGCAGGCGAACAATGCGCTCACCGGGGTCCAGCTTTTTACCACCGACGCTTTCGGCGACATGGACAACAGTGTGTTCAACGGCACGAAAGTGCAAGCCTTCCTCGATTCGGGCTCGAACGCCTACTTCTTCGGCGACAGCTCCCTCGCGCAGTGCGGCAGCAACTTTGCGGGCTTTTACTGCCCGTCGTCGGCGCAAACACGGACGCTGACGCTGGTCGGGCTGAACAATACGCAGGCGAACGCCAGCATCGGCATCCTGAGTGCGGCGACGCTGTTCAGCAACGGCAGCAATTACGCGTTCAACGACCTGGCAGGGCAGATCGGCGGCAACAGCAGCTTCGATCTCGGGTTGCCGTTCTTCTACGGCCGCCATGTGTATTACGGCATCGATCAGACGGCGAATGGCGGTCAAACGCCTTTCGTGGCGTTTTGATTGACGCGTCGTACTGAAGCCTGAGACCGGACCGGCGCTCGCGCGAGACCGCGCGCGTGTCCGGTCCGGCAGCGAGCGGCCGCATCGCGTCAGCAAGGCCGACCGGCTGGCTTTCCGGCCGTCTCCATCCCTCGAAATACCCCACTTTCTCCGCCCTTATCCGCCGATCGGTGCTTGCGTCGAGCGGGAATAATCGCTCTCACTGGAAAGAGGCGCCGTGCCTCAGCCGACTGGAGAGCTTTTGTGGCAGAGGACAGCGACCTCGAAAAAACCGAATCAGCCACCCCCCGGCGCCTGCAGAAGGCGCGCGAGGAAGGGCAGATCGTGCGTTCGCGGGAGCTGTCCACGTTTGCCCTGCTGGCGGCGGGGTTCTTCGGCGTGTGGGGAATGTCCGGCAGTATCGGCGAGCATTTGCAGGGCATGCTGCGCGCGGCCTTTACGTTCGATCACGCTGGCGCGTTCGAAACGCGCCGCATGATGATCGGTGCGGGCGTGGCAAGCCGCGAAGGGTTGTACGCGCTGCTGCCGATTCTCGCTTTCACCGGCGTCGCCGCCTTGTTCGCACCGATGGCGCTGGGTGGCTGGCAACTGTCGGCAAAAGGCCTCGAGCCGAAATTCGACCGCCTCAATCCGATTGCCGGCCTCGGCAAGATGTTCTCGATCAACGGTCCGATCCAGCTCGGCATGTCGCTCGCGAAGACGCTGGTGGTCGGCGTGATCGGCGGCACGGCGATCTGGAATCGCCGTGAAGAGATTCTCGCGCTCGCAACCCAGCCGCTGCATCTCGCGCTCGCCAACACCGTGCATCTGATCGCCGTGTGCTGCGGCATGACGGTGGCGGGCATGTTCGTCGTCGCCGCGATGGATGTGCCGTATCAACTGTGGCAATTCCACAAGAAGCTGCGCATGACGAAGGAAGAAGTAAAGCGCGAGCATCGCGAAAGCGAAGGCGATCCGCACGTCAAAGGGCGGATTCGCCAGCAGCAGCGCGCGATTGCCCGCCGCCGCATGATGACCAACGTGCCGAAAGCCGACGTGGTGGTGACCAACCCGACGCACTTCGCCGTCGCGCTGCAATACACCGACGGCGAGATGCGCGCGCCGAAGGTGGTCGCCAAGGGCGTCAACCTGGTGGCGGCGCGGATTCGCGAAATCGCCGCCGAAAACAACGTGCCGTTGCTGGAAGCGCCGCCGCTCGCGCGGGCGCTGTATCACAACGTCGAACTCAACCGCGAGATTCCGGGCCCGCTGTACGGCGCGGTCGCCGAAGTGCTCGCGTGGGTGTATCAGTTGCGGCGCTTCAAGACCGAAGGCGGCGACGTGCCGCTCGCACCGACCGAACTCGACGTGCCCGCGGAACTCGACAAGGGCGGTGTATCGGACGACGAAGCCGATCAGGAAGCCGCCGAGACCCTCAACGCTACTAACGACGACGCTTCAGGAGCCTCCGCATGAACGCTCGCGCCGGTTTCCTCGCCCGACGGCCGGATGCCTTGAGCAGCACCAATATGCGCGCCCTTGCCGGGCCGGTGCTGATCTGCATGATCCTCGGCATGATGATTTTGCCGTTGCCGCCGTTCCTGCTGGATCTGCTGTTCACCTTCAACATCGCGCTTTCGGTGATGGTGCTGCTCGTCAGCATGTACACGATGAAGCCGCTCGATTTCGCCGCATTCCCGAGCGTGCTGCTGTTCTCGACCTTGCTGCGCCTCTCGCTGAACGTGGCGTCCACGCGGGTCGTACTGCTCGAAGGCCATACCGGTCCGGACGCGGCCGGCCAGGTGATCGAGTCGTTCGGCCACTTTCTCGTGGGCGGCAACTTCGCGGTCGGTATTGTCGTCTTTATCATTTTGATGGTGATCAACTTCTCGGTGATCACCAAGGGCGCGGGGCGGATCGCGGAAGTGTCCGCGCGCTTCACGCTCGACGCGATGCCCGGCAAGCAGATGGCGATCGACGCCGACCTGAACGCCGGCCTCATCAACGAAGAGCAGGCCAGAAAGCGCCGCGCCGAAGTCTCGCAGGAAGCCGAGTTCTACGGCTCGATGGACGGCGCGAGCAAGTTCGTGCGCGGCGATGCGATCGCCGGTTTGCTGATCATGGTGATCAACATCATCGGCGGACTGATCGTCGGTATCGTGCAGCACGACATGAGCTTCGCGGCGGCGGGCAAGAACTACACGCTGCTCACCATCGGTGACGGCCTCGTTGCGCAAATTCCGTCGCTCGTGATTTCGACCGCCGCCGGTGTGATCGTCTCGCGTGTGGCGACCAACGAAGACATCGGCACGCAGCTTACCGGCCAGCTGTTCACCAATCCGCGCGTGCTGATGATCACCGGCTGCATTCTCGTGCTGATGGGCCTGATTCCGGGCATGCCGCATTTCGCGTTTCTGATTCTCGGCGGCGGTCTGATCCAGCTCGGCCGCACGATGAAAAAGCGCGCCGAGGAGCGCAAGAACACCACGGCGCTCGTCGATGTCGCACCGGCCGCGATGGCGCCGGTCGAAAACACCGAAGCGAGCTGGGACGACGTGACGATGATCGACACGCTCGGCCTCGAAGTCGGCTATCGGCTGATTCCGCTCGTCGACAAGAACTCGGACGGCGAACTGCTCAAGCGGATCAAGAGCATCCGCAAGAAGTTCGCGCAGGAGATCGGCTTTTTGCCGCCAGTCATTCATATTCGCGACAACCTGGAATTGCGGCCGAACGGTTATCGAATTGCGCTCAAGGGTGTCGAAGTGGGCGTCGGCGAAGCGTATCCCGGCCAGTGGCTGGCGATCAACCCGGGCCAGGTGTCCGCCGCGCTGCCGGGTACGCCGACGCAGGACCCCGCCTTCGGTTTGCCGGCCATCTGGATCGATACGAACCTGCGTGAACAGGCGCAGGTGTACGGCTACACGGTGGTCGATTCGAGCACGGTGGTGGCGACGCACCTGAATCACCTCGTGGTCACGCATGCGTCGGAACTGCTGGGCCGCCGGGAAGTACAGGCGCTGCTCGAGCGGATGCAGAAGGACACGCCGTCGCTGGTCGACGATCTGGTGCCGAAGTCGCTGCCGCTCACCACGCTGCAAAAGGTGCTGCAAAACCTGCTGGAAGAGGGCGTGCCGATCCGCGACATGCGCACGATCCTCGAAGCGCTCTCCGAACACACGCCGAAGATCTCCGACGCGCACGATCTCACCGCCGCCGTGCGCCTCGCGCTCGGTCGTGCGATCACGCAGCAGTGGTTCCCGGGCGTCGGCGACATGCAGGTGATGGGCCTCGATTCGAATCTCGAACGGGTGCTCTCGCAGGCGCTCTCGACCGGCTCTAATCCCGGACTCGAGCCGGGACTTGCGCATACGCTGCTGAACGAAACGCAGAAGGCGATGACGCGTCAGCAAAACCTCGGGCTCGCGCCTGTACTGCTCGTGCAGCATGCGTTGCGGCCGATGCTCGCGCGCTTCCTGCGCCGCAGCCTGCCGCAGCTGAAGGTGCTGTCGTATGCGGAGGTGCCCGACACGCGCAATATCAAAGTGGTGAATCTGATCGGCGCGCACGGGTAACGCGTATCGCTCACCGAGGCCAGTTTGTGGCCGATGTCTTTTGCCGGCGCTCATCGAGCGCCGGTTTTCATTCCGGCGCCTGGCTTTTCATGCCGCAAGCAGACGGCGACGTACACGCCGCGTCCGCGAAAGCGCCGTCCGACGGCACCGCCAGGCGTGTTTCAAACCGGCGTGCGTGTGAATCGAAGCACGTTTCCATCGTCCGAATTGCCCGCGTTTAACGGTCTTTATCCATCGATCGTGCCTCGACGGGTTTCGCAATAATGATCTCAATGGGAAGCGGTATGTTGCCGGTCCGTTAGTCCGTTTACCTCATCGGGGGTCCAGCTTGAACATTCGTAAATTTGTCGGTGCTACCAGTCGTGATGCGCTGCGTCTCGTGCGCGAAGCGTTGGGCGCGGACGCCGTCGTACTGTCCAATCGCACGATGGACGACGGCAGCGTCGAGATCGTCGCACTGGCCGACAGCGACCTCGCCGCCCTCTCGCCGAAAGTCCCGCGCGCAGGCGCCGGCGCACTGCAGGCTGGATCGATGAATGCGATGGCTGGACGGCCCGCGCTGGCCGCACCGCGCGCCATGCCGGCGGCAGCGCCGATGCAGGCGAATCCGTATGCGAGCGGCATGCCCGATGTGTTCTCGTCGGTGTTCGGCGCAAGCCCGGAGGCCGGCGCGGAGAATCTGGGCAACGGAGCTTCCCACTCCGACCACACCGACGACGACGCGAGCGATGCATTGGGCGCCGCCGTGAAGCCGGCCGCGCCCGTCAACGCAGCGGCGCCGATCAAGGCAGCCGCTGCCGTGCCGTCGAAACCCATCACCCCCGAGCAACCGAGTGCCCGCGCCGCGGCCTCGCGCCTCACTGAAGACATCCGCGCCGATCTGCTCAAAGCGGCCGGCGTGCCGGCTGCGCCCGCCGCGCCGGGTGCCGACGCCCAAGCGCCGCGCACGATGGCCGAATCGAATCCCTGGCTGATCGACCACGCGCGCCGTATCGCGGCCGAACAGCAGCAGGAGGGCGCATATAGCGCGCGTCCCGCCGCGATGTCGCCGGCGGCCGCGATGGCCAAGGGCCTTGGCGCCGCCGTCGAACCGGGTAAGCCCGCCGCGCCGCAGGCCGTCGACACGCCCGACTGGGCGCGCGAAGGCGCGCAAGCCGCCGCGCGCCGCGCCGCGCAGAAAAACGCACCGGCGCCGTCCTCGAACGAAGACGCCCGCACGCCCGCTTCGGTCGCCGAAGCGATCAAGGCACGCATGGAGCAAGTGGTCAACGACACCGTGATGAGCGAGCTGTCGTCGATGCGCGGGATGATGGAGGAACACTTCGCCGGCCTGCTGTGGGGCGAGCGCCAGCGCCGCAACCCGGTGCGCGCGTCGCTCACCAAGCATCTGTTCGCCGCCGGTTTCTCCGCGCAGCTCGTGCAGATGATGGTCGACAACCTGCCGGACGACATCGAGAGCATGGACGGCGGCATGGACTGGGTCCGCTCGGTGCTCGATTCGAACCTGCCGGTGATGGAAGACGAAGACGCGCTGATGGAGCGCGGCGGCGTGTTCGCGCTGATGGGCCCGACGGGCGTCGGCAAGACGACGACCACCGCCAAGCTCGCCGCGCGCTGCGTGATGCGCTTCGGCGCCAGCAAGGTTGCCTTGCTCACCACCGACAGCTACCGGATCGGCGGCCACGAACAACTGCGCATCTTCGGCAAGATTCTCGGCGTGTCGGTGCATGCGGTGAAAGACGGCGCCGACCTGCAACTCGCGCTCTCCGAGCTGCGCAACAAGCACATCGTGCTGATCGATACGATCGGCATGAGCCAGCGCGACCGCCTCGTCTCCGACCAGATCGCAATGCTGTGCCACGCCGGTCAGCCGGTGCAGCGCCTGTTGCTGCTCAACGCGACCAGCCATGGCGACACGCTCAACGAAGTCGTGCAGGCCTATCAGCGCGCGCCGGATCAGCAGCCGCTCGCCGGCTGCATTCTGACCAAGCTCGACGAAGCCACCAATCTCGGCGGCGTGCTCGATACGGTGATCCGCTACAAGCTGCCGGTGCACTACGTGTCGACCGGTCAGAAGGTGCCGGAAAACCTGTACGTCGCGACGAAGAAATTCCTGATCAAGAGCACCTTCTGCATACCGCGCGATAACTCGCCATTCGTACCGCACGACGACGACATTCCGGCTTTGCTGTCCGCACTGTCCGCACGTTCCACGGCCGAATTGCACGAGGTCCGCTTTGGATAAGCTCATCTCCGATCAGGCAGAAGGACTGCGGCGGATGTTGGCTCGCAGCGGCTCGCGTGTGATCGCGGTGACGAGCGGCTCGGCCGGCGTCGGCTCGACCACGACGGTGGTGAACCTCGCCGCCGCGCTGGCTCAGCAGGGCAAGGACGTGCTGGTGATCGACGAATGCCTCGGCGAGAAGTCGGTGAGCACGATGCTCGGCGGCGTGCGCGGCGCGGGCAATTTTGCCGC
Organism: Paraburkholderia sp. BL18I3N2; assembly: GCF_003001875.1. NCBI lineage: Bacteria > Pseudomonadati > Pseudomonadota > Betaproteobacteria > Burkholderiales > Burkholderiaceae > Paraburkholderia > Paraburkholderia sp. BL18I3N2. The sequence continues at coordinate 677,214 of NZ_PVNC01000002.1, forward strand.
CGTGATGCGCGGCGAGATGACGCTCGACGACGCCGCCGCAAGGCACTCGCTTGGCTTCTCGGTGCTGGCCGCCTCGCGTCCGAACCGGGAAGGTCATACGGCCGCCGAGTTCGGCGTGGTGTTGCGCGGTTCCGCCGACGTCGTGCTGATCGACGCGGAACTCGATGCGCAAGGTCATCTCTCGGCGCTCGCGAGGCAGGCGCACGACGTGATGATCGTCACGCGCATGGCCGCGCACGCGATCACCGACGCCTACGCATGCATGAAGCGCTTGCACTACGCGCACGCCATCGCGCAGTTCCGCGTGCTGGTGAACCACGTGCAGAGCGTGAACGACGCGCATACCGCGTTTGCAAACCTGGCCGGCGTGGCCGGGCGCTACCTGACGGTGGCGCTGGAAGACGCCGGTTGTATTGCCGCCGATGCGCGGATGGCGCGAGCCCTGGAGTTGTCGCGTTGTGTCGTCGATGCGTTTCCGTCGACACCGGCTGCGCGTGACTTCCGGCACCTCGCCGCCGAGTTGCAGTACTGGCCGATGCGGCCAGCGATGTCGTCGCAAACGCCTTGGTTGGCGCCTGCGACAGTTACAGCGGCGCAACACGCCGACCAACCGTCTGCGCAGCACGCCTGAGTGGCGGCACAAGGACAAGGGGAGCACGATGTATAACGCTCAGGGAAAGATTTCCCAAGCCGAAGTTCTGACGAAGTACGCACCGCTGGTGCGTCGCCTCGGCTTGCAGCTCGTCGCCAAGATGCCGGCGAGCGTCGATCTCGACGATCTGATCCAGGCCGGCATGATCGGACTGCTGGACGCGGCAGGCCGCTACAAGGAAGACCAGGGCGCGCAGTTCGAGACTTACGCGAGCCAGCGGATTCGCGGCGCGATGCTCGACGAGTTGCGCAGCAACGACTGGTTGCCGCGCAGCTTGCGGCGCACCTCGCGTGAAGTGGAAACGGCGGTGCACAAGGTGGAGCAGAATCTGGGCCGCTCGGCGAGCGAAACGGAGATTGCCGAGCATCTGCAAATGCCACTCGACGAGTATCAGTCGATGCTGCAGGATCTGCACGGCAGCCAGCTGATCTATTACGAAGACTTCGACCGTTCGGCGGACGACGAGCCGTTCCTCGACCGCTACTGCGTCGATCACTCGGACCCGCTGTCGGCGCTGCTCGACGACAGCTTGCGCTCAGCGCTGGTGGAGGCGATCGACCGCCTGCCGGACCGCGAGAAGCTGCTGATGTCGCTGTACTACGAACGCGGCATGAACCTGCGCGAAATCGGCGCGGTGATGGAAGTCAGCGAATCGCGAGTCTGCCAGTTGCACAGCCAGGCCGTGGCCCGTTTGCGTACGCGCTTGCGTGAGATGGCCTGGGCGAACGCTGAGGCGACCTGAAGTTCGAGTATTCGATGGCGTGGATGAGCGGTGAGCGGCGTGTCGCGTAACCGCTGTTTCTCATGCCTCGGCCATTTCATGTTCCGCGGCCAGTGCCAGAAAGGCCGAGCGCGACATGCCACGCGCCTGGGCATAAGTGTCGATGTCCTGGACCAGCGCTTCGGGCAGCGAGATATTGATACGTACCGCTTTCTTCAAGGCGGGAATATTCCGGGTGGCGACAAGTCCCCACGTGAAATCCGCATAGTCGGGATTGCGCCTGTGCTCTTGCAGCGTGCGTCGCGCGGGAATCGGCAAGCCCTCGTCGAGCAGCACGTCAAGATGGGCCTCGATGGCCTCCTTGGCGTTCGCGTAGGCTTCTTCCAGCGTATCGCCTGCTGCATAACAGCCCGGAATGTCCGGCACGATGACGCCGAACGCGTGATCCGCACTCCCCGGTTCAATCGCGATGGGGAAAGTCAGGTTTTTCATTTCAGGCCCGCCTGTTTCAGAATGCTGTTCAATGTGCCGGGCGGAAGATCTTTCTTCGGATGCGGGATGGTCACGAGACCGGTTCTTGCCGCGTGACGAAAATGATGGTGGCCGCCCGATATGCGGACCAGCTGCCAGCCCGCCATTTGAATGAGTTTCACGACCTCGGCGCTTTTCATACTGCACTCCTCGAATCATACACACCATTACACAACCTCGCTAGTGATTAGCACTCCGTTGATGCACGTCCGGATAGCCTTTAAAAAAGCCCGGACGGCGGAGCAACTCAGTAAGGGGGAAGCCGTGATTTCAACGCGGCTGGCGATTTCGCGCCACCTGGCCGGATGGCTAACGTGTGCGTGAAGGAGTGCGGCGCGCTCGAAGCGGAGTGCCTGAAAGCAAAAAGGGCTCGTCAAAAGACGAGCCCTTTTCAATCCATCTGTTTCAGTCCGGCCCACGTGTCAGGCCATGCGGGTCCAGCGACGATCTTTACACGGCGGGACGCGCGGGAATTCGGCCATCCGGCCCATAGAAGCCGACCTTCTGGGGCACGGCCACCTGCAGCGCCGTGAGCGCCCGCTGGTTGTAGTCCATCCGCACGCGGATCAGTTCACCGTTGCTGGTATTGCAGCGTCGCGCGCGTTCGGCGGCTTTCTGCAGCAGCGTCCACTGCTCGGCGACGCGCGCGTCGGTGCTGGCCGCGAGCTCCATGCCGGGCCAGCCGGCGGGAAAGCCCATCTGGGCGAGCAGCCCGTCGCGGGTGTCTTCGAGTTTGGCCAGCGTGCCGATCAGTTCGGTTTTCTTCTCGACGATCGGCGGCAGCAATTCCAGCGGCGACAAGGCAGTCAGCGCCTTGGTCTCGAGCGTCAGAATCGAGGCAAATGCCTCGACGGCCGAATATTCTTCGATGAGGGTGGCAAGCAGGGCGTCTTTCATCTCAACAACTCGCTGAACACGACGGCTCGCGCTTGATCCGCGAGCCGGGTTTGTCGAACGCCGCCCGGCACTTCACCGTACTTCGATGCGTCGATCAGTTGCCGGTCGACGAGGATTTGCTTTGCAACAGTTCGCGTGCGGTGTTCAGCACGCCGTCGGCGATCTTGCCGGAATCGATCTTCAGCGAGCCGTCCTTGATGGCCTGCTTGATCGACTCGACGTGCGCCGTGTCGATATCGGCCGAGCCGGACGCCGCGAGGCTGCGCAGATGCTGCGACAGACCCGACAGGCTGACGCTGGCGTCGCCCGAACCGCTGGTGGTGGTCTGCGAGGCCGTGCCCGCATTCTGCGCGTTGCTGTTCGCGCTCGTCGCGTCGCTTTGTTGCGAACGGGACAGGGCATCTTTCAACGTCGGCAGATTCGAATTGGTTGTGGAATCGACTTTCACGATTGGCTTCCTGAACGATTTGATCCTTATAACGGCTACCGCTGATCAAAACTTTAGCGCAATCGATCAAGGCGTTACCTTTCCTTACATCTCTACCCGAGCCCTTGGCTGGCCTGATTCTGGTGCTGCCTGCCGCGCCGCTCGTGCCCGCCGGAACAGGCGTGGCGCGGGGAACCATCATGGCGTGCGCGCCGCAGCGGTTCACAGTTGAATCTCCACGGTCGAGCCGTCTTTCACAATGCCGGAAATGATCTGGCCGTTGGCGGTCTTGACCCGCACCTGCTGGCCCGGCGACGCATTGTTCATCGCGCTGCCTTCCGCCGAAATCGCGAAACCGTCGCCGGCTGCCACGACCCGCACCGTTTGCCCGATCGATACCGCCGACGCGCTTTTCAGCATGTCGCGGCGCAGCGGCATGCCGCCGGCAACTCGCGTGAGCGTGACCGAGCCGACCGCCTGCGACGGGTCCGTGACGATCGCCTGCGGCAAGCCGGTCAGATCGCCGTCACGCGCGACGAGGTCGGCGGCGGTGAGCACTTCGCCGGGCGCCATGGCACGTGCCGCCAGATAGTAGGTGGCGTGCAGCGAGATGCGCGCCTGCAGATAAATGGTCCACGGACGCTCACCCGCGCAGCGCACGCCGACGGTCATGCGGCCCCACAGGCGCGCGCCGCTCGGCATGAACGGCTCGAGCATCGTGCAGTCTGCGAGACCGCGCGGAAACGCCGGCGCCACGGTGATGTCGACCTTGCCGGGCAAGCCGGCGGACTGCTGCTGCAGGAATGCGAGCGCGGCGCTGCGGATCGCCTCCGGATCCTGTTGGCCGGGCAGCGGCGCGGCTGGCGCGAGTGTCGCGGGACGCAGGTTCTGTTGCGCGACGGCCGGTGCGACTTGCCGCAAGGCCGGCGTGCGGCCGATAGTAGCCGGCGCGGGCGTAGGCGCAGCCGTTGCGACCGGCGTGGCAGCGGCGCGGGTCACCACCGGCTTGCCGTTCGCACCCAACTGCGGTGGCTCGCCGCGCGACGCCAAACTGTCGAAACCGGCCGCCGCGGTTGCCCCAGCGGCTGCGTTGAGCGGTGTATTGGCGGCCACCGGCTGAACGCTTGCGGCTCGCCGTGCTCCATTGGCCTGCGGCTCGGGCGTCACCACGACAGGAACCACCTGGCGCGAACCCGGCACGACATTGACCCGTGCGACGCCGTCCATGGCGTTCGCATTGGCGCTGCCCGGCGCGGGAATCGTGACGACGCCGTTGGCGTCGGGCCTGAAGTTGGTGCGGATCATTTGCGGCGCAGCCGGCGGTTCGCCCGCGCCCGGAATGACGATCGAGCCGCTCGCATTGGCGGCGCGCGTGAATGAATCGGCGTCGCGAGTGGTGGAATTCCGCGTCAGCGACTGCGCGGTGGCCGCGGCCAACGTAGCGGCGGAACCGGCGCGCTTGGCCGGCGCGGTTTGCATATGCTCGGCCAGATCGGCGAGCGCGGCCGGATTCTTTTCTCCCGGGCCGGGAATCACGATCGGGCCGCCGGCTTCCTGGGCCTGCGTACTGGCCGGCAGCAGCACGATGCCGCCGGCAACCCACACCGCCAGATTCACGACGAGGCGCGTCAGCAGACGCGAGACCGTGCGCGCCACACGCCGTGCGACGCCGGCACCCGCACCCACGCGATGCGCCGCCGCGCAATTCGCGCGGTGCGTCGGATCGAAGGCGGGCTGGTCCATCGTATTTCTCCATCGAATGCATCGGTACGCCTTGCATTCTAGTGAGCGCCCCCTTTGCGTAAACGTTGAATAGAAGCCCCCTTTCCCGGTTATTCGTCCGATTGCCGCTTGCGTTCGGCCCATAAGATGCACCTCATGCAAAAAGGTCTTCCCGCCTGGTGCAGTCCTCACGCGAGGCATGCATGGGAAGCCTCGGGAACGTTCTCCGGAGATTCTTATGCTGGACAAACTCGATGCCGAATTCGCCTTTGGCCGTCAAGCGCTCGATGTGCGCGCTTACCGGCAGGAGCTGTTGTCGTCGAATATCGCCAACGCCGATACCCCTGGGTACAAGGCGCGCGACGTCGACTTCGCCTCGTCGCTCGCCGGCGCGCTGAAGAAGAGCGGCGGCGCCACTGGAACCGCGGCGTCGAACAACGCGACGTTAGCCATGACGCAGCCCGCGGGTGTGACGAACGGCATGTCGATGGTGTCGACGGCGCCGGGCCACATGGCCGGCAAGTCGACGCTGACGCCGACCGGCGGCCCGTCCGACGACTACGGCAATCTGCAATACCGCGTGCCGACCCAACCCGCGCTCGACGGCAACACGGTCGACATCGACACGGAGCGGGTGCAGTTCGCGGACAACACGCTGCACTTCGAATCGGGCATGACGGTGTTGTCCAGCCAGATCAAAACGATGCTGTCGGCAATCCAGTCGGGCTCGTAAGAAGCCACGCCGACAGACTCAGCAGTACGCAAGAACAATCGCTACGGGATTAACGTGAAGCCGGGTCGAACCGGTAAGAGAGAGGTCGGGAAATGCCATCCCTGATGAACATTTTTGGTGTTGCGGGCTCCGCGATGTCGGCGCAGTCGCAGCGGCTCAACGTGACGGCGTCGAATCTCGCCAACGCGGACAGCACGACCGGCCCGGACGGCCAGCCGTACAAGGCCAAGCAGGTCGTGTTCGCGGTCAGCCCGCTCGGCGGCGCGCGCACGGCTTCGGGCCAGCAGGTCGGCGGCGTGCAGGTCACCGGCGTGGTCGACGACCCGACGCCGATGAAGACCGCCTACGACCCCGGCAATCCGGCCGCGAATTCGGACGGCTACGTCACGTTGCCGAACGTCGATCCGGTGCAGGAGATGGTCAACATGATCTCGGCCTCGCGCTCGTATCAGGCCAACGTCGAGACCCTGAACACCGCCAAGACACTGATGCTGAAAACGCTCACGATCGGAACCTGAGGAGAGCTCCTTGACCACCAACACCACCATCGGCGGCAGCGGCACGAATGTGTCGCAAACGCTGCTCGATACGATGAACGGCACGAACAGTGCCTCGAGTTCCACGAGTTCGACGGGCAGCACGTCCGGCACCTCGGCGACCGATCTGCAGAATACCTTCCTGTCACTGCTCGTCGCGCAGTTGAAGAACCAGGATCCGACCAACCCGATGGACAGCTCGCAGATGACCTCGCAGCTGGCGCAGATCAATACGGTTTCGGGCATCAGCCAGTTGAACACGACCCTCAGCTCGCTCGCCACGCAGATGTCGGCGGGCCAGCAGTCGCAGGCCGCGCTGCTGATCGGCTCGACCGTGCTCGCTCCTGGCAGCTCGGTGGCGGTCGCGAGCGGCAAGGCCGGCGCGTTCGGCGTGCAGCTCGCCAACTCGGTCAGCGATCTGCAGGTCGTCGTGAAGAACTCGGCGGGCCAGATCGTCAACACGATCGACCTCGGCAAGCAGTCGGCCGGCACGATTCCGGTGGGCTGGACGCCGACCGACGCGGCCGGCAATGCGCTGCCGGACGGCAAGTACACGATCAGCGCGGTCGGCACGATCAACGGTCAGCAGGCCACGGCCACCACGCTCACGGGCGCCACCGTGCAAAGCGTCGTCATGCAGACCAACGGTACGCCGGGCCTTGTGCTCTCGAATGGCTCGACGGTCGGCTTGACCGGTGTCGCCGCCATCCTCTGATTCAGATTCTGTCAGTTACGACTTTCCAGATACGGAGACCGTCATGGGTTACCAACAAGGTTTGAGTGGTTTGTCGGCATCGTCGAGCGACCTCGACGTGATCGGCAACAACATTGCCAACGCGAATACGGTTGGCTTCAAGAGCGGCGCCGCGCAATTCGCCGACATGTACGCCAATTCCGTGGCGACGGCGGTAGGCAACCAGGTCGGCATCGGCACCAAGCTCGCCGAAGTGCAGCAGCAGTTCTCGCAAGGCACGATCACCAGCACCAACCAGGCGCTCGATGTCGCGATCAACGGCAATGGTTTCTTCCAGCTGTCGAACAACGGCTCGCTGGTGTACTCGCGCAATGGCGTGTTCCAGCTCGACAAGAACGGCAACATCACCAATGCGCAAGGCCTGCAACTGATGGGCTACGCCGCGAACAGCTCGGGCATCATCAACACCGCGCAGACCGTGCCGCTCACCGTGCCGACCGCGAACATCGCGCCGCAAGCCACTACCAAGATCACCGCGGGGTTGAACCTGAATGCGCAGGACCCGCTGATGCTCGGCACGCCGACCGTGACGCCGACGCTCGTCGCTGGCAGCACGCTGACGACGCCCGGCGCAACCATCACGAACACCGCTTCGGGCACGAACAACGACAGCTACACGGTCAACTTCACCAGCCCGACGACCTACACCGTCACCGACACCACGCTCGGCACGACGTCCGCCGCCGCGACGTACACGGCGGGCACGGCGATCTCGCTCGGCAACGGTCAGACCATCACGCTCAACGGCACACCGGCGACCGGCGACAGCGTCGCGATCGCGCCGACTCCGGTGGCGTTCAATCAGAACAGCTCGTCGACGTATAACTACTCGACCAGCACGACGGTCTATGACTCGCTTGGCGGCTCGCAGACGGTCAACATGTACTTCGCCAAGACGTCGGCCGGCACGTGGAACGTGTATGCCGGCACCTCGACGGGCACGGCGAGCCTGATCGGCCACGCGAACTTCAACTCGTCGGGCACGCTGCTCGGCACGACGGACGCAGCCGGTGTCGCCACCACCACGCCGTTCGCCTACAACTTCTCGATTCCGACCACGGACGGTTCGTCGACGCCGCAGAAGCTGACGCTGAACATCGCCGGCACGACGCAGTACGGCGGCAAGGACGGCGTGAACTCGCTGCAGCCCGATGGCTACGCGGCCGGCACGCTGACGAGCTTCACGATCGGCGCCGACGGCACGCTGACCGGCAACTATTCGAACCAGCAAACCGCTGCGCTCGGCCAGATCGTGCTGGCGAACTTCTCGAACCAGAACGGTCTCGTGAACCTCGGCAACAACGAGTTTCAGCAGACCTCGCAATCGGGCGTCGCGCAGATTTCCGCGCCGGGCTCGACCAACCACGGCGTGCTGCAAGGCGGCGCGGTGGAAAACTCGAACGTCGATCTGACGAGCGAACTGGTGAACCTGATCACCGCGCAACGCAACTATCAAGCGAACGCGCAGACGATCAAGACCCAGCAGACCGTCGACCAGACCCTGATCAACCTGTAAGCGACCGGGACTAACCCACCATGGATCGGCTGATCTACACCGCGATGTCGGGCAGTACGCAGGCGCTCGAACAGCAGGCAATCGTCGCGAACAACCTGGCCAATGCATCGACCACCGGTTTTCGCGCGCAACTGGCGACTTTCCGCGCCGTGCCGATGTCGTTCGGCGACGGCAGTTCGATCAACGACAACACCACCCGCACCTTCGTGCTGTCGTCGACGCCGGGTGCGGATTACACGCCCGGGCCGATCCAGCAGACGGGCAACCCGCTCGACGTGGCGATTCAGGGGCCGGGCTGGCTGGCGGTGCAAACCGCCGACGGCGGCGAAGCCTACACGCGCGCCGGCAATCTGCATGTGGATGAAAACGGCCAGCTGGTGAACGCCACCAATCAGGTGGTGCTCGGCAACGGCGGCCCGGTGTCGGTGCCGCCGGGCGCGGAAATCACCATCGGCAAGGACGGCACGGTGTCCGCGCTGACGCCGGGCGATCCGCCAACCGCGGTGGTGACGGTCGATCAGCTGAAGCTGGTGAATCCGGATCCGCAAACCATGACGCGCGGCGACGACGGTCTGTTTCGCACCGCCGACGGCAATGCCGCCGACGCCGATCCGGCCGTCACGCTCGCGCCGGCCTCGCTCGAAGGCAGCAACGTGAATCCGGTCAGCGCGATGGTCTCGATGATCACCAACGCGCGTCAGTTCCAGATGCAGACCAAGCTGCTGGAAAGCGCCGACAAGAACGATCAGTCCGCCAACCAGCTGCTCAGCTTTAGCTAACGGCGCTCAGGCGCTGCAACTACGTTGCATGAGACCAGAGTTAGTGCTGACGCACCCGCTCCGGTCTTCATAAAGGAAGAACCATGAATCGCTCACTCTACATCGCCGCCACCGGCATGAATGCGCAACAGGCGCAGATGGACGTGATCTCGAACAACCTCGCGAACGTCAGCACCAACGGCTTCAAGGGCTCGCGCGCGGTGTTCGAGGATCTGCTGTATCAGACCGTCCGCCAGCCTGGCGCGAACTCGACGCAGAACACCGAACTGCCGTCCGGCATCCAGCTCGGCACGGGTGTGCAGCAGGTCGCCACCGAGCGTCTGTACACGCAGGGCAACCTGCAGCAGACCGGCAACTCGAAAGACGTCGCCATCAACGGCCAGGGCTTTTTCCAGGTGCAGATGCCCGACGGCACGACCGCCTATACCCGCGACGGTTCGTTCCAGACCAATGCCCAAGGCCAGCTCGTGACGTCGAGCGGCTACCAGGTGATCCCCGCGATCACGATCCCGAACAACGCGACCTCGCTCACCATCGGCAGCGACGGCGTGGTGTCGATCACGGTGGCCGGTTCGACCAACAGCCAGCAGCTCGGCTCGATGCAGATTGCGACTTTTATCAACCCGGCCGGTCTCGATGCGAAGGGTGAAAACCTGTTCGCGGAAACCGCTTCGTCGGGTGCGCCGAACGTCGCGCAGCCGGGCCTGAACGGCGCCGGCACGCTGAATCAGGGCTACGTGGAAGCATCGAACGTGAACGTGGTGCAGGAACTGGTGAACATGATCCAGACGCAACGCGCTTACGAAATCAACAGCAAGGCCGTGACCACCTCCGACCAGATGCTGCAGACCCTGAGCCAGATGCAGGTCTAAGGCTCAAGGGACTGGCAACAAACAGGCAGCAAAACAGGCGGTAATGATGATGTCGCACTTCTCTCGTAATCCGGTTCATTCGCGCACCGCTCAGGCGCTCGTGCAGCTCACGCTGCTCGCGGCCCTGGGTGGCTGCGGCCTCGTGCCGAAGCAGCCCATCACGCAGCAACCGATGACTGCGCTGCCGCCGATGCCGCCGTCGGCGCAGTCGCCGGGCTCGATCTACAACCCGGGTTACGCGGGCCGTCCGTTGTTCGAAGACCAGCGGCCGCGTAATGTCGGCGACATTCTGACGATCGTCATCCAGGAAAACGTCAACGCGACGAAGTCCTCGGGCGCGGGCGTGAACCGCAGCGGCAACACCAACTTCGACGTGCCGACCGCCGGCTTTCTCGGCGGCCTGTTCGGCAAGGTTAACCTGAGCGCGAACGGCGCCAACAAGTTCGCCGCGACGGGTGGTGCGAATGCGTCGAACACGTTCAGCGGCGTGATCACCGTCACGGTGACCGGCGTGCTGCCGAACGGCAACCTGATGGTGAGCGGCGAGAAGCAGATGCTGATCAACCAGGGCAATGAATTCGTGCGCTTTTCCGGCGTGGTGAATCCCAACACGATCTCCAACCTGAACGCCGTGTACTCGACCCAGGTGGCCGACGCGAAGATCGAATATTCCGCGAAGGGCTATATCGACGAATCCGAGAACATGGGCTTCCTGCAGCGCTTCTTCCTCAACGTGTCGCCGTGGTGATCATGCGTACCGTCCTTTTCCGTACACGCATCCGCACCCAACTCGGCCGCCTCGCCGGTTTCGGCCGCGCGCTCGCCTTCGTCGCGCTTGCCTGCGCGGCGCTGCCGGCGACCACGCCTGCCCATGCCGAACGTCTGAAGGACCTCGTGCAGATCCAGGGCGTGCGCGACAATCCGCTGATCGGCTACGGCCTCGTCGTCGGCCTCGACGGCACGGGCGACCAGACCACGCAAACGCCGTTCACCACGCAGACGCTCGCCAACATGCTGGCGAACCTCGGCATCTCGATCAACAACCAGGCGGCGGGTTCGAGCAATTCGCAGTCGTCGCTGTCGAACATCCAGTTGAAGAATGTCGCCGCGGTGATGGTGACGGCGGTGCTGCCGCCGTTCGCGCGTCCCGGCGAAGCGATCGACGTGACCGTGTCGTCGCTCGGCAATGCCAAGAGCCTGCGCGGCGGCACGCTGCTGCTCACGCCGCTGAAGGGCGCCGACGGCCAGGTGTATGCGCTTGGCCAGGGCAATCTCGCGGTCGGCGGCGCCGGCGCGAGCGCCAACGGCAGCAAGGTGCAGGTGAACACACTCGCCGCGGGTCGCATCGCCGGCGGCGCGATCGTCGAACGCGCGGTGCCGACTTCGGTGTCGCAAGCAGGCACCATGCAGCTCGACCTGAACGAGATGGACTACGACACCACGCAGCGCGTCGTGGCCGCGGTGAACAATGCGTTCGGCGGCGGCACGGCCACCGCGCTCGACGGCCGCACGATTCAACTGCGTGCGCCGAGCGATCCCGAGCAGCAGGTCGCCTTCATGGCGCAATTGCAGAATCTCGACGTCAAGCCGGCTCAGGCCGCCGCGAAGGTGATCCTGAACGCGCGCACCGGCTCGATCGTGATGAATCAGATGGTCACGCTGCAGAACTGCGCGGTGGCGCACGGCAACCTCTCGGTCGTGATCAATACGCAGCCGGTGGTGAGCCAGCCGGGCGCGTTCTCGAACGGTCAGACGGTGGTGGCCAAGCAGTCGCAGATTCAGATGAAGCAGGACAACGGTGCACTGAAGCTGGTGACCGCCGGCGCCAATCTCGCCGAAGTGGTGAAGGCGCTCAACGCATTGGGTGCGACGCCCGCGGATCTGATGTCGATCCTGCAGGCGATGAAAGCGGCGGGCGCTCTGCGCGCCGACCTGGAAATCATCTAAGGAAGACACAGGGTGAATTCGGATACGACCAATTCCGCCGCTTCGGCGAACGACCTGACCCAGCGCTTCGCGCTCGACGTGCAGGGCTTCGCGAAGCTGAGCGCGCAGGCCAAGGCATCCCCGCAAGCGGGCATGAAGATGGCCGCGCAGCAGTTCGACGCGGTGTTCACGCAGATGATGCTGAAGAGCATGCGCGACGCGACCCCGCAAGACGGTCCGTTCGATTCGCACGACAGCGCCACTTTCACGTCGATGATGGATCAGCAGTTGTCGCAACAGATGTCGCAAAAGGGCATTGGCGTGGCTGACGCCATGCTCAAGCAGTTGATGCGCAATCAGGGCATGCAGGTTGGCGGCGGTGCGGGCGGCGCAGGCGCCGCGGGTGGCTTGGCCGGCATGGCCAACGCGTTGGGCGGCGGCAGCGGTGGCGACGAAGGCCAGACCGCCGCGCTGAACGCGCTCGCGAAGGCGTACGGCAACGCGCAGGCCAACGGCCAGCTCGCGATGGGCAAGGGCTACTCGGCCAACAGCGCGCTGACTCCGCCGCTCAAGGGCGACGGCAGCTCGCCGAAGGTCGACGCTTTCGTCGATAAGCTCGCCCAACCGGCGCAGGCCGCCAGCGCGGCGACCGGCATTCCGGCGCGCTTCATCATTGGCCAGGCGGCGCTCGAATCCGGCTGGGGCAAGAGCGAGATCAAGAAGACGGACGGCTCGACCAGCCACAACGTGTTCGGCATCAAGGCAACCAAGGACTGGACCGGCAAGACCGTGTCGACGGTCACGACCGAATACGTGAACGGCAAGCCGCAACGCGTTGTGGAAAAATTCCGCGCGTACGACTCGTATCAGGAAGCCATGACCGACTACGCGAGCCTGCTGAAGGGCAATCCGCGTTACGCGCAGGTGATCAATTCGGCGCATGACGTGAACGGCTTTGCCAACGGCATGCAGCGCGCCGGTTACGCGACCGACCCGCACTACGCGAAAAAACTGATGTCCATCATGCAGAAGATGGGCTGACCCGCCGCGACCGCGGTTCGAATCGCCGCATCATTTAATCGAATCAAAAGCATGCACGCGACGGGGCCAGGTGCATGACAAGACGGACGAGGCCGGTCGCCCATGGGCGGCCGGCCCACCCGCGAAAGAGACGGCGCGTTTTAACGTTTGCGGCAAATAATTCATGACAGGCCCCTAAATTTTGGCCCGATACTGCCGCTAATCAGTTAGACCCAATACCGGAAAGCGTTGTAATGTCCGGTTGGGATGCGCGTGCTGCGGCTTCGATGAAGACCGCGCGAAAGCCCCGGCAGGAGCTCTGGCACGCGCCCGCAAGAACAAGCATACCGGCAAGCCCATGGATACTACCCAGTCGAACGGCCAGACCGACACACACGGCCAGTTGCACGCTCAGACAGCCGAAGACGGCAACGATTTTGGCCGTCGCAATCCGCTGGAGATTGGCGTTCAGCTGCGCAATCTCGTCAATCGCGGCGATTTCCTCACCGTTCAATATGCCGGCGGACAGCTCGTCACGCGTCTGCTCGAAGTCGACGTGCGCGGACGCACTTTCACGTTCGATTGGGGCGCCTTGTCCGATCAGAACCGGGGCTTGCTGGGCGCACCGCGCTGCCAGTTCCACGCGCAGCCGGACGGCGTGCGCGTGGAATTCGCCACCGCCACGCCGCGCGAGACGCGCTTTGAAGGACTGCCCGCGTTCGAGGCTGACTTCCCCGAGGTGCTGTTCTACGTGCAGCGCCGCGAGTACTTCCGCGTCGATGCGCCGATTCTCGATCCGTACGTATGCTCCGGCCGTTTGCCCGAAGGCGACACGTTCCGCTTCGAGGTGCACGACCTGTCACTTGGCGGCGTGGGCATGCGCACCGCCGACGAACGCGTGGCCGAATTGCCGATGGGCACGCGCCTGCTCGATTGCGAGCTGGCGCTCGGCGCGCTCGGCCGGCTCTCGCTCGACCTGCAACTCGTGTCGCATCGCTCCACCGCGCTGCCGAATGGCACGCAGCGTTTCCAGCTCGGCTTCCGCTTTCTGACGCTGCCTGGCAGCGCGGAAAACACGCTGCAACGTCTGATCACGCAGCTCGAGATGAAGCGCCGCTCGTTGGTGCGCTGATTGAAATGTTGGACTCGCGGTGCGTGGGCGAATTGCTCGCGCATCGTGTGCGCCTGCCGGTTCATCGTCACTCCGTTGTCACCTGATTTCCGCACCCGCGCGCCTCACTGCGCGACGAGTGGCAAGCCCGGCCCGCAGGCCTCGCAAACGTTGAAACAAACGTCGAACACGCATCGGAATGACCTCAATTTTTGCCGGTTGAGGCCGTTAAACAAGATGTTCAAGTAACGCGGCGGCATGTGTACGGTGTCGCCCTTCAGGATGACGCATGTCCAATCTCATCAATCTCGGCCTCAGTGGACTGAACGCAGCCCAGTGGGGACTCACGACGACCGGCCAGAACATCAGCAACGCGTCGACGCCTGGCTACACCATCGAAACGCCGGTGTATGCGGAAAGCGGCGGCCAGTACACGGGCTCGGGCTATCTGCCGCAAGGCGTCTCGACCACGACCGTGACGCGCCAGTACAGCCAGTATCTGACCACTGAGCTGAACAACGCGCAGAGCTCGGGCAGCTCGCTGTCGACGTACAACACGTTGATTTCGCAACTCAACAATCTGATCGGCAGCCCGACCGCCGGGATTGCGAGCGCGATCACCAGCTATTTCACGGGCTTGCAGAACGTCTCGAACAACGCGTCGAGCCTGGCTACGCGCCAGACCGCGATGAGCGGCGCGCAGACGCTGGTGAACCAGATCAACGCCGCGGGTCAGCAGTACGACGCGCTGCGTCAGAGCGTCAACACGCAGCTCACCAACACCGTTTCGCAGATCAACAGCTACACGCAGCAGATCGCGCAGTTGAACGGTCAGATCGCTCAGGCCAGCACGCAAGGCCAGCCGCCGAATCAGTTGATGGATCAGCGCGATCTCGCCGTGTCGAATCTGTCGCAACTGATTGGCGTGAATGTGGTGAACAGCAACGGCAGCTACAGCGTCTTCATGAGCAACGGCCAGCCGCTGGTGTCCTCCGCCAACAGCTATAACCTGGGCACGGCGCCTTCGACCGGCGACACCAGCGAACTGTCCGTTCAGTATCTCGGCCAGGCGGGTGCGAACCCGGCGGCCGCGCCGCAGAACCTGCCCGACAGCAAGGTCGCCGGCGGCACGCTCGGCGGTCTGCTCGCGTTCCGCAGCCAGACGCTCGATCCGGGTGAGGCGCAACTCGGCGCGATCGCCGTGAGCTTCTCCGCGCAGGTCAACGCGCAAAACGGGCTGGGCATCACGCTGGCCGGCGCCAAAGGTGGCGCGCTGTTCTCGGTGGGCGGCCCGACTGTTTATGCGAACACGCAGAATACCGGCAACGCGTCGCTGAACGTTTCGTTCGCGAATCCCGCCCAACCGACCACCGGCGACTACACGCTGGCCTACAACGGCACCACGTACACGCTAACCGACAATTCGACGGGCAGCGTGGTGGGTTCGGCGACCAACCTGAGCCAACCGATCAACGGCCTGAATTTCTCGACCACCGGCACGATGAACGCCGGCGACTCGTTCACGGTCGAGCCGACCCGCGGCGCGCTCAACAGCTTCGCGACCGCCACCACCGATGCCTCGGCGATCGCCGCCGCCGCGCCCGTGCTGGGCGCCGCCGCGTCGAGCAACACCGGCACAGGCACGATCACGCAGGGCACGGTAACGGCCGGCTACACCATGCCGAATTCGACCACCACGCTGTCGTACGACGGCACAGGGCTGTCCGGCTTCCCGGTCGGTTCGACGGTGACGGTGGCAGGTTCTCCGGCCACCACGTATTCGATCGCCAGCGCGGCGACGGTGGTGCCGTATTCGTCGGCCACCGGCGCCTCGCTGACGATCAACAACGCGACCGCCGGCCAGATGAACAATGTTTCGGTGACGATCAGCGGCGCACCGGCCGCCGGCGACAAGTTCACCATCGGCCCGAACACCGGCGCGACCAACGACGGCCGCAACGCGCTGGCGCTGTCGAATCTGTCCACCGCGAAAGCGCTGGCAGGCGGCACGGTCACGCTGACGGGCGCGTACGCGAACTACGTCAACAATATCGGCAACCAGACCAACCAGATTCAGACGTCGAGCGCCGCGCAAAGCTCGCTGGTGACGCAGATCACCACCGCGCAGCAGTCGGTTTCCGGCGTGAACATCAACGAAGAAGCAGCCAATCTGCTTCAGTATCAGCAGCTGTATCAGGCGAACAGCAAGGTTATCCAGACCGCGCAGACCCTGTTCCAGACGATACTCGGCATCTTCCAGTGAGGCGTTGACAATGCGCATCTCCAGCACGCAGTACTTCAATATGAACGTCGCGACGATGAGCGATCAGCAAGCTCAGTTGTCGCAGTTGTATGCCGAGATTTCGAGCGGCGTGAGCCTTTCCACGCCGTCGGACAATCCGCTCGGCGCGGCGCAGGCCGTGCGGTTGAGTTCGACGGCGACGACCCTGTCGCAATACACGACCAATCAGGGCACCGCGCTCGCTTCGCTGCAACAGGAAGACACCACGCTCGGCAGCGTCAATACCGTGCTGCAAACCATTCATACGCTGGTGCTGCGCGCCGGCGACGGTTCGCTGAACGACGGCGACCGCGGTTCGATCGCGACGCAACTGCAAAGCCTGCGCAGCCAGCTGATGACGCTCGCCAATTCGACCGACCCGCAGGGCAACTACCTGTTCGCCGGTTATCAAAGCAGCGCGCAGCCGTACACCACGAATTCGGCCGGCGTCGTGACCTATTCCGGCGACACCGGCACGCCCGGCGTGCAGGTTACGGATTCGCACGTGGTGCAGACCGGCGACAACGGCATTGCGATCTTCGGCAGCGTTGCGCCTATCGGCACCAGCGCCGTGCCGGCCGCGACGACCGGCAACACCGGCACGGGCGTGATCAGCCAGGTAAGCCTGACCAATCCGACCAATCCGACCAACGCCGACAAGTTCTCGATCAACTTCTCGTCGGCGACCACCTATACCGTGAGCCAGACCGATCCGGCTACCGGCGCGGTGACTACTAGCGCGCCGCAAGCGTTCACGGCCGGTTCGGCGATCACGCTCGGCGGCCAGTCGGTGTCGATCACCGGCGCGCCGAACGCGGGCGACAGCTTCACCGTGACACCGGCCACGCAAGGCAGCATGGATGTGTTCGCCAACCTGAGCCAGCTGATCACCACTTTGCAAACGCCGGTGTCGGGCGGCGCGTCGACGGCGAGCTTCCAGAGCGCGCTGACCACCAGCATGACCCAGCTCGAAAACACGATGAACAATGTCGTGACGGCGCAAGCGGCCGTGGGCGGTCGCGAGCAGGAAGTGCAGGCATTGCAGACGGTCACGCAGACCAACACGCTGCAGACGTCGAGCAATCTTGCGGATCTGACGCAGACCGACATGGTCAAGACGATCGGCAAGTACACGATGACGCAGGCTGCATTGCAAGCGGCGCAGCAAGCGTTCGCGAAGATTCAGAACATCTCGCTGTTTCAGTACCTGAGCTGACAGCGCACGTAGTCTGAAACGGAGAAGGGCGGAACCGGTGTGAGCCGGTTCCGCCCTTCTTCTTTTTCAATGCGCGGCGCAGTCGATGCAAGACGCTAAAAACTCCCCGAGGTGTAATCAGTCGCATAAAGCGCGACCGTCAAGATCGAGATGCCGAAGAACCAGCTAGCCCATTTCAAGGCGGACCAGCGGTTCCATGCAACTGCATTGATCAGACCCAAGAGCACCGCCGGTCCTATCAGATATGCGAGAAGAAGCGCAGCGTCCCGCGACGACACTGCACATTTGCCGAGTTCATGGCATTGAGCGATGGACTCATCGGAGTGGCGTGACCAATGAGTGTGACTGAATGCGTACAAACATGCCCATGTCAGAAATAGACCGCAGACGGCACCGGCCAGTGAGGCACCAAAGCGCTTCACTTGATCTCCCAGAACAGGATTGATTTTGAACTCCGCAGATCGGAGTAACTCAGCTCCGGAGCTACGGTTGCCCCTTGCCGAAATGACGGAATGCCTACGTAACGCCCAATAGTCGCTACGCCGTCGAAGAAGCCGCTGATCGTCAATCGTGAACCGTTCCAAAGATCGATGTGCCCACCGCTTGCGTTGCCCGCGCTCTCGCCGTTGCGCGTCCAATACCGCGAAAATTGGATGATGCCGGTGCGGCCTTTGACCTTTGATTCCCAATCGGCACCCGTTATATCGTCCGCCTTCGGAAGTCCTGCAAACGGACGCAACTTCAACCACTCGCCCAATTCGTCGGCTCGCGTCGCAGTGACCTTGCCATCAAGCATGATCCGGCCAATGGATGGCTGGCCGGAGAGCGGCTTAACCAATCTCTCCGAAAACGATTTCATTTCGACACCAACCCGGTGAAATGTCACACTTATCCGAATAGCGCATTGATCGCGATAGGCTGGATTATCGTAAGGGTCGCCCGATGGATAGTTATCCCACAACTCGTGAAAAGTCAGTGTCTTCAGTTGCATTTCCTTGATGGAATTGGGCGTCGAATTGGTTTCTACCACGGTCATTTTATTGGGCATTGCTCAGGCTCCGCCCTGTCGCGCAAGGGCTTCGTCGCCCCAGTACACTTTGTAATGGCAGGCTGCATCCGCGTAGACACGCGGCAGGTAACCGTCTTCATCAAGTCGCCCAGAAATAATCCCGCCGTTAGCCGATTCGATCAAGTACGGATAGCCTTCGAGGCTCGTCACCGTCGTTAAGACGCGCACCGGTTCGTCATAGATGCCTGTTGCCAGCGACGTTTTGTCGATTGTTGGTGCGACACTGCTCGCAGCCGCAGCAATGTCGCCGGTCCAGTAAAAACAGCCAGGATTCAGACCGGCCATCACATGGGTTGAGTCCACAAGGACACAGCACCAGATCGCCTTCGACTACGCTGGCTTGCCCCTTGTAGCGCCTGCGCGTAGCCGTGCCCGCAATCCTGAACACGCCTTGGCACCGGCCGCACGTTGCTTCGTCGCCATCCAGCGCGGACGGCTTGCCGTGGTCCGTCATGTGAGTGCCCGAACCCCCAATGACGAGCCCCGCCTGTCGTGGTCGGGTTGCCTTGCACCACAAGCGCTTTACGCATGGATCTCGTCCCCGCCGATGTACTCGCGCATGTACCCCGGCTCATGCAGGGTTGCACACTGATACGTCGTTTCGTTCGTCTCGCATCCCGGCATTCTGAATGTCTCCCGTATGAAATGAGCCAACATGGACGGGATTGGCGTGCGGTAGTTGAGCACACCTATCCCGCAATCCATTTCGGCGAATCGCAGAGAGGTTGGGTATCCGACAAGTCCGAAAAGAAGATAAGTTTTGTGACGATTTGTCGATGGAAGCGCGGAAGTCTCAACCTGAGTCGGCAAGCTAGCCGCGAGCGAACGCGGTTGCAATGCTGCACGCCAAGCGAGTCAATTCAGTTCGGATTGCACGCGAAGAAATGCCCGCTCTCGGCGGGCATGAGGATTAGCGACTCGCTGCAACGTAACGACGCAAAGGCCCGTAGCGCCCTTAGCGAATAGCTCACTACCTGAACCCCGCTGCGACGCGCCCCATCTGATCGATACCAACATCGAAGAGCCGCGTGAAGAACGGAATCATGTTCGGGACCATCAGTTGCAGAAGCAGCATGCCGATCAGCATGGTCAACGGGAAACCGATCTGGAACACGCCGATCTGCGGCGCGGCGCGATTCAGAATGCCGAGCGAAAGATTGGTGATGAGGAGCGCGGCGACCACCGGCAGCGACAACAGCAGCCCCGCTGAAAACACCGTACTGCCGAAGTTCGCCAGCGTGCGCCAGCCGGGCGCGCCGAGAATGTTCGCCGACACGGGCACCGACTGGAACGTGGCGAGCAGCGCGCTGATCATCTGCAAATGGCCGTCGATCACCAGAAACACCAGCATGGCGATGGTGTTCATGTAGCTCGACAGCACCTGACTCGAACTGGCCGCCTGCGCATCGAAGAAGGTCGCAAAGCCCAGCCCCATGCCGAGGCCGACAAAGTCACCGGTCGCGCTGATCGCCTGAAACACGATCTGCATGGTCATTCCAAGCGCGATGCCGATCAGGAACTGGTTGACGATGATCCACACGCCTTCGGCCGAAAACACCGTGACTTGCGGCAGCGCACCGAGCGTAGGCGCGACGATGATCGTGATGAAGGCCGCGAGGCCGATCTTCACGCGGATCGGCAGCGAGCGGTTGCCGAGCACCGGCGCGGTGGCGACCAGCGCGAGGATGCGCACGAACGGCCACAGGAACGCGGTGAGCCAGGCGTTCAGTTGCGCGTAGGTGACGGAAAACATCGTGGCTCGGAAGGGAAGGTGAGAACCAGCGCGCCGTTCAGTTGACGAGCGTCGGAATGTTGGTGAGCGTCTGGCGCAGATAGTCGAGCATAGTCGTGAGCATCCACGGACCGGCGAGCACCATCGTGACGGCGATCGCGAGCAGTTTCGGAATGAACGACAGCGTGCTTTCGTTGATCTGCGTGGCGGCCTGGAACAGGCTCACCACCAGGCCGACCACCAGCGCGACCAGCAGCAACGGCGCGGCGAGCAGCAGGCCGACATACATGGCCTGGTGCGCGAGCGTCATGACGGATTCTTGATTCATGGCGATGGGACCGGAAGCGTGAAGGGCGTGGGCGCGGTTAAAAAGCGCGGTTACACGAAGCTCTGTGCGAGCGAGCCGAGCAGCAACTGCCAGCCGTCCACAAGCACGAACAGCATCAACTTGAACGGCAGCGAAATGGTCGCGGGCGACACCATCATCATACCCATCGACATCAGCACGCTCGCCACCACCATGTCGATGATGAGGAACGGAATAAAAATCGTGAAGCCGATCTGGAAGCCGGTTTTCAGTTCGCTCGTCACGAACGAGGGCACCAGCAGCGACAGCGGTACGTCTTCCGGACCTTGCATCGGCGCGGCGTGCGAAATGCGCGCGAACAACGCGAGATCGCTTTCTCGAGTCTGGCGCAGCATAAAGGTTTTGAACGGCGCGAGGCCGCGGTTGACGGCGGTCTCCATCGGCATCGTGCCGTCGGAGAATGGTTTGTAGCCGTCGGTGTAGGCCTTGTCGAGCACCGGCGACATCACGAACAGCGTGAGGAACAGCGCGAGTCCGACCAGCACCTGGTTAGGCGGCGTCGTGGTCGTGCCGAGCGCCTGGCGCAGCAGCGAGAGCACGATGATGATGCGCGTGAAGCTGGTCATCATCAGTACCATCGCCGGCAGGAACGACAGCATCGTGAGCAGCAGCATCGTCTGCACGCTCAGCGAGTAGGTCGTGCCGCCGTTCGGGCCCGGGCTCGTGTTGAAGGCCGGCAGGCCGGCGATCTGCGCGAACGACAGGGTCGGCACTGCGAGCATCAACGCCGCCAGTGCGATCGGGGCGACTGGCGCCACGCGGCGCACGGCCGAAATCACTTTCGATGTGGTGCTGGACATGCGAGCGGATTGCGCGTGACGCGCCGAAGAGAGACTGAACTGCATTACCGAACCCCGCCGCCTTGCCCGTTGAAACGTTTGCCCACTTCGCCTTTTAAAGCGTCGCGAAAGCGTTGGCCGAAGGTGCCCGGCAGTGCCGTGCCGGCAGCAGGCGCGCTTGCGGGACCGGCTTGCGTGGCGCCGAGCGGATCGGCGGCGGCCGAGCCTGCCGGCATCGTGTGAAGCAGACGGACATTGCCGGGCGCCGTGCCGAGCACGAGCCACGTATCGCCGATCTCGACCACCGCGACCCGCTCCTTGCCGCCGAGCGAGGCGCCGCCGATGGTCTTCACGAGACCGCTGCGGTTCGCCGGCTGCAAGCCGAAGCGGCGAGCGAGCCACGCGCAACCGAACACCAGACCGATCACGACCAGCAGCCCGACAATGGTTTGCAATACCGCGCCGACGCCGAGCGCCGGAACAGCAGAACCCGCGCCGACGCCCGAGGCGATCTTCGCCGCGTTGTTGACCGCGTTCATGTCCGCTGCCTGAGCAACGGGCGCTGCGAGCAGCGCGACCAGCGAAGCCGACGTCCCCAAGGCTGCGGCCACGACGTTCGCCGCCCGTGCAGCGCAATTCAGAACAGTGCGCAAGACGGCGCGACCGGCAACGCGATTCATCGATTCAACTTCCGGATACGTTCGGACGGCGTGATGATGTCGGTCAGACGGATACCGAACTTGTCGTTCACCACCACCACCTCGCCCTGCGCGATCAGACAGCCGTTCACCAGCACGTCCATCGGTTCGCCGGCCATGCCGTCCAGTTCCACCACCGAACCCTGCGCGAGTTGCAGCAGGTTGCGGATAGCGATTTTGGTGCGGCCGAGCTCGACGGTCATCTGAACAGGAATGTCCAGGATCATGTCGATGTCGTTGCGCGTCGTGGTCGGCTCGACTTTCGACAGCGGCTGGAACACGCCGGCCGTCGTCGCGCTGACTTCCGAATTGTCGTTCTGCTCGGCCAGCGCGCTGGCCCAGTCGGCCATCGCCGCTTCGTCTTCGGCAGCGGCTGCGTCGGCGGCGAATTGCGGCGCGCCAGCGGCCAGTTCGGCCTCAGTCTTTGCGTTCAGGTCACTCATATCCACCTTCCTTCATCGTTTCGGCTGCGCTGATCATCTTCTGGACCCGCAACGCATACTGACCATTGAAAATTCCGTAGCCGCATTCCATCACCGGCACACCGTCGACTTTCGCCGTGATGTGTTCGGGGATGTTGATCGGCAGAACATCGCCTTTGCGCATGTTCAGGATCTGTTCGAACGTGACCGGCACCTGCGCGAGGTCGGCGGTCAGTTCCACTTCTGCTGCCTGCACCTGCTGCGACAGCACGCGGACCCAGCGGCGGTCGACTTCGAGCGCCTCGCCCTGGATCGGCGACGAGAGAATGTCGCGGATCGGTTCGATCATCGAGTACGGCATGCAGATATGCAGCGTGCCGCCCGTCGTGCCGAACTCGATCGAGAACTGCGTGACGATGACGATTTCGTTAGGCGTCGCCACGTTGGCGAACTGCGTGTGCATTTCCGAGCGCACGTATTCGAACTGCAGCGGACGCACGCTTTTCCACGACGCCGTGTAGTTGTCGAACACCAGGTTCAGCAGCTTGTTGATGATGCGCTGCTCGGTCTGCGTGAAGTCGCGCCCTTCGACGCGGGTATGGAAACGCCCGTCGCCGCCGAACAGGTTGTCGACCACGAAGAACACCAGGTTCGGATCGAACACGAACAGCGAGGTGCCGCGCAAGGGCTTCACGTGGACCAGGTTCAGGTTGGTCGGGATCGGCAGGTTGCGGGTGAATTCGCTGTACTTCTGCACCTTCACCGGGCCGACGGAGATTTCCGCGGAGCGCCGCATGAAGTTGAAAATGCCGACGCGCAACAGGCGCGCGAAGCGGTCGTTGATGATTTCGAGGCCGGGCATCCGGCCGCGGACGATGCGTTCCTGCGTCGCGATGTTGTAGGGCCGTACGCCTACACGGTCGCTTTGCTCGGCTTCCGAGTCGGTTTCGCCGGTTACGCCCTTGAGGAGGGCATCGACCTCCTCCTGGGACATGAACTCTTCGTGGCCCATTCCTTATTCCTCGTGCGTCCCGTGGCGGTTGATGATGGCAGCGCTGATTAACGTCACGATCGACGTCACTGCACGACGAATTCGGTGAACAGCACGTCCTGGACATGGATCGGCGCGGCGCCCTTGTCGGTCGGCTGCTCGATCAGCGTGCGCAGTTCCGTGGCGAGAGCGCGCTTGCCATCGAGCGGCGCGAGTTCGTCAGGGTGCTTGTTCGACAATGCGAGCAGGATGCGGCTGCGCACTTCGGGCATGTGGTCGGTCAGCTCTTGCTGGGTCTTTGCGTCGGTCAGTTTTAGCGTCAGGCCGATGCGCAGGAAATGTTGCTGGCCGTCGTCGGATTGCAGGTTCACCGTCATGGATTCGAGCGGGAAGAACAGCGGTGCTGGAGCCGGCGGCGGTGCCGCTTCAGCAGAAGTCGCGGCCGGGGCCCGCTTCGACATGAAGAACCAGACGCCCGCGCCTGCTGCGCCCGCGGCAATGATCGCAATCAGCACGATCAGGATGATGCGCTTCATCGGGCCGGGAGACGCCGGCGCGGCTTGTTGAGGTGCGGTCGTGGTTGCCATGAGGTTTGCTTTTCCTGCTTTTAGTGCTGGTGGTATGGATTGTTGTTGATTTGCTTGCGGCGCGATGGGCCGAAAAGAAGGGGGATTGTTGGTTATCTCTTGTTTTTGCTTCTTCTTTGGCCTTTGCTTGATTTGCTCGTGGTCTATTAGCGTTGCCCCTGTGCGGGGCGGCACCTACTTTCTTTGCCGCGGCAAAGAAAGTAGGCAAAGAAAGCCGCTTCACACCGCAAGCCCATAAGCGGGTCCCCCGCACAGCCGCGCTCGTGGTCCATCTGGAATCCGTGCTCTCGCACACTCCACGTAAGTGACAAAGCCGTCATTCTTCCGGCGGCGCTTCGCGCGCCGTCGCGGTAGCTTTGTCCATCGTTGGACGCAAATCGGCGCCCCTGGAGGGCGCCGATCTCAAATCGTCCGCGAATCAAGGTGCGGATTGTGCTCGCCCAGGCGCGGCGAACGATGCTGCCCGGGCGTGAAAACTCACGCGAACGTGTCCACTAGGCCAACCGTGCGGCGTATGGGGACGTTGACCGCCGAGGCCACCGCGTCGCCGCCGCCAAACGATCCGCTCCCGCCGCTCGAGCGGCCGCCGGAACGGCCGGAGTCGGCACTCTGCTGCTGGCCGCTCTGGCGCGCAAAGCCGTCGCTGACGCTCGCGCTTCCCAGCCCAATGCCGTTGGATTCCATCGCCTCGCGTAACTTCGGCAGCGCGGCTTCGACGGCTTCACGCACAGACTGGTGCTGCGATACGAACAACGCATGTGCATGGTTATCGGCAACCTGCAAGACAACCTGTAGCGGCCCCAGATCCTTCGGATTCAAGGTGAGCTCGGCGCTCTGCGAATGTGCGTTCGATAAGAACACCACCTTCTGGCTCAACGCGTCTTCCCAGTCAGTCGTGCCGACCTGCGGTGACAACGTATTCGCCGCTTCCGCCGCGCCGGCGTTGCCCGTGGTCTGGACCGCCGCCGTCGTGCTTGCTGCGCCCGCGGCAGCCTGCGACGCGGCTAGCGCCGCTGTTGCGGCATCCGCCGCGCTCTTGAAAGAGGCCAGGTCGTCGGCCTGCGGGCCGCCGGCTGCCGTTGCCGTTAATGCGTCAGCCGCAGCTTTTGCGACCGCTGATGGGTCGGCCACGGTCGCCGCCGCGGTCGTCATCGCGGCTTTCGCTGCAGTCGATCCCTTGCCGTCGCCAAACAGGCCGGCCGCCAACGTCTTGCCGTCCGCGCTTCCGTTCAGCCCTGCGCTCGTGCCAGCCAAGCCGTTTGCCGAGGTCGCGGCGTTCGCGGCCGCGCCAGTCGCTAACGCCTGCGCGGGAACGCCCTGGCCGTTCGCCAGCGCGGCCAGCGCTGCCTGCAACGCGTCTTGCAATGACTTCGGATCGGTGGCGCCGGTTTTCTTGCCCGGCGTGCTGCCCGTCGTGGCGTCCGTCGTCGTGCCGGGCAGCGCGGTCGCGGCGTCGGTCAAAGCCGTGGTCGGGTCAGTGGTTGTCGGCGTATTGGCATTGTTTGCGTCGGCTTGAGCTTGCGCTTGAGCCTGCGCTTGAGCGGCAGCGGCTGCCGCCGCGGTACCGGCGTCGGTCTGGCTCGCCGTGTTGCCGGATTTCGCCGGCGCGGCGTTCGTCTTGTCGGTCGAAGCCTGTTGCGTATCGCCCGACGAAGCCGTGGACGAAGCCGAGTTCGTCGGCTTGCTCGTGTCCTTGCTGCTTGCGTCGTCCGCGCTCTTCGGCGCAGGGTCGGCCGGCGGCGGCGCGTCGTGCACGCTCGACGAAGACTGCGACGCTCCAGAAGATGCGGCGGCCGCAGCCGCAGCCGCAGCCGCAGCCTGCTGCTGGCTCGCGCTCAACGCAGCCGCGCTGTTCTGCTGGTCGATGCTCTGCTGCAACGTTTGCGAGAACGGTTTGGCGTTCGCCGCAGCGGCCATCGCCGCGCTGGTGGACGTGCTGCTGGCGGAGCCGAGCAGCGAGCCGATCTGTGAAAGAAGCGACATAGGGAATCCTGTCAATCGGTCAAACGAGGTGTTCAGTCAATCGAGACGGCGCTCGTGCGCCAGATACACGTCAGGCGCCTTCGGCGCGCATCCTCAGAATCCGGGCGGCGTGTTCATCGGCGTCGCGCTGGTCGCGCCGCGCCGTGGTTTTGGCTTCGGCTGCCTCGCCGCGCGCCTGCAGCACTTCGTACGAGCCCAGCTTCTGCTTCTGACGCTGCCAGTCGGGCTTGGCGGCCTCGACGCGCGCGTTGGCCGTCACCAGCAAATTGCGCTGCTGCTCGATGGCGGCGTCGAGCGTGTCGATGAATGCCTGAAAATTGCGCATGTTCCCCGCAGGCATGCCGGTCTGAGCAGTCGCGGTGAAGCGCGCGTGATATTCGTCGCGGTACTGGACGAGGGCGTCGAGCTGCGACTGCACGTCGTTGCGCTCGCGCTGCGCGCGGCCCAGACGCTGCGCGGCGGCGTCCACATCGTCCTGGGCGAGGCCAATGAGGGTCTTGATCGGAAAGTGTTTCGCCATCGTCAGCCTCCTTGGGCAAACAGCCCGTCCAGCATCTCGAGACTCGGTTCAAAGTTCGCGCACTCGCGAAAACCTTGCTGCAAAAAGGCTTCCATCCGCGGATACAGCGCAATTGCGCGGTCGAGCAGCGCGTCGCGCCCGCTCGAATACGCGCCGACGTTAATCAGATCGCGGTTGCGCTGATAGCGCGACAGCATCTGCTTGAACATACGCGTCTTGTCCAGATGGTTATCGTCGATCAGCGCGGTCATTGCCCGGCTAATCGACGCTTCGATGTCGATGGCCGGATAGTGACCGGCTTCAGCCAGCGAGCGCGACAGCACGATGTGGCCGTCCAGAATCGCGCGCGCCGAGTCGGCGATCGGATCCTGCTGGTCGTCGCCCTCGGTCAGCACCGTATAGAACGCGGTGATCGAGCCGCCGCCCGCCGGGCCGTTGCCGGTCCGCTCGACGAGCGCCGGCAGCTTGGCGAACACCGAAGGCGGATAGCCCTTGGTGGCGGGCGGCTCGCCGACGGCCAGCGCGATCTCGCGCTGCGCCATCGCATAGCGGGTCAGCGAGTCCATCAGCAGCAGCACGTGCTTGCCCTGGTCGCGAAAATATTCAGCAAGCGAGGTCGAATACGAGGCGGCCTGCATGCGCAGCAGCGGCGAGACGTCGGCGGGCGCAGCGATCACCACCGAGCGCGCTAACCCTTCCTCGCCGAGAATCTGCTCGATGAATTCCTTCACTTCGCGGCCGCGTTCGCCGATCAGGCCGATCACGATCACTTCGGCGCTGGTGTAGCGCGCCATCGTGCCGAGCAGCACCGATTTACCGACGCCCGAGCCGGCGAACAAGCCCATGCGCTGGCCACGGCCGACGGTCAACAATGCGTTGATCGCGCGCACGCCGACGTCGAGCACCTTGTGAATCGGTTCGCGGTTCAGCGGATTGATGACCGGCGCGGACAGCGGGGCGTCGGCATGCGCGCCGAGCGGGCCGAGTCCGTCGAGCGGACGGCCGGAGGCATCCAGCACGCGGCCGAGCAATTCCCAACCGACCGGCAGACGTTTGGCGCCCGCCATCGGATCGGCGATCGGCGCGCTTTCGAGCGGAAAAACGCGCGCGCCGGGGAGGAGGCCGATCACTTCGGTGGTCGGCATCAGAAACAGCTTGTCGCCGGAGAAGCCGACCACTTCGGCTTCGGCCATCGGCAGCGAACTGCCTTGCGGCAGTTCGATCATCACTTCGGCGCCCACGGACAGACGCAGGCCCACGGCTTCGAGCACCAGACCGGCCGCGCGCGTGAGACGTCCGCAGGCGCGCATCGGCTTGGCGATCGCATTGCGCGCGCGCAGTGCGTCGAGGCGGCCGCGCCACGCTTGCACGTGCGGGTTGCTGTCGAGCGCGGGATCGTAAGGCGGGTGAGCGACAGCGGCGGTAGCAGGGCCCGCTGCGGCGGCAACGCGGCTCGCGGCGGCGCCCGTCGCCGGATGGGCGTGCGCCGGATCGCGCAAGGCGGCTTCGATTGCCGCGACCGCGGCAGCGGCGGGTGTTACCGCAGCCGGTTCTTCCGCAAGCGCTTCGGCGCCGAACGACGCCAGCGCCAGTTCGCGTTCGAGCGGCGTCAGGTCGCTGGCGCGGATCTCTTCGAGCGTCGGCTTCACCACGTGCTCACCTTGCCGAGTGCGGCGGCCACGCGCTCCCAGCGCGTGTTGATGCCGGCGTCCACTTCGCCGGTGTTGGCTTGCGCGCGGCAGCCGCCGCGCTCCACCGCCGGATCGGTACGCACGGTCCAGCCGCGCGTTTGCAGTTCTTCCATCAAATAGGCTTCGACAACCGGCAGATCGGCGGGACTCACGATTAAAGCCGGCGTGCCGACCAGCGTGGGCTCCGTGGCCAGCACCTCACGCGCGGCGGCGATCAGTGCCGTCGGGTCGTGCTGCACGTGCTGACGCACCACCTGTTGCGCGATGTCGAGTGCGAGCGCAACCAGCGTTTCGGAGATCGCGCCCTGCGCGCCGTCGAGCGCGGCCTTGAAGGTTTCGGCCAGCGCGGCGAGCCGCGCGGCTTCTTCGCGCGCTTCGCTCTGGCCTTGCTCGAAACCCTGCGCATGGCCCTGGTCGTAACCGGCCTGATAGCCGAGCGCCTGACCGGCCACGTGGCCGGACGCGATGCCCTGCGCATGAGCGGCGTCGCGCAAGCGTTCGAGTTCGGCTTCGAACGCGCCGTCGTCGACTTCGGGTTCGGGCGGCGCCGGCGGCACCGGATCGAACGAGGCCATCTCCCAGCGCTGGTAGGCCGAGAGGCGTTCCTTCGCTGCGGAGTTCTGATCAGACATATGCATCTTCGGCCTTGCCGCCTAGAACGATCTGGCCGCCTTCGGCCAGGTTGCGCACGATCTGCAGGATGCGGCGTTGCTGCGTCTCGACTTCGGAGACGCGCACCGGACCGCGCGCGTCGAGGTCTTCGGCGAGCAGTTCGGCCGCACGCTGCGACATGTTCGACAGGAACTTCTGGCGCAGCGCGGGCGGCGCGCCCTTCAGCGAGATGATCAACGCCTCGGACTCGACTTCCTTCAGCAACAGCTGGATCGCGCGGTCTTCCAGATCGAGCAGGTTCTCGAACACAAACATCTGATCAATGATCTTCTGCGCAAGTTCCGCGTCGTACTGACGAACATTCTCGATGACGCCTTCTTCATGATTGCTCGACATGAAGTTGAGAATTTCCGCCGCCGTGCGGATGCCGCCCATCGGGCTGCGCTTGAGGTTGTCGCTGCCGGACAGCAGGCCGGTCAGCACGTCGTCGAGTTCGCGCAGCGCGGCCGGCTGGATGCCGTCGAGCGTCGCGATGCGCAGCAGCACGTCGTTGCGCAGCCGTTCCGTGAAGCAGGCGACGATTTCCGACGCCTGATCGCGGTCCAGGTGCACGAGGATGGTCGCGATGATCTGCGGATGCTCGTTCTTGATCAGTTCCGCGACCGCTGCGGAATCCATCCACTTGAGGCCTTCGATACCGCTGGTATCGCTGCCTTGCAGAATGCGGTCGATGATCGCGCCGGCCTTGTCGTCGCCGAGCGCCTTGGTCAGCACCGAACGGATGTACTCGTTCGAATCCAGCGACATGCCGGTGTGCTGCTCGGCCTCGCGCACGAACTCCTGCAGGACTTCGTCGACCTGCTCGCGGGTCACGCTCTTAAATGCGGCCATCGCGACGCCAATCTTCTGGACTTCACGCGGCCCGAGGAACTTGAACACCTGCGCGGCTTCTTCCTCGCCGATCGACATCAGCAGGAGCGCGCTCTTCATTACGCCTTCAGCGCTCATCGGACACCCAATTTTTCACGACGGTTGCAACGATCTTCGGATCCTGACGCGCGATGTTGCGCGCGAATTCCAGGTTCCGCTCATATTTGTGCTTGGCGCTTTCGAGCGCCAGCAGCTCGCTATCGCTTTCCAGTTCGGCGACGCTGCTGTTGCCGTTCGCGCCCATGCGCTCGGCGGCGGGAATGCCGTCCAGCAGGATCGGCTCGTCCGGCGAGGCCAGCGCCGCGACGGCGGCCGGCTCGGGCGGCGGGAAGGCGCGGCGCAGCGCCGGCTTCACCATCACGAAGTAGAGGAACAGGGCGACCGCGCCGATGCCGAGGTAAGTCGCGATCTGCTTGGCGAGCGCGATCATGTCCGGCGTGCGCCACCACGGCAGGTCGGCGTTCGGATCGACTTCGGTGCTGAACGGGCTGTTGACCACGTTGACCGAGTCGCCGCGCGCCTGGTCGAAGCCCATTGCGTCCTTCACCAACTGGTTGACCTGCGCGAGCTTGTCGGCTGTGACCGGCTGCATGGTGGCGTGGCCCTTGGCGTCGACCACACGCAGATAGTTCACCACCACCGCCACCGACAGACGCTTGATGCCGCCCATCGGCCGTTCGAGATGGCGCACCGTCTTGTCGAGTTCGTAGTTGGTGGTCGAGTCCTTGCGGTCGCTGACCGGCGTGGTCGTCACGCCGCTCGCGCCAGTCGGCGCGTTGATGGGCGCCGAAGCCGGCTGCGGCGGCTGGTTCGACAGCGCGCCCGGCACGCCCGAGGCCGCGCCTTGTGACATTTCCGTGGCGGTGCTCGATTGCTGGCTGCGGATCGCCGCCTGTTGCGGGTTGCCGTTGGGGCCGTAGTTTTCCGAGGTCTGCTCGCTATGCGAGAAGTCGATATCGGCGCTGACCTGCGAATGCGCGTTACCCGAGCCGAACAGGGGCGCCAGGATAGCGTCGATGCGCTGCTGGGTGCTGCGCTCGATCTGCTGGCGGTACTTGAGTTGCGAGGCGTCGAGTCCGCTGCCGGTGGACGGCTGCGTCAACAGGTTGCCGTCCTGATCGAGAATGGTCACGCCTTTCACCGGCATATCCGGCACCGCCGACGACACCATATGCGTGATCGCGAGCACCTGGCCTTCGTCGAGCGCGCGGCCGGGGTAGAGGTTGACCAGCACGGAGGCGGACGGTGCTTCCTTGTCGCGCACGAACACGGACGGCTTCGGAATCGCCAGATGCACGCGCGCCGACTTCACCGACGAAATCGACTCGACCGTGCGCTCCAGTTCGCCTTCCAGCGCGCGCTGATAGTTGATCTGTTCGGCGAACTGGCTGATGCCGAACTTCTGGTTGTCCATTAGTTCGAAGCCCACCGAGCCGCTCTTGGGCAAGCCTTGCGAGGCCAGGCGCAGACGCATTTCATGCACCTGCTCGGCCGGCACGAGGATCGCGCCGCCGGCGTCGGAGAACTTGTAGGGAATATTGGCCGCCTGCAGTGCCGTGATGATGGCGCCGCCGTCGCGGTCCGACAGGTTGCTGTAGAGCACCTTGTAGTCCGGCGCCCGCGACCACAGGAACAGCCCCGCCACCACGGCGACCAGCAGCGCCACCGCGAAGATCAGCGGAGCGCGCGGGTTGCCGCGCATTTGCGCGAGGCCGGACAGGCGCTGACCGAAGTTGCCACCGAGGTTGCTCCCCAGGCCGCCGAGGTCTGCTGCGCCGCCGGCCTGGCCGGCACCGGCCGCACCGGCGCCGGGCTGCGCACCGGCGAGGCCCATGCGGGCGTCGGGGTTGATCAAAGAGTTGGCTGACGAATCCATGCGTCGGGTTTCTCCGGGATGCCTTTTGCGTTCTGCCCGCTACCGCACCGAGGGTCGGCGGGCGCACGGACAGAGACTTTCACCCTTGAAATTATCCGCAGCACGGCCCAAGCCGATTGCTTGAATAGAGCCGGGTTTCCCCCCTAGTTTCGGGGCTTTCCCGTATGGCCCGCTGCTATGCTTTCGTCCAGATCGGTACGGTTTGGCATACCGGTCGTCCTTCCCTGGAGAAAACATGACTTTCCCCGTGAACGCGCTTTCGTCGGCGCTGCAACAGATGCAGTCGATGGCGGCGCAAGCGGCCGGCGGCAGCAATACGGTCGCTGACACGTCCGGCGCGGCGACGCCCACCGGTTTTGCGTCGGCACTGAAAGCCTCGCTGGACAAGATCAGCGGCGATCAGACCAAGGCGGTCGGCGAATCGCAGGCGTTCGAACTCGGCTCGTCGAACGTGTCGCTCAACGACGTGATGGTCGACATGCAAAAGGCCAACGTGGGCTTCCAGTTCGGCCTGCAGGTGCGCAACAAGCTGGTGTCCGCCTATAACGACATCATGCAGATGTCGGTGTGAACGCCGCTCGGGCGGCAAGGCTGTTCCGCCCGCCCGAACGCGTGCGCGCCGTGCGGCTCTCGAAGGCTGCACCGTTTGGCCGCTTAATCCTCCTTGCACTGGCCTAAAGCTTTCCCGCTGTCTTTCCGATAACAAGGTACAGGCAGACATCGGGGCGCGGCAACGTGCCGGGATGAGGTGCCACGACCAACCGCAGTGCAAGAGAGGAGGAGCGCCGATGTTTTCCCCAGGACACTCTGGAGCCAATGCGTACGCACGCGTCGGCGTCGAGACAGGGGTGATGGGCGCGAGTCCGCATCGTCTGATCGTGATGTTGTATCAGGGCGCAAGGCAAGCGATCGCGCAGGCGCGCATGCATTTGCAGCAGGGCAATGTGTCGGCTCGCGGAGAGGCGATCGGCAAGGCGATTCAGATCGTCGAAAGCGGGCTGCAGCAATCGCTCAACCTTGAGGCGGGCGGTGAGATTGCGGAGCGGTTGAACGCGCTGTATAGCTATATGTCGCGCCGGCTGCTCGAAGCCAACATAAAACAAAGCGAGGCGATGCTGGTCGAGGTGGATGGTCTTCTGGCCACACTCGAAGAAGCATGGATCGGGATTGCCCCGGAGATCGCGCGGATGGCAGCCCAGCCCGCCGCGGAAAGCATGAGATGACATCGAACGCAGAATACTTCGCCCGTTACGAGGCGATTGCAGCGATTTCCTGCCGCATGCTGATAGCTGCCCGGCGCGCACTGTGGAACGATCTGGTCCACCTGCAAGAGGAATACCGCCATCTGGTGGAGGCGTTGAAAGAGGCCGAAACGGGCGTGAAGCTCGACGAGGCGGAGCGTCTGCGCAAGTACGCGCTGATCCGCCAGATCCTCGCCGACGACGCCGCGATCCGAGATCTGGCGAATCCGCGCATGGCCAATCTGTCCGCGCTGTTCGCCGGACGGCCGACGCGCGTGCTCAAGGAGCTGTACGGAGCGCGCTGAGTTGCGCCGCGCGCGCCGAGAAGCGCCTCTATCCATCCGGCTGACTAACTTTATTTGAGCGCGACGCCGCCAATGTGACCAAGGAATCGGCATGAACGGGATCGACACGACTGTCGCTTCGGTGCTCGCGAGCCGGATCGATAGTCTGCTCAATATCGCGCCAGGCAGTGCGGCTGCTTCGCAAGCCGGCACGGCGGGCGTCGAAACCGCGCCGACTATGCCGGCGCTCATTGAGACGCCCGCGCCGCAGCCTTCCGCCCAGACCGCGCTGTCCGCCGTCGCGCTGACGCTCAATGCGATCGTGCGCTCGGGCGGCGAAGCGACGCCCGCCGTGATCGGCCAGACGCCCATCTGGCCGGCCGCGCCCGCGCTCGATATCGAAGTCTACGCGTTGCCGCTGTTCGATACGTCCGCTGCCGCAACGGCTGCCACTGCATCTACCGCCAATCCGAATGCCGCTGCCACCGCGGCCACCGCCAATGTCGCGGCGGCCCAGGTGCCGGTCGCGGCGCTCGCCGCTGCGCTCGAACAGACCGTCGGCGATAGCGGCCTCTTTTATGAAGCGCATCTCGCGCAATGGCTGGCGGGACAGCGTTCGCCCGCTTCGCTTGCCGGCGAGGCGCAAAACAAACTCGTTGCCGCTGCCGCGCAATTGCCGCTCGACTGGGCGAACGACGGCGGCGACGCGTCGCCCGCCAATCCGTCCGCCCGGCAGGGCATGGGTGCGATGCCAAATGGTCCCTCGAACGGCGGCGCGCAAGACGCCGGCGCCGCCGCTCGCGGGATGCCTTCGATCCCCAACGCGCAAGCCGCGCGTTTCGTGGCCGGCGAAGTGCTGGCCAGTTCCCTGTCGGACCTGAACGGCCAGCCCGCGCATGCGAGCCTGCACACCGCGGCGGCGCAAACCGTCGACGGCGGCGCCTCGCAGAATTCGCAGTCGATGGCGGCGGCGGTTCATCCCGCGACCGTGCCGTTGGTGCGTCAGCAGCTCGATCTGCTCGCGACCGGGCAGTTTCGCTGGACCGGCGAAGCATGGCCGGGCGCCAAGCTCGACTGGACCATCGAACAGGACGGCGACGAATGGGACCGTAGCGGCGGCGGTACGGCAAGCGAGGACGACCACCCGTGGCGTACCCGCCTGACGCTATCGCTGCCGACGCTCGGCACCGTCGATGCGGAGCTGACACTGACCGGCACGCGGCTCGTCGCGCGCGTGCAGGCAAGTCCCGGCGGCGCCGCGCGCCTTGCGATGCAAGGTGAGAGCTTCCGTCAGCGGCTCGCGGCGGCGGGCATCCAGTTGAATGGCTTGACGATTCGCGAGATCGGCGGCGGCGCGCCCGCCACTGCTTCGAATGCCGCGGGCGCGGCGGCCGCTCAGGCGGCGGCGTCGGCGTATGCGCGATCGGCTTCGGCGGCTGGTTCGGCAGAGGCGGGCGGTGCGGCCGGCTCGGCAACGAACCGGACCGCGGGCGGGCGCCGTCGCACCGCGGCCACGCCGCTGGACGATTTCGATTGGGACATGTGATGAGCCGCAAACATCGCCGCAGCGCGGCCGCGCTCGTCTACGACGCCCAGGGCAGTGATCCCGCGCCGCGCGTGATCGCGAAAGGCTACGGCATGCTGGCCGAGATGATCGTGCAGCGGGCCAAGGAAGCCGGCCTGTACGTGCACGAAGCGCCCGAAATGGTGTCGCTGCTGATGCAGGTGGATCTCGACGCGCGCATTCCGCCGCAGCTTTATCAAGCGGTGGCGGAAATGCTCGCGTGGCTGCATCGGCTGGAAAGCGGCGCCGAGAACGAGCCGCCGCCAGCCGCGAACGCCGGCGTGCCGGATGTCATCGACGTGGTGGCCACCGAAATCGAAGGCGGCCCGGCAACGCGCTGAGCGTCAGAATCGCATCATCAGTTTCAGCAGCGCGTTGACCCGTTTGCCGTACGGCGGCGAAATCCAGCCGCGGGCGTTCAGACGCGCCTGCGTCAGTACCGGTTTCATCTTCGAGAACGTCACGAAGCCTTCGTAGCCGTGGTACGCGCCCATTCCGCTCGCGCCGACTCCGCCAAACGGCAGGCTCTCGCACGCCAGATGCATCAGCGTCTCGTTGATCGCCATGCCGCCGGCGATGGTTTCGTGCGTCACGCGCTCGATGGTGGCGGTGTCGTCGGCGTAGAGATACAGCGCGAGAGGACGCGGCCGGGCGTTGATCCACGCGATCGCGTCGTCGAGCGTGTCGTAGGACACGATCGGCAGCAGCGGCCCGAAGATTTCCTCCTGCATGAGCGCGCATCCGTCCGGCGCGTTGGTGACGGCGATCAGCGGGAAGCGGCGGCTCGTTGCATCGGGTGAACTGTCGGTGAGCGCGTGCAGTTGCGCGCCGGCGGCCTGGGCTTCGTCGGCGAGCCGCTCCAGCCGCGTAAAGTGGCGCGCCGAAATGATCGAGGTGTAATCCGGGTTGCCGGCGAAGTTCGGGTACATCTTCGCCATCCGCGCGCGCGCCCGTTCGACGAACGCCTGCTCCTTGCCGCGCGGCACCAGCACGTAATCGGGTGCGACGCAGGTTTGCCCCGCGTTGAGCGTCTTGCCGGCGACGAGGTTGTCCACCGCATTGTCGAAACGCGCATGCGCGCCGATGATGGCCGGCGACTTGCCGCCCAGTTCGAGCGTGACCGGCGTCAGATGCTCGGCCGCGGCGCGCATCACTTCGTGACCGACCTTGGTCGAACCCGTGAACAGCAGGTGATCGAAGGGCTGCGCGCTGAAAGCGGCGGCGAGCGCGGCGTCGCCGTTCACCACCGCGACGTGATCGCGCGCGAAGGTCTGGCCGATCAACTGCTCGAATAGCGCCGAAGTGCGCGGCGTCAGTTCGGACATTTTGATGATCGCGCGATTGCCGGCGGTCAACGCGCTGACGAGCGGCCCGACGGCGAGCAGCACCGGATAATTCCACGGCACGATGATGCCGACCACGCCGAGCGGCTGCGGCACGACTTTCGCGCGCGCCGGCAGCAGCCATTTGTTGGTGCTGCGGCGTTGTGATTTCATCCAGCGCTTGCCATGACGTAGCGCGCCGTCGATTTCCTCCTTCACCAGCAGGAATTCCGCGAGCAGCACTTCCTGTTTCGCGCGATTGCCGAAGTCGGCGCTCATCGCATCGGCGAGCGCGTCGCGATTGTCGAGCATGGCTTTGCGCAGCGCTTTCAGATGCGCGGCACGTATGTCCCACGACGGATACGGCGCGCGTAAATAAGCGTGGCGCTGCTCGCGCAGCAGCGCTTCGAGCGCGGCGACTTCCGGCAGATCGTTCTTCATGTGTGTCCACTCCCTGATGGATTGTGTTGCGCGTCGAGTCGCGCTTTTATTGGATTTGCTTATGCTGCTTTTCCGCTGCTTCGCGGCGCGCCTGAAGCGTGCGTGCTGAACGTCAGGCGGGAAACGCTCTTTCGATGATCGCCGCGTGATCGAACGTGGCCGGCAGCGTGCCGTACACGCGGCCGCTTTCGCCGCAGCCGTCGGCAAGACGCGTGGCAATGAACGCCTCAGCCACTTCGGCGGGCGCGTGTTTGAGCAGCAAGGTGGCCTGCGCGATCAGCACGACTTGCTGCGCGATCCGCCGCGCTGAAGCTTCGCGATGCTCGGCCGGTCCGTTGAGCGTGGCGGCGAGTTTGCCGAGCGCGGCGCTCAATGCCGGATGCGTTTGCGCGTCCGCTTGCCACGCGGCGAACAATGCCTGCGCCGCTTCCGGCTCGCGCTCCATAGCGCGCAGTACGTCGAGGCACATTACGTTGCCGGAACCTTCCCAGATCGAATTCACCGGCGCTTCACGGTAGAAACGCGCCATCGGCCCGGTTTCGACATAGCCGTTGCCGCCCCAGACTTCCATCGCCTCGCCGGTGAATTCCAGCGCGCGTTTGCAGACCCAGTACTTCGCCGCGGGCGTGACGATGCGGCGCCACGCGCGCTCGGCGAGCGAGGTGGAGGCAGCGTCGGTCGACTCTTCGAACGCGCGCGCAAGGCGCATGAACAGCACCGTCGCCGCTTCCGATTCCAAAGCCAGATCGGCGAGCACGTTGCGCATCAGCGGCTGATCGGCGAGATGCCGGCCGAACGCACTGCGATGACGCGCATGGTGAATGGCCTGCACGAGCGCCGCGCGCATCAGCGCCGCGCTGCCGATCACGCAATCGAGCCGCGTGTAATTCGCCATTTCGATGATGGTCGGCACGCCGCGTCCTTCGTCGCCGATCATGATGCCGAACGCGTCGAGGAATTCGACTTCGCTGCTCGCATTCGAGCGGTTGCCGAGCTTGTCTTTCAGACGCTGGATCTGCACGTTGTTCTTGCGGCCGTCCGGCGCGAAGCGCGGCACGTAGAAGCACGAGAGGCCTTCGTGTTCGTCGGTGCGGGCGAGTACCAGATGCGCGTCGCACTGCGGCGCGGAGAAAAACCATTTGTGACCGACGAGCCGGTAGGTGGCGCTGCGGCCGCTGCCGGCGGTGGAGTAGGCGCGGGTTTGATTGCTGCGCACGTCCGAGCCGCCTTGTTTTTCGGTCATGCCCATGCCGATCATCGCGGAAGTTTTCTGCTTGAGCGGCAAATCGCGTGAATCGTGCTCGCGCGCGTAGAGCTTGTCGCGCAATGTGGCGAATAGCGCGGGTTCGCGTTGCAACACGGGGATGCTCGCGAAGGTCATGGTCAGCGGGCAGAGCGAGCCGGATTCGATTTGCGCGTGCAGGAAGTAACCGGCGCAGCGCGCCACCATCGCGCCGCGTTGCGGGTCGGAAAACGGCAGCGCGTGCAGGCCTTCGCGGCGCAGCAGCGAGAGCAGCGCGTGCCACGAAGGATGAAACTCCAGCGCGTCGATGCGCTCGCCGCGCGGACTATGCGTGAAAAGCTCGGGCTCGTGACGGTTCGCCAGCTCGGCGAGCGACAGCGTCTCGGGCGTGGTGAGCGCCGCTCCGTGCTGCAGCAATGCACCGCGATGCCACCCGGCGCCGTCGCGTTCGAGGGCGGCGGACAACGCGGCGTCGCTGGAAAACAGGTTGTAGTCCGCGAGCGGCGGAACCTGATTGGTCACCTCGTGAGTCTGGCCGAAGCTGTGCCTTTCCATCTGCTGTCTCCGTTCGACGCATGCTCGCCGACGTCGGTCGGCAGTGCGCTGTTTAATCGCCGCGTGTCGTGCCGCGCGCTGAGAGGACGGCGCGTGCGACGCCGTGTTTGAATGCCGGGCGCAGCCGCCCGGCGGGCGTTAGCGCGTCTTTCATCATAGGGGCGCGGCGGCCGTTCCGTTTAGAGGAATCGCTCTGGCGTGAACCCGCCGCGCCATCCGAACGCTCCCTACAATGCCGAGGAAACACACGTAGACAAGTGTGCACGAGACAAGGGCGCGCGACAACGCGGCCTATCAGGAGGAGCGGATGCAATACGACTACATCATCGTCGGTGCAGGCTCGGGCGGCTGCGCGCTGGCGAGCCGTCTCGCGGATAGCTGCCCGGACGCGACGATCGCGCTGATCGAAGCCGGCCCGCACACGGACCGCAATCTGTTCGTCAACATGCCGGTCGGCGTCGCGGCCGTGGTGCCGCACAAACTCAAGACCAATTACGGTTATCTGACCACGCCGCAGCCGGGGCTCGGCGGACGCCAAGGGTATCAGCCGCGCGGGCGCGGCTTTGGCGGATCGAGTGCGATCAACGCGATGATCTACACGCGCGGCCATCCGCTCGATTACGACGAATGGGCGGAACTGGGCTGCGAAGGCTGGTCGTGGGCGGAGGTGCTGCCGTATTTCCGCCGCGCCGAAGGCAACCAGCGCGGCGCCGACGCATGGCATGGCGACAGCGGCCCGCTGACTGTCTCCGATCTGCGCTATCAGAATCCGTTTTCACGGCGCTTCGTGCAGGCGGCGATGGAAGCCGGCTACAAACCGAATAGCGACTTCAACGGCGCGGATCAGGAAGGGATCGGCTTCTATCAGGTGACGCAGCGCGACGGACGCCGTTGCAGCGTGGCACGCGCCTATATCTACGACCGCGCGCGTCCCAACCTGCATACGATCGCCGACGCGACGGTGCTGCGCGTCGCCTTCAACGGCAAGCGCGCGAGCGGCGTGGAGATCGTGCGCGGCGGCCGCACGGAAACGCTCGAAGCACGCGCGGAGGTGGTGCTTGCGGCAGGCGCGTTCAATTCGCCGCAACTGCTGATGTGCTCGGGCATCGGACCGGCGGCGCATCTGCGGTCGCTCGGCATCGCGGTGCTGCACGACGCGCCGGAGGTCGGCCAGAATCTCATCGACCACGTCGATTTCACGATCAACAAGCGGGTTTCGTCGATCGAGCCGACCGGCTTTTCGATTCGCGGCATTGCGCGGATGTTGCCGCAGTTCGTCACGTTCATGCGTCATGGGTGCGGCATGCTGTCGAGCAACGTCGCCGAGGCAGGCGGTTTTCTGAAGAGCAAGCCGACGCTCGACCGGCCGGATCTGCAATTGCATTTTTGCGCGGCTATCGTCGACGATCACAACCGTCATATGCATTGGGGCCACGGTTATTCGCTGCACGTGTGCGTGTTGCGGCCGCACAGCCGCGGCACCGTGACTCTGGCGAGCGCGGACGCGCGCACCGCTCCGGTGATCGATCCGCGTTTCTTCAGCGACCCGCGCGATCTCGATCTACTGGTGGACGGCGCGCGGATGGCGCGGCGCATTCTCGATGCGCCCTCGCTCGCGCTGTATGGCGGCAGCGAGTTGTACACACATCCCGGCCAGTCGGACGCGGAATTGCGCCGCACGATCGCCGAGCATGCCGACACGATTTATCACCCGGTGGCCACGTGCCGGATGGGCGGCGACGCGCGCTCGGTGGTCGATCCGCAGTTGCGGGTGCGAGGCGTCACGGGGCTGCGGATCGTCGACGCTTCGGTGATGCCGACGCTGATCGGCGGCAACACCAATTCGCCGACGGTGATGATCGGCGAGCGCGCGGCCGATCTGATCGCGGCGGCCCGTCGCGAATTGCAAGCGGAGCTGAACATGGCGTCGATCGGCAGAGCCGGCATAACGGCGAATACCGCTTAAGCTTTCAGTGATATGTCAGAATTTGCCGCCAAATATGAGACAACTTGAGCGAACGTCTGTCAATTCGTCATAAATTGTGCCGCTTCGTTTATGAGATTTCCCGAAACCTATAATCGCGCCGCAAAAGGGAGCGTGCTAGGTGGCGCGTTCGGGAACTCGAGGAAGCGAAGCGATGAGCATCAACGCAATTCAACTGATTCAGTCCGCCATGACGGACGGTGTGGTGCGGCAGCTAGCGGGGCGCTTCGGGCTGCCGGCGGACGCGACTCAAAAGGTGCTGGCCGCCGCGGCGCCGGCGCTTGTCGCCGGTCTGATGCAAAAGGGCGCGACGCTCGACGGTGCGCGTTCGCTTTTCACCACGATCCTCTCGCCGGAAGTGAACGGCCATATCGCCGAACAGCTGCCGCGCCTGATCGGCAACACGAATGGCTTGAGCCAACTGGAAATGGCCGGGCGGCAGTTGCTCGAACGAACGCTGGACCGCCGCGTCGACGTGCTGAGCGACGAAGTCGCCTTGCAAACCGGCGTGCCGGCGCACGCCACGCATGCCATGACGGGCATCGTCGGGGCAACGCTGCTCGGCCTGCTGAAGCGGCATTGTCTCGAAGGTCAGGGCAACGCCGGGCAATTGC
Organism: Paraburkholderia sp. BL18I3N2; assembly: GCF_003001875.1. Lineage (NCBI taxonomy): Bacteria > Pseudomonadati > Pseudomonadota > Betaproteobacteria > Burkholderiales > Burkholderiaceae > Paraburkholderia > Paraburkholderia sp. BL18I3N2. The sequence goes on from NZ_PVNC01000002.1 coordinate 718,413, forward strand.
CCACGCTGCTGGGCCATCAACTGCCGGTCATTGCGCCTTTTCTGAACGACCGCCTGATGGCCGCACTCGGTCTGGGTGGCGTCGGCGCGTTTGCCGGCAACATACTGGCGCAATTGAAGGCTGTTTCGTCGCACATCGATCACCCGACGCCGGCGGCCAAGCCGGCGGCCGACGCGTCGCCGAGCATCCACGTGCCCGTGGACGCCGTGGTGCGCGAAGAGCGCCGCTCGCACACGTGGCTGTGGTGGCTGCTTGCGGCAATCGCTGCGGTGCTGGCGTTTCTGTTTTTGCGTGGCTGCCAGGGTGAGCAGAGCGCCGGCCGCGTCGGCGCGCACAACAGTGTCGACGCGGCGGTTACCGCACAACCGGCTTTGGCGCCGGTTCAGGCTTCAGCCGTTTTGGTAGCTGCCAGCGACGCGGCAGCGTCGGCATCTGCCGCCAGCGCCGCGACGCCCGCGAGTTCAGCAAGCGACGCGCAGCAACCGGCCGCCGCAGTCGTGCCCACTCAAGACAGCCAGCTCAGCTTCATCGTCGACACCGCCGGCAAACCGACGCTGACGGCCACCGTCGGCAGCGAAGCCGAAAAGACGCAACTGATGGACGAGCTGACGAAGCGCCTCGGTCAATACAACTTCGTGCCGAACATCACCGTGGACCCGGCCACGAAACCGGCCGACTGGCTGGCCCATTTCGACAGCCTGTTGCCGCTGCTGTCGCTGCCCGGCGCAGAAGTGAAAGTGGCCGGCACGCACATCGAACTGAGCGGCACTGCCGCGGACAAGAAGCTCGGCTGGCTCGACAAGCTGAAGTCGCTGCTCGGCACCTCGTACGAGATCGGTTCGTTCGACGTCGCGCACGCCGTCGCCGATGCCAACGAGAACTTCCGCAGCGCGATCAAGAGCCTGCTCACGCCGGATAGCTCGTGCGCGGCAGCGGACGTGGTCAAAGTGCTGAATCTGCAGGTGATCAACTTCGCGAGCGCTAGCGCGCATGTGCCGGCTTCGGCTGTGGATGATCTGAAGCAGTCGGCGCGTGTGCTGAACGCTTGCGCGGGCAACGGCAAGACGGCGCGGCTGGAAGTGGCGGGCTATTCGGACAACGTCGGCGGCGAACAGGCGAATCTGCAATTGTCGAAGCAACGTGCCAATGCGGTGCGCGCCTACCTCGTCAAGACCGGCGTGCCCGCTGATTCGCTGTTGGCGCAAGGCTATGGCCAGGCGCGTCCGGTGGCGAGCAACGACACGGCGAGCGGGCGCTTTGCCAACCGCCGCATCGAGTTCGTCGCGCAGCAGTAACTGCGGGCTGGAATCATCGCGTAAGACATGCTGCCCGGTTTGCGCCAGGCAGCACTGCATCACTCGGCGGGCCGTGCCGGAAACGGGGTCGTGATACCGGTCACGCCGATGCCCGGCCCGAGCATGAAATCGTCAGCGGCCTGGCCTGGCAGCGCCTCGCGCGCGACTTCGAGCCACGCGCGCGCGGCATGTGACAGATAACCATTGCGGCGCCAGCCGATCGCCATTTCCCACGGAATCTCCGGTTCCACCACTGGCCGGCAGGTGAACTGCGCAGGGTCGAGACGCCGGCAATACGGCGCCGGCAACAGGGCGATGCCGACGCCGGCCAGCACCAGCGCCGCCATGAAATCCCAATGACCGCTGCGTCCGACGATGGTCGGCGCAAATCCGGCGGTGCGGCACGCGTTCAAGACGACATCATTGAGAGCAAGACTTTCGCCGTAGAAAACGAACGGCTCGTTGGCAAGTTGTGCGAGCGGCACCTCGTGCAGATCGTCCCAACTCGAGCCCGTGCGTGCGACGAGCCACAGCAACTGACGCGTCATGGGCAGCACGTCGATATTTTCCGGGTCGACGGGCTGCAGCACGCCGCCTAATTCCAGTTCGCCGTTGATCAGCGCCGTCTCGATGGCGCGCGATCCCTGCTCGAACAGCTTGAGTTCGATTTTCGGATAGCGCTGGCGGAACGCCGCGATGGCCGGCGTGAAGAGCGAGCCGCCCATGGGCGGAATGCCGATGGTGAGTTGGCCGCGGCCGAGCGTATCGAGATCGTTCAGCTCCGCCTGCAATTGCGCGTGCGCCGCCAGCACATCCTGACCGCGCTGGTAGACGATCCGGCCGGCATCGGTCAGCACCATTTGGCGCCCGTCGCGCAGCAACAGCGGCGAGCCGATTTCATCTTCCAGCGACTTGACCATTTTGCTGATGGTCGGCTGCGTAACGAACATCTGCTCGGCCGCGACGGTGAAACTCTGCTGACGCACCACTTCGACGAAATACCGCAGCGCACGTAGTTCCACGATCTCAGGCTCCAGAATTCCAAATTGGAATGATCCGGTGGATTGTAAGTCAATTTATTTATATTGCAGAGCGCCGATCCAGAGACGTCACGATCATTTCAAGATGCGCCCGGCGGCAAGCGGAATAACATCTGGGATTTTTACCGCCGAGCGGCCCATCACCCCCATTAGTCATGACGCCCATTTCGATCATCATTCCCTGCTACAACGGCGCGGCGACGCTCGCGCGTGCTCTGCAAAGTTGCCGCATCCAGCCTGAAGCCACGCAGATCGTCGTGGTGGACGACGGCTCGGTCGATGCCTCCGCAGACATCGTGGCTCAATGCGGCCGCCTCGACGCGCGCGTGGGTCTGCTGCGGATGCCGTACAACGGCGGCGCGGCGCGAGCGCGCAACTGGGGCGCGATGCATGCGTCGCACGACCTGGTCGCCTTCCTCGACGCCGACGACGAATATCTGCCCGGCGCCCTCGCCGCCGCGAGCGCATTCCTCGCGCAAAACCCGAAGGAAGTGTCCGTGCGGCTCGACGTCGAGTACGCGGATTTTCCGCGCGACCTCACGGCTCATCCTGACTTCGCCGCGCATGCTGCAACGCTCAGCAATACGGTGCCCAGCGGCCTGTTCATTCGCCGGGCGGCTTATCTCGCGCTCGGCGGCTTTCCGATGGACGACGCGTTTCGCCGTATCGGCGGCGAAGACGGCGCGTTTTCGTGGGCGCTGCGCGATATATTCGGCAACCCACGGCTGAGTGATGTGAAGCGCGTGCGCATGCACTACCACGCGGGCATTCACGCCGAACGCTACTTCCGCGTTGCACTCGGACTGCAGATTCCGGATCCTGCCGACGTCGCCGAAGCGTTCCGCGTGTCGAAGCAGTTTCTCGACACCGCGCGCACCGGCATCGCGCAATTGCGCGCGGCGAACGTGACGGCCGAGGCGACCGCGTCGTAGGCCGTGTGCGGCCTGCAAGGCGTACGTCACGGCGGCTAAGCGCACGCACGAAGCGCAAGAAATCCGCGTCGCCTGAAAACCCGATCCGTGCCCCGAAGCCATCTCGTTTTGCTACAATCGCCGTTCGTCTTCGAGGAGCGTTGCGACGGGTACCGCGAATCAGCTATTCGCCGGCCGCCCGCCAGGCTCGGAGACTTCAATCGGAGGGCTGGATGCGCATGGCGCGTTCCTATCCACCGCATCGAACCGCGCTCACGTCAAATTTCTAGTCACTACTTAGAAAGGAGGGCGTGATGAACGCCGCAGTTATCGATTCCAAAAATTCCCAGGACTTCGTTGTTGCCGACATGTCGCTTGCCGACTGGGGCCGCAAGGAACTCAACATCGCCGAGACGGAAATGCCCGGTCTCGTGCAGACGCGCGAAGAGTACAAGGCGCAGCAACCGCTGAAGGGCGCGCGCATTGCAGGTTCGCTGCACATGACGATTCAGACCGGCGTGCTGATCGAGACGCTGACCGCGCTCGGCGCCGACGTGCGCTGGGCTTCGTGCAACATCTTCTCGACGCAGGATCACGCCGCCGCGGCAATTGCCAAGGCCGGCACGCCGGTGTTCGCATTCAAGGGCGAATCGCTCGACGAGTACTGGGAATTCTCGCACCGCATTTTCGAATGGCCGAACGGCGAATTCGCCAACATGATCCTCGACGACGGCGGCGATGCCACGTTGCTGCTGATCCTCGGCTCGAAGGCTGAGAAAGACCGCTCGGTGATCTCGAAGCCGACGAATGAAGAAGAAGTCGCGCTGTACAAGTCGATCGCTTCGCACCTCGACGCGGACCCGACGTGGTACTCCACGCGCCTCGCGCACATTCAGGGCGTGACGGAAGAAACCACGACCGGCGTGCACCGTCTGTATCAGATGGAAAAGGACGGCCGTCTGCCGTTCCCGGCGATCAACGTCAACGACTCGGTCACCAAGTCGAAGTTCGACAATCTGTATGGCTGCCGTGAGTCGCTGGTCGACGGCATCAAGCGCGCGACCGACGTGATGATCGCGGGCAAGATCGCCGTGGTCGCCGGTTACGGCGACGTGGGCAAGGGCTGCGCGCAATCGCTGCGCGGTCTGGGCGCGACCGTGTGGGTCACCGAAATCGATCCGATCTGCGCGCTGCAAGCGGCGATGGAAGGCTACCGTGTCGTGACGATGGAATACGCGGCCGACAAAGCCGACATCTTCGTGACGGCAACCGGCAACTACCACGTGATCGGCCACGATCACATGAAGGCGATGCGTCACAACGCGATCGTCTGCAATATCGGTCACTTCGATTCGGAAATCGACGTTGCGTCGACCCGCCAGTACCAGTGGGACAACATCAAGCCGCAAGTCGACCACATCATTTTCCCGGACGGCAAGCGCGTGATCCTGCTGGCTGAAGGCCGCCTCGTGAACCTGGGTTGCGCGACGGGCCACCCGTCGTTCGTGATGTCGAACTCGTTCACGAACCAGACGCTCGCGCAGATCGAACTGTTCACGCAAGGCAAGAAGTACGAGAACAAGGTGTACGTGCTGCCGAAGCATCTGGACGAGAAGGTCGCACGCCTGCATCTGGCGCGCATCGGCGCAAACCTGACCGTGCTGTCGGACGATCAGGCCGGCTACATCGGCGTCGACAAGAATGGTCCGTTCAAGCCGAACCACTACCGCTATTAAGCGCGTCGCGGCGGTTTGACCGCATGACAGTTTGACGACAGGGCGGCGCATGATGCGCCGCTTTGTCCGCCATGCCCACCGCTTTGCGCGCTTTTTCCGTTATCGGACATCCTGCCGAAGGAGCTCTACATGACCTTGCTGCTGACCTGGCTGATCAACGCGCTTGCGCTCCTGATCATCACCTACCTCGTTCCGTCGATTCATATCCGCAGTTTCGGCACCGCATTGATCGTCGCGGTGGTGCTCGGGTTGATCAACACGATCCTGCGGCCGGTGCTGATCCTGCTGACGCTGCCCGTTACGATTCTCACGCTCGGACTCTTCATTCTGGTAGTCAATGCGCTGTGCTTCTGGCTGTGCGCGTCGCTCCTGAAGGGCTTCGAAGTGTCGGGTTTCTGGTCGGCGTTTATCGGCTCGATTCTGTACAGCATCGTTTCCTGGCTGCTGTCCGCGCTTATTTTCGGCAACCGCAGTCTCGGTTGACTTACTGAATCATGAACCCGATCGAACTATCATTCGAATTCTTCCCGCCGAAAACGCAGGAAGGCGTCGACAAGCTGCGCGCCACGCGCGCACAACTGGTCACGCTCAAGCCCAAGTTCATGTCCGTCACGTTCGGCGCCGGCGGCTCGACGCAACAGGGCACGCTCGATACCGTCGTCGAAATGGCGAAGGAAGGGCTCGAAGCGGCGCCGCACGTGTCGTGCATCGGCTCGTCGAAAGAGAGCCTGCGTGCGATTCTCAACCAGTACCGCGCGCATGGCATCCGCCATATCGTCGCGCTGCGCGGCGATCTGCCGTCCGGCATGGGCGAAGTCGGCGAGTTGCGCTACGCGTCGGAACTGGTGAGCTTCATCCGCGCCGAGTTCGGCGACTGGTTCTGGATCGAGGTGGCCGGCTACCCGGAATACCACCCGCAGTCGCGCTCGCCGCGTCACGATCTGGACAACTTCGCCCGCAAGGTGAAGGCCGGCGCCAATTCGGCGATCACGCAGTACTTCTTCAACGCGGACGCGTACTTCCGTTTCGTCGACGACGCACGGAAACTCGGCGTCGATGTGCCGATCGTGCCGGGCATCATGCCGATCACAAACTTCTCGCAACTGATGCGTTTCTCGGAGATGTGCGGCGCTGAAGTGCCACGCTGGATCGCTCGGCGGCTGGAAAGCTTCGGCGACGACCGTGAGTCGATTCGCGCGTTCGGGCTGGATGTGGTGACGGACCTGTGCGGGCGTCTGATCGACGCCAAAGTGCCGGGCCTCCACTTCTACACGCTGAACGGCGCCGCGGCGACCAAAGCGATCTGCGAACGGCTGGCTGTTTAAGCTCGCATCACGTTGTCGAGACGAAACCGCGCGGCGCGTTTGGCCGCGCGGTTTTTTTTGCGCGGCGAATTGCGCGGCGGCGTCGGCGCGACCGTTACATGGGTGCCAGGCGAGCGCCACGCAAACGAAGCCGAAACGGTGAATTCCATGCTTGCACGACCAGCGCAGCGGCTGTTGCGTTGCAATAAACACGCCCGCGCGAATCAACTTTGCGGCGCGTAAGCCCTCATTGAACCCGATTTTTGTGCTGTCTATGATCAAAGCGCAGCTGACGTGGCTGCTGTGCGGAGAACGTGATGACGGTACCCAAGTTGCTGTTTGCAGTTCGCCAAACCTGCCTTCCAGTGCTGAGCGCCTGTGCGGTTCTGAGCGCCGCGCTGTTGCCCGCCGTCGCCGACGCGGCCAAGCTGCCCGACAAGACCCTCGTGTTCTGCTCCGAGGGCAGTCCGGCGGGCTTCGACAGTGCGCAATACACCACCAGCGTCGAGTTCAGCGCGGCGTCGTACACGGTCTACAACCGGCTGATCGAGTTCGCGCACGGCAGCACGGATATCGAACCGGGCCTCGCCGAGAAATGGGATGTATCGCCCGACGGGCTCACCTATACGTTTCATTTGCGCCACGGTGTGAAGTTCCAGACCACGTCGTTCTTCAAGCCGACGCGCGAATTCAACGCCGACGACGTCGTCTTCACCTATCAGCGCATGCTCGATCCCGAGCAGCCGTTCCGCAAGGCGTACTCGGTGCCGTTCCCGTATTTCACCGATCTCGGCCTCGCCAAGAACATCGCGAAGGTCGAAGCGGTTGATCCGTACACGGTGAAATTTACGTTGAAGGAAGTCGATGCGCCGTTTTTACAGCAGATCGCCATGCCGTTCGCATCGATTATCTCGGCTGAGTATGGCGATCAGCTATTGAAAGCGGGTAAGGCGTCGGATATCAATCAATATCCGGTCGGCACGGGTCCGTTTATTTTCCGAAGCTATACGAAAGACGACACGATTCGCTTCGACGGTAATCCGGATTACTGGAAGCCGGGCGTCGTCAAAGTCGGAAAACTGATATTTGCAATTACCGTCGATCCGGCCGTGCGTCTGCAGAAACTGAAACGCGGCGAATGCCAGGTCATGTCGTATCCGCGTCCGGCAGATATTCCTCAAGCTAAAGCCGACGCGTCGCTCGTGGTCCCCAATCAGGTCGGTTTCAATCTCGGTTTTATTGCCTACAACACCACCAAGAAGCCGCTCGACAACGTGCTGGTCCGCCGCGCGCTCGATATGTCGATCAATAAGAAAGCGATTATCGAGTCGGTGTATCAGGGTGCCGGACAAGCGGCGACCAACCCCATGCCGCCGACCCAGTGGGGCTATGACAAGAATCTGAAGGATGCTCCATACGACACGGAAAAAGCCAAGGCACTGTTGAAACAGGCGGGTTATCCGGACGGCTTCGATTTGACGCTATGGGCGATGCCGGTTCAACGGCCATATAACCCGAATGCGCGGCTGATGGCGGAAATGCTGCAATCCGATTGGGCGAAAATCGGCGTCAAGGTGAAGATCGCCACTTACGAGTGGGGCGAATATATTCGCCGCGGTCATGCCGGCGAGCATGAAGCCATGCTGATCGGCTGGACCGGCGATTACGGCGATCCGGATAACTGGCTCGGCGTGCTGCTCGGGTGCGATGCGGTGAACGGCAGTAACTTTTCCAAATGGTGCTACAAACCGTATGACGATCTGATCAAAAAGGGGCGCGGCACGACGGATCTGGCGCAGCGCACCAAGGCTTACACGGAAGCTCAGGAAATTTTCAAGGATCAAGTTCCTTTCACGCCGATCGCTCACTCGACGGTCTATCAGCCAATCAATAAAGACGTCACCGGCTTTAAGATTGACCCGTTCGGCCCGACGCAATTCATGAACGTGGGTCTGAAATAAGGACGGCGGGCCGTTTTTTGCTGAGACGCCCCTCTAGAGCCGCATGCCTGGCCAGCGCCGGCGTGCGGCCGCCGCTTATGCCCGAATGGTTTCCGATCGTCCGCGCTGCGTGGGATCGGAGTAACCGCTGAAGCGCTAACTCCGATCGCAACACCAGGAATTTCCTCCGCTTGGTGCTGTGAGCCAAGCTCAAGTAATATCGCGCTACGCCGGCGGGAGCCGGCCACGAACCTGGAGGAAACATGAAGCAAAACAATCTGTTGCGCGCCGCGCGTGTTACGACGCTCGTCGCAGCTGCAGCGGCATCGATGGTGGGCGCAAGTGTCGCGCGCGCCGAGATTCCGAATAAAACCCTGGTCTACTGCTCAGAAGGCAGCCCTGCGGGTTTTGATCCTGCCCAATACACCACGGGCACCGATTTCACGGCAAATACGTTCACCGTCTACAACCGTCTCGTCGAATTCGAACGCGGCGGCACCAAGGTCGAACCGGGCCTCGCCGAAAAATGGGACGTATCCGCGGACGGCAAGACCTACACGTTCCATCTGCGTCATGGCGTGAAGTTCCAGACCACGTCGTTCTTCAAGCCGACGCGCGAATTCAATGCGGACGACGTCGTGTTCACGTTCCAGCGCATGCTGGACCCGAACTCGGCCTTTCATAAGGCTTACCCGGTCCAGTTCCCGTACTTCACGGACATGGGCCTCGACAAGCTGATCACCAGCGTCGAAAAGGTCGATCCGTACACGGTCAAGTTCACGCTGAAGGAAGTCAACGCGCCGTTCATCCAGAATCTGGCAATGGAATACGCGTCGGTCCTGTCGAGCGAATACGGCGACCAGTTGATGAAAGCCGGCAAGGCCGCCGACATCAACCAGTTCCCGGTCGGCACGGGCCCGTTCATCTTCCGCAGCTACACGAAAGACGCGACGATCCGCTTCGACGGCAATCCGGATTACTGGAAGCCGAACACGGTGAAAATCTCCAAGCTGATCTTCTCGATCACGCCGGACGCCGGCGTGCGCGTGCAGAAGGTCAAGCGCGACGAATGCCAGGTGATGAGCTATCCGCGTCCGGCCGACATCGCGCCGCTGAAGGCTGAAGCGAACATCGCAATGCCGTCGCAACCGGGCTTCAACCTCGGCTACCTCGCGTACAACGTCACGCACAAGCCGGTCGACAAGGTCGAAGTGCGCCAGGCGCTCGACATGGCGATCAACAAGAAGGCGATCATCGACTCCGTGTACCAGGGCGCAGGCCAGGCCGCCACGAATCCGATGCCGCCGACCCAATGGTCGTACGACAAGAACCTGAAGGGCGCGTCCTACGATACGGACAAGGCCAAGGCCCTGTTGGCCAAGGCCGGCTATCCGAACGGTTTCGACATCACGCTGTGGGCGATGCCGGTGCAACGCGCATACAACCCAAACGCCCGCCTGATGGCGGAAATGATCCAGGCCGATTGGGCCAAGATCGGCGTGAAGGCGAAGATCGTCACGTATGAGTGGGGCGAGTACATCAAGCGCGCTCACACAGGTGAGGACGATACGATGCTGATCGGCTGGACCGGCGACAACGGCGATCCGGACAACTGGCTCGGCACGCTGCTCGGCTGCGAAGCGGTGAACGGCAACAACTTCTCGAAGTGGTGCTACAAGCCGTTCGACGACCTGATTCAGAAGGGCCGCGTCACGTCCGATCAGGGCGCGCGCACGACGGCTTACATGCAGGCGCAGCAGATCTTCGCGCAGCAACTGCCGTTCTCGCCGATCGCTCACTCCACGGTGTACCAGCCTGTCAGCAAGAAGGTGGTGGATATGCGCATCGAACCGCTCGGCTATGCGCGTTTCGACGGCGTCAGCATCAAGTAATTCGTCAAGCTAGTCGTAAAATTCGCGCAGTACGCTTTTCGCACGGTTAGAAAACTGGTCGAAATGGTCCGGCGACCGGGGTCACGAGCCCTCGTCGCCGGTTGCGTTTTTTCTTCACCAAGACCATAGGGACGAACCATGTTCCGCTTTGTTTTGCGCCGCATCGGCATGGTGATTCCGACTTTCATCGGCATCACGATCCTCGCGTTTGCGCTGATTCACCTGATACCGGGCGACCCCATCGAAGTGATGATGGGCGAGCGCGGCGTCGATCCCGCCATGCACGCCGCGGCAATGCACCGGCTCGGGCTCGACGAATCCCTGCCGATGCAGTACGTCCACTACATCGGACGCGCGTTGCACGGCGACCTCGGCACATCGATCATCACCAACACCAGCGTGATGGGCGAATTCCTCGCACGCTTTCCCGCGACCGTCGAACTGTCGATCTGCGCGATGCTGTTCGCGCTGATCGTCGGCTTGCCGGCGGGCGTGTTCGCGGCCCTGCGGCGCGGCACGGTGGTGGACCACGGTGTGATGGGCACGGCTCTGACCGGCTACTCGATGCCGATCTTCTGGTGGGGCTTGATCCTCATCATGGTGTTCTCGGCGAAGCTCGGCTGGACGCCGGTGTCCGGCCGCATCGCAGTCGAATACGACATTCCGCACGTGACCGGCTTCATGCTGATCGACGCGATGATGTCCACCGACGAAGGCGCCTTCAAATCCGCGCTCAGTCACCTGATCCTGCCGGCTATCGTGCTCGGCACGATTCCGCTGGCGGTCGTCGCGCGCATGACGCGTTCGTCGATGCTCGAAGTGCTGCGTGAGGACTACATCCGCACCGCGCGCGCGAAGGGCTTGTCGCCAGGGCGCGTGATCGTCGTGCATGCGTTGCGCAATGCGCTGATTCCGGTGGTGACGGTGATCGGTCTGCAGGTCGGCACGCTGCTCGCGGGCGCGGTGCTGACCGAGACGTTGTTTTCGTGGCCGGGTATCGGCAAGTGGCTGATCGACGCGATCGGCCGGCGCGACTACCCCGTGGTGCAGGGCGGTATCCTGATGATCGCCACGCTGGTGATCGTCGTGAACCTCGTCGTCGATCTGTTGTACGGCGTGCTGAATCCTCGCATCCGCCATACGAGGTAAACCGAAATGGCAGACATACAAAATACAGTCCCCCAGTCGGTCACTCCCCCAAGTGGCCGTGCAATCGCCGCCCGTGAATTCTGGGCGAATTTCTCGCGCAACCGTGGCGCGGTCAGCGCCGGCGTCATCGTGCTCGTGCTGATCTTCATCGCGATCTTCGCGCCGTTGATCGCGCCGCACAGTCCGATCGAACAGTACCGCGACTTCGTGAAGATTCCGCCCGCCTGGCTCGAGGGCGGCAACTGGAAGTTCATTCTCGGCACCGACGAAGCGGGCCGCGACATCCTCTCGCGTCTGATGTATGGCGCGCGGTTGTCGTTCTGGATCGGCTTCGTCTCGGTGGTGCTCGCGCTGATTCCGGGCGTCGTGCTCGGTCTGATCGCGGCTTTCTTCGAGAAGTGGGCCGACACGCCGATCATGCGCATCATGGACGTGCTGCTCGCTCTGCCGTCGCTGCTGCTCGCCGTCGCGGTGGTGGCGATCATCGGTCCGGGTCTCGTCAACACGATGCTCGCGATCGCGATCGTCGCGCTGCCGGGCTATGTGCGTTTGACGCGCGCATCGGCACAAGGTGAGTTGCAGAAGGAGTACGTGACGGCTTCGCGCGTGGCGGGCGCCGGCACGATGCGTTTGATGTTTTCGCAAGTGCTGCCGAACTGCACCGCGCCGCTGATCGTGCAGGCCACCCTGGGCTTTTCGTCGGCGATTCTCGACGCCGCGGCACTCGGCTTTCTCGGCCTCGGCGTGCAACCGCCGTCGGCGGAGTGGGGCGCGATGCTGGCCTCGGCGCGCGATTACATCGACAGCGCCTGGTGGATCGTCACCATGCCGGGTTTGTCCATCCTGATCTCGGTGCTCGCCATCAATCTGCTCGGCGACGGGCTGCGCGACGCACTCGATCCCAAACTGAAAAGGATGGCCTGAATGTCTAGCCTATTGACCATCCGCAATCTCGCGGTGAACTTCAACGGCCTGCCCGCTGTCGACCGGATCAACCTCGATGTCGCGCCGGGCGAAGTGGTCGGCGTGGTCGGCGAATCGGGCTCGGGCAAGAGCGTGACGATGATGGCGCTGATGGGCCTGATCGACGCGCCGGGCATCGTGACCGCCGACGAAATCACCTTCAACGGCAAGAACCTGCTGAAGGCATCGGCCAAAGAGCGCCGCAAGATTATCGGCAAAGATATCGCGATGGTGTTCCAGGACGCGCTTACCAGTCTGAATCCGAGCTACACGGTCGGTTATCAGATCAAGGAAGTGCTGAAGCTGCACGAAGGCTTGCGCGGCAGCGCTTTGGACAAACGCGCTCTGGAACTGCTCGATCAGGTCGGCATTCCCGACCCGAAAGGGCGCATCGGTTCGTTTCCGCATCAGATGTCGGGCGGCATGAACCAGCGCGTGATGATCGCCATGGCGATTGCCTGCAACCCGAAGCTGCTGATCGCCGACGAACCGACGACCGCGCTCGACGTGACGATCCAGGCGCAGATCATGGAGTTGCTGATCAAGCTGCAGAAGGAACGCGGCATGGCGCTCGTGCTGATCTCGCACGATCTCGCGGTGGTGTCCGAAGTCGCGCAACGCGTCGCGGTCATGTACGCTGGCGAAGTGATCGAAACGAACAAAGTGCCGGACATCTTCGCCGCGCCGCATCATCCGTACACGGAAGCGTTGCTGGCGGCGATTCCCGAGCACAATGTCGGCGCCGTGCGGCTTGCCGCATTGCCAGGCATGGTGCCGGGCCGCGACGACCGTCCCAAAGGGTGTCTGTTCGCGCCGCGCTGCAAGTACGTGGTCGACGACTGCCTGAAAGCGCGACCGGCACTCGCGCCGATGCAAGGTCACGCTGAAGTGGCGCGCGTGCGCTGCATCAAACCTTTGAACCTGAGCGGCGACGCCAACGTTCACACCCATGGAGGCGCACGATGAACGCAGTACTCGAAACGCGGCGCCAGTCGGACCATGCGGGCGACCACGTGCTGGTCGCAGAGCAATTGGCGCGCTACTACACGGTCAAGCGCGGCATGTTCACGTCCGGCACGGTGAAAGCGCTCAACGGTGTCTCGTTCGCGCTCGAACGCGGCAAGACGCTGGCGGTGGTCGGCGAATCCGGCTGCGGCAAATCGACGCTCGCCCGTCAACTCACCATGATCGAAGCGCCCACCGCGGGCCGTCTGCTGATCGACGGTGAAGACGTGGCCGGCGCCGATCACGCGAAGATCGCGGCGCTGCGGCGGCGCGTGCAGATGGTGTTCCAGAATCCGTTTGCCTCGCTGAATCCGCGCAAGACCGTCGAGCAGACGCTCGGCGAACCGCTCGCGATCAACACGCAACTGAGCGCAACCGAGCGCGCCGAACGGATCGCGCAGATGATGCGCACCGTCGGCCTGCGTCCGGAACATGCGAAGCGCTATCCGCATATGTTCTCCGGCGGTCAGCGGCAACGTGTGGCGATTGCGCGCGCGATGATTCTCGACCCGCAGATCGTGGTCGCCGACGAACCGGTCTCGGCGCTCGACGTGTCGATCCAGGCGCAGATTCTGAATCTGTTCATGGATCTGCAGGAACAGTTCAAGACCAGCTACGTGTTCATCTCGCACAATCTCTCGGTGGTGGAGCATATCGCCGACGACGTGATGGTGATGTACTTCGGCGGCGTGGCGGAACTCGGCGACAAGAAGCGGATTTTTTCGAACCCGCGTCATCCGTACACGCGCGCGTTGATGTCGGCCACACCTTCGATCTTCGAGGCGGATCGCACGATCAAGATCAAGCTGCAAGGCGAGATGCCTTCGCCGCTGAATCCGCCGTCGGGTTGCACGTTTCATCAGCGCTGCCCGTACGTGATCGACCGCTGCCGCAGCGAAGAACCGAAGCTGCGTGAAGTGGATGGCCGCCAGGTGTCGTGTCACCGCGCCGAGGAGGTGGGGGACGTGGATGCCTGATGGGTTGGCGGCGCGTCGTCTTGCGCGCCGCTTGCGTGATGGCGGCCTGAACGCCGCTTCAACGCGGCGCTGGAGGGCGCGTGCACTGGCTGGTGCCGCGCTCTTCGGCGTTTGTTCTGTATTCCATCTCGGCATTGGGCCGTCCGGCGTGGCGCATGCCGCCGGGGCGGCCGCCAATGCACCCGCGCAGGCGGGGCGTCCGGCGCTGCCGGTGCCTAACATGCCGGCCCCGCCACGCGCCGGCTTGCCGGGCTCCAACCCGCCTTCCGCGTCACCGCCTGCGTTGCCGGGCACCACGGCGAGCGGCCCGGTCCGCGCGCAGCCGGCGCGCATGCCGTTCTATGTCGCGACGCGCGGCACGACCACCATCTACGTACTGGGCACACTGCATGTCGGCGATCCCGCCGACTACCCCGCCGATCAGCCTTTCCGCGCCCCGATCCTCGGTGCGCTCGCCGCCTCGCCGACGCTGGCGCTCGAACTCTCGCCGGACGAACTGCTGGTTTCGCAAGACGACGTCTCGAAGTACGGCGTCTGCCGGCGGGACTGTCTGCCGGGACTGCTGCCTGATCCTTTGTGGCGCAAGCTTGCCCTCCGGCTGCACGGCAACCCGGCGGCACTCGACGCCATCAAGAAGATGCGGCCGTGGCTCGCTTCGTTGCTGGTCGAAACCTACGATTCGCTGAGCGCCGGCCTGCAGACCGAGTACGGGTCGGAAGCGCAACTGCAGAACGTTTATCTGCGCACGCGCGGCAAGATCGTGGGTCTCGAAACCTTGTCGCAGCAGATGCGCGCATTCACGGGGCTGTCGCTCGCGCAGCAGCGCGAGATGCTGGCACAGGATCTGGTGCAGACGCCCGCGGAAAATGTCGCGGACGTGCGGGCCTTGCATCGGCTGTGGCGCGTGGGCGACGCGGATGCGATCGCCGCCTGGCAGGCCGCGAAATCCGAAAAGCTGGCCCGTGACAAACGCATCTCCGATTCGATCGACAACAAGATCGTCTATGACCGCAACCGGCGCTTCGTCTCGCGGATGCTGCTGATCGCCGCGCCGAACAAGCCGGTTTTCGTGGCGATCGGCGCGCTGCATCTGGGTGGCCGCAAGGGCGTGCTGCAGCTTTTGCGGCAGCACGGGTTCGTGGTCGAGGCGGGGTGAGGTTGATCGGAATCGAAGACGAAAAACATACGTAACGACTAAACTTCCTAAACCGGATCGGCCGTTCGGCCATCATAGGAACCGGTATCTGAAGCCCCCAGTCCGACGTACACGTATGCCGCAAAATGCTCGTGGCACACGCAGCCATAGCGGCCCTTTGCATGCTATGATGTATGTACAAACGTCAATACAGGTGACGCGTGCTGTTTGAATGGGACGAAATCAAAAATCAGATCAACATTCGCAAACACGGCATTGATTTTCAGGATGCTATCGACGTGTTCAATCACCCGTTACTCACGGCGTTGGACCGGCGGGAAGACTACGGCGAAGACCGCTGGCTCGCGATGGGCTGGATCGCGAACATTGTGGGCATCGTGGTGTATGTCGAACGGGTCGAGGACGTGGTCCGGATCATTTCGGCACGCAAGGCAACGCGGCACGAGGTCAAGCATTACAAGCAGCGTGTCTGGCATTGACGGGCACTGTGGCAATCGAGCATGAGCAGAGGTGAAATGATGGTTAAAGCATCGGGAACAGACTGGAAGCGGCTCGCCAAAACCGGCGACGCGCAAATCGATACGAGCGACGTGCCCGAACTGGGCGACGATTTTTTTCAACGCGCCGAGTTGCACGTTCCGCCGAAGCAAGCCGTGACAATGCGTCTGGATGCGGACGTGCTGAACTGGTTCAAGGAGCAGGGGCAGGGTTATCAGACGCGCATCAACAAATTGTTGCGCGCCTATATGCTGGCGCAGCAGCGGCGTCGTCCGTAAGGCCGCACTTCGTCGATGCCCGGTGTCAGCGGTGCCGCGCACAGGCGTTGGACCTCAGCGCAATGTGGCCGTTAGAACCCGCCTTCGCGCAGTGCGCCGGTCACGTCCTCGACCACTGGCGCCCAATCTCCCAGCATCGGCTGCCGGAACAACCTCATCGCCGGATACCACGGTGAGTCGCTGCGTGCTTCGAGCCAGCGCCAGTCCGAATTGGCGGGCAGCATCAACCACACCGGCTTGCCCAACGCTCCCGCCAGATGCGCGACGCCGGTGTCCACGGCGATCACCAGATCCAGGTTCATGATCAGCGCGGCCGTGTCTTCGAAGCCGTGCAGATCGGCGGTGAAATCGTGGGCACGGAAGGCCGGCGGCGCCTCGGCCAGTTGCGCATGCGCGGGGCCTTTCTGCAGCGCGTACCAGGCAACGTCTTCTATGTCGCTGAGCGCGCCTAGTTCGGCTAGCTGCATTGACCGGTAGCGGTCGTTGCCGAATGTAGGACTGCCGGCCCAGACCAGCCCGACCTTGCGTTTCGACTTGTCAATCGCGCCGAGCCGTTTGCGCCATGCCTTGACCTTCGCTTTGTCGGCGAACAGGTAGGGCACGTCTGCGGGAATGTCGGCGAGACTATCCAAACCGATACACGACGGCACGCTCATCATCGGCACCCAGAAATCGTATTGGCCGTCGGGTTTGCCGCTGAATGCGCGATGCACGCCCGCGATGCGTTCGACCAAAGGCAGCAGCGGCTCGCGCACGCACAGCTCGACCGTTGCACCGCGCTGAGCGAGTACGCCCGTAAAGCGCAGGAACTGGAAATGGTCACCGAAACCCTGCTCGCCGACCACCAACAGACGCCGCCCCTCTAGCGACTCGCCACGCCATTCAGCGACGCCCGGCACCGCGATCGCGTCATAGTCGCTCTTGCGCCAGCGCAGTGCGAATTCAGCCCAGCCCTGTCGATAGTCGCCGCGTTTGAGCAACAGCCACGCGAGATTCTGATGCGCGTCCGCGTAGTGCGGATCGAGTGCGAGCGCCCGGCGATAGAAGCCTTCCTCTTCGTCCAGCCGGCCTTGCGCACCGAGCGATCCACCCAGACACACGAGGTGAGTCGGAATCGGTTTGAGCGCGACCGCGCGCCGGTAATGCGCTTCAGCGCCCGTGTAGTCGCCGAGCTTGCCGATCAGGCTGCCAAGATTAATGTGCGCCTCGGCGTAATTCGCGCGCAGCGAAAGCGCTCGCTCGAAGCTGGCGATTGCCGCGCCGTGATCGCCTCGCGCTTTGTGCGCATTGCCCACATTGAAGTGCGCTTCCGCCGATGTCGGATCGAGCGACAAGACCTCCCGATAGCAGGCCAACGCTTCGTCGAAGCGCCCGAGTTTGCTGAGCGCCGTGCCGAGGTTCAGACGCGCGTCGAGCAGCGTGGGGTTCGACGCCAGCGCCAATCGATATTGTTCAATCGCTTCACTGAGATCACCTTGTGCTTGCAATGTGACGCCGAAGTTGTTGTGCGCATCGGCGAAATCAGGCTGGAGTTGCAGCGCCTGGTCATAGCAGATCATCGCTTCGTCGAGGTGGCCGAGCGCGGCGGCCACGAGTCCGCGGTTGCTCCAGCAGGCGGCATCGTGACGGTCGAGTTTGAGTGCGCGACTCATCAGGCTCGCGGCCGTGTCGTGATCGCCGCGCTGGAATTGCAGCACGCCGAAGTAGTGCAGCGCTCCCGTATGGGCGGGATCGAGCACGAGGGCTTCGCGATAGAGGGATTCGGCGGCGTCGAGCCGGCCGGCTTGATGCGCTTCGAGCGCGGCGTCGATCAACGAGGCAAGGTAGGTGGCGTGCGACGGTTCGGTGCGCGCGCGATCAGGCTGGGATCGATGTTCCATGGAAACCTGCGGGAGAGCGTCGGCGGCGCGCGCTGCGCGCGCCGGCGTGTGGATAGGAGAGCGTCCAGCATCGTAGGGTCGCCGCCCATTTCCCGACGATCGGACGCATCCTAATTCGGTCGCCTCCGTGCGTTGCAGTGAGTCCATTGCACCGACGTATCGCAGAGCGGTCCTGTGATACGTCGGTGCTTCTCGACATCAGCGGTAAGAGTCCTATAGAAACATCAGGAAATTCAGCAGCAAGATATTCACGACCAGCAAGGTCAGCGCAGTGGGAATCTGCACCTTGATCACCGCGTTCTTATCCGGCAGCTCCAGCAGCGCGGCCGGCACCATGTTGAAGTTTGCGGCCATCGGCGTCATCAGCGTGCCGCAGTAGCCGGAGAACATGCCGATCGCGACCATCACCGCCGGGTTGCCGTGAAACACGCCCACCAGAATCGGTACGCCGACACCGCCTGTCATCACCGGGAACGCGGCGAAGCCGTTGCCCATCACCATGGTGAACAGCGCCATGCCGATGCAGTACACGGCCACCGCGATGAAGCGATAATCGAGGCTGATGTACGCCGTGGTCACGTGTGCGACGGCCTTGCCGACGCCCGCGTCCGAGAACACGAGGCCGAGCATGCCGAGCATCTGCGGCAGCACGGCGGCCCACGACAGCGCGTCGACCAGCCGGCGCGCTTCCTTCATCGACTGGCCGACGGTGTCGCGCGTCATCACGCAGGCGATCGCCAGCGCGATCACGCAGCCGATGCCGAAACCGATCAGCGTGACGTTGGCCTTCTCGATCAGCGGCGTGCCGCCGAACACCAGGTGGCTCGCCGACAGCGTGATGATCACGGTGACGACCGGAATCGTCAGCGCGGGCACGAACAGCTTGTTACGCAGACGCGCGGCGCTCGCCTTGCGTGCTTCGAGCGACAGCACCCTGGGCTTGCCCGCGGTGACGCCGCCGAAGCCGGCGATCAGCGCCATGACGATCACCAGCACGCCGACCACGGCGGGCGGCAACTTGTCGCCGATCAGGAAGATCAGCGCGTAGAGAATCCAGAAACCGCCGGCGGTGAAGCGGCGCGGGTGATCCTTGTCCGTGACGATCATGCCGCCGACAACCAGCAGCACCACGCCCAGCAGCCAGAAAAGATAGGTGATCGTGAGCGTCATGCTTTGTCTCCTGCGGCGGATTGCGTCGACGTACCGGCGGCGTTGCTTGCCGTGGCATTGCCGCGCAGTTCGCGCTCGAGCTTGCGGTCGAGCAGATAGAGGCGGAAGCCGTGAATGAGAAACGCGCAGATCGCGGTCGGAATGCCCCACACGGCCACGTGAATCGGTTCGACGATGATCCCCGCTTCCTTCAGGAAGGTGGTCATCAGCACGATCGCGCCGAACGCGACGAAGATGTCCTCGCCGAAAAAGAGGCCGACGTTGTCGGTCGCCGCGGAGAACGCGCGCAGTTTGAAACGCACCGCGTCGCTGATCTTGCCGAAGCGGGTTTCGGTGGCGCCTTCGGCCATCGGCGCGATCAGCGGACGCACCATCTGCGGATGGCCGCCGAGTCCGGTCAGGCCAACTGCGGCGGTCAGTTCGCGCACCAGCAGGTAGACGATCAGAAGACGCCCGGCGGTCGCGGCCTTGATGCCGCCGATCCACGTTTGCGCGCGTTCACGCAGGCCGTGCCGTTCGAGCAAACCGATCACGGCGAGCGGCAGGAGAATGATCAGCGGGATATTGCGGGTCTTGATGAAGCCGGTGCCGATCTCGGCAAGAATCTTTTCAGGCGGGAAGTGCGCGGCCAGGCCGGTGATAATCGCGGCGACCGCCACGATCAGCATCGGATTGAACCGCAATAAAAAGCCGACGATGATGACGGCCACGCCAATGAGCGGCCATAGACTGACTGTTGTCTGCATCTGGATCTCCAAACAGGGTTTCAACCTCGCCGCTTGTGACGGCTAACGTGGGCCGGCGGCTGGTGGTCCAGACGCCGTCTTGTTGCCACGGCTCTTGATGGCCGCGTTTGCTTCGAACTACACCTGCATCTACACCTGCGCCTGCTGATCGACTGCGGGTACTGCAATGTGTCCTGTACCTGGCAAACGCCCCGCGTGAAGCGGGGCGTTGCAAGATGCACGAGGTTTGAATCGCGCTGTCCGGGTCGCGCTCCTGGCGACACTTCGGCCGGCGCTTCAGGCGCGCGCGGCGCCGGCCGCGTGGACCTCGATGCCCGCGTCCTGCAGCGCGCCGCGGATGCGCCGCGCGAACGCCAGAGCATGCGGACCGTCGCCGTGCAGGCAGATGGTCTGTGCGTTCAGCGACACCCATTGACCGTCCACGGCCTGCACGCGTTGCTCGCGAACCATCGCGAGCGTGCGCGTCAACACTTCGTCTTCGTCGTCGAGCAGCGCGCCGGGTTCTTTGCGCGGCACCAGCGAGCCGTCCGCGCGATAGCCGCGATCGGCAAAGACTTCTTCGACGGCGACGAGACCCGCGTTGCGCGCGGCCGTCACGAGTCCGCTGTTGGCAAGCGCGAACACGGCCACCGATGGATCGAAATCGTGCACCGCAGAGACGATCGCGTCGGCGATCTTGCTGTCGCGCGCGGCCTGGTTGTAGAGCGCGCCGTGCGGCTTGACGTGCGCGATGCGCCCGCCCTCGGCCTGGGCAATCGCCGACAGCGCGCCGAGTTGGTAGAGCACGCCCGCGTAGATGTCGTTGGCCGGCAGATCCATTTCCTTGCGGCCGAAATTCTCCGGGTCGTTGAAGCTCGGATGCGCGCCGATCGACACACCTTTCTGCACCGCCCAGCGCACGCAGTCGCGCATCGCGTTGGCGCCGCCCGCATGCCAGCCGCACGCGATGTTCGCCGAGCTGACCAGGTCGAGCAGTGCTTCGTCGGACCCGCAGCCTTCGCCGAGATCGGCGTTCAAATCGATTTCCATGGTGTTCCTCTACTTTTCAACAAAACGCCGGGCTGTCCCAGGTTTGCTGGGCTCCTCGGCAACTGGCGCGAAGCGCCAGGTTGGAGACGTTCATCGTTCGTCGTTACAGTGCCGCGACGGCCGACTGCCGTGCGCAGCGTTCTTCATGCATTGCGATCGCGGCGTCGATCTGCCGCAAATACGTACGTTCTTCCAGCAAAGCCTGGCGCGCCTCGTAGGGCGTCGTCGGGATGAAGCGGACGGCGGCATTCAGGCGCACCTGCGCGAGCTTCCACAGATCGGCCTGAATCACCGCGCCGATCTTCGGATAGCCGCCGGTGGTTTGCGCGTCGCTCATCAGCACGATCGGCTGGCCGTTCGGCGGCACCTGGATCGTGCCGGGCAGCACTGCGTGCGAAAGCAGATCGGCTTTGCGGGTGCGCTTGAGTTCGGTGCCCGCGAGGCGGTAGCCCATGCGATTACTGTTCGGCGTGACGAGCCATTCATCGGACCAGAACGACTCGTGGGCTTCATCGGTAAAGCTCTCGTATTCCGGTCCGCGCAGCACGCGGATCGGCACCGCCCACGGCACGCCCGACGGATGACGGCCACGCCGCAGCGGCTCATGGACCAGCACGAACTTGCACCAGGCGGGCGCCTTCACGCCGAATTCCGGCGCCTCGGGGGTAAAGCCGAGATGGCCGCGCTGCGGCGGCGCGCCGACCGGCAGGCGGTCGCCGTCGCGTAGCGCGCGGCCGCCGAGTCCGCCGAAGTGGCCGGCCAGATCGGTGCTGCGCGACCCGAGCATCGGCAGGACGTCGACGCCGCCCGCCACGCACACGTAGCCGCGCATGCCGCGCTTCGCCGCATTGAGCACCAGCTCCTGGCCGGCCTGCACCGGCAGGCTCCACCACGAGTAGACCGGCTTGCCGTCGAGCGTCGCGCCGAATTCGGTGCCGGTAATGGCGACCCGCGTGGCGCGCAGAAAGCGCAGCACGGTCGGGCCGAAGGTGATTTCCAGACCCGCTGCATCGGGCCGGTTGCCGACCAGCCGGTTGCCGACTTCGAGCGACAGACGATCGAGCGCGCCCCCCATCGCGACGCCGAGGTGCCGGTAGCCGTGACGGCCGAGATCCTGAATCGTGGTCAACAGACCCGCGCGAATCACATCGATCATGCGTGTATCCCCGCGATGGTGAAGCGCACCCGGTCGCCCGGCTGCAACAGCGTTGGCGGCCGGCGCGCCGGGTCGAACAGCGGCAGCTCGGTGCGGCCGATCAACTGCCAGCCGCCTGGCGAAGTGGCCGGATAAATCCCGGTCTGTTCGCCGCCGATGCCGACCGAGCCGGCCGGCACTTCCAGCCGCGGCGACGCGCGGCGCGGCGTATGCAGCGCGGCTTCGAGGCCGCCCATATAGGCGAAGCCCGGCTGGAAGCCGAGAAAGAACACGACATAGTCGCCCTGCGAATGACGTTCGACGACCTGGCGCACGCTCAAGCCCGTGTGATTGGCGACCGTTTGCAGATCCGGGCCGAATTCGCCGCCGTACTGCACCGGAATCTCGACTTCGCGGCCCGGCGCGGGCGCGTCGCTCACCGCATCCCAGGCCGCCTGAAGATGGCTCGCCAGCGCGTCGCGGTCGGCCTCGAGCGGGTCGAAGACGAGCGTGAGGTTGTTCATGCCCGGCACCACCTCCAGCACATGCGGCCAGTCGCGCGCCGCCTCGGCGGCCGCCCACACGCGCCGCTGGCATTCCAGCGTGGCGGGCGGCGGCGCTTCGCAGACTAGCGCGGCATCGCCGAGCGGAAAGATTCTAGGTTGGCTCATGGATTACAGGCCCAGGTCGAGTCGGATGAATCGGGCGTAGCGCGCCCTTTGACCGGTTATCGGCATCGGGCAGGAGACGGTTGAAGCGTACATTATCAATAAAATATCAACAATTTCTCAATAAGCGTTTGTGCCAGGCTCCCTGGGATCCGACGCGCGTCGTACACTCCCGACACCTTCCCAACCTGTTTGCCGAGAATCGTCACCATGTCGCGCCATCCCACCAAGATCGTCTCCTCGGAACATCTCGTGTCCGAGACCAGCGCGGAACTGTCTGAACTCGAGTACGCGCTCATCATGGCGGGCAATGCATTCAACCGATGGATGGTGCGCTGCATGTCGGCGGCAGGCGAAAAAGACATGACCGCCATCGAGGTCTCGCTGCTGCACCACGTCAGCCATCGCGAGCGCCGCAAGAAGCTGGCGGACATCTGCTTCGTGCTGAATATCGAGGACACGCACGTCGCCACCTACGCGTTGAAGAAGCTCGTAGCTAGAGGGTATGTAAAAAGCGAAAAGACCGGCAAGGAAGTGTTTTTCTCGGCAACCGACGCGGGCCGCGCGCTCTGTCTGAAATATCGCGAGGTGCGCGAAAGCTGTCTGATTTCGACGCTGAAAGAAAGCGGCCTGACCAACGAGCAGATCGGCGAAGCGGCGCAACTGATGCGCAACGCGTCAGGTCTTTACGACACGGCCGCGCGGGCGGCGGCGTCTTTATAACGCAGGGCTGTCTGTTTGCCGCAGCGCGGCGCTTACCGGATGCTCAATCCACCGGGCGCGGATAGAGCGCCGCCTCGGTGACGATCAGGTCGAGCGGAATGTCGTGGACTTCGCGTAGAAATGCCTGCGTGCGGCATGCTTCATACGCGATGCCGACCGTGATCGGCTTGGTCTCTCCGGGCCATGCAGCCAGCGTGCGATCGTAATAGCCGCCGCCGTAGCCGAGCCGGTAGCCGTGCGAATCGAAGCCCACGCACGGCACGAACAGCAGTTGCGGAATCACAATGCGCCCGGACGTGGGCTCGCCGATCTTGTGGTGGCCGATCCTCATCGGCGTGGTGGGAGTCCATGCGTGAAATTCAAGCGGGGCGCTACGTTCCTTGACCACCGGCAGACTCGCCTCGCGTTGCGCATCTGCCGCAAGCCAGACTGAGATCGCGGCGCGCGCGTCGAACTCGCCGGCGAGCGGCCAGTAGAATCCCACGCTGTGCACGCCGTACTGCTTCAATGCATCGAGCAGGTGCCGGGCGAGCGCGGTATTGTGCGCCGGCTCGGAAGCGGCTTGCAGCCTTGCTTCCAATAGCATTTTCCGCAGCGCCTTTTTCGATTCCGCGGCAGGGTTGCATGCTATGCTTGGGTTCAATTCGCGCTCCAGAAACAACGATGTCAAAACGCCTTTACCGAGTATATCGCGCGGCCGGTCTGGCGCTTGCCGCTGCAGCACTCGTCGCGTGCAGCACGGCCTCCGCCGTCAAGCCCCTTCCCCTTTCGCAACTCACGAACGACGACCAGATCTTCGTCCAATTGCGCGAAGCCGCCCGCAATAATGACGCAGGGCGCGCCGCGCAACTGGCCGCCATGATCCCCAGCTACCCGGCGCCTGCGTATCTGGAGTACTTCCAGATCAAGCCGCAGTTGTTCGATTCGAGCGGCCACGCGCGGATCGACGCGCCGGACGCACCGGTGCTGGCCTTCCTGCAGAAGTACGACGGTCAGGCGATCGCCGACCGCATGCGCAACGACTACCTCACGGTGCTCGGGGCGCGGCACGACTGGCGCAACTTCGATCAGCAATACGCCCGCTTCGTGCTGAACGACGACACGCAGGTGAAATGCTACGCGCTCGAATCGCGTGCCTCGCGCGGCGAAAACGTCGCCGACGCGGCGCGCGCGCTGCTGGTCGATCCGAAGTGGTACGGCGACGGCTGCGTCGATCTGATCACCTCGCTGTCCATCAACCAGCAGTTCAGTTCCGCCGACGTGTGGCAACAGATCCGCCTCGCCTACGAACAGAACTACACCAACACGGGCGCCAAGCTCGTCGACGCGCTCAGCAACCAGCCGCCCGATCCGGTGCTGTTCAATCAGGCCACCACCACGCCGCCGCTGTTGCTGGCGCGCGGCGTTGGCCCGGATACGCAGTCGCATCAACTCGCGCTGCTGGCCATCACGCGCATGGCGCGCAACGATCCGGCCATGGCCGCGGCCACGTTCGCGTCGGTGGCGCCATCGCTGAGTTCGCCCGAACGCGCCATCGGCTGGGGCACGATTGCCTATCAGGCCGCCGCCAAGCAGATGCCGAGCGCGGTGGACTGGTATCGCCTGTCGGTGAATGCGCCGCTATCGAATCCCGCGTATGAATGGCGTACCCGCACCGCCTTGCTCGCGGGCGATTGGACGATGGTGCGCTGGTCGATTGAACAGATGCCCGCTGCGCTGCGCAATCAGCCGTCATGGGTCTACTGGCATGCCCGCGCGCTCAAGCAGGCCGGCGACACGACCGCCGCCAACCAGGAATTCGAGTCGATCTCGCAGGGCTACAACTTCTACGGTCAACTGGCGGCGGAAGAGTTGGGCCAGAAGATCACGGTTCCGCCCAAAACCACGGTAAGCGACGCCGAAGTGCAACAGGCCGGCAACACGCCAGGTTTCGATCTGGCGCAGCGTTTCTACGCGCTCAATCTGCGGCTCGAAGGTAATCGCGAATGGAACTGGCCGCTGCGCACCATGAGCGACCGGCAACTGATCGCGGCCGCCGAATACGCGCGCCGAATCGAACTGTACGACCGCACCGTCAATACTGCGGACCGCACGAAGAGCGAGCATGATTTCTCGCTGCGCTATCTGTCGCCGTTCAAGGATATCGTCGAGCGTGATTCGCAGTCGAATGGGCTGGACGTGGAATGGGCCTATGGCCTGATTCGCCAGGAGTCGCGCTTCATCATGAACGCGCGCTCGGAAGTCGGCGCGAGCGGTTTGATGCAGTTGATGCCGGGCACCGCGCAACTGGTGGCGAAGAAGATCGGCCTCGGTCCGATCTCGCGCGAACAGATGAACGACATCAACACCAACATCCTGCTTGGCACGAACTATCTGTCGATGATCTACAATCAGTTCGACGGGTCGGCCGTGCTGGCCACCGCGGGCTATAACGCCGGCCCCGGCCGTCCGCGCAACTGGCGGCAGTCCTTGCAGCATCCGGTGGAAGGCGCGATATTCGCCGAGGCGATTCCGTTCCAGGAAACGCGCGACTACGTTAAGAATGTGTTGTCCAACACGGTCTACTACGCGGCATTGTTCGAAGGCCGTCCGCAATCGCTGAAGGCGCGTCTGGGTTACATCGCGCCGTAAAGCGCCGTGCCGCCGCCGCTTCATTCAGAGGCGGCGGCGCGCCACGCCAGCCGTTGCCGCGGCTTCCACCAGGGAGTCGAAAATGCGACATAAAGCCATTGCGATTATCGGCGGCTCAGGTTTTATCGGCAGCCATCTCGTCAACGCCCTTGTCGAAATGGGCAAAGACGTGCGCATCGCCACCCGGCGGCGTTACAACGCCCGCCATCTCACCCTCTTGCCCATCGACGTGATCGAAGCGGACGTGTTCGATCCGGTTCAGCTTGCGCGCTTCGTCGAAGGCGCTGATTGCGTGATCAACCTCGTGGCCACGCTGCACGGCAAACGCGGCACGCCGTACGGGCCAGAGTTCGCGCGAATGCATGTGGAATTGCCGACCAAAATCGTGGCCGCGTGCGAAGGCAAGGGCGTGCACCGGCTGCTGCATATCAGCGCGCTAGGCGCCGATCCGAACGGCCCGAGCATGTACACACGCTCGAAGGGCGACGGCGAGAAGGCCGTGCACGCGGCGAATCTGGCGTGGACAATTTTCCGGCCTTCCGTGGTGTTCGGCCCGGAGGATCAATTCCTCAACAAGTTCGCCTTCCTGCAGCGGATGTTTCCGGTGATTCCGCTTGCCATGCCGGATGCGAAATTCCAGCCGGTCTATGTCGGCGATGTGGCGAAGGCGATCGTCAACGTGCTCGACCTCGATGCCGCCGGCGGCCGCACCTATGAACTCGGCGGCCCGACCGTTTACTCGCTCGAAGATCTCGTCAAATATTGCGGCGATGTGATCGGCAAGCATGCACGCATCATCCGCTTGCCGGAGGCGTTCGCGCGCCTGCAGGCGCTGACCTTCGAAATGGCGCCCGGCGAACCGGTGATCTCGCGCGACAATCTCGATTCGATGAAAGTCGACAACGTGTTGAGCGGACCGCTTGCGCCTGAACTCGGCATTGAGCCGGCCAGCATCGAAGCGATCGCGCCGATCTATCTGACCGGTGCGTCGACGCGTTCACGCTTCGACACATTCCGCGCCAGCGCGGGTCGTTAAATTTTCTGCCATTCCTTATACAAAGCATGAAGCTGCTTATTGGTGATAAGAACTACTCGTCGTGGTCGATGCGGCCGTGGCTGCTATTCAAACACTTCGGCATTCCGGTCGAGGAAGTGTTGATTCATCTGAATCAGCCGGACACCAACGCGAAAGTGCTCGCGCTTGCTCCGTCGGGTCCGGGCAAGATCCCATGCGTAGTCAACGACGATGGTTCGGCCACGTGGGACTCGCTGGCGATCGCCGAAACGCTGGCTGAGCGCTTTCCTCAACACGCGCTGTGGCCACGCGACGCAGCGGCACGCAACCACGCGCGTAGCGTCAGCGCGGAAATGCATTCGGGCTTCGGGGATTTGCGCTCGAACATGTGGATGAACATTCGCGCGTCGTTTCCAGGCAAGAACGCGACGCCGGGCGCGCTCGCCGATATCGCGCGGATCCAGGCGATCTGGCGCGACTGTCTCGACACTTACGGCGGCCCGTTTTTATTCGGCGAGTTCAGCATTGCCGATGCAATGTACGCGCCGGTCGTGATGCGTTTTAACACGTGGCAGCCGGCGCTGTCGGAGGTCTCCAAAGCTTATGTGCGGCGCGTGACGGAACTGCCAGCGGTGAAAGCGTGGATCGACGACGCGCTGAGCGAAACGCACGCGGTTCCGTACCTGGACGTGTGCCCATGAACATCTACGCAGTAGGCGGCGCGATCCGCGACGAGTTGCTGGGCGTACCAGTGCAGGACCGTGATTACGTGGTGGTGGGTGCGACGCCGGAGCAAATGGTGGCGCAGGGCTACCGTCCGGTGGGCAAGGATTTTCCGGTTTTCCTGCATCCGCAGACGCATGAGGAGTACGCGCTCGCCCGCACGGAGCGCAAGACGGCGGCCGGCTACCATGGGTTCCAGTTCTTCTATGCGCCGGACGTCACGCTCGAAGAAGACCTGGCGCGCCGCGACCTGACCATCAACGCCATGGCGCGCGAGGTGCGCCCGGACGGCGAGTTGACCGGCCCGGTGATCGATCCGTTCAACGGCCAGGGTGACTTGCAGGCGCGCGTGTTTCGTCACGTCAGCGATGCGTTTCTCGAAGACCCTGTGCGGATATTGCGGATCGCGCGGTTCGCGGCGCGCTTTGTGGATTTCACGGTCGCGCCGGAGACGCTGGCGCTCATGCGCAAGATGGTGGCCGACGGCGAAGTGGATGCGCTGGTGGCCGAACGCGTGTGGCAGGAAGTGTCGCGCGGCTTGATGGAGAAGAAGCCGTCGCGCATGTTCGAGGTGCTGCGCGAGTGTGGGGCGTTGGCGCGGATTCTGCCGGAGATCGACGCGCTGTTTGGCGTGCCGCAGCGTGCCGATTATC
Organism: Paraburkholderia sp. BL18I3N2; assembly: GCF_003001875.1. Classification (NCBI taxonomy): domain Bacteria; kingdom Pseudomonadati; phylum Pseudomonadota; class Betaproteobacteria; order Burkholderiales; family Burkholderiaceae; genus Paraburkholderia; species Paraburkholderia sp. BL18I3N2. The sequence goes on from NZ_PVNC01000002.1 coordinate 746,930, forward strand.
ACCCTGAGGTGGACACGGGTGTGCATGTGATGATGGTGGTCGATCATGCCGCGCAGCAGGGTTATGCATTGCCGGTTCGATTTGCCGCGCTGGCGCATGATCTCGGCAAGGCGACCACGCCCGAAGATGTGTTGCCGCGGCATATTGGCCACGAGGGGCGCAGCGTGGATCTGTTGAAGCCGTTATGCGAGCGGTTGCGGGTGCCGAACGATTGCCGCGATCTTGCGGTGCTGGTTGCGCGTGAGCATGGCAATATTCATCGCGTGATGGAGATGGGCGCTGCCGCGCTGGTGAGGCTGCTTGAGCGCAGCGATGCGATTCGGAAACCTGCGCGGTTTGCTGAAGCCTTGCAGGCTTGTGAGGCGGATGCTCGCGGGCGGCTTGGGTTTGAGATGCGGGAGTATCCGCAGGCTGAGCGGTTGAGGGTGGCGTTGGTCGCTGCGCGAGGTGTTGATGCCGGTGCTGTGGCTAAGCGGCTTGTCGACGCGCCTGGTGGGATTAAGGATGCTGTGCATCAGGAGCGGGTGCGGGCTGTGGAGTTGGCTATTTCTTGAGGGTTTGGTGCTCGGGTTGTTGTGTTTCGTTATGCCTGGGGGGTTGGCCTTTCCTTGATTTGTTGGTGGTCTATTAGTGTTGCCCCTGTGCGGGGCGGCACCTACTTCTCTTTGCCGCCGCAAAGAGAAGTAGGCAAGAGAAAGCGGCTCACACCGCTAATTCTTAAGCGGGTCCCTCGCACAGCCACAGTAGTGGCGCATCTGGAATCCGTGTTCTCGCACACTCCGCGTTAGTGACCAAGGACTCATTAGCTCCCACTCCGCACTGCGTGCGTCGCGGACGGGTCTGCTTGGGAAACCTAAGGTTTGATGAGCGCAGCGAATCAAACTGCGGCGGCAAAAGCATTGTGGACACTGACGAATTCGAACGTAGCGGGTGGCATTAAGAATGACGCTTCGGCGCGCGCAGCGCCGCCGGATGTATGACTGCTTTGTCACTCACGCCGATTGTGCGAAAGCACGGATTCCAGATGCACCACTACCGCAACTGCGCGGGGGACCCGCTTAAGAATTAGCGGTGTGAGCCGCTTTCTCTTGCCTACTTCTCTTTGCGGCGGCAAAGAGAAGTAGGTGCCGCCCCGCACAGGGGCAACGCTAATAGACCACCAACAAATCAAGGAAAGGCCAACACCCTCAGCCAACCAGACAAAGAAGTAACCCCCCACCGCCAAAGGCAAAAAAAAACCTAACCTACAAAACCCTGGCAACAATCGACAACACCATAGAAAGCACCAACGTCGACATAAACGGAAACGGGTACTCCCGCCCGAAAATCCGCAAAGTCACATCGCCAGGCAACCGCCCAATACCAATCTTCCTGAGCCACGGCCAGCAAGACGACAACACCGCCACGGCAATAAACGTAGTCAACAGCCAGCGAATCATGGCCAGCTCCTGAAGCAAAAAATCACAACGTATGCGATCGGTCGCCACTGGAAAACGCTTGCAGCGTGTCATCCAGTCCGCGCGAAAACGCAATCACCTTGAACAACTCACCCATCTCCGCCTCCGACAACAACTTCTGCACCGCATTCGCCGCAGGCAAATATCTCGCCGTATCCGCGGGATCGATTTCAGACAACACGTCGGTAATCCCGGCGTTCAGCAGAAACCGCGCTTGCGACGTAAAGCCCAGCAAATCCGCCCCCGCCTCGACGCCCGCTTCGGCGATGCCGGTAAATTCCACATGCGCCGTGATGTCCTGCAAACCCGGGTAGAGGAACGGATCGCCATGCGCCCGGTGCCGGTAGTGACACATCAACGTGCCCTGTGCACGCTGCGCATGGTAATACTCGTGACGCGGAAAACCATAGTCGATGAAGAAGGCCGCGCCGCGCGCAAGCATCGTGCAGATGGTCCGCGTAAATGCGCTCGCGGCTTCGTGCGTTTCGGTCACGTAGTCTCCGCCGGCGGTTTCGATTTCCGACAGTAGCGCGAGGTCCGCAGCGGCGGACACGGGCCGGTCGTCGAATGCGAACGCCTCGTTGCGCCACACCACGCCGCGCTCGAGCCACACCCCGCCGTTGAACGCGAACAGCCGCACCGGCATCGCGTCCAACACCTCGTTGCCGATCACCACGCCCTCGAACCGCTCCGGCAAAGCATCCAGCCAGCGCACTTTGGCAGCGAGCGTGGGCGCGGCGGCTTCGATCGTCTCCCGCTGGCGTTCGCGAAGCTCGCCCGACAGATCCACGATCGAGTAGCTGTCGAATTCCGCGCCCAAGCCGTCGAGCGCGTTCAGCACGCCGGCGGCGAGTTTGCCCGTGCCGGCGCCGAATTCCATCACGTCGCGCGTGCCGCTCGCTTGCAAGGCCTCGGCAACCGGGCGCGCCAATGTGGCGGCAAACAGCGGCGACAGTTCCGGTGCGGTAACGAAGTCGCTGCCGTCGTCGCCGCGCAGCCCGAATTTGCGGGCGCCGCCGCTGTAATAGCCAAGTCCTGGCGCATACAGCGCACGTTCCATGTAGCGGTCGAACGGCAACCAGCCGCCGGCGGTGTCGATCTCCGCACGGATCTGCGCGGCCAGCGCTTCGGACTGCGCAAGCGCGCTCGGGCCGGGAGCAGGTAAACTATCGGGTTGGTGAGCTTTCGGATTCATCCCCGCATTGTAAATGACCGCCTCTCTGGACACCGCCGCCCCCCGCGCGCCCGAAACGCCGCGCGTCGTGCTGATTACCGGCGCCGCCCGCCGTATCGGGCGGGCGCTCGCGCTCGGCTTTGCCGCGCGTGGCTGGGACGTGGCCGTCCACTACGGCGCTTCGCGCGAGGAAGCCGACGAACTGGTCGCTGAAATCACCGCCCTGGGCCGCCGGGCCGTCGCCTTGCAGGCCGAATTAGGCGATGAAGCGCAAGTCGAGCGGCTTTTGCCGGCTTGTATCGACGCTTTGGGTCGGCCGTCGTGTATCGTCAACAATGCGTCGCGCTTCGAGGAAGATACGGCGCAAACCGTCGGTTACGAGTTGCTGCTGAAGCTGACCGCGATGAACGTCGGCGCGCCGCTGGTGCTGGCGCGCAGGCTGTTCGAGGCGACGCCGGAAGCTGCGCGCACCGACGAAAGTCTGCGCAGCGTCGTCATCAACGTATTGGATCAGAAGCTGTACAACATGAACCCGGACTATCTGTCTTACACGCTGACCAAGGCGGCGTTGCAGACAGCCACGGTCGCGCTGGCGCAGGCGTTGGCGCCGAAAGTGCGCGTGGTCGGGCTCGCGCCCGGTCTGACGATGCAATCCGGCGATCAAACGCCGCAAGGTTTTGAAACCGCTCACCGTACTACGCCTTTGGGCCGCGCGTCGCGGGCCGAGGATATTGTCGCCGCCGCGCTGTATCTCGCGGATGCAGCGGGCGTCACCGGAACGACGCTGGTGGTCGACGGCGGGCAGCACCTCGTGCCCCTGCCGCGCGACGTTATGTTTTTGACGGGCGCCTGACGCGCGCGCGGCCGGCCGTGATAGCGGCGGCCGCCGCGCTGTGAAACGCCCCTTTGCGTGCTCCGCACGCCTTTTTCGACTGGAACGAACATGTTTGCCGCTCTTTCGCATCCCCGGCTCGCCGATTGCCGCCGGCTCTTTCTGCGCAATTACGAAGTGCACATCAACATCGGCGTGCACGACTTCGAAAAGCGCGGCGAACAGCGCGTCGTGATCAACGTCGAACTGTTCGTGCCGCTCGCGCTGTCCACGCCGGTTCAGGACAAGCTGACCGAAGTCGTCGACTACGACTTCATGCGCTCCACCATCTCGCGCCGCGTCGAGCAAGGCCACATCCACTTGCAGGAAACGCTTTGCGACGATCTCGTCAAGACCATGCTGGAGCATCCGCAAGTGCGGGCCGCGCGCGTGTCGACGGAAAAGCCGGACGTTTATCCTGATTGCGACGCGGTGGGCGTCGAAGTCTTCCGTATCAAGGAGGATTGAGCCATGAATGCTCCGGAAATCCTGAATGGCGCCGCGACCGCCTCGGCTGTCGATGCAACCGAGGCCACACAAGCCGCCGCGCGCGCCAAGACGCCGCTCACGCGTCGTGAGCAGAAGGAAGCGTACGAGAACAACAAGCTGTTCAAGCGGCTTGCGCGCCAGGTGGGCGAGGCAATCGTCGACTTCAACATGATCGAGAACGGCGACAAGGTCATGGTGTGCCTGTCGGGCGGCAAGGACAGCTACGCGATGCTCGAAATCCTGATGCGGCTGCGTGAGCGCGCGCCGATCAACTTCGACATCGTCGCGGTGAATCTCGACCAGAAGCAGCCCGGCTTTCCGGAGCACGTGCTGCCCGAGTACCTGAAGCAGCTCGACATTCCGTTTCACATCGAGAATCAGGATACGTACAGCATCGTCAAGCGGCTGGTGCCTGAAGGCAAGACCACCTGCTCGCTGTGCTCGCGGCTGCGGCGCGGCATTCTTTACCGCGTGGCCGGCGAACTCGGCGCGACCAAGATCGCACTCGGCCATCATCGCGACGACATTCTGCAAACGCTGCTGCTGAACATGTTCTACGGCGGCAAGCTAAAGGGCATGCCGCCCAAGCTGCAATCGGACGACGGCAAGAATATCGTGATCCGTCCGCTCGCCTACGTGAAGGAAACGGATCTGGAGAAGTACGCCGAACTGCGTGAATTCCCGATCATTCCGTGCAACCTGTGCGGCAGCCAGCCGAATCTGAAGCGCGCGGAAATGAAAGCGCTGATCCGCGATTGGGAGAAGCGCTTCCCGGGCCGCATCGAGAATATGTTCAACGCACTGTCGAACGTCGTGCCCTCGCATTTGATGGATCACCAGCTGTTCCCGTTCGCGGGTCTGCGTGCGAGCGGCGAGGCCGATCCGCAAGGCGATATCGCGTTCGACGAGGAGCCGTGTTCGACCGATGCCGGAGAAGGCGCAATGCCCGGCGCAACCAAGTCGATTTCCATCGTCCAGTTCGACGATCTTTGACGAAAAACGCCTGTGGTATGGGCGTTTCCGCACATTGCAGTACGCATCGAGGCCGCCACAGCGGCCTTTTTCGCGAGAGGGTGCGTGTTAGAATCAACGCCTCCAAACTCGTCTATTTGCCGTGCCATGAACATTGTGATTTTGGCGGCAGGCACCGGCAAGCGCATGCGGTCCGCGCTTCCCAAGGTGCTTCATCCCCTGGCTGGCCGGCCGCTCCTCGCTCACGTCATCGACACGGCTCGCATGCTCAAGCCCACGCATCTCGTGGTGGTGATCGGCCATGGCGCGGAAGCCGTGCGCAAAGCGGTTGCCGCGCCGGACGTACAGTTCGCCGTGCAGGAACAGCAGCTCGGCACGGGGCACGCGGTTCAGCAGGCGTTGCCGCTGCTCGATCCGTCCGCGCCCACGCTGGTGCTTTACGGCGACGTGCCGCTCACGCGCGCCGGCACGCTGCAGGCGCTGACCGAGCGCGCGGGGCAGGGCGGCTACGGCGTGCTCACCGTCACGCTCGCGGACCCGAGCGGCTACGGCCGCATTGTGCGTGATGCGCAAGGCAAAGTGGCGCGCATCGTCGAGCAGAAAGACGCGACGCCCGAGCAGCTCAAGATCGCCGAGATCAACACCGGCATCATCGTCGCGCCGACCGAGCGTCTGGGCGGCTGGCTTGCCGCCTTGAAGAACGACAATGCGCAAGGCGAGTTCTATCTGACCGACGCGGTCGAGATGGCGATCGAAGCCGGACTCGAAGTCGTGACCACGCAGCCGGAAGACGAGTGGGAAACGCTCGGCGTGAACAGCAAGCAGCAGCTTGCCGAACTCGAACGGATTCATCAGCACAACGTGGCGGATGCGCTGCTGGTCGCGGGCGTGACGCTCGCCGATCCGGCGCGTCTGGATGTGCGCGGCACGCTCGAATGCGGCCGCGATGTTTCGATCGACGTGAACTGCGTGTTCGAAGGCCGCGTGACGCTGGCTGACAACGTCACCATCGGACCGAACTGCGTGATCCGCGATGCGAACATCGGCGCCGGTACGCGCGTCGACGCATTCACGCATATCGAAGGCGCCGAAGTCGGCGCGAATGCCGTGCTGGGACCGTATGCGCGCCTGCGCCCTGGCGCGTCGCTGCAAGACGAATCGCACGTCGGCAACTTCGTCGAGGTGAAGAACGCGGTGCTCGGCCGCGGTTCGAAAGCGAACCACCTCACGTATATCGGCGACGCGGATATCGGCGCGCGCGTGAACATCGGCGCGGGCACCATCACCTGCAACTACGACGGCGCGAACAAATTCCGCACGATCATTGAAGACGACGTGTTCGTCGGTTCGGATACGCAACTGGTTGCCCCAGTGCGCGTGAAGCGCGGCGCGACGATCGCGGCGGGCACCACGGTTTGGAAAGACGTCGAAGCCGAGGCGCTGGTTCTGAACGACAAGACGCAAACGAGCAAAACGGGCTACGTGCGTCCGACCAAAAAGAAGAGCTGATAGGCGTGAGGCGCGCAAAAACGCGTTCATTGAAAATCCAGCACTTAGAGCACTGAAAAGGAATGAGCCATGTGTGGCATTGTCGGCGCGGTAGCGCAACGTAACATCGTTCCGGTCCTGATCGAAGGACTGCGTCGCCTCGAATATCGCGGCTACGATTCGTGCGGCGTGGCCGTGCTTGGCAAAGACGGGCCGCGCCGCGCGCGCAGCGTGGCGCGCGTGGCCGACCTCGACGAGCAGGTGCGCGAGAGCCACCTCGAAGGCATCACGGGCATCGCCCATACGCGTTGGGCGACGCACGGCGCGCCGGTCACGGACAACGCCCATCCGATTTTCTCGAAAGATACTTTGGCGTTGGTACACAACGGCATCATCGAGAACTACGAATCGCTGCGTGAAATGCTGCGTGGCAAGGGCTACATGTTTGTCTCGCAAACCGACACAGAGGTTATCGCGCATCTGATTCACAGCCTGTATCGCGGCGATCTGTTCGCGGCGGTGCGTGAAACGGTCGGGCAATTGCACGGCGCGTATGCGATCGCCGTGTTGCATAAGGACCAGCCGCATACGGTGGTCGGCGCGCGGCAGGGTTCGCCGCTGGTGGTCGGGCTCGGCCAGGGCGAGAACTTCCTCGCCTCGGACGCGTTGGCGCTCGCGGGCAGCACCGAACGATTCATCTTCCTCGAAGAAGGCGACGTCTGCGAACTGTCGCTCGATGGCGTGCGCATCGCCGATCGCGAGGGCAATGAAGCGCAGCGCGAAGTGCGTCAGGTTGCAGCGTATGGCGGCGCGGTCGAACTCGGCCCGTACCGCCACTTCATGCAGAAGGAAATTTTCGAGCAGCCGCGCGCGATCACCGACACGATTCCGCAAGCGGATTCGTTCGACGCGTCGCTGTTCGGCGAGGGCGCGGGCAAGGTGTTCGCGGAGATCGACAGCCTGCTGATCCTCGCGTGCGGCACGAGCTACTACTCGGGGCTGACCGCGAAGTACTGGCTCGAATCGATCGCGAAGATTCCGACTCAGGTGGAAATTGCCAGCGAGTATCGCTACCGTGAGTCGGTGGCGAATCCGAAGTCGCTGGTAGTCGTGATCTCTCAGTCCGGCGAAACGGCGGACACGCTCGCGGCGCTCAAGCATGCGCAGGATCTCGGTCACAAACATACGCTGGCGGTCTGCAACGTCGGTACGAGTGCGATGGTGCGTCAGACGGAATTCTCGTTCCTGACGCACGCGGGTCGCGAGATCGGCGTGGCGTCGACCAAGGCGTTCACCACGCAACTGGTTGCGCTATTCGTGCTGGCGGCGACGCTGGGCAAGATGCGCGGTCGTGTGAGTGAAGAGCAGGAAGCGGAATACCTGAAACAACTGCGCCACTTGCCGGCGGCATTGAATAGCGTGCTGGCGCTGGAGCCACAGATCATCGCGTGGTCGGAAGAGTTTTCGCGTAAGGAACACGCGCTGTTCCTCGGGCGTGGCCTGCACTATCCGATCGCACTTGAAGGCGCGCTGAAGCTCAAGGAGATTTCGTATATTCACGCCGAGGCTTATCCGGCCGGCGAGTTGAAGCATGGACCGCTCGCGCTCGTGACGGAAGCGATGCCCGTGGTGACGGTGGCGCCGAACGACACGCTGCTGGAAAAGCTGAAGTCGAATATCCAGGAAGTGCGCGCGCGCGGCGGTGAGCTGTATGTGTTCGCGGATGCGGATACGAAGATCGTCAATGACGAAGGTCTGCATGTGATCCGGATGCCGGAGCACTACGGTTTGTTGTCGCCGATTCTGCATGTGGTGCCGCTGCAGTTGCTGGCGTATCACACGGCGTGTGCGCGGGGCACGGATGTGGACAAGCCGCGGAATCTGGCGAAGTCGGTGACGGTGGAGTGAGTTGCCGGCTGGGTCGTTGACGGTCGTTGGTGTGTAATCGAAGCGCTTCTGCCTCGCAGGCAGAAGCGCTTCGCGCTATACGGCGTCTTATTCGTTGCCGGTGGCGCTTGGGCACACGGATATCAATTCAATCGCTCAAGGAGCCCGACTCAGTTCGTTCTGCTGCCGTCAATTTGAGCCGGCACAACGATGAACCCGCCGAGCTCATCGCCATACGTCACGACCTTCCCTTCCTGCAGGAAATGAGCGGTCAACGCGCACAGCGCCGCATCCACTTCGTCGATAGACTTTAGCGAAGCTGCTTCAATTCCCGCATCTTTCAGAACCTCTCGGCGTTGCGTTCGTTTTTTCTTCGCGGAAGCGGCCTCAGTCCTAAGAAGCGCGCTGGTGATCGCGTGGGGAAACGTCTCGAAGCAGACTCGGCCGCTGGCTTCACCTCGATTGGTGAAAAGAGGGAAATGCGGTGCGAATGCCTGATAAACACGCTCGCCGTTGAACATCCACTCGTAAAATCCGCTCTGACTGGCCATGGCCAATTCACGAGTCGGCGTGGCAAATGAAAAGATTCGTTGCCGGGCGAGTTCTTTCTCAGCTTGCCTGCCAGCTTCGCCAGTTCGCCACAAACAGGGCGCATCAATACCTACCGCTGCCACCTCGAATTGGAGGCACTTTTCGAGCATGTAAGCGGGCGGCTCCTTGCTGATGTTGCACACAATCTCAGTGCCACAAAGAATAACGAGGTGATTCCCTTTCCGGTCTCCGCCGATATCGATTCCAGCTACAACTCGTTCCGACTTCATCGTGCAATTGCTCCTGAATTGAATTCCAGCGTCGGCGCGCGATGTTCTCCCTGCGGCTATCGTTACAGGTGCGATGCTGTTTCACTCAGTATCTTTTACTGCATTGGCGGTGATTGATCTGAGCCTGACTGGCCGTGTGAACTTTGGCCAACACCAGGCTGCCAAACCGAATATGGCGACTCGGATAAATGGGTATGGCAAGCGTACTACTGGTAGACGATGACGAGGAAGCGTTGGCCGCATGGGGCGCCATTTGTGCCGCTGATGGATTTGAAGTAAGGAGCGCGAGCGACGGCCGGTCGGCCTTGGCCATGTTCATTGAAGCCCCCGTCGACATAGTGGTCGCGGATTGGCGGATGCCAGTCATGTCAGGCAGCGAGTTCTGCCATCGGTTGCGAACACTTCCTGGATTAGCGGACTTCGCTTTCATTCTGGTTTCCGGAGAGCCAAGTCCGCCCGCTTTCGTTAGCTACGACGGGTTTCTTCGTAAGCCGGTAGATGGACCAATTTTATTGGCTACGATGCATCGGCTGCTGGCCGACCACGTTACGCATCGGCAACGGCAGCGATAGGTCGCTACTCCCTCACCAGTTCCACCGCCACCGCCGAAACGAATTCCGCGCGCACGCTACCGCCGACTTTCAACCCATCGAGTGGAATTCCCTCTGAGGCCCCGAGCACCTGCTGATGTTTCGGGCCACGCAGCGTCACCATGCGGCTCTTGCGCTCGATCTTCATCACCGTCGCGACCACCTTCACGCTATGCGCCGACGACGCGTAGGCCGCCGACGCCGGTACTGCCGCAGTCGTCTCCACGCGCTCGCGCACACCTTTTGTCGCGAGCTTGTCGATGTTCGACAGTAGCGCCTGCTGATAAGCAACGCTGAGCTTGTCGCCTACCTTGAGCCGGCTGACGTCGGCCAAGGAAGGATTGACGTCGACATCGGCGAGATTGCCGCGTGGACCGCGCAGCGTGCCACTATTCGTGGCGGTATTGATGGCGACGACGCGAAGCTGTGCATGAATCACCCCGGCGCGTCCGAGTGCCTGTCGTCCGGTGGGTGCACCGGCGTCCTGTGCGAAGCTGGATTGACAGGGCCTGGCGGCGAGCACGCTCAAGAGGGAGGCCGCACGTAGCACGACTGCGGCCGATGAACCGACTTTGCGCGCGCAGATGATTTGCTGCTCCCGAAGTGATCACCACCGACGATGAAACTCAAGCGATCTACGCAACACCGGCCACGCACTCGCGTCTACAACTCCGGCCGCGCCAGGTCGCTGATGACAATATGTTCGCCGTACACCTGCGCCGCCGCGACGGCTTCCAGCTTGGTCGCGTACGGCCCGAGTTCAGGCGCGCCGTCGAACGGAAACAGTACGCGTCCGTCGGTGGTTCGAACCACTTTCAACACGCCGAAGAAACGTCGATAGCCGGCCAGCTTCGACGTGGCTGAAATTTCAAAGTCGTCTTCCGACGTCGCGGGGATGCTGGGAATAAATGCGGTCTTGCTCATACCTGAAAACATCTCTTGTTCGATGGGCCGGCAGCGGCATGAAACGCCAAGCCTACACCCGGATGTCCGGGGAAGATATTCGCCGGCGGGCTTCATTGTCTCAAATGCGGGCGGATTCAACCGGCGAGTCCGCACGCGAGCTGGGCGGTGGTCCGTGACAAGGCCGCCCGCAAGTCTGCTCAGGCGTCTTTGACGGCCTCCGCGTGTTCAGCCGCCAGCGCCACGTCCCGCTCGCTCACGCGCACGAAACTCGGCCGCGAGCAGATGCGGTCGACATACTCGAGCAGGACCGGCGTTTCGGGCACCAGCTTGAACATCATGCCCCAATGCAAGGCGATGCCCCACAAGATATCCGCCGCCGACATCGTGTCCCCGAGCAGATAGGGCGCGGCTTGCAACTGGCTCGTCACCGTTCCGATCATCGAATCGAAATCGCCGTAGGGTGACGTGGCGGCCGGGGCGGGGTCGCGCTTCATCGCTTTGTCGACCAGCGCCGGCTCGTAGCACGCCGCGTAGTACACCAGCCAGCGCAGGTACGGTCCGCGTGACGGATCATCGAGCGCCGGCGCGAGACGCGCTTCAGGAAACAGGTCTGCCAGATAGATGAAGATCGCGACCTGTTCGGTAACCAGCGCGTCGCCGTGGAGAATCGCCGGCACTTTACCGAGCGGATTGATGGCGAGATAGGGCGCTTTACGCTGTTCGCCGGCTTTCATATTCAGCACCTTCAACTGGTATGGCGCGCCAAGTTCCTCGAGCAGTGTGAGTGCGCTGACGGAGCGGCACTGCGGCGAGTGGAACAGCGTGATCGTGCGATCTGTGGTCATGGCTTGAGCCTTCCCGAATGAGCATGGTGGACGAGAAAACCGGGCTCGGAGGCAACGACGAGGCGCCGGAGATGTCTTCATCCTAAGCGTCCATACCTGTCAGTTTGTGGCAGGTATGACTACACTTGTCCGCATGAGAGCGAGCCGCCTTCTTTCCATCCTGATGACGCTGCAGGCGCGTGGCCGCGTCACCGCACAGTTCCTCGCCGATGAATGCGCGGTGTCGTTGCGCACCATCTATCGCGATATCGACGCCCTGAGCGCCGCTGGCGTCCCCGTTCATAGCGAGCGTGGGGCGGAAGGCGGCTACCGCCTGCTCGACGGCTATCGCACACGGCTGAACGGCTTGTCCTCGCAGGAAGCGGAGTCGCTGTTCCTCGCCGGCTTGCCCGGCCCGATGCAGGCGCTCGGCCTGGGCGCGGTGATGGCCGGTGCGCAGACCAAGTTGCTGGCCGCGCTGCCGGTCGAATTACGCTCGACCGCGGAGCGCATGCGCTCGCGTTTTCATCTCGACGCCCCCGCGTGGTTTTCGGACGCGGACGAGCCCGCCCATCTGCCGATGATCGCGCGTGCGGTGTGGGAGCAGCATCCGCTGGAGATTCGCTATCAGAGCTGGAAAGCCGAGAAGTTTCGCCGGATCGAACCGCTCGGCATCGTGCTGAAAAGCGGCGCGTGGTATGTGGTCGGGCGCGTGGGGCAGGATGTGCGCATCTACCGCATTTCGCGCATTCTCGAATTGAGCCTGCTGGACGAGACGTTCGAGCGGCCTTGCGCCTTCGATCTCGCCACTTACTGGCAGGACAGCACGCAGCGTCTCTCGGAAGAAATGCATGCGAGCGAAGCGACGCTGCGTCTGTCGCCTTGGGGCATGCAGATGCTCGATGTCTTCACGTCGCCGTTCGCGCGTTCGGCGGCGATCATCGGCGAGCCGGATCCCACCGATGGTTGGCGCACCGTGACGCTGCCCGTCGGTTCCGTCAGACAGGCGTGCGCGGAACTGCTGCGCTTCGGCACCGAGGCCGAAGTGCTGGCGCCACCCGAGTTGCGCGCGCAGATGTCGGAGGTTGCGGCGGCGCTGCATCGCCGTTATGCGCAATGACGGCATGCCGGCATGACGGCATCCGTCGCGGGCGCGCTCAGACGGCGCGTAAGATGGCCGGCATACGGCTGAACCGCACGCCGACATGGAGCTGCGCGCAGGTGGCGAGTGTGTCCGCGCGGCCGAGTGGGACGGACAACAGCAGCAAGGGCGAGTATAGGTGGACGAGTGAATTGCAACTAACGGCACAACGGTTGAAACGTAAGGAAACTGGTCGACAATCCGGCGGCCGGCGATGGCGCTTCCGCCATATTGATCAGGTGGGCATCGATGGCGTTCATCCGTTACTCGCGACTTCAATTTCCAAGCGCTGACAGCGCGACTCCCATCCGGCGATGGTGGTATCCGAAAGACGCGCACGGCAAGATCGACAAGTTCAGTGATTCACCAGTCGCGCTGCACGTCAACGTCGATATGAGCGACGAACCGCTTATATGCAAGGCGGGGAGAGCGCCGGGTCCGGTCCGAACGCGATATCGACCACGTCGCCGCAGTCCCGGCGACGCTCAACGACGACTACGTGCTGGAGCGCGAAGCCATCGCTAAAACTCGCAACAAACCTAGCCGGCGCGATTCCTAAGACGAATTTCGACTGTTTCCGGGTCTGATTTGGGGGCAGAGCTATAATGGCCGGATCCCCTTTTTCCCGTCCTCCGTTATGAGCCGGTTACTTTGCCTGATCGTGCTTTCGCTCGGCCTGATGCAGGCCGCGACGGCCGACGAAAACACCGACCGAATGTCCGCGTATCTGACGCAAAAGTTCGGTCTGGCAAGAGAAAAGGCTCAAAAGATTTCCGACGCGGTGCAATCCGCTGCCTCGAAATATTCCCTCCCGCCGGCGCTCCTGCTGGCGATCATCTCGATCGAATCCCGCTTCAAGGAAAAGGCCAAGGGCGCCAACGGCGCAACCGGGCTGATGCAGGTCGTACCGGGCGCGCATCGCGGGCTGCTGAGGAACGTTAAGGATCTCACCGAACCGACTGCGAACATCGAAGTGGGCTCGGCGATTCTGTACGGCTATATGCGCTCGGCCAACGGCGACATGAACGCCGCGCTCAAGAGCTACGGCGGATCGCAGGCCTACGCGCACAAGGTGAGTTTGCGCGTCGAAGACTTTGCGGCGGTCGCACCGTCGCAGGACGCTGCCCCGCAATCGGACGCGCAGGCCGGCATGTGCGCGGCACGACCCACGTCCGACCGTTGTGCGGAACCGGGCAACTGGGCCAACGCGTTCACCCTTCCGGCTGTCAATGGTGCCGGGTTAAACGGCGCCGCCACGCCGGCGACCGGACCTCACGCGACGTCGCACTAAGCGACATTCCAGCGCTTTTCCTGCCGCGGCGTTGCAGCCGCGGCAACGCTTTGTCACCTCCTGCACGACACCCGTTGCGCGCTTTTTACGCACAGTTCGCAACCGCTCTACAATGCATTCCCATTCGCGCTGACGCAGCGCCTCTTCCGACCGACCATGTTGATCTCGCTTTTCAGACTCACAGCCGCCGCGTGTGTCGGCCTGCTGACACTTGCCGCCTGTAGCAGCACGCCTCAGCCGAAATTCCAGCAGGAATTGTTCGAAACGGGCGCGAGCCCCTATGCGCGCAATTTCAATTCGAGCACGACGGATAGCTGCGAGGCCGCGCGCCGGGCGCTCCTGAGCCAAGGCTATCTGACGACGATGACGCGCAACGACATCGTCGACGGCACCAAGAACTTCCAGCCGACGGGCGACACCCACGTGGTCGTCGAATTTCATGTGGTCTGCACGCCGGGAGAAGAGGCGAGCGACACCAGCATCGTATACGTCAACGCCGTGCAGAACGGTTTTGCGCTGAAGAAAAGCGATACGTCGGCGAGTGTCGGACTGAGCGTGCTGGGTTCGTTGTCGCTGCCGATCCGCTCGAACAGCGATGCGATGGTCAAGATTTCGAGCGAGACCATTCCGTCAGGCAAGTTCTACGATCGGTTCTTCGGGCTCGTGGACCACTATCTCCAAACGGTGGTGCGCACGCAGCCGGTCGCCAATAGCCGCATCGAAACGCGCCTCTTGCCGGTGCCTATCGAAGCGACGGCGCCGGTCCCCGTTCCCGGGATGCCCGATGCGATCGGTAACGCGGCGTCCGTGCAGCCGGCGAGCGGGGCGGGCGTAGTGCCCTGATCCATCCATGGGATTTCGCGGTGTCGAGGCTGGTCAAGATGCGATCAGCCTTCAATCGCATCGCGATGCATCACTTATCCTATATCTTTTACTTCATACGTATACATATGTAGTAATAGTTAACAAGGGTTAACCCCGTCTGTGGATAACTGCCAAATGTTCCGTCACATCAACGTCATGCAAACTCCATAACCGTTCGGATCACGTCTGTAGAAAAACTGCCAACTCGGGATAACTTTGCTGGGCTTGTCTCGCGAGCCGTCTTATCAAGATTTCGCGCACAGGCTGTTCCATGCGCTATCCCGAAGTTATTCATAGGGAAATGTGGATAACTCGCGTTCGAAGTCTTTTTTCCAACCGATGCCGGGCAAGTTTTTCAACTTGGCCAAGCGCTCGGCAACGTACAGACCGCCCCTCGCCATACGCGCACATTAAAGTCGGACGGTACAAAGATTGCGTCTCTCTTTTTGCAAGCGCAACTGTTGCTATTTAGTCAAAACCATTTCGGCAACGGCTGATCCAGGCATAGAGTTAAAGTGTTTTCTGAAGTTATTGGTGCGGTGCGGGGGTGTGTAATGAAACGCAGAACAGCACGACAGCTTGTCCGTCTTCTTTCGGATATTCGACATGCCACCCATTGCAGTACGCTGCGGGCGGCAGCCACCAACCGGGCCATCGCGCTCGCCTCCACTGAACACGAAGCGGATGTCGCCGACAGCGATGACAACGCCGAGGCCGCGCGCGACGCGCATCAGGACAAGCCGGCCCGGAGCAGATCATGAGAACGTCGAGCGAACAGTCCCTGCGGTTTCTAGTCGATAAATGGCTTGCACCGGAGCCTTCGGCGGCGGTTCATGTCACCGAATTCAGCCGCACTCGCCTGGGAGGCCGGCGTTATGTGCGCGTCGAGACTTCGCTTCAGGCGGGCTCACGCGGCCTGTTTTTCTTTCGTCACGACGACGGCTGCTGGTGTGTGTTTCCGCCGACCGCCGATACACCGTCTTTGCTTGCTTATCCGCGAGCGGCCTGAGCGCAGCAAGTAAGCCCACGACACCGACCGCCAGCGCAAACAAACACCCTGCACGCGCCAGTGCCGAATGCGGCGACTGGCTCCGTCCTCAAGACGACGCGTGAGGCACACGTTCACGCCCGCGTTGCCACGCCGGCATCACCTGACACACGATCAAACCCGCGAGCATCAGCGCGCATCCGAACAGTGCGCGCGCCGACAGTGTTTCGCCGAGCACGAGCCACGCCGCAAGCGCGGCAAACACGCCTTCCATGCTGAAAATCACCGCCGCGTGCGACGGCGCCGCGTGCTTTTGCGCGACCACCTGAATCGTATAGGCGACGCCGACCGACAGCGCCCCGCCGTACAGGATAGTCGGCGCGGCGCGCAGGATCACCGCGAAACTGATTGGCTCGATAGCGAGACCGACGACGAGACATGCGAGCCCGCAAGTCACGAACTGCACGAGCGCGAGCATCAGCGTGTCGTGGCGCAGCGCGAAACGTCCGACTAGCATCATCTGAACGGAGATCACGAGCGCGCCGGCGAGCTGATACCAGTCGCCGTACAGCATTGAAAAATGTTCGTTGACGCTCAGGAAATACATGCCCACGGCCGCGAGCACCGCACCGAGCCACGTGCCGATTCCCGTCCGATGTCTGAACAGCACACCCAGCAGCGGCACGATCACTACGTACAGCGAACTGATGAAACCCGCGTTGGCCACCTTCGTGTATTGCAGGCCGATCTGCTGCAATGAAATCGAGGCGGCCAGCACTACGCCGAGCAGCGCGCCCGCGCCGAGCAGCTCGCGTGCGCCACCGGGTTCGCGCTTCGACAGTTCAGCCAGTGCGGAGCGCCGCACGCAAACAATCAGCGCCAGCACGACGAGCGCGCCGAGCAGGAAGCGCAGGCCAGTGAAGAGAAACGGGCCGATCGCATCGAGACTCAGGCGTTGCGCGACGAACGCGGAACCCCAGATTATCGCGGCGATCAGCATCAGAACATTGGCGCGCAGGTGTTGGCGGGTTTCGGCTTTCAACGGTGGTCTTTTATTCGGTTGTTGTGACGGGCAGGCGTCGATTTTATCTGCGTGCGCGGAAAAACCCGACACGGAGCGAACACCTGAACGCAAACGCGACCGAAGGCCCTCTCATTTCCCGGCCGACCCGCGCGATAATCGCGCGGGTCGGCCCTGAAACCTCAAGACACGACAGCCTCAACGACCGGCCGATTTTCAGGTGAACGCAATGGACGAAAAAGACTGGATCGCCGGCGCCGCGAAAGCGCTGGCGATCATCGAAGCATTCGACGAAGAGCACGCGCGCATGACGCCGACCATGGTGGCCGGCCGCGCGGGTCTATCCCGCACGGCGGCGCGCCGTTATTTGCTGACGCTGCGTGAACTCGGCTACGTGGATACCGACGGCAAGCTGTTCTGGCTCGCGCCGCGTGTCTTGCGGCTCGGGCAGTCGTATCTGGATTCGGCGCGCTTGCCGCGCACCGTGCAGCCGTTCCTCCAACGCATTACCGCGACGGTGCAGGAAACCGCGCTGGTCGCGATCCTCGACGAACACGACGTGGTGTACGTCGCGCGCAACGGCGTGAACCGGGCGATGGCGGTGGGTTTCGTGCTCGGCTCGCGCGCGCCGGCGCCGTTGTCGTCGGCGGGACTGGTTCTGCTGGCGTTCCAGGCGCCGGAAGGCATCGAGCAGTGGCTGGCGTCGTATCCGATCAAGGTGTTCACGCCTCACACCTATTCGACGATCGACCAGTTGCGCGATGTGCTCGGCGAAATTCGCCGCAACGGCTACGTGGTCACCGACCAGCAGCTAGAGTTGGGCGTGCGCGGCGTCGCGGTGCCGCTGCGCGACCGGCATGGTTCGGTCGTGGCGGCAATCAGTGTCAGCATGCCGATCGGACAGGAGTCGGCCAATGCCGCGCTACACCGCGTGCTGCCGACCCTTTTGGAAAACGCCAGCCTGCTGCGCAACCTCGTTTGAGGCGGTCTAGGTGAATCCCCTGGTATGGGGTGTTTAATGAGTGAAAGCGGGTCGAAAGCAAGCTGTCTCCCGGAAAATACATATCGAGTTTTGGGCATGACAAACCGCCTACACTGGGTAATACTCTCCCGCGGGGAGCGGGAAGGCGCCTCAAGCCCTGTCTGCTTCACCGTGCAGCTTATTCATTCACATTGACTCAGTCGTCCAGGTTTGGGGAACAACACATGAAAAAAGTTATCGTCTCGCTCGCAGCCGCTTCGATCGCGCTGGTTTCTGTTCAAGCTTTCGCACAAGCGTCGGACGCAGCACCGGCTGCTGCAGCAAGCGCGCCGAAGAAGCATCACATCAAGAAGCTGAAGACGCACGGCAAGCGCGCTCCGGTTTCGGCAGCCGCTTCGGCAGCTGGCACGAACGACAAGGGCACGCAAAACTAAGCTGCCGCCCGATTCTTCGGGCCAGCTTCACGGTCGATTGCACGGCGCCGCTAGTCGGCGAGTGCAGCACGATCCGGATGAAGACGTTGCAAGCAAAAAGGCCAGAGCATGAGCTCTGGCCTTTTTGCATTCGGGACAGCTTTGTTGCGGTGATCAGCCGGCAAGGCCGCGTTTGATGACTTCGTTCAGCAGACCGGTCATGCCTTCGGGATGAGTCGCGGCGCGCTCTTTCAGTTCGGTCACCAGATCGCCGTTCAGCTTGCAGGCAAACGCGACGAGGCCCTGCGCCTGATCGAGCTTGCGCTGTTCGCGGCGATCGAGCTTCGGCTCGGCCGCGGCGGCTTTGCCGAAACGGTCGGCGGTCGACAGCTTCATTGCGTTGTTCAGCTTGAGTGCCTTGTTCTTTTCAAGGTCGGTTTTTTTCATCGCCATTCGGAAGGCCTCTGCCAGATAAGTAATCCCGCATTGTACGCACCGCGCCGGACGTCGCGCGAGCGCGCGACGTCCGGGTTCCGCGCGCACGGATTGGCACGCGTGTCCGGAACCGGGGTGAACCTCGATCTAGGTTCGCACGGACTGGCCCGGCGCGGCAGCCACGCTGTCCATCAGCGCGCGCATTCTTTGCCAATGCGTGCCTTCCCAGAACACGCGACGGCACACATCGCAGGTAACGAATTGCGCATGCCGTTCCAGCACACCGTCGGGCGCACGCGTGCCGACTTCTTCTTTGGCAATGCGCCGCAGCGGCACATTGCACATCAGGCATAAGCGGAACGGTTGCGCGCTGCCGGCCAGATCGAGCCGTTCAAACACCTCGCGCAATTGTTCGCGCGGCCTGAGCGTGCGAATGTAGCAGCCATGCGTGATGCTGCGGCGTTTCAATAATTCGCGGTCGCGTGTCAGGACAATGCGCTGCTGGGCGGCGGCCAGCGCTTCGATGTCGGCGTCGGGGTAGTGGTTGTCGTACAGCGTGTCGAAGCCCGCGAGCCGCAGAAGCGGCGCGAGACCGCCCAGATGCGCGTCGGCGATGAAACGCACCACGCGCAGCGGACGTTCGCGCACGCGCAGGAGCGGCTGAATATCGAGCGCTTCAAACTTCGGATAGACGGCTACCCGATCGCCGTCCGCAAGAACATGATTGAAACCGACCGACTCACCGTTGACCAGAATCAGCTCGACCTCGGTGTGCGGCACGCCGAGGGCTTCGATCATGTGCTTCGCGGTGGCGCCCGGCGCGCAGGCGTAACTGAACGCGCGCCGGCGCAGCGGCCGGGCGAGAAAATCGTTCAGCTCCTCGTAGAAGCGGAATGTCGCGGTCACCATCACCGCAGTATCGCACCGTGTTTCTTTGTGCGCTGTCCTGCACGTGTCGCATGGGTGTGTTTTACTTCCAGTTCTTTAGAAGACGGAGCGACAGATGGACATCGGTTTTATCGGTCTCGGCGAGATGGGCGCCGCGATGGTTGCAAACATATTGAAAGCCGGGCATCAGGTGCGCGTGTGGAACCGCTCACCGGAACGCGCGCAGCCGCTCGCCGACGCAGGCGCGCGGGTCGTCGCGACGCCGGCCGAAGCGTTTGCGGGCGACGCCGTGTTCTCAATGCTCGCCGACGATAGCGCCTTGCGCGAGGTCATCACCGCTTCGTTGCTGGAACACGCTCCGCGCGGGCTGATCCACGTGAACATGGCGACGATCTCGGTGGCGCTGGCCGAGGAACTGGCGACGGCGCACGCGTCGCGCGGCGTCAACTACGTTGCCGCGCCAGTGTTGGGCCGGCCCGACGTCGCGGCGGCGGGCAAGCTGACCATCGTGGCGGGCGGCCCGGCCGAGTCGATCGACCGCGTGCAGCCGATTTTCGACGTGATCGGCCAGAAGACCTGGCGCATCGGTTCGCTGCCGCAACAGGCGAACGTTATGAAGCTTGCCGCCAACTTCATGCTCGGCGCGGCCGTCGAAACGCTCGGCGAAGCGGGCACGTTGGTCACCGGGCACGGCGTCGCCATGCAGGATTTCCTCGATGTCATCACGAGCGGACTGTTTCCGGGGCCGGTCTATTCCGGCTACGGCAAGTTGATCGCGGAGCAGCGCTACGAACCGGCACTGTTCAAGGCGCGCCTCGGTCTGAAAGACATTCGTCTCGCGCTGGCCGCTGCCGACGCCGTGACGACGCCGCTGCCGATCGCCAGCGTGGTGCGCGACAGCCTGATCGAAGCCGTGGCCCACGGCGACGGCGAGAAGGATTTCGCGGTGCTGGGCCAGGTCGCCGCGCGGCGAGCCGGGCGCTAAAAGCAAAAGCAACTGACAGGCGGCACCGAAGGACGCGGGCGGGCATAATAGCCGCCCGATCCCTTATCCGCCGTGATTCCCATGAGTCTGCATACCTGGTGGCTATTCGTCGCCACTGTCTTCGTCGTTTCCGCGATTCCCGGTCCGAACATGCTGCTCGTGATGACGCACGGCGCCCAGCACGGCTTGCGCCGCTCCAGCGCAACCATGGCGGGTTGCCTGTCGGCGCTGGTGCTGATGCTGGCGGTGTCGGCTGCGGGTCTCGGTGTTTTCCTCGAGGCGTGGCCGGCCATGTTCAACGCGTTGCGGATGATCGGCGCGGCTTACCTCGTGTATCTCGGCATCAAGGCATGGCGCGCGCCGGCCGACGAAGCCGCCGCCGGCAATGCCGACAAACTCGCCGCGAAACCCGCGCGCTCGCGCTTCGCGCTGTTTCGCAACGGGTTTCTGGTGGCGGGCAGCAACCCCAAGGCGATTCTGTTCGCGGCTGCACTGCTGCCGCAATTCATCGACGCCGCGCAGCCCAAGCTGCCGCAGTTCGGCGTGCTCGTCGCCACGTTCGCCGTGATCGAGGTGAGCTGGTATCTGGTGTACGCGGGATTCGGCACGCGCATCGGCGCGAAATTAAAGAGCCGCAGCGTCGCCCGGATGTTCAATCGGCTGACGGGCGGCGTGTTCGTCGGCTTCGGCGCGATGATGGCGCTGGTGCGCCACTGAGCGCGGGCCGCAGCGCCACGTCAACGGAGACGGCAAGACATTTGGCGGGGTGTTGTGTATTTGCAACATCGAGGGTCTACCCTGATTTTCATGTTGCGCCGCACCAAGCCGTTTGCTATAGTTTGTCTTGTCTCCTCCATGTCTCCTCTGATATGGATTCAGCCCGCCAAATTAGGCGGGCTTTTTTTTGCCTCGAATTTCCAGTTCCCAGAAAAGACCAAGCCGGCTGACCCTTGCGCGGGGCCGCCGGCTTTGTTGCGTCAGGACCGAACTCAGAACCTGTACGAGACGGCGAGGAACGAAATGATCGGGTCGGCCTTCAGTTCTGCCTTCGACACCCCCAGTTCTGTGCCGTCCGCGGCCTTGATGATGACCGACGAGGTCGTCTTCAGCGGAATGTAGGTGACCGACGCCACGAGGCCCCAGTGATCGGTGATGTTGTACGCCAGGCCCGCGTTGAACACCGGCGCCCAAGACGACGACGCTTTCGCCGACACCTGCGTCTGCCCCGGCTTGCCTGCGCCGGCGGCCAGCACCGCGCCGAGGTTGTTTTGCGTCGACTGGACGAAGTTCTGGCTCAGCTGAACGTCGGAGAACCAGTTATACGACACGCCGACGCCGACAAACGGCCGAAAATGCGCCGTCGGAGCGTTGAAGTAGTACTGGAACAGCAGCGCCGGGCTCCATTGGCGCACGCTTTTGACGATAGGGTTGGCCTGCGGATCGCCGAGATCCTGCTGGCCCAGCGCGCCGGCCGGTCCCGGCGGCTTGATGGTGCCGTGCCCATAAATCTTGAAGACCGGCGGCACGCCCGCCACCGTCGTCACGGCGATGTGATCGGTGAGGTAGTGGCTGAACACCAGGCCGACGGTGTTGGCGCTATTGGTCGACAAACTCGTGCCGGGCGACGTGAAGGAACTCGGCAGACGCAGCGGCGTGTTGATCGGCGTCGGCGCGACGTTGGTGGTGAGCGGCGAGCTCGAATCCTGCGGCATCACGTGAAACCAGCCGAGCACGGCGACGTTGTCGCCCGCATGCTGGGCGTGCGCGCTGGCGGACAGGCAGGCGGCCAGCAACGCGAAATAGATTTTTTTCATCTTGTTCCTCCTGGGGCGCGGCTAAAGCTCATCGCGCGCGGCAAGCGGCGGCGGGTTCGCGACCACGCCGGCGCGCTGCATATTCGTTGGGCACCGGCTGCCGCAGCGATGACGCTGCGCAACAGCCGGGACGCGAACGCCACGTTACGGATTGGCGGGCGCGTGCTGCGTCCGTTACTGGACGAAGGCGCCGATCGTGAAGTACGGCGAGGCCGCGTTGGTCAGATCGAGGTAGCCGAACACACCACCCGTGAAGATCATCTTTCCGGTCGGCGTGGTGCCGGTGGAAGCGCCCACTTTCGTCGTCGTCACCACGCCCGGCACGGCTTGCGTGAAGTCGAGATTCAGCGCCGTCGCGAGCGATGCCTGCGAGGCGTTGAACGGATCGAGCAGCGTGGCCTCGGTGCCTTCGAGCGCGGTGGTGCGGTAGTCGAACTGGCTATCCACGCCGATGTACTCCCCGTTCTGCGAGTTCACCGTGATCGCGCTTTGCGGCGCCAGAATCGAGATGCCCGATTCGTCGTCGGCGTACGGGCCGAGCGCGCCGTTTTGCGGCACCGTCACCGACGAGTTCGCCGCGCCCGTTCGCACCAGGATCGGCACGAGCTGGTTGCGCAGCTTGCCGACGATCATGTAGCCGCGCGCTTCCGGAGTCGCCGCGAGCGTCGGTTTAGCCTGGCCCCGGAAGTTGTTGGTCTGGAACGCGCCGCTGCCGTCCGCCGCCGGCGCGAAGTTGCCGCCTGGCTGCTGACATTTGCCGGCGTTGACGCCGGAGTTGTCGCACTCGGTCCACGTGCCGTCCGCGTTGATCGTGATCTTCGAATCGACCGCGACCGGCGCGAAGTTTTGCGACGGCACTTGGTGATAGCCAAGCTGGTTGTATGTGCCGGCCACGTTCACGAGATTCGTTTCAATCGACGAGAAGCCGATGAACGGGTAGTACGGGAACTTGGTATCCGGCACGGCGCCCACGCCGAGAATGCCGCCGAACGAAATCTCGGCGCCCGGGATCGTGCCGCCCGCCACGCCTTCGCCGACGAAAATCCGCGCCGGACGATTCGGATCGAGACTCGCGCCGTTCAGGCGGAACGCGCACTGGTTCAGCTTGTTGGTCGGCAGGAGAGTTTCCTGAGTCAGCGTGCCGCTGGCGGACTGGCCCGCGCGTGTCGGAACGACGGTGCCGGTGGTCGCCGGGATCGGCGACTCGATGTAGTTGACCTGCCAGGTCATCTTGGTCGTATCGAGTTGCAGCTTGACCAGTTCGCCGTCACCGCCGCCGCCCGTGAACACCGTGCTGTAGTCCAGCGACGCCGGACACAGCCGGACTTCCGTCACCGGTCCGTCGCCTCCGCCGCCACCACCGCACGCCCCCAGCAACGGTGCAGCAAGAGCGAGCACCGAAAGGATTCTCCAATTCATACCGCCTCCAGAATTTTCTCGTTGTGTGTGGCCGGCTCCCAGTCCCGCCACCTATTTGCTATTTGTCTCTCGTACTGCCCACTGCCGGTCCGCTGTGGCTTGCTTGCGTCGCTTACTTCGCGATTTACTTGCTGATCTGCGCTCCGATGCCGAAGTAAGGCGCGCTCGAAGCCGTGCTGCTCAGTTGCGACGTCGGTGCTACGCCGCCGTTGACGGTCCCTTGAATCTCGATCGCGTACAGGCCGCCCGAGGCGATCGCGAGTCCTTGTTGACCGTTGGCCTGCCGGACACCGACCAGTCCCGGGCTCGGCAAACCGTAGCCGAGGCCGAAGCCGTCTTCGCCTGCGGAAGTCGACGGATTGATGAAGGTGCCGACGCCGCCCTGGATCAACGCCGCGGTGTACTTGAAGTTGGAGTCGGCACCGACGTAGCCGCCGTCGAAGCCGCCGGAAGCAAGCGGTGTGGCGGCGGCAAGCATGGCGATACCGGATTCGTCGTCGACCTTGGCGTCGAGGTGCAGCGGGGCGGTGCCCAGGTTCACGGAGCCCGTGCGGATCACGAGCGGCACCGTGGCGCCGTTGATCTGGCCGAGAATCATGTGCGCCGACGCGGACACGCCGCTCGGCTGATTCAGCGGCGGCAGCTTGAGCTGGGTGCCGATCTGCGGCGCGTTATGGCTGTCGAAGTAGCCGCTGCTATTGGCGGTCCATGCCGTGCCTGTCGTCAGGCAACCGCTCGAACTCGGCGTAAAGGCCGCGTTCGCCGGATTGGAGCCCGTGCAGTTGCCGGCCGCGTCGAAGGTTTCGACCGTGTTGGTGGCGGTCGCCGCGTACGAGCCCGACGGCACCAGGTGATACAGCAGACCGTTGTAGGTGCCGGCCAGCTTGGTGACGTCGTTCGTCGTGCTGGCGAAGCCGAGGAACGGGTAGAAGTCGAAGTGCCGGTTAGGGACTGCGCCGACATGATCGATGATGCCAGGAATGATGGTCAGTCCGTCGTACTCGACGGTCGCGCCCGGAATGCCGCCGCCGGCCACGCCCTGGCCGACGAGGATCATCGGCGGGTTCGGGTTGTTGACGAAGTCGGGCGTCGTGTAGGTCGTGCCGTTGGCGGGCGCGGTGCCAGTTCCTTTGCCGAGAATGAATGCGCAACGCGTTTGCTCCGCGGTCGGCAGCGTGCCGGTCGGCGGATGAATTACCGCGCCGGTGATCTGAGTGCCTTCGCGCGTGATCGTGACGTCGGCGCTGGTCAGCGGGATCGGCGACTTGAGCCACTTCAGCGTGTACGTCATCGCCGTTGCGTCGATGTTCAGTTGCACCACTTCGCCGCTACCTGCGCCACCCAGGAAGGTGCTCTTGACGATGTCGGCCGTTGCCGGGCACAACGCCGCTGCGCCGGCGCCCGAAGCGGGCGGACCTTGCACGCCGCAGCTCGCGCCCGAACATTGCGGTGCGTTGATCGCGCCTGGATTGTCGGCCTTGCCGCCGCCGCAAGCGATCAGGAATGGGGCCGTGGCAATGGCCAGCGCGAGGCCTCGAGTAATGGCGTGCGACATGCAGCTGTCTCCCTTCATGTAATTGTGCGAGCTAATTTCGCTGCGCGGATAATGGCTGTCAATTGAATGAGCCGTCTAAAAAGACCGATTCAAACAGCGCATTTTTTGCCGCACGCGCACTGCATGGACATCTGTGGGCCTTTTAAACAAAAAAGGATTTTTCGCCTGGAGGCCAGCAACGTTGCTTCGTCGCACTCCCTTGCCAGGTAAGCCTTCGAGCAAAATGGCTCTATCATCTGCGAACGACCGTTCGCGAAAAAATCCGGAGTTTCCCTAGGCGGAAAACTGTGCGCTATGCGTCGATATCAGGAATGAATTACCGGCGATTTGTCGGCTAGTCCGATTTTGATTTTTTAAGAAATACGGGCTACTACTGATTAATCGCGGAAAGGGAATTTTGAGTGGCGCGCATTTAAAACAAAAAGGCCGGTCTTTTGCAGACCGGCCTTTCAATTGATTGACGGCGAATTACCGTCCGCAATTGCGAGCTGGATTAGCGTTTCAAACCGCTTTCCTCAGCGGCGCCGATCGCGAGGTTCATGCACTGGATCGCCGCGCCCGACGCGCCCTTGCCCAGGTTGTCCAGACGCGCGACGGTCACGAAGCGTTCTTCGTTGCCGAATACGAACAGGTCGACCCGGTTCGTGTCGTTGTTCGCCTGCACGTCGAAGAAGCCGCTGTCCAGGTTCGCTTCGGCGTCGAACGGTGCGACGTTCACGAACGCCTCGCCCGCGTAGTACTCGGCGAACAGCGCCTGCACGTCTTGCGGCGAGGCTTTCTTCGCCAGCTGGTTCGGCGAGAAGAAGGTGGTGACCGCCAGCCCCTTATAGAAGTCGCCGACGATCGGCGTAAAGATCGGCGCCGACTTCAGGCCGGTATGCGCAGCCATTTCCGGCAGATGCTTATGCGTGAGACCGAGCGCGTACGGACGCGGGCTCTTGAGCTTGTCGTTGCCGCCGGCTTCGTAGTCGGCAATCATTTTCTTGCCGCCGCCGCTGTAGCCGGTGATCGAGTAAGCATGCGCGGCGAACTCGGGCGCCACCACGCCGGCTTCGACCAGCGGACGCATGGCGAGCACGAAGGCCGACGCATGGCAGCCCGGCACGGCAATGCGTTTCGCCGTACGCAGACGCTCGCGTTGCGAGCGGGCCAGTTCGGGCAGGCCGTAAGCCCAGTCCGCGGACGTGCGGAACGCGGTGCTGGCATCGATCAGCACGGTGCGATCGTTCTCGACCAGCGAAGCGGATTCGCGCGAGGCGACATCCGGCAGGCACAGGAACGTGACGTCCGACGCGTTGATGAGACGACGGCGCTCTTCGAGGTCTTTGCGCTTCGCTTCTTCGATACGCAGGATCTCTACGTCGGCGCGTTGCGACAGGTATTCAAAAATCTTCAGGCCGGTCGTGCCTTCCTGTCCGTCGACAAAAACTTTCGTGCTCATCTCGCTCTCACTGGCTTGCTGGAAACGGGGCGCGACACCGCGCCGGAACGTCATTTTAAGACGTGACGGCGCCGGGCGTGCAAAAGGGGTGAAAAAACGACGATGCGCGCCGAACATGACATCGGCGTGACCCGTTGTGAGGCAGATGCAAGCCGATGCCGGCCGGATCGCGGCAGTCCGCGCGTCAGCGGGCCCCGGCGATCCAGCGCGCCGTGACCGCGGCTACGCGTGCGCCGAACATCCGCGCTGTTTCCAGATCGCCGGAGGGCGGTGCTTCTTCCGGTGACGCGTCGGCCGGTGATTGCGTGAGCAGGCCGGTCGAGCCGCCCACATAGTTCAGGTCGTTGCGGGTCGCCGCCTTGGTGTTGGACGGCATCATGCCGGTGCCCGCCCAGATCATGCCGTGCTGCATGGCCAGCGTGACGAAATACTGGATCGTCGAGAACTTGTCGCCGTTCATGGTCGCGGAGTTGGTGAAGCCGGCCGCGATCTTGTCTTTCCACGCCTGCTCGAGCCACGGCTTCGAGCTTGCATCGGCGAATTTCTTGAAGTCGGCGGAGGGGCCGCCCATGTAGGTCGGCGCACCGAAGATGATGGCGTCGGCCGCGGCCAGTTCGGCCCACGCTGCATCGTCGATCTCGCCGACCGGCATCAGTTTCGCGTCAGCGCCGGCTTCGAGGGCGCCCGCCAGCACGGACTCGGCGGCTTTCTTCGTGTGGCCGTAGCCGCTGTGATAAACGATGACGATCTTCGACATGAGACGCTCCAGCAAAGTGAAAAGACGGTGGGTCGGGCACGGCAGTGGTGCGCAACTGCAGCGGCGCGCCGGGGTTGAGCAAGTCGCACGCGGCCACGCCGCACATTAGCGTGCGCGGATGACAGAATTTCCGCACGGGCGGCAATCCGACGCAATCCGTACGCCAGCTGCAGCGGCGCGGTTTGCACGCGACCCGCTGTGCCACGACGCGCGAAATTAGCGCCCGTAATTGACCACCATCCTCGCAAAGCCGAGCGTGGCGGTGCCGATCTCATGATCGAACATCAGCGCGGGACGGCCTTGCGCAAGGCGCAGGTCGACGGTGCTGAGCGCATAAACGGTGATGATGTAGCGATGCGGTTTGCCGGGCGGCGGACAGGGACCGCCATAGCCGTCGGTATCGAAGTCGTTGCGCGCTTCGACCGCACCGAGTTTGCTGAGGAAGCCAGAAGAACTCGCATTCTCCGGCAAGCTGGTGACAGTCGCCGGAATGCCGGCCACCGACCAGTGCCACCAGCCGCGGCCCGGCGCATCCTGATCGAACATGGTGACGGCGAAGCCGCGCGTGCCGGGCGGCGCGTCGTGCCAGGAAAGTTGCGGTGAGCGGTTGCCGCCTTTGCAGTCGTCCCGATTGAAAACCTGAGCCTCCGCCACGGTGCCGCCCGCGCCGAAGCTGGCGCTCGTCAGCGCAAACGCGCCTTCGGCAAGAGCATGAGGCCCGTGCGCGGCCAGTAGCGCGAGGCCCAGCATGGCGCAGGGGAACGACGGTAGACGGCGGAACGGCGAAGCAATCGAAACAACCAGGCAACGCGAGCGCATGTGCCGGTTCTCCTGTGAGGGCGCGAGGCGGTTGTCCTCGCGATGGTTATTGTCCCTATTTTGTGCCTCAAGGTCGATCCAAGTCTAACATTAGCTCTACGACGCATCATTGTTGCGGTACGCTGGAATTTGCAGACCACAATCGGCTATAGTCGGAGGAATTTTCCGCGCGGAGACAGCCCGCGCCTTCATCCGTTTCAGAAGTAAGAATACATAAGACATGTCGGAAGTTTTGCAGAGTGGTGTATCTGTCGAGGGGAGGGCAATGCAAGATCCAGTCAGGGTCGTGGTGGCTGACGACCATCCGGTTATTCTGTTCGGCGCCGAGCAGGCTTTGCTCAAGTTTCCCGGTTTGCAGGTCGTGGCGCGTGCGCGACAGTCCACCGAATTGATCAAAGTGCTGCAAACCATTGCCTGCGACGTGCTCGTCACGGATCTGGCAATGCCAGGCGGTCAATACGGCGACGGTTTGCCGCTGATCGGCTACCTGCGCCGCAATTTCCCCAAGCTTCCCATCGTCGTCCTGACGATGCTCGAGAACGCAGCGTTGCTCAAGCGGCTGAGCGAACTTGGCGTGACATCCGTCGTCAACAAGTCGGACGATCTCAGCCATATTGGGCTCGCGGTGCAGCACGTCAGTCGCAACCTCGAATATATGAGCCCGTCGGTGAAGGCGTCGCTAGATGCGTTGCGCATGAATGCCGGCGGTAAGAACGACGAAGTAATGCTGTCGAAGCGCGAGCTGGAAGTGGTGCGCCTGTTCGTGTCGGGCATGACGATCAAGGAGATCTCGGAGCACCTCAACCGCAGCATCAAGACCATCAGCACGCAGAAGAACACCGCCATGCGCAAGCTCGGCATCGAACGGGATTCCGAGTTGTTCCAGTACGCGCAGAGCAATGGCTTGCTGAACCTGTCGTCGCATTCAACCGAAGACGGTAGCGGAGCGTCTTAAGGTCGCACGCAAGGCTTAGGGCAAAAATAGAAAAGGGCGACTGTCGATAAGACAGTCGCCCTTTTTATTCGAACCGCGCGAGGCGGCGAGCCTTATTGCGGCGTCGAGGTTGCGCCGCCGTGCGCCGCCGACCATTCAGCCGGCGCGTGCAGGAATTTTTCCACTTCGTCGAGCGTCTTGGTGTCGAAGTACTTGTTTTCCTTCGCGACGCGCAACACGTCCCACCACGTGGCAAGCGCGTGCAGATCGACGTCGATGTCTTTCAGCACCGACACGCTTTCCTTGAAGATGTTGTAGTGGAACAGCACGAAGCAGTGGTTCACCGTGGCGCCGGCGGTGCGCAGCGCGTTGATGAAGTTGATCTTGCTGCGGCTGTCCGTGGTCAGGTCTTCGACCAGCAGCACGCGTTGACCTTCGGTCAGCAGGCCTTCGATCTGCGCGTTACGGCCGAAACCCTTCGGCTTCTTGCGCACGTATTGCATCGGCACCATCAGGCGATCGGAGAGCCATGCCGCGAATGGGATGCCGGCGGTTTCGCCACCGGCGACGGCGTCGATCTGCTCATAGCCGACGTCGCGCAGAATCGTGGTCTCGGCCATTTCCATCAGGCCGCGGCGCACGCGCGGATACGAGATCAGCTTGCGGCAGTCGATATAAACCGGGCTCGCCCAGCCGGACGTGAAAATGTACGGTTTCTCCGCGTTGAAGTGCACGGCTTGCACTTCGAGCAGCATTTTGGCGGTCGTGTCGGAGATCGTCTGGCGATCGAAGCCTGTCATGGGCGGATCCTTGGGTGTGAGCGGGGAGAAGCGGGCGCGGGGCCCGGTGGCGCAGCAAGCGTGGTATTCCGCGCCATGTTGGGCGGAATACGCGGCCGGTCAGTGGAGTGCAGGCCGGTTTTTGCTGCGCGCGTAGGCCGACATTTTACCCGAAACGGGCTCTTCCGAGGAGGCCGTCGTGCGTTGCCGCGGCGAATGACGGTCATAACGGACGCACCGGGCGAGCTTGCCGAACATTGAAGGACGGCGCCGGACGAGTGCTTTTTGGTTCGCTTGTGGGCCGTGGGGGGCGCCTTTACACTCACGCGAATTTCTCGGGCGCTTGCCGCCGTTGCCGCCCATTCGACTACGGAATGCTTTCAATGAACGTCGCTCCCTCCGCCACCGACTCCCGCGCATCCGTGAGAAATGGCTATGCCGGCCGCGCGTTGATCGCCTCGGTGCTCGGCTACGCGATGGACGGCTTTGATCTGCTGATCCTCGGCTTCATGCTGCCGGTGATTGCCGCCGATTTGCATCTGAGCTCCACGCAGGCCGGTTCGCTCGTCACCTGGACGCTCATCGGCGCGGTAGCGGGCGGGTTGATCTTCGGCGTGCTGAGCGACTATTTCGGCCGCGTGCGCATGCTGACGTGGACGATCCTGATCTTCGCCGTATTCACCGGATTGTGCGCGCTCGCGCAAGGCTATGCCGATCTGCTGGCCTACCGGACCATTGCCGGAATCGGGCTCGGTGGCGAGTTCGGCATCGGCATGACGCTGGTGGCCGAAGCGTGGCCGGCAGCGCAGCGGGCGCGCGTGTCGTCGTATGTCGGCTTGGGATGGCAGCTCGGCGTGTTGGCGGCGGCATTGCTGACGCCGCTGCTGTTGCCGGTGATCGGCTGGCGCGGCATGTTCGCGCTCGGGCTGTTGCCGGCGGTGGTGTCGTTCTTCGTGCGGCGCCGCGTCGAAGAACCGGCGCTCTTTACCGAGCGCGTGGCGCGCGGCATGCGCAAGCCGCCGCTTAAATTATTGGTGGCGGACGGCCGCACCACGCGGGCAAGCATCGGCGTGGCGATTCTCTGTTCGGTCCAGAACTTCGGCTACTACGGTTTGATGATCTGGCTGCCGAGCTATCTGTCGAAAACTTTCGGCTATTCGCTGACCAAATCCGGACTGTGGACCGCCGCGACGATTCTGGGCATGGCGTGCGGCATCTGGCTGTTCGGCATCGCCGCCGACCGCTTCGGCCGCAAGCCGACTTTTCTGTTCTATCAGGCGGGCGCGGTGGTGATGGTGTTCGTCTACGCTCACTTGAGTACACCGATGGCATTGCTGATTGGCGGCGCGGCGATGGGCGTGTTCGTCAACGGCATGATTGGCGGTTACGGCGCGCTGATCTCCGAGCTTTACCCGACCGATGCGCGCGCCACTGCGCAGAACGTGCTGTTCAACGCCGGCCGCGCGGTGGGCGGTTTCGGACCGGTGGTGGTGGGCGCTTTGGCCGCGCGCTATTCGTTCGGTGCAGCGCTCGCTTTGCTCGCGTCGATCTACCTGCTCGACATCTTCGCGACACTTTTCCTGATTCCCGAACGACGCGGCGCCGAGCTCGAGTGAGTGCGAACCGCCTGTCCGTGACCTGCGGATGACAAGCCGCAAGAAGCCCGTCGAATGCGGCGCCGCAGCAATGCACACGCCTGTTTCGCCGATGGTGAGCATGGTTAACCAGTCAGTGCATCGTCTCATTCGGGGTGTACACTAACCGACCCGCGAAGCACTCCGCATCGTCCTGTCCTCCGGCGAGGTTCGACGCGGCGCCCAACCGGCGCAAGCGAAAACCGCCTCAATCGATTATCCATTCGATAGATGCACGCGACGCCGACGGTGCGGTGTGCCGGGCCCAATTACTTACGTCTCGCAGGCCAAAAAATGGACGAACAACTTAAGCAAAGCGCTCTCGCATACCACCAGAATCCGAAACCCGGCAAGATTTCGGTCACGCCCACCAAGCCGCTATCGAACCAGCTCGATCTGTCGCTGGCGTACTCGCCGGGCGTCGCCGCGGCCTGTATGGCGATCTATGATGAGCCGCTCGACGCGCAGAAGTACACCTCGCGCGGCAACCTCGTCGGCGTGATCACGAATGGCACGGCCGTGCTTGGTCTCGGCAACATCGGACCGCTCGCCGCGAAGCCGGTGATGGAAGGCAAGGGTTGTCTCTTCAAGAAGTTCGCGGGCATCGACGTGTTCGACATCGAACTCGCCGAGTCCGATCCCGACAAGCTGGTCGAAGCGATCGCAATGCTCGAGCCGACGCTCGGCGGCATCAACCTCGAAGACATCAAGGCGCCCGAGTGCTTCTACATCGAGAAGAAGCTGCGCGAACGCATGAAGATTCCGGTCTTCCACGACGATCAGCACGGCACCGCGATTATCGCTTCCGCGGCCATCCTGAACGGCCTGAAAGTGGTCGGCAAGAAGCTCGACGAAGTCAAGCTGGTGTGTTCGGGCGCGGGCGCTGCGGCAATCGCCTGTCTGGACCTGCTGGTGAATCTGGGCCTGTCGAAGAAGAACGTTCTCGTCACCGACTCCAAGGGCGTGATCTACGAAGGCCGCGGCAACCTGGATCCGTCGAAGGAACGCTACGCGGCGAACACCGAGGCACGTACGCTCGCTGACGCGATCCGCGGCGCGGATGTGTTCCTCGGCTGCTCGAGCGCCGGCGTGCTGAAGCCGGAGATGGTCGCCGAAATGGGCACGCAGCCGCTGATCCTCGCGCTGGCCAATCCGGAACCGGAAATCCGCCCGGAAGACGCCAAGAAGGTTCGCCCGGACTGCATCATCGCGACTGGCCGTTCGGATTATCCGAACCAGGTCAACAACGTGCTGTGCTTCCCGTTCATCTTCCGCGGCGCGCTGGATGTCGGCGCGACCACGATCACGGAAGAAATGAAGCTCGCCTGCGTGCGCGCGATTGCCGAACTGGCTGAAGAAACCGATCAGGGCGATGAAGTCGCGAAGGCGTACGAAGGCCACTCGCTGGAATTCGGTCCCGACTATCTGATTCCGAAGCCGTTCGATCCGCGTCTGATCATCAAGATCGCGCCGGCTGTCGCGCAAGCCGCGATGGATTCGGGCGTGGCGACCCGTCCGATCAAAGACATGGACGCGTACCGCGAAGAACTCGGTACGACGGTGTA
Source organism: Paraburkholderia sp. BL18I3N2 (assembly GCF_003001875.1). Classification (NCBI taxonomy): domain Bacteria; kingdom Pseudomonadati; phylum Pseudomonadota; class Betaproteobacteria; order Burkholderiales; family Burkholderiaceae; genus Paraburkholderia; species Paraburkholderia sp. BL18I3N2. The sequence goes on from NZ_PVNC01000002.1 coordinate 780,134, forward strand.
TCGCACGGGCATGGTGATGCGTCCGGTGTTCGCGGCCGCGAAGTCGGAACCGGCGCGTATCGTGTTCGCGGAAGGTGAAGACGAGCGCGTGTTGCGCGCCGCGCAATTCGTGCTGCTGGAAAAGATCGCCAAGCCGATTCTCGTCGGCCGTCCGTCGGTGATCGAGATGCGTCTGAAAAAGATGGGCTCGAAACTCAAGTGCGGCGAGGACTTCGAAATCGTCGATCCGGAAGACGATCCGCGCTATCAGAAATCCTGGCAGGCTTACCACGAACTTGGCGCGCGCGAAGGCGTGACGCCGGACGTGGCGAAGGCCGCAATGCGCAAGTTCAACACGTTGATCGGCGCGATTCTCGTGCGCCTTGGCGAAGCTGACGGCATGATCTGCGGCATGATTGGCCAGTATCACGCGCATCTGAAGTTCATCGAGCAGGTGCTGGGCAAGGCGGACAACGTGCAGAACTTCGCTGCCATGAACCTGCTGATGCTGCCGGGCCGCAATCTGTTCATCTGCGATACGTACGTGAACGAAACGCCGACCGCCGAGCAACTCGCCGATATGACGATGCTGGCTGCGGGCGAGATGGAGAAGTTCGGTATCACGCCGAAGGTGGCGTTGCTGTCGAACTCGAACTTCGGCAGCGCGCCGTCGTCGTCGTCGCAACGCATGGCAGCGGCTCGCAAGCTGATTGTCGAACGTGCGCCCTCGCTCGAGATCGATGGTGAGATGCATGGCGATGCCGCGCTGTCGGAAGTGGTGCGCAAGGCTGCGTTCCCGGGCACGACGCTGACCGGCGAAGCCAACCTGCTGATCATGCCGAATGTCGAAGCGGCGAACATCACGTACAACCTGCTGAAGATGATCGGCGGCGAAGGCGTGACGGTCGGTCCGTTCCTGCTGGGCGCGGAAAAGCCGGTGCACATCCTGACGCCGGCTGCGACCGTGCGTCGGATCATCAACATGACGGCAGTGGCTTCGGCCAACGCACGCAAGGCAGTGAACGCGAAGTAATGCGGATGCTTTGAGAATCGGAGCGGCGCCTCGTTGAGGCGCGCGCGACGAGTCCGCGAAAAAAGCCACGGATGTCGTTTCCGTGGCTTTTTTATTGGCGCGCTGTCGTTCCAACAGCGTCACGCGCCGCGTTTCACAGCGCAGCACGTAAAAAAGGCGACTGTCCGGGAGGACAGCCGCCTTTTTGTCTCAGACCGGCGAGCCGGTCAAGCCACTACGATCACGCCGCGTGTTGCGTCTTGCCGGCGTCGGGCGAACGCCACCGCGCGAACAACTCGTTCCATTTGACGCGCACGCCCTTCAGGTTATTTTCCTTCACGTGACCATAGCCGCGAATGCCGTCCGGCAGATTCGCCAGTTCGACGGCTAACTCGCGCTTCTGCGCAGTGAGGCCGGCGATCAGTTCGCGCACCAGCGCTTCATACTCGCCGATCAACGCACGTTCAGTGCGGCGCTCTTCCGTCTTGCCGAACACATCGAGCGCGGTGCCGCGGAGGAACTTCAAGCGTGCCAGCACGTGCATCGCGCTGAAAACCCAAGGACCGTACTTCTTCTTCACCAGATGACCCTTGGCGTCTTTCTTCGAGAACGTCGGCGGCGCGAGGTGAATGTGCAGCTTCCAGTCGCCTTCGAAATTCGCCTTCAGCTTTTCGATGAACGCCGGATCGCTGTAGAGACGCGCGACTTCGTACTCGTCCTTGTAGGCCATCAGCTTGTGCAGGTTCTTCGCGACCGCTTCGGTCAACGGCAACTGGCCGTCGATCGAATCGAGCGCCGATTCCGCCGCACGCACTTGCGACACCAGCGCGCGATAACGGTCGGCATACGCGCTGTTCTGCCACGCGGTCAGGTACTCGGCACGTTTGTCGATCAGCGTGTCGAGCGCCTTCGGCGTATGCAGCGAGATGATCTTGCTGCTCGTCGTTTCCGCCGCGGCTCCGCGCCCTTGCGATTGCGCGAGCTTGCGCAGGCCGGCCAGATCGTGCGCGGCACGGCGGCCCCACTCGAACGCCGCACGGTTCTTCTCGACCTGCACGTTGTTCAACTCGATGGCGCGCATCAGCGACTGATACATGAGCGGCACCCAGCCGCGTTGCCATGCATAGCCGAGCACGAACGGGTTCGTATAGATCGCGTCGCCGAGCAGCGCGACCGCGAAGTGATTCGCGTCGACCGTATCGACACCGTCGTCGCCGGCGGCGGCGCGCACGTCGGCTTCCGTGCTGCTGCCCGGGAAGCGCCAGTTCGGGTTCTTGATGAGTTCAGCGGTCGGTGTATGCGCGCTGTTCAACACGACGCGCGTGCGGCCCGCCTGCATACGCGACACGCATTCATCGCTGGCCGTGACGATCGCATCGCAGCCGATCACGAGACTCGCTTCGCCCATGGCGATACGGGTCGCGTGAATGTCGGCCGGATTCTTCGCGATCTGCACGTGGCTCATCACGGCGCCGCCTTTCTGCGCGAGGCCGGTGACGTCGAGCACGGTAACGCCCTTGTTCTCCAGATGCGCGGCCATGCCGAGCAGCGCGCCAATCGTCACGACACCCGTGCCACCGACGCCCGTGACCAGCACGCCGTACGGCCTCTCCATGGACGGCAGGTCGGGTTCCGGCACCGGCGGCATCGCATCGCCGGCGAGACCGGAAGCGGCCTTCGGCTTGCGCAACTGACCGCCTTCAACCGAGACGAAGCTCGGGCAGAAGCCGTTCACGCACGAGAAGTCCTTGTTGCAGGTGGACTGATTGATCTGGCGCTTCGTGCCGTACTCGGTATCGAGCGGCTCGACCGACAGGCAGTTCGACTTCACCGAGCAATCGCCGCAGCCTTCGCACACGGCCTCGTTGATCACGACGCGGCGTGCCGGGTCCGGATACGTGCCGCGTTTCCTGCGGCGGCGTTTCTCCGTCGCGCAGGTCTGGTCGTAAATCAGGATCGTCGTGCCGGACACTTCGCGCAGCGCGCGCTGTACCTCGTCGAGCTTGTCGCGATGATGAATGTCGATGGCCGGTGCGAGGCCGACATTCGCCGAGTACTTCTCCGGCTCGTCGGTGACGATCACGATTTTTGTCGCGCCTTCGGCGGCGAGTTGATGTGTGATCTGCGGCACGGTCAGCACGCCGTCGACCGGCTGGCCGCCGGTCATGGCGACCGCGTCGTTATAGAGAATCTTGTAGGTGATGTTGGCCTTCGACGCGATCGCCGCGCGAATCGCCAGCAGCCCGGAGTGGAAGTAGGTGCCGTCGCCGAGATTGGCGAACACGTGCTTGTCGTTGCTGAACGGCGCCTGCCCGATCCACGCGACGCCTTCGCCGCCCATCTGGCTGAACGTGCTGGTGCTGCGGTCCATCCACACCGTCATGTAATGGCAGCCGATGCCGGCCATCGCACGCGAGCCTTCCGGCACGTTGGTCGACGTGTTGTGCGGACAGCCCGAGCAGAACCACGGCTTGCGTTCGGCTTCGACGCGCGACCGCGCTAGCGCTTTTTCCTTCGCTTCGATCACCGCGATGCGCGTGGCGATGCGGGCGCGCACATCGGACGGCAAGTCGAACTTGTCGAGCCGCGTGGCGATCGCCTTTGCGATGATCGCCGGCGAAAGTTCGTAGTGCGCAGGCAGCAGCCAGTTGCCCATCGGCACAGACCATTCGCCGCCCGCACCGTCTTTCTCGTCGAACTTGCCGAACACACGCGGACGTTGCGCGTCGGGCCAGTTGTACAGTTCTTCCTTGATCGCGTATTCGAGAATCTGGCGCTTTTCCTCGACCACCAGAATTTCGTCGAGGCCGCGCGCGAACGCCTGCGCGCCTTGCGCTTCGAGCGGCCACACGCAGCCGACCTTATACAGACGGATGCCGATGCGGGAACAGGTTTCGTCATCGAGACCGAGGTCGGTCAGCGCCTGACGCACGTCGAGATACGCCTTGCCGCCGGTCATGATGCCGAAGCGCGCATGCGGCGAATCGATTTCGACGCGGTCGAGTTTGTTGGCCCGCACGTAGGCGAGCGCCGCATACCATTTGTAGTCGAGCAGACGCGCTTCCTGCACCAGCGGCGGATCCGGCCAGCGGATATTCAGGCCGCCCTCGGGCATCGCGAAGTCTTCCGGCAGGATGATCTTCGTGCGATGCGGGTCGATGTCGACCGAGGCCGACGACTCGACCACATCGGTCACGCATTTCATGGCAACCCACAGACCGGAATAGCGGCTCATCGCCCAGCCGTGCAGACCGAAGTCGAGATACTCCTGGACGTTCGACGGGAACAGAACCGGCAGGCCGCAAGCCTTGAAAATGTGTTCGGACTGGTGCGCGAGTGTGGACGATTTCGCGGCGTGGTCGTCGCCGGCAAGGACGAGAACGCCGCCGTTGCGCGCCGAACCGGCCGAGTTGCCATGCTTGAAGACGTCGCCGGAACGGTCGACACCTGGGCCTTTGCCGTACCACATCGAGAACACGCCGTCGTATTTGGCGCTCGGGTACAGATTGACTTGCTGCGAACCCCAAACGGCGGTAGCCGCGAGATCTTCGTTGACGCCTGGCTGGAACACGACCTGATGCGCGGCGAGATGCTGTTTCGCCTTCCACAGGGATTGGTCGAGTCCGCCGAGTGGCGATCCACGGTAGCCGGAGATGAAGCCGGCGGTGTTGAGCCCGGCGGCCCGGTCGCGTTCCTGCTGCAGCATCGGCAGACGCACTAGCGCCTGGATACCGCTCATGTACGCGCGGCCGCGTTCGAGGGTGTATTTGTCGTCGAGCGTGACGGAAGATAGCGCGGCTTCGAGCGAGGCTCGCTGACCTGCGTCTAGCGGGGCGTTCATTATGTGTACTCCTCCAACCAGTTTGGGATCACCAAAACTTTTTTGGGCCGCGGCATCTTGTGAATGCGTAGGGCCGGGGCCGTCATATTGACGTGTTTTAAGTGATGGTAGCACTGGTGAAAACCCGCCGCAGCCTAGGAGGAACGAGGCTTCCGCTTTTGTCGCGAATGTCGGCAGGCATGCGGCGCTTCTCGCCGCACACCGCTCGGGCTACAGCCTGTAACAAGCTGTAAAAACTACAAATCTGCGGAACCGCGCTCGAAATGTCTGTCTAACCCCCACCTGTGAGCAATGTCCGCGCAACGCTCCGCATTCGGCGGAGCTTCACGACAACAGGGCAGTTAGAAAAGGAGTACGCATGAACACTAGAAACATCCAGACCTTCCTGATGGTCTCGGCAGCATTTTTCGCCATGAGCGCACCGGTGCGCTCGAACTCGGGCAGTGCAGGGGCGCTGTCGAACGCGGTAATCCGCACGGCGCAGGTCGCGCCGGCACGCATTGCCATGAACCGCGTCACGCGACCCGTTAAGTCCGACGAGGAAGACCAGAATTCGTGATGCGCCGCGCATGCGGCGTGTCGGTTGAATAACCTGCCGTTGTCCGACCAAGGTTTCGCTTGAGACAACGGCGCCATGAAAAAGGGCGAGGATCGTGAGATCTTCGCCCTTTCCATTTGGATCTATACAGCCGCTCTCGTGAAGCGGCGCAAGCCGTCAGACTTTGTCTTGCACCACACCACGGCGAATCTGATCCAGTTCGATCGATTCGAACAGTGCCTTGAAGTTGCCCTCGCCGAAGCCCTGATTGCCCTTGCGCTGAATGATCTCGAAGAAGATCGGGCCGATCTGGTTTTCGGTGAAAATCTGCAGCAGCAGATCTTCGGGCGCGCCGTCGATCAGAATTTTGCGTTTGCGCAGTTCGTCGAGCGGCTCGCCGTGATTCGGCACGCGGCGATCGACCAGCTCGTAATACGTGTCGATCGTGTCGAGCAGCGAGATATTCGATGCGCGCAAGCCGTCCACCGTGCGGTAGATGTCGTTGCTGCCCAGGGCAATGTGCTGAATGCCTTCGCCGTGATACGCGTCGAGATATTCCTGAATCTGGCCAGCGGTTTCCGAACCTTCTTCATTGATCGGGATGCGGATCTTGCCGCACGGCGAGGTCATCGCCTTCGACTTCACGCCCGTCACCTTGCCTTCGATGTCGAAATAACGCACTTCGCGGAAGTTGAACAGACGCTCGTAGAATTCCGCCCATTCCTGCATCCGGCCGCGATGCACGTTGTGCGTCAGGTGGTCGATGTAGGTTAGGCCGTGGCCGACCGGGTTCGGATTCGCGCCGGGAATGGGTTCAAAGTCGACATCGTAAATGTCGATGTTGCCGATGCTGTTCGGCTCTGCACCGTTCTTGCCGCGCCACCGATCGACGAAATAGATCAGCGAGTCGCCAATACCCTTGATCGCCGGAATGTTCAATTCCATCGGGCCGGTTTTGTTGTCGAAGCCCCAAGCGCCTTTTTCCAGCGCTTCCTCGTACGCCTTGGCGGCGTCCTGAACGCGGAAAGCAATCGCGCAGATCGAAGGGCCGTGCAAACGCGTGAAGCGTTGCGCGAACGAATCCGGTTCGCCATTGACGATGAAGTTGATTTCCCCCTGGCGGTACAGCGTCACGTCCTTATGACGATGCCGGGCCACGGCGGTAAAGCCCATCTGTTCGAACAGCTTGCCGAGCGCCTTCGGATCCGGCGCGGTGTATTCGATGAACTCGAAGCCGTCGGTGCCGAGCGGATTGTCCCAAGTTGAAACCTGCATTGTCTGTCTCCTGATAGGCGCGAGCCGGTGGGCGATTGCGCGACTGAATGAAGCCAGTGTAAAGGCCTGTCTGCGGCGTAAACTTGCGAACTTAATCGCGCGTCGCTACGCTGACGCTAGTTTCTAGCTCAACATTTCGAATGGACGGCAGAAAATGGCCAATATAGAGATAGACGCCATCGACAGGCGAATTCTGGCGATTCTTCAGGAGAACGGCCGGCTGTCGAATCAGGAGATCGCCGAGCGCATCAATCTTTCGCCGAGTCCGTGTCTTCGGCGTATCCGTCGGCTGGAAGAGAGCGGCGTGATCCGCGGCTATGTGGCGCTGCTCGATGCGCAACAGCTTGGGCTCGATTTGCTTGCCTATGTGAATGTGCGGCTCGAAAAGCGCGGCGGTCCGGCGCTCAGTTCGCGTGGCGACGCCACGCATGCGGATCTGTTTCGCGCGGCGGTGCAAACGTGGCCGGAAGTGGTGGCATGCCACGCAATGACCGGCGAAATGGATTATTTGCTGCGCGTCCAGGTCAAAGACATGGCGCACTTTTCACGCTTCGTGCAGGACCAGTTGCTACATCATCCGTCGGTGATCGACGTGAAATCGAGCTTCTCGCTGGAAAAGTTTAAGGAGACGACCGCGCTGCCGATCTTGTGAGGCGAGCGTCGGGGGCGAGGCGAAAGGCAAACAAAAAGGGCAGCCATTGGGCTGCCCTTTTTGTTTGCCGAAGCTCAGTGCTCTCAGGCTGCGACAGCCGTCGGCATGAACGATTCGAACAGCTTCGACGCCTGACGCGCTTGCCGCTTGAGCGCATAGTCGAACACGGCGGCCTGTTCCTGCAGCATTTCCGTGATGATGCTCGACTGATCCGCCGGCGCCAGCGTGAGGTAAGCGTCTGCCTCGCCGTACGCGTATTCGATCTTCATGCCTGCCTTCTTCGCGATATGCATCATGGTCGAATTGCGCGACAGACAGTGCATATACAGCATGGTGACGTGCGTATTGCGGCTGCGAATGGCGGCACGCTCGAAGAGCTTCGAGCCGATGCCCTGGCCGCGGACGCTTTCCAGCACGGACACGCCGAACTCGGCCGTACGCTTGTCGCCTTCGGCGGGCAGGTAAGCCAGGTGGCCAACGCCGGTCAACTGCAATTGATCGTTGAAGACGCCGAAGACGGTGTCGCGCTTGAAGTCGATCGCGCGAACATAGTTTTCGATCACGTGGTCCGGCACGATCTGGCCGAAGCGCAGGAGTCGGTCGTCTTCGTCGAGCGCCAGAAAGTGGGTGAGCAGGCGTTCGCGGTCGACTATAGTGAGCTCGCGGACCAGAGCAGGCGCACGACCGGCTGGCTGCATCAAACGATCGTGCGCGACGATCGGCTCAGCGGCGCGGGGTGTAGTCAAGTTCATGGTCGGGTTCTCCTTTTGGTCGAGCGGCGTGGTGCACCGCAAAAGCAATTTTAGCGGAGATCGACGCTGTGCACTAGGGAAAACCCGTATCAATATTTGAAGAGGTTGCCTTAAAAGTTTGCGCCCTATTTCTATCTCATTGATTTTAAATCATAAATAAATGAGACGAGCGTTCGTAACACGATGTCGCACATCGGTCACTTTCAGCCATTATTTCGTATGAATATTGTTGCGGTGCGGAATCAAGCCGGGTTTGAGCCCAATCCGTGGTCCACCATGCCGACCACTTGTTCGGCAAATTCACCGTAACCCATCCGGCCGTCCGGCTTCAGCCAGGTGAAGGTCCAGTTGATCATGCCGAACACCATCATGGTGAGCGCGGTCTGGTTGTCGCGCGTGGCGCGCTCCGGATAGGCGCGAGCCAACTGCCGCGCAAAAGCGGCCACCACGTCGCGCTGGCGGTTCAGGATCACTTCGCGCTGGGTATCGACCAGATACTTCACGTCGTTCAACAGCGCGACGTGCCGGCTGTGCGACGTCTCATACTCCGACAGAAACGCCCGGATCAGCTCGGCGAAGGTTTCCCGCTCCGATAACCCGCGCCGCTGACTCGCGCCCTCCACCTCCGCGATGATCAGCATCAGCCGCTTGGTGTAACGGTCCAGCAGATCGAACAGGATCGCTTCCTTGCTCGCGTAGTAGTGGTAGAGGCGCGCTTTCGAGGTGCCGCTCGCGGCGGCGAGGTCGGCCATCGAGGTGCTGGGATAGCTGGTCTGGGCGAACTTCGCCGCGGCGAGTTCGAGAATCTGTTCGCGCTGGGTTTCGTGGTCGGGCGCTCGGGTGCGGGCCATAGTCGTCTGTTCTATTAATGTGGACAGGGGGCGAACGCTGCGCACAATTCGAGCGCGCGCCAGGCGCTCGCGTCGCCGCGCAGCTTGATACGCCGGGTTGCGGCTAGTTCACGGAAGCGCCACAGCACAACGGTGTCGCTGACCAGGAAGCCGAGCTCAGCGACCATTAATTCGGCGGCAACGCGCGCGGCGGGCTGCCAGTGTTCAGTCACTTGCTCGAGAATCAGCGCGTCGAGTTCCGCGAAGCTACCGCTCGTAAAAGTATTGTCGCGCCAGCGCCGCGTTTCGCCGTTCGCGTGTTTGACTTCCTGCCATTCGAGCGCGAGGCGGCTGATGCGCAGCACGGAAATCGGCGCGGCGTCCGGCAGACGGGATTGCAGAACGGCCGGCGCGAACATGCCGACCGACGTCGCGCGGTCTTTCCGGCTATGCGCCCACGCGCCCGGATCGGTGAGATCGCGAATCGACAGACGCACTTCGTTCAGACGCTGCGGGTTGTTGCGCAGGTGATAGCAGACGCGGCGCAGCATCAATTGATCCGATGCGCTTTCGCCGTGCCAGACCACCAGGTTCGCTTCGCCGCGCGCGACATTCTCCAGCGCCGCGGCCTGCTCGCGGAATTCCCGCAGGAAATCGCGCTTCGTGTCGGCGCTCATGCGATCCCAGAAGTCCGCGCGCACGTCGGGCGCGTCGTCGATGCCGCGCAGCGGGCCGACCGCGAGATCGTCGCGCAGTGCGTGCACGCGCTCGTCGCGGCCCGCATCGCGCAATGCGGTGCGCAGTGACTCGGCGGCGACATCGCCGTTGGTGAGATGGATCGTGCTCATCGGCAGTGGCGTAGGGCGGTTGACAACATTAGGGGCCGCTCACCGACCGGAACAGGTGTCCGGTCGCGAGCGGCCCCTAGTGTAAGCGGATCGCGCACCTGCTGAAAGCGCGACGGGCGTCTTGCGGGCCCGCCTGTCGCACACGGCTCAACGTTCGTCGTAGCTCACCACCACGCGGTCGCTGATCGGATGGCATTGGCACGTCAACACAAAACCGTCGCGGATTTCGTGTTCTTCGAGCGTGTAGTTCTTTTCCATCTTCACTTCGCCTTCCAGCACCTTCGCGCGACAGGTGCAGCAGACGCCGCCCTTGCACGCGTAAGGCAGCGCGAGACCGGCGCGCAGGCCGACGTCGAGCACGCTCACGCCCTGATACGGCAGGCGCAGCTTGCGGCGTTTCCCGTCGAGGACGATTTCGAGGTCGGCAGCCGGCGTATCTTCGGTGATTTCGACCGGCGGCACGCCCGCTTGCGGCAGCGGCGAACCGAAGCGCTCCACGTGCACCTTTTCCGATGGCACGCCGGCGGCTTTCAGCGCGGCTTCGGCGGCGTCCATCATCGGAGCGGGGCCGCAGATGAAGGCTTCGTCGATCGCGTCGGCCGGCAACAGATTCTCGATGAAGGCAGCGCACTTATCCTGATCGAGCACGCCGTTGAACAACTCGACGTCCTGCAGATCGTCGGACAGCACGTGATAGAGCACGAAGCGGTTCATGAAGCGGTTCTTCAGATCCTCGAGTTCTTCCGCGAACATGATCTGATCGACGCTACGGTTGCCGTACACGAGCGTGAAGGTGCTGCGCGGTTCGACTTCGAGCGTCGTCTTGATGATGGCCAGCACCGGCGTGATGCCCGAACCGCCCGAGAACGCCAGATATTGCTGACCCTGATCGGCGTTCAGATGGGTGAAGAAGCGCCCGTCCGGCGTCATCACGTCGATCGTGTGGCCGGGCTGCAGCGTGTCGAAGGCAAAGTTCGAGAAACGTCCGCCGCGTACGCGCTTGATGCCGATGCGCAGTTCGCCGTCGCGGTCGTAATCGGTGACGCCGACGCAGATCGAATACGAACGGCGCGTTTCCTCACCGTCGATATGCGTCTTCAGCGTGACGAACTGGCCTTGCGTGAAACGATAGTGGTCGCGCAGTTCAGCGGGGACTTCGAAGGCGACCGAAACCGAATCGGCGGTTTCAGGCCGCACTTCGCGGATACGCAGCGGGTGAAATTGCGGAGTGGCCATATCAGTATGGTTTGAAGTAGTCGAAGGGCTCGCGGCAGTCGAGGCAGCGGTACAAGGCTTTGCAGGCAGTCGAGCCGAATTGCGCGAGACGCTCGGTGTGCGCCGAGCCGCAACGCGGACACGACGGCGCGGGCAGCGCGCGGGGCACGAAGCGCATCACTTTTTCCTGCACGGGCGCGGGCGAACCGCAATTGCCCGTGGGCGGCGCGATGCCGTAGGCGCGCAGCTTTTCGCGTGCGTCGGCGGTCATCCAGTCAGTCGTCCAAGCCGGCGCGAGCACCGTGGAGATCCGATAGGGCTTCAGTTCCGCCGCGTCGAGCGCATGCGAGACGTCCTCGGCAATCTGCGACATGGCCGGGCAACCGGAGTAGGTCGGCGTGATCACGACTTCGAGCGTGCCGTCGGCGTCGCGCCGCACGTCGCGCAAAATGCCGAGCTCGCGAATCGACACCACCGGAATCTCTGGATCGGGCACCGTTTCGAGCACGGTCCATGCGCGTGCCAGGGTGGCGTCGGTCGTTTCGGTCGTTTCGGTCGTGCGGAGGGCTGTCGAAGTCGTCATCGTCAGATCACCAGGTGGCGCCGGGATGCTGGCGTGCAAGGCTTTGCATTTCAGCCAGCACGAAGCCCATGTGCTCGGAATGTTCGCCGTGCTTGCCGGTCGTGACGTGCTTGACCGGTTCGGGCAGCGTCAAGGTGGCGTCGTCGAGCGTGTTGCGCACGTCGTCGAGCCATGCTGTTTCGAGGTCCGACGTCAGCGGGCCGATGCCGGCTGCCGCGATGCTTTCCTCGACGGCGTCCGTGCTGAAGAACTCCCGCGTATACGGCACCAGATAGTCCAGTGCGGCTTGCGCGCGGCGGTGCGATTCCTCGGTGCCGTCGCCGAAACGGATCAGCCACTCGCGTGCGTGATGCACGTGGTAACTGGTTTCCTTGATCGACTTGGACGCGATCGCCGCCAGTTGCTCGTCGGTGGATGCCGTGAGGGCAGTCCACAGATGCGCCATCAACGTCGAGTAGAGGAAATTGCGGACGATAGTGACCGCGTAATCCTTCTCGGCTTTCGCCGTGGCCGACAGCGGGCCGACATGCGGCAACTCGGCGAGCGTGTAGTTGGCGAACTCGCGCTCGGCGCGAAAGTACGCGTAGTCGTCCTCCGTGCGGTTTTTGCCGGTGAGTTGCTGTTCGAGCGACGCGGCGTGCGTGTACAGCAGACGCGCCTGGCCGATCAGGTCGAGGCTCATGTTCGACAGCGCGATATCCTCTTCGAGGATCGGGCCGTGGCCGCACCATTCGGTATTGCACTGACCGAGAATCAGCGCGGTATCCGCGAGGCGCAGCACGTACTGGAGATGTTGGGGCGTGATGGTCATAGCCGCGCTTACATGTGGTTGACTTCGTCGGGGAGCGTGTAGAACGTCGGGTGGCGGTAGATCTTGTCGCCAGCCGGTTCGAACAGCTCCGCCTTGTCTTCCGGCGCGGACGCCGTAATCGCCGATGACGGCACCACCCAGATGCTCACGCCTTCCTGGCGGCGCGTGTAGACGTCGCGCGCCATGCGCAGCGCCATCGGCGCGTCGGCGGCGTGCAGGCTGCCGCAGTGTTTGTGGTCGAGTCCCTGCTTGCTACGCACGAAGACTTCCCAAATCGGCCATTCCTTGTTCATTGCAGATCTCCTGATTCTTTGTCCGGCATACCGCGCGGGTTAGGCGGCGTGCTGTTGTGCGCGCTGGCGCTGTTTTTCGGCGTGGGCGAGTGCGGCTTCGCGGACCCAGGCGCCGTCGTCGTGCGCTTTGACGCGGGTGGCGAGACGCTCGCGGTTGCACGGGCCGTCGCCATTCACCACGCGCCAGAACTCTTCCCAGTCGATGTCGCCGTAGTCGTGATGGCCGCGCGCTTCGTTCCATTTCAAGTCCGGGTCGGGTAACGTGACGCCGAGCACCTTGGCCTGGTCGACGGTGGCGTCGACGAATTTTTGCCGCAGGTCGTCGTTCGAGATGCGCTTGATGCCCCATTTCGAAGACTGGTTGCTGTGGATCGAATCCTTGTCGCTCGGGCCGAACATCATCAGCACGGGCCACCACCAGCGGTTCACGGCCTGCTGGACCAGCTCGCGTTGTGCTTCGGTGCCGGACATCATCGACATGAGCGCGTCGAAACCCTGGCGCTGATGGAACGACTCTTCCTTGCAGATGCGGATCATGGCGCGTGCGTACGGGCCGTACGTGCAGCGGCACAGCGGAATCTGGTTCATGATTGCCGCGCCGTCCACCAGCCAGCCGATCACGCCGACGTCCGCCCAGGTGGGCGTGGGGTAATTGAAGATGCTCGAATATTTGGCTTTGCCCGAGTGCAGCGCGGCGATCAGCTGATCGCGCGACACGCCGAGCGTTTCCGCTGCACTATATAGATAGAGGCCGTGGCCGGCCTCGTCCTGCACTTTGGCGAGCAGAATCGCCTTGCGCTTCAGGCTGGGCGCGCGCGTGATCCAGTTACCTTCCGGCAGCATGCCGACGATTTCCGAATGCGCGTGCTGCGAGATTTGCCGGACCAGCGTCTTGCGATAGGCCTCCGGCATCCAGTCTTGAGCTTCGATCTTGCCGTCGGCGGCCATGACCGCGTCGAAGTGCATCTGCTCGGACGAGTCTGCGCCCGCGTCCAGCGGAGCGACATTGCCCGGAATATCCAGGGATTGCGTGTACATGGGGACGCTCTCTGCGGAAGTTGTCTGTGTGCGCACAGTATAAACCAACCGACCGGTCGGTTAATAAATTTTTTGAGATGAGTCGGTGGAGCCGATAGGGGCCTGGGCGGTCTCCTCGGCAATCGTTTCGTCTAGCCGCCGCCCCGTCACTACACTAAACCTATAAAATTGCGAATTGGCCGCGATTTGCGGCCTTCCTGCATCCCCCGGTACTCATGTTACGTCTAAGCGAAATCAAACTCCCGCTCGATCATCCCGAGAGCGCCCTCGAAGCCGCCGTGCGCGCGCGCCTCGCGGAACTCGGCGTGGCTGCGGATGGGCTCATCCGATACACCGTGTTTCGCCGCGCGCACGATGCGCGCAAGCGCGCCGACATCAAGCTCACGTACATCGTCGATGTCGAGGTTAAGGATGAAGCGGCGGCGCTCAAGCGGCTCGCCGACGTGCCGCATTGCGGCGTGACGCCCGACATGACTTACCGGTTCGTCGCCAGGGCGCCGGCGCAGATGACCGCGCTGCGCCCCGTCGTAATCGGCATGGGGCCGTGCGGCCTGTTTGCCGGGCTGATCCTCGCGCAAATGGGCTTCCGGCCGATCATCCTCGAGCGCGGCAAGGCCGTGCGCGAACGCACCAAGGACACCTTCGGCCTGTGGCGCAAGTCGGTGCTCAATCCCGAGTCGAATGTGCAGTTCGGCGAAGGCGGCGCGGGCACCTTCTCGGACGGCAAGCTGTACAGCCAGATCAAGGATCCTAAGCATTACGGCCGCAAGGTGCTCGACGAATTCGTGCGAGCCGGCGCCCCGGAGGACATCCTGTTTCTGAGCCGTCCCCATATCGGCACGTTCCGGCTGGTGAGCATGGTCGAGAAAATGCGCGCGAGCATTCACGAACTGGGCGGCGAGGTGCGTTTCGAAACCCGCGTCGACGACATCGAGATCGATCAGGGCAAGGTGCGCGGGCTGAAGCTTTCGACCGGCGAAACGCTGCGCTGTGACCATGTAGTGCTGGCGGTCGGCCATAGCGCGCGCGATACCTTCCAGATGTTGAACGACCGCGGCGTCTATATTGAAGCGAAGCCGTTTTCACTCGGTTTCCGGATCGAGCATCCGCAGGGTTTGATCGACCGCAGCCGGTTCGGCAAGTTTGCCGGTCACAAACAGCTTGGCGCCGCCGACTATAAGGTGGTGCATCACTGCAGCAACGGCCGCGCCGTCTACAGTTTTTGCATGTGCCCGGGCGGCACCGTGGTGGCGGCGACCTCCGAGCCGGGCCGCGTCGTGACCAACGGCATGAGCCAGTATTCGCGGGCCGAGCGAAATGCCAATGCCGGGATCGTGGTTGGCATCACGCCGGACGACTATCCGGGTGGGCCGCTCGCCGGCATTGCTTTCCAGCGCAAATGGGAAGAGCGGGCTTTCGAGCTCGGCGGCGGTAACTATATGGCGCCGGGCCAGCTGGTCGGCGACTTTATCGCCGGGCGGCCGTCCACGTCGCTGGGTTCGGTGGTGCCGTCGTACAAACCCGGCGTGCATCCGACCGATCTCAGCACGGCGCTCCCCGACTACGTGATCGAGGCCATTCGCGAAGCCTTGCCGCAGATGGACAAGAAGATCGCCGGGTTCGCGATGCACGATGCCGTGCTGACGGGCGTCGAGACGAGAACGTCGTCGCCGATTCGCGTGCGTCGGCGGGATGACTATCAGAGCATGAATGTCGAAGGCCTGTATCCGGCCGGCGAAGGCGCTGGCTACGCTGGCGGGATCTACTCTGCGGCCATCGACGGGATTGAAGTCGCCGAAGCGCTCGCGTTGAAGATGGCCGGGGCGCAGACGGCCTGAGTCGCCGCGTGTAAATGCCGTTGCGGAGAGCCGCGACGGCTGGACCGATCGGGCACAATGCACGTTTCGCCTCCAACCGACCACCCGAATGACCATTCGCAACCTGGCTGCCGCATGCGGCGCGGCGCTGCTTGTCCAATTTGTCGCTTCCCCGACCGTTTTCGCAGCTGACACTCCGGCGCATTGGGTCACCGCATGGGCGACTGCGCTGCAGCCCATCCCGCAACGGGCGGACTTGCCCCCGCTCTATCGCGTACCGGAAGTTGCCGGGCGCACCGTGCGCCAGATCGTCTATCCGACGTTGTCCGGAAAATCGGCGCGGGTCCACCTTAGCAACCGGTACGGCAAAACTGCGCTCGTTATTGAAGATCTGCGCATCGCGCGCTCGGCGGGCGGCGCGGCGGCAGCTGGTGGCGGGACGCGCGTGACGTTCGGCGGCAACGGCACGGTCTCGATTCCGCCGGGTGGTGAGTTGGACAGCGATCCAGTCGCTATCGATATCGCCGAAGGTGCGCCTTACGCCGTCAGCACGTTTATGGGGCCGGAGCAGCGCGTCGCTGCCTGGCATCGCGTTTCGAACCAGGTGAACTACGTTTCGGCATCGGGTAATCACACGGCGGACGCTTCCGCGGAAGCGTTTCGCGGCCGGTTTACACAATACGTGTGGATGACCGGATTGTCGGTGGACGCGGCGCCTGCATCCACCGCCGTTGCCGCGATCGGTGACTCGATCACCGACGGCATGCGCTCCAGCCTGAATCAGAATCGCCGCTGGCCTGACGCGTTGGTGCGCCGGTTTGCCGCTAGCGGCGACCGGTCGACCGCGATCGTCAATCTGGGGATCAGCGGTAACCGCTTGCTGAGCGACTCTCCTTGCTACGGCGACGCGCTCGCGACGCGCTTCGAGCATGACGTGCTCGGGCGCCCGGGCGTCAAGACGGCGATTCTGCTGATCGGAATCAACGACATCAACTTCGCGGCAATGCCGCCGCGCAATGGTCTCGATTGCGACTTTCCGCACACCTCGGTGACGGCCGCCGATCTGATTGCCGGCTACCAGCGACTGATCGTTATGGCCCGGCACGCCGGTGTGAAGGTGTTCGGTGCGACGCTGACGCCGGCGTCGCTTCCGCCGCAGCGAGAAAGCATTCGGCTCGCCGTCAACCAGTGGATTCGGACTAGTCATGCCTTCGACGGTGTCGTGGACTTCGACGCTGCGCTGCGTGACCCGGCGCAGGTGGAGCGCCTGCAACGCAACTTCGACAGTGGCGATCACATCCATCCAAGCGACGCCGGTTATGCAGCAATGGCCGACGCAGTCCCCTTGGACGCGGTAGTGAAATCGACCCGCAAGTGAGCCGCCAAAAAAGATTTCGGTCAAACCCTTGTCATATGGCTGATGTTCACCTAAGATTCGCCTCCTCGTTGCAGAACGAGGGCCGCGGCAGAAACCAGCGGCCGTAGCGTCAACAAGGTTTTAAGCGAATGCGAAAAAATGTTGTTGACGAAACGAAAAAGAGCCTTCATAATCTCGTTTCTCTGCTGCTGATGCGGCGACGCAGAACGAAGCGGTGCCGGGGTAGCTGAAGTGCGGTGCCGGTTTGGTGGTGAATGCGGAATCGATCTTTAAAAATTAACAGCCGATAAGTGTGGGCGCTTGATGCGCGACGCGCCGGTGGGGTCCTTCGGGGTCTGCCGGAGAAGCGAAAGTATCAAGTCTCACACAGTAATGAAAGGAAGGTTTTTTCATTGAAAGATGGAAAGATCATTCGTCAGTACGTTGAGTGAGCGACCGGTTGCGAGCAGGTAACTGCGACAACCGAAAAACAGTAACAGGTTTGAACTGAAGAGTTTGATCCTGGCTCAGATTGAACGCTGGCGGCATGCCTTACACATGCAAGTCGAACGGCAG